>JAFTGD010000062.1 GCA_017458065.1 Oscillospiraceae bacterium
AAGAAAGCAGGGCAATCAAATAACCTCATTGTGAGGTAGCCAGTATCAGGCTTTCGATACCCCGCCTTGGGCGGGCGCAAGTATTCTGCCCCTTACAGGGGCGATTTCAAACCACCACTTGAAGTGGTGGTCCTGACTTTGAAAAAGAAAGCGATGCTGTTTCTCTTTAGCCCTTTTGCTAATGGGAGACAGCATCGCTGCTTCATGTCACTCGATCGTCCCCAGCTCGTCGAGGTTGAGCTCGAAGGACGGAATGAAGTGCTCAAGAAAATAGTCGACCTCCGGCATGTGACAGTCTTCCAGAATCTTCCGCGTCTGCGCCTCGGCGGACAGAAATTCGTTGTTGCCGGCCTTGCGCTCTTCAATGCACTTGATATAGGCCGAGAGCTTATCCGCGGCCTTTACCAGATCATGGACGCGGTCCTGCACCTCGCCGGTGAGAAGCGGCTCATAGGCGGGACGCAGCTCGGCAGGCAGCGTCTCCAGCAGCTTGTGGCAGGCGAGGGCCTCTACCTGCTTATAGGCCTCGCGGATATCATCGCTGTGGTACTTGATCGGGGTCGGAAGATCACCGGTCAGGATCTCGCTGCTGTCGTGGAACAGCGCAACTGCCGCCGCCTCTTCCGGACTGCAGGGAACACCGAACACATCCCGGCGGATCACACCCAATGCGTGGGCAAGGACGGCCACCATGTGGCTGTGCTCCTGGATGTTCTCCGGAAGCGAGTTGCGCATCAGACTCCAGCGGCCGATGTAGCGCATACGGGAGATATAGGCAAAAAAGTTTTCTCTCATGAGATCTCAACCTTTCGAGGCGTGATTCTGAACGGGCTTATTATAAGCATTTTTCAGAAACCTGTCAATTCGTGCTTGCAAATCAGGGAAGATTGTGTTACTCTATCTTTTGCTGTGAACGGGAAAATAGCGCATGGCAATTCGCCAGAGAGTGGGGGTCACCGGCTGCAAGCCCCTTCGAAGCGCGGCGCTTGGTTCGCCCGGGAGCTCCGGCCAATCCCCGGCGTATGGGTGCGTTAAGCCCGTTTGAGTGGCGGCACGGCAGTGTCGAAGATAGGTGGTACCGCGGAACATGCTTTCGTCCTATTGTTAGGGACGGAGGCTATTTTTTATGAGGAGCAAGACATGAGAGAAATGATGCAAATGCTGAGAGAAGCGGCGATGCGGGCGATCCTCGAGACCGAGGATGTGGAATCGCTGGAAGCCCTGCGTGTGCGCTATCTCGGGAAAAAAGGCGAACTGACCGGGATCCTCCGGCAGATGGGCAAGCTCTCCGCAGAAGAGCGTCCGCAGATGGGTCAGCTGGCAAACCAGCTCCGCAGTGAAATTGAAGACACGATCGAGCTGCGGCGCAAGGCCCTGAATGAGGCCCGCCTGGAGATGAAGCTGCTGCAGGAGACGGTCGACGTCACGCTGCCGGGCGAGAAGAAGGACCTGGGGCACAAGCACCCGATGTACAACGTCCTCGACCAGATCAAGGACATTTTCATCGGCATGGGCTTTGAGATCGTAGACGGCCCCGAGGTCGAGCTGGCGGACTACAACTTCACCAAGCTGAATATCGACGAGGGACATCCTTCCCGCGAGTGGACGGATACCTTCTATTTCACCGAGGACAGCAAAATCCTGCTTCGGACCCAGACCTCTCCCATGCAGATCCACGCCATGGAGACCAAGGAACTGCCCATTCGGATGATCGCCCCCGGACGCGTCTATCGCAAGGACGAGGTCGATGCGACCCACTCCCCGATGTTCCATCAGATCGAGGGCATGGTCATCGACAAGGGCGTGACCATGTCTGACCTGAAGGCCACGCTGAATCTCGTCGTGGAGAAAATCTACGGCAAGGGGACGGTGACCCGGTTCCGCCCGCATCATTTCCCGTTTACAGAGCCGAGCTGCGAAATGGACATCCAGTGCCACAAGTGCGGCGGCAAGGGCTGCCCCACCTGCAAGGGCGAGGGCTGGATTGAGGTTCTGGGCGCCGGCATGGTGCATCCCAAGGTCCTGGCCGGCTGCGGCATTGACCCGGATGTGTATTCCGGCTGGGCCTTCGGCATGGGGCTTGAGCGTCTCGCCATGGGCGAGTACAAGATCACGGACCTGCGTCTGATCTTTGAGAACGACGTCAGATTCCTGGAGCAGTTTTAAAGGAGGTGGGAGAATATGAAGCTTTCGAGAAAATGGCTGAATGAGTTTGTCGATCTCCCGCTGGATGAAGTGGATGATCGGAGCTTTGCGGAGGCAATGACGGTCTCCGGCTCCAAGGTTGAAGTGACGGAAGATCTCTCTCAGGGGATCCGGAACGTCCGCGTCGGCAAGGTGCTCTCGATGGAGAAGCACCCGGACTCCGACCACATGTTTGTAACGCAGATCGACGTCGGAGCGGAGAAGCCCGTTCAGATCGTCACCGGCGCATGGAACGTCCACGTCGGGGATCTGGTGCCCGCCGCCCTGGACGGTGCGCTGCTGCCCACCGGAGCGGAGATCCACAGCGGCAAGCTCCGCGGCGTTCTCTCCGACGGGATGCTCTGCTCGCTGAAGGAGCTGGAGCTCACCACGCACGACTATGCCTACGGTGAAATCCACGCCGCGGCGATCCTCGGAGACTATCACCCGCTGGACAAGGACAAACCCTCCATCTCTGCGGACATCAAGGCCGGCGACAAGATCTATGGCCCGGTGAAGGCGGCAAAGGTGCTGCGCGTTGAGGCTGCGGAGGACGGCTGGAAGGCGACGCTGGATGTCGGCGGACAGGAGAGCGTTACGCTCAGCCGCTGCGACAACCTGCATGAGGGCGACCTCATCGCTTATGACACGAAAAAGGATCACATCTGTGAACTGGAGGATCTGCACGCTCAGCAGGCGGAGTTCCCGCACTGCATTCCCGACGGGATCTTTATCCTCCATGAGGATGTAAAGCCCGGGGACGATATCGCTGCCCTGATCGGGCGCGACGACCATGTAGTCGAGTTTGAGATCACGCCCAACCGCCCCGACTGCCTCTGCATGATCGGTCTGGCACGCGAGGCGGCTGTCACCTTCGACAAGGCACTGAAGCTGCATACGCCCGTTGTGGAGGCAAAGGCCGGCGGAAATATCAACGACCTCACCAAAATCGTTGTGGAAGAGCCGCAGCTCTGCCGCCGCTATACTGCCCGGATGGTGCGGAATGTCAAGATCGCGCCGTCTCCGGCCTGGATGCGCGAGCGTATCCGCAATGCGGGCATGCGTCCCATCAACAACCTGGTCGATATCACCAACTATGTCATGCTGGAATACGGCCAGCCCATGCACGCCTTCGACTTCGGCTGTGTGGACAATGGGGAAATCCATGTCCGTCTGGCCAGAGAAGGCGAAGTGATCCGGACGCTGGACGGGACGGAGAGAAAGCTGAACACGAGCATGCTCTGCATCTGCGACACCGACAAGCCTGTCGGCGTGGCGGGCGTCATGGGCGGCGAGAACAGCGAGATCGTCGGCGATACGGCGATGGTGCTCTTCGAGAGCGCGAACTTTGACGGCGTCTCGATCCGCAGAACGGCGACCGCGCTCGGCATGCGCACGGACGCGTCCTCCCGGTATGAGAAGGGACTTGATCCAGAGAACACGTATCGCGCCGTGCAGCGTGCCTGCGAGCTCGTCGAGATGCTGGGAGCGGGCGAAGTGGTTGAAGGCGTTATCGACGTCTATCCTGCCGGAAAGCAGGAGACCGTCCTTGCGCTGGAGCCGCAGAAGATCAACGCACTCCTGGGGACCGACATCGACACTGCCACCATGGCCGAGATCCTGCGGAAGCTGGGCTTCACGGTGGAAGGGGAGACGGTCCATGTGCCGAGCTGGCGCGCGGATGTTGAGCACTATTCCGACCTGGCCGAAGAGGTTGCGCGTTTCTACGGCTACAATGAGATTCCCATCCAGTTCACCGGGGCCATCAGCACCTGCGGCGGCTTTACGCCGGAGCAGCTCTGCGAACGCAGGATCGGTGAGATCTGCCGCGGACTCGGAATGGATGAGATCATCACCTATTCCTTCATCAGCCCAAGCTATTATGACAAGATCTGTCTGTCGGCCGATTCTCCGCTGCGCGACAGCCTGAAGATCCTGAACCCGCTGGGCGAGGATACCTCCATCATGCGTACGACGATCCTGCCCTCCATGCTGGAGATCCTCACGCGCAACTACAACTACCGCAACAAAGCGGCCGCCCTCTACGAGATCGGCAGAACCTATCACAAGCGCCCGGACGGCCTTGCCGACGAGCCGAAGACGGTCTCCCTCGGCGCCTACGGCCCTGAGATGAACTTCTTCGTTCTGAAGGGCTGGGTGGAAGAACTGCTGCAGGGCCTCGGCATTGAGAATCCACGCTTCCGGCAGCAGACCGGCGATCCCTCCTATCACCCCGGCCGCTGCGCGACGCTCTGGGTCGGCGACGCCTGCATCGGCACGTTGGGGCAGATCCATCCCCGCGTGATGCGCAACTATTCCGTGGATGCCGAGTTCTACTGCGCTCAGATCTCCTTTGAGGAGCTCTTCCGGCTGCAGGGCGGAACCCCGGTGTTCAAGCCGCTGCCCAGATTCCCGGCTGTCACGAGAGACATCGCCGTGATCTGCGACCTGCGGATCCCGGTAGGGGAGATGCAGGATGTCATCCGTAAGGCCGGCGGCGAGTACCTCACCGACTGCCGCGTCTTTGACGTCTACACCGGACACCACATTGTGGAAGGTAAGAAATCCGTCGCCTTCTCGCTGACGATGCGTGCAGAGGACCAGACGTTGACGGACGAACACGCTGAAGCGATCGTCCAGTCGGTGCTCGCGGCGCTGAGGGAAAAATACGGTGCGGAAATGAGATAAAACCCACAAAATATGCAAAAAAAGACTTTACTTGATCACAAGTTATGGTATAATAACGAACATAGAGTCATGCCTGCCGTGAGGCGGTGCGTGTGAAAATGCTTTGTGGTTGGGAGTGGTTTTTATGCAGGATGTCACGAGGAAATTTGCAGCACTTGACAGTAAGGCCGAAATGAAGGAGATTCTCTCCTCCGTATATAATTCCCTGATGGTCAAGGGATACAATCCCATTAACCAGATTGTCGGATATATCCTTTCTGAGGACCCGACCTATATCACCAGCTATAACAATGCGCGCAGTCTGATCTGCCGTCTCGACCGTGATGAACTGCTGCAGGAGCTGCTGAAGACCTATCTGGACAAGTGAGTTCAATCTGATAAGCCCGGCGGTATTGCCGGGCTTATACCTTATCACGGAGGGAGATCCTGGTTTCCCATGCTTGATTTGATCCTGATTGCCGCGGCTGTGATCCCGGCTGTTTATCTGATGGTCCGGGTCTACCGGGCGGACAGACTGGAAAAAGAGCCCATCGGCCTGCTGATCAGTCTGCTGATTCTGGGGATTGTCTCCACGACCTTTGCAGGGATTACGGAAGAACTCGGCGAAGACCTTCTGCGGGATTTTTATCCGCGCGGCGGGCTTGCATATGATGTCCTTCTTTACTTTGTCGTTGTGGCTATATCGGAAGAGGGCTTCAAGTACCTGCTGCTGAAGATCCGAACCTGGAAGAGCCCGCATTTCAACTGCCAGTTTGACGGCGTTGTGTATGCCGTGTTCGTGTCGATGGGCTTCGCCCTGTGGGAGAATATCGCTTATGTCCTCCGCTACGGCTTCGGCACGGCGCTTGCCAGGGCTGTCACTGCGGTCCCGGGACATGCCTGTTTCGGCGTGTTCATGGGGGTGTGGTACGGCGTGGCAAAACGCTGTGAGCTGGCCGGGTTCCAGGCGGAGTCCCGGAGGGCGCGAAGAATGTCGCTGCTGATTCCGGTGCTGCTGCACGGGGCTTATGATTTTATCGCGTCTATGGAGAACGATCTGATGGGGATCATCTTCCTGGTCTTTGTCAGCTGGATGTTCGGCGCGGCATTGAAGCTCGTGAAGAAGGCATCAGCAGAGGACAGCCCGTTGATGCAGCAGCGTTATCAGGATGCCTTCAACGTGGATATCTGAGGAGCAAGAAAATAAATTTTAAATACAAGGAATGATCAAGGAGGAAAAACGATGGCGGTAAAAAAAGTCGGCACCCTGATCCGGGAAGCCAGAACGGCCAAAAAGCTCTCTCAGGAGCAGCTTGCCAGCGGGATCGACGGTCTCAGCGGCAGCGACATCGGCAAAGCGGAGCGCGGGGAGAAGGAGCTGTCCCAGGCTCAGCTGAAGGCAATCGCGAAAGCGCTCGGCATCACGCAGAAGTCCCTTCTGGAAGCGCCGAAGGGCGGTTCGCCAGCAACAACAACTTCGGCCAAGACGACCGCGGCAAAGAAGACAACCGGTACCACCACGGCAAAAAAGACCACAGCAGCAAAGTCCACCACCGCAAAAACAACAACGGCGAAAACAAGCACCGCTGCGAAAAAGACGACGACCGCGTCCAAGACAGCGACTGCTGCCAAGAAGACCACCGCTACGAGCAAAACTACAAGCGCAGAGACGCTCACTTCCACAGAGAAGAAGCTGGTCGAACTCTATCGGGAAGCCAGCTCTGACAATAAGAAGCTCGCGACCAGAATCCTGAAGGGTGAGAAGCTGGAGCTTGCGGATATCCTCGCCGGCGGAATGATCGGAGAAGACGGGCTCCTCGGCAGCCTTCTGGGCAAGCTCCAGGGCCGCTGATTTCTCTGGGCGGCAGCATGAAACAATGATAGGATGATAGAAAGACAGGGACAGAAGCCGGGTATAACGGCAGTCTGTCCCTGTTGTACATTTCCGTTTGTTTCGATGCGATGCCCAAATGGCCTGAGCGGCGTACCCGCCGCCCGAAGAGCCAGCCGCCGCCGGTGAACACGGCCTGCGTCAGGAAAGCTAAGGGAGCGGTCAGAGTTCGCTGGTGTCGAGCAGGATGGTGACGGGGCCGTCGTTTTCCGAATCGACCATCATCTCCGCGGCGAACACGCCGGTCTCCACCTCGAAGCCGCGCTCGCGGCACTCGCGGATCACCTGTTCATACAGTGGGATGGCGGTATCCGGCCTGGCGGCCAGAGAGAAGCCGGGGCGCCGGGAGCGGCAGTCGGCAAAGAGCGTGAACTGGCTGATGATCAGCAGCTGAGCGCCTGCTTTGTCAGGCGCGAGGTTCATCTTTCCGTTCTCGTCTTCGAAGATCCGCAGCCCGCAGATCTTATCCGCGATTTTTGAGGCTTCCTTCTCCGTATCGTCCCTATGGACGCCCAGCAGAACCAGGAGACCTTTTCCGATCTGTCCATGGATCTCTCCGTCGATGCGGACGGAAGCGTGATTGACTCTGGTGACAACAGCGCGCATAATACTTGTTCCTTTCAGCCGGTTTGATGGCAGAATTGTATCACAGTCCTTCCAAAAACAAAAGGTCTTGGCAGAAAAGAGATGCAATGTTATAATATTTTTCATAATTCCGTCACGCAGGGGAGCCCTGCCTGAGAGACAGGTCTTCCGGATTGCGGGAAACGAGGCAGAATGAAAAAAGTACTGGTGGCCATGAGCGGCGGTGTGGACAGCAGTGTCGCGGCGCTGCTGCTGAAGGAACAGGGATATGACTGCGTCGGCTGCACCATGAGGCTCTTCCGCGGCGAGGACGAGCCCGCCAAAACGGGAAAAACCTGCTGCTCTCTTGAGGATGTGGAGGATGCCCGCAGTGTGGCGTACCGGCTTGGCATGCCGTACTATGTCTTCAACCTGACCGATTCCTTTGAGGACTGTGTGATCAGACCGTTTATTGAGAGCTATGCCGCCGGACGGACGCCCAACCCCTGTATTGACTGCAACCGCTATCTGAAGTTTGAGAAGCTCTATGAGCGGGCACAGGCGCTGGCCTGCGATGCGATTGCAACGGGCCATTATGCCAGGGTCTGCTCTGACGGAGGACGCTACCGCCTGAAGAAAGCGCTCGATCCCGGCAAGGACCAGAGCTATGTGCTCTATTCCCTGACACAGGAACAGCTGCAGCGGACCCTGTTCCCGCTGGGGGAGCTGACCAAGCAGCAGGCGAGGGAACTGGCAGGACAGCATGGCTTCCTCAATGCCGACAAACCGGATAGCCAGGATATCTGCTTTGTTCCGGACGGAGATTACGCGGGGTTTATTCAGCGCAGCACGGGCAGATCTTTTCCCGAGGGGGATTTCATCAGCCCGGAGGGAAAGGTGCTCGGACGGCACAGGGGGATCATCCACTATACGGTCGGGCAGCGGAGGGGACTCGGCGTCTCGGCGAAAGCGCCCCTCTATGTGGCGGCCATTGACCCCGTCAACAATACCGTGACGCTCACCGAAGAAGAGGGCTTCCAGATCGACACCGTATACGCCGATCGTGTCAACCTGATTTCGGGAGAGCCGCTGACAGAACCGATCAGGGCCAGAGTGAAGCTGCGCTACCGGCAGCCGGAACGCCCGGCAACTGTGGAGCAGGACGGGGACAGGCTCATGATCCGCTTTGACAACCTGCAGCGGGCGCCGGCGCCCGGACAGGCAGCTGTGCTGTACGCGGAAGACGGAGAGACTGTCCTCGGCGGCGGCACCATAATAAGCAGCGAAAGAAGGAGAGCAGGATGATAAAGAAAGTCTCCCTATGGCTTCTGATTCTGGCGGTCTGCCTGACGCTCAGCCCGGCGGCTGCCTCCGCGGATGGAGAGCCTTATGCGCTGACTGTCACGGTAAACGGCGCGCCGAGGGCGGTGCGGGCTTATGACGGCACCTATGAAGGGAATATCTATCTTTCGCTGACCGATCTCGCCGCGGCACTGAGCGGGACGGAAAAGCAGTTCCGCTTTGAAAGGGTTGTCTCCTCCACGGAGGGGGAGTATTTCACGGTCTCCATGGGGCAGATGCCGGTGCTCGGATCCGGCGCGGGCGGCATCTCCGGGCAGACCAGCGTGGCGGTGCTCAACCTGTTCCGCAACCGCCTCCTCGTTGACGGATCGGAGCGAAAATACTATACCTGCAACCCGCAGAACGGGGACCTCTATATGAGCCTGATCGATGTCCAGCTGATGCTGGATATGACCATCGAGAGAAGCGGCAAGGCACTGACGGCCAAACCGGCACAGCCATTTCTTCCGGATGCGAAAGCGCTCCGGGACGAGGGATACTTCGACAACATCAGCAGTGTCTATCTGGCCGATGCGGATTCGGGCGAGGTTCTGTTCCTGTGGAACGGCTACAGCGCGCTTCCGGCGGCAAGCCTCAGCAAGCTGCTGAGCTATCTGGTCCTGAAGGAGGCCATCTCCGCAGGGGAGATCCACCAGTCGGATATGGTGCGCATCTCGGAACAGGCACAGGCTCTCTCCCGCTCGGCGGACGGGATCGTCCCGATGGAAGCCGGGGCTTATGTGCCGTTCCAGGAACTGGTAGAAGCCATGCTGGTGGCAAGCAGCAACGAGGCGGCGCTGGCGCTGGCCGAGCATCTCTGCGGCAGTGAAGAAGCCTTCGTGGAGCGGATGAACGCCCGCGCCAGGGAACTGGGACTTTATTCCGTCGTGATGTATAACTGCAACGGACTCCCGTCCTATTCGGACGGCAATGTGCCGGTGAAGCGCCAGAACCTGATGAGTGCGGCGGATCTCTATCTGCTGACCCAGCTTATTATACAGCAGTATCCCGAGATCACGGAGATTACGTCGACGACGCTGGCCCATTTCCCGGATCTGAACGACTATTGGACGGCCAACTCCAATCCCCTGATTTACAACATGGAGGGCGTCACCGGCCTGAAAACCGGGTCGACCAACAAGGCGGGATATTGCCTCGTCGCTACAATGCCGGTTGCAGCGGGGGACGAGGCTCATAATATCGTGCTGGTCCTGCTCGGGGCCGAGAGCGCGGATATCCGCGGACAGGCCTCTGAGATCCTGATGCGCTACGCGCGCAGCCTGTACCGCTGAACGGCAGCCATTTTAAAAGAGGAGGAACGTACCATGGCAACAGACAGAATGTACGATCTTGCGTTTCGCTTCCGGAACAGGAAGCTCTGGCAGCAGCTTGCGGATACCGAAGTCTACGGCGTCTTGTTCGCCGACGGAGAGATCGGTTACTGCAGCGTGATGGGCGCGCTCGGGGAGCATCTTGCTCTGGGCGTTTATGTCGGCCAGAACGGATACGCAAGCTACTGCTATACGCTGGATCATGCGCCGGGTACGCTCAGCCAGGATGATGAGATGGAGCTGATTGTCGGTCAGGACTGCATCCAGTGTTCCTTTGAAAGCAAGGATATGCTCGCCGAGGACGAGCTTGCGGAGATCCAGGAATACTGCAAGAAAAACGAGAAAAAACTGCGGGGGAAGAATGCGTTTCCGCAGTTCATGAAGTATGTCCCGGGACAGTATCCGTGGCACTTTGACTCGAAACTGGATGAAGACAGAATCTGTCAGGCGCTGGAAGCATCGCTCTGGCTGGAAAAGGTCTTGAAGAAGTACACCAAAGAAGAGATCAGACTGTTCGAGCTGAGACGGGATGGGAAGATCCCTCTGCTGGTTAAAAACGGAAGCGATTGGGAGATCCGCTATACGGCGCTCCCGAGCCCGGAGCGGGTCTGGCCGACGCCGATCCTGGAAAATGAGGTTCTCGTTGCCAGAATCCAGAAGATGAAGAAAAAAGGCACCTGGGAGAGCGGGACATTCTATTTTCCGTCTCCGGTGCAGGCCGAGGAGGACGAGGACAGCGAAGAGGACGAAGCAGCGATCGACGCGGCGCCGTATTTTCCGCTGATGCTGATGAATGTTGACCGGAAGACGGGGATGGTGCTGCGTCCGGTTATGGGCAACGGGAGAGATGCGGAAGAGCTTCTGCGCGAGCTGGCGGAAGGAATGCTCGCAGACCAGAACGCCCCGAAGAGCATCCTGGTCGGAGACGACAGAGCCTTTGCCCTGCTGACAGACTTCTGTGAGAGGACCGGGATCCAGCTGCGGAAAGAGAATCACCTGCCGAAGTTCCTGGAGGCAAAGACAAGCCTGATGCATCAGTTCGACCGGGACAATGCCTGGCCGGACGATGACGAGGACTGGGATGACGAAGATGATGACGATCTGCCTTTCGATGAGGGTGAGGCGGAAGAACTCGACCAGTTCTTTGAGACGCTGCTGAAAATGCGTGACGAGGAACTGAAAACAATGCCGCGCGACCTGGTCAAAATGATCCGGGAGATGGCGGAATGGGGCCTGGTCCCGGACGAGCTGGTCAAACGGATAAAGAAGCTGTTTCACTGAGCGATGAACGGAAAGCGATATACGCACTGACAGAGCGACAGAGACAGACGGAATTGAGAAAAGACTGAAAAGAGAGAAGCTTTTTCTTGACAAGGGTACGGGCTTTGTGCTATAGTATCTGAGCATTCGGATCTGCAGAAGTACCCAAGAGGCCGAAGGGGCTCCCCTGCTAAGGGAGTAGGTGTCTAAAAAGCACGCGAGGGTTCAAATCCCTCCTTCTGCGCCAGGAAACAGCTTGGAATTGTTGTGATTTCAGGCTGTTTTCTTCATAATGGAACAACATGAGAAGAGATAGATTCTGAAACAGGGCAACAGAGGAGGCGCTGAAAATCATGAAAAGGGACAGCATCGAAGAAAACGAAGAAAAGAGGTCCGGTCTGGGGAAGCTTTTCCGGCGGGGTTCCGGCGAGAACCCGTGGGATGACGAGCCTCTGGAGGATGCCGAGGGTGACGATTGGCCCCTGGTCGAGTACGAAGACATCGAGATCGAAGAAGATGAGGATGGCGAAAGCCGCGGCGGAATTGGTAAAGCCATCGTCATTGCTGTTGTGATTCTGGCGCTTCTGGCAGCCGGTTTCCTCCTGGTTCGCCATTTCTTGCTGAACCGAAACGACGAAGCCACCACGGTTGTGGCCTCTTCTGAGGACTTCTCTGACATGGAGGAGGAAGACATGCTCATGGAAGAGGATGATCTGATGAATGCGGAAGACGACGAAATGCTCGACGACGACATGATGTTGGAAGATGATATGATGCTCGAAGACGACATGATGTCCGACTATGAGGAGACAGAAGACGACACCATTCCGCTGCCTGCAGTTGGAGGGTCCGACACTCCGTCGTTTGAACCTGCTGAAGAACCGGTATTCTTCTCTGATGAGCCTGCGGCCGAAGCGGAAGCGGCTACGGTGCCGGAGGTCTATGACCTGTCTGACCTTGATACCAGCGATCTGACGGCGGTCCGTGCGTATATTCAGGACCAGTTGGATGCCATCGCGGCAGACATCTACTGCCCGAACATCGACTCGATTGAGATGAACGAGGATGGCAGCGTGTTCACGGCAGTGTGCGTCTCTGTCTATGAGAGCCTGGCCGAGCAGGAGGCGGTCGAGACCATTTACAAACTCGGCAGGACCTACGCATCCTATGCCGGGACAAACCCGAGTTCCATCCGGATCGAGTACCGGAACATGCTGGGAGATTTGCTCTGGACCCGTGAGTCGAACAGCTGAGCGCCTGAAACAATTCCATAAAAACGAGCAGCGCCGTTCCGGAGAGGAACGGCGCTGTGTCAGCTTCATGTAGAGTTTTTTACTTGAACGACGGGGAAGTATCCTTCTGAATGACATCATGGGCTCCGCCTTCGACAATGCTGGTGGAGGAGACGAGGGTCAGGACCGCTTTCTCCTGCAGTTCTGGAATGGACAGAGCGCCGCAGTTGCACATGGTGTGGCGCACCTTGCTCAGCGTCAGAGCGACGTTGTCCTTCAGGGAGCCGGCATAGGGAACATAGGAGTCGACGCCTTCTTCAAAGGAGAGCTTCTTGTCGCCGCCCATGTCATAGCGCTGCCAGTTGCGGGCACGGGCAGAACCCTCGCCCCAGTACTCCTTGTAATAAGTGCCGCCGATGTTGACGCGGTTTGTGGGGCTCTCGTCGAAGCGGGCAAAGTATCTGCCCAGCATGACAAAGTCCGCGCCCATGGCAAGGGCCAGTGTGATGTGGTGGTCATAGACGATGCCACCGTCGGAGCAGACAGGAACGTAAATCCCGGTCTCCTGGTAATAGCGGTCGCGCTCCGCGCAGACCTCGATCACGGCAGTGGCCTGACCGCGGCCGATGCCCTTGGTCTCACGGGTGATGCAGATGGAACCGCCGCCGATGCCGACCTTGACAAAGTCTGCGCCGCAGTCTGCCAGGAAGCGGAAGCCGGCCGCGTCAACCACGTTGCCGGCGCCGACCTTGACGGTGTCGCCGTAGCGCTCGCGGATCCAGGCAAGGGTAAACTTCTGCCAGTCGGTGTGGCCTTCGGAAGAGTCGATGCAGAGGACGTCCGCACCGGCGTCGATCAGAGCGGGGACGCGGGTCTCATAGTCGCGGGTGTTGATACCGGCGCCGACCACATAACGCTTGTGGGCATCCAGCAGTTCGTTGGGGTTCTGCTTGTGATTGTCGTAGTCCTTGCGGAAAACAAAGTAGCAGAGCCGCCCGTTGTCATCGATGATGGGGAGAGAATTAAGCTTGTGATCCCAGATGATGTCGTTGGCTTCCTTGAGGGTGGTGCCTTCTTTCGCCCAGACAAGCTTCTCATATGGGGTCATGAACTCGTGTACTTTTGTCGAGGGATCCATCCGGCTGACGCGATAATCACGGCTGGTCACAATGCCGATGAGCTTGCCGTCAGCAGTGCCGTCCTCCGTCACGGCAACTGTGGAGTGCCCGGTTTTCTCCTTCAGGATCAGAACATCGCGCAGAGTGGCGTCGGGACTGATATTGGAATCGCTGCGGACAAAGCCGGCTTTATAGCTCTTGGCCCTGCGGACCATGGCCGCTTCATCTTCCACGGTCTGAGAGCCGTAGATAAAGGAAATGCCGCCTTCCGTTGCCAGCGCCACGGCCAGCCGGTCTCCCGAGACGGACTGCATGATCGCAGAGACCATAGGGATATTCATCGTGATCGCAGGCTCCTCACCCTTGCGGAACTTCACAAGAGGGGTCTTCAGAGAGACGTTCTCCGGGATGCATTTGGAGGAGGAATAACCGGGGATGAGCAGATACTCGTTAAAAGTATGGGCGGGTTCATTGATGATGGTCGCCATGAATTCTCTCCTTTCAAAATCGCGTCACATTTTGACGTTTTGGATATTATAGGGAGCAAACTCCCGTTTGTCAAGCGAAGAAAAGCTCCAGTCGGAATGTTCGACGTTTTGCCCACAACAGCCCCATCTGTACATAAGTTTTTTACACTTTTCAGCAAAAAGCTGGTATAATATTAAAGATAAGCGAAAGAAATGGAGGTTCCTGCGTGAAGACGTCCGGTCTGACAAGATTATTTGCTCTTTGCCTTGCTGTGATCAGCCTTTCCATGCTGGTCTCGGGCGCGTTGGGCATGCGGTCAGCCGCGAAGGATCGTCGGAATGCAGAGACAGAGATCCAGAACCTCCAGCAGTCGATAGATGACTACCGGGATATCAGCGCCCTGATCATGGAGGCGGAAAAATACGACAGCCTGAATGATAAGCTGAAGAAGCAGCAGGAAAAATACGACAGCGACACCTCCAAACACAAGACGGCACTGACGACTTATACCGCCACCAATGCAGGTCTTCAAATAGGCGCTCAGGCATTGCTACAAGCACAAGCGGCGCTTGCTGCAGGGAAAATGCAATATGAAGTGTATGTTTCACTTGCGGCTTTAATCAACAGAATGATGCAAAAATATCTTGTGTTGTTCAATTCTCTAAATGAGGAAATCGAAGATATTCGAGCTTTTTTATGTGCAGCAGAGAAAGTAAATGAAGATCTAATATTACTAGATAAAGAAATGAAAAACGTTGAGTCCAATATAGACTCATTTGTAAATAGTCTTTACTCTGAATTGATTGATTTACAAACTTCTTTGAATAGTACCTCCGATGAACAAAGCAGTTCATTAGACGGAACAGATGAAAATAATGGGAATACTACCGATAGTCAAACCGGAACTGATAGTGGGAACACAACCGGTAGCGAAACTGAAACTGATAACGGGAACACAGCCGGTAGCGAAACTGAAACTGATAACGGGAACACAGCCGGTAGCGAAACTGAAACTGATAACGGGAATACAGCCGGTAGTGAAACTGAAACTGAGAACGGGAACACAGTCAATAGTGAAACTGAAATTGAGAACGGGAACACAGCCGATAGACAGACCGGAATTGATAACGGGAACACAGCCGATAGACAGACCGGAATTGATAACGGGAACACAGCCGATAGACAGACCGGAATTGATAACGGGAACACAGCCGATAGACAGACCGGA
>JAFTGD010000063.1 GCA_017458065.1 Oscillospiraceae bacterium
GTCATCGTCTCCGGAAAACTCAAAGATCAGGTCATGTCCCCAGTCATCAAGACCGCTCGCGCTCTGCATAAAGCTGGCTTCCATTTCCATACCGAAGTAATGGTCGATATAAGGATCGGCTTTTATGCTCTGGTTATTTGTAATCGAATACAGTTTTTCTCCGTAGCGGGGATCCAGCGATGAAAGCGGATTTCCTTTAATATCATGCGTATTGAACTGTGAGTTGTGATAAGTATATTTCGGCGTGAAGTCGGTGATATTACCATCCTCATCCACTGTAACCTCTTTTGCGAGATCGTTAAATGGGAAAAATTGCCCATGATTTCTGTAGTTTTGATAACTGTCAGAACTTGTCGCAAGCTGATTGTAGACCACAAAATCGCCAACACCATATGTCCCGCCACCCGGCATCGGTTTACCAAACCAGATGTCTTCTTCACTGGTAATCAAATGAGCAAAATTCTGCGTGCTGTCATATTCAAAATAGCCCGTCTCGCTGTAGGTGCTGGCAAGGAAGGTATGATTCACTAATGTTTCAGAAGCATATGTACAGTCGGCATACAGCTCGCTCAGATTATGATCGGTATACCCCGTGAAGGCAACATCAGGGTAGCCATTACTACTCAAGTTCTTTTCCAGAAGATCTGAGTAAACCACACTGCCGCTCTTGCTTGTTTGACCTAACACGTTCGTCTGGATCATATTGTGGAAGTTGCCATTTGAAGTGGATTGTGAGCCTCCCGGATAGTTGATCATTTTTACTGTAACATAACCGGTATGATCGACTGTCTGTACTGTTGACAGTTCCCCGTCGGCTTCATCATTTGTCATGATAGCAAAATAGAAATCACTCGTAATCGTCGAGTCATTTGCCAGCGCAATCGGGGCAGAACCCAGTTGATACTCGTTTTGCGGAACCATAAGCATGGCATAATCATAGTAGGGATTATCCCACGCCAGGATGGTGCTGTAATACTCGTTGTAGCGCCGCCCGTTCAGATTAATGCCGATCGTGCTGTCAGACAGGAAGTCAGTACCCGAAACCTGTGGGGCGATATACTTTCCGGAATAGTTGTTCTGGAGCTCATAGTAGTAGTTCGGTATGTTTGTTTCATTGCCGTCCGCATCTGTTGTGTGGTATTCTGTAAAATCCCACAGCATGGTGTTGACCTTGCTGCCAACCCAGGAGATGTTGTCGCCGCTCATGTACGCTTTGACTAACATTCCGTCATGGTCGATCGCGTAGTATTCGTACTCCAGGGTCTTATCATTCCAGATACGGGTATAAAGAACGACCTGATCGCCGTCTTTCACGTCGTAATCAATGGTTCCGTCTTCATTCACTGGGCCGGAAACGCTGACCTTCTTTGCGGTGTAAACCACAAAGTCGTCATCGTTCAAATTTGACTGCTCGGCAAAGTACATATAGACATACTGGTCATTTTGAGAGTCTGCTTTTGTAAAGAAATTCCCATTGTTGTTAAAGAGGACTCTGCCATTACTGCTGAACTTATACTTCCCGCTGTAAGCACCGGTTCCCTCTGTCACAGTAATCTTGCAGCGATCGTCAGGGGCATCCACCAGGGAGATGCCCTTGTCACCGGTTCCGGCAGTCTGTGAATCGTCGAAACGTACATATTTCAGCTGATCATTCACCACCGTCGTGATGTAGTACTCGGCAGGTCCGCAGCAGGTGAATGTCCACATTGAGATGTCGCTGTTCTGCGCGACGAAAACGCGATCTGCCCGGCTTACCGGGTCGATCTTGACCGTAGTGGACTTATTCTTCAAGACAGCTATGGATTCGGTTACTTTTGCGCTTCCATCAGAAGGAGTTATCTGGGAATTCGCCGTGCCAACAGTCGACATCATTGCTGAACCAGATGTGTCGTTCACATTCCAGAGAATACCCAGCGACTGGCCGTCCAAACCATAGGGATCTGAGAGAGTACTGTCATCAGAACCGACTTTTGTCAGGATTAGTTTTGTATTATTATTTTTCGGCACAGAAGTATTTGTACCTTTCGCCAATTCAAAATAGTTTCCATTTCTGTTCCAATAATAGAATTCTTTGGCACCTTCCTTATGATAAATCACAAAAGTCTCTGGTGAGCCTTCTGTATGGATTTCAACTGTATACTTGGTCGCCGTTTCTTCTTCGTCGCCAAATTCAAAATAACGAAGATTATTTGTTTCTATTTTTAGATTAACATATTTTTTGTTTCCCTCTTCGTCAAGTATATAGATGTAGAGACTATTGCTCTGTTCATCCGGTTCTGCTGCTTCAAAATAGAACCTGGTCGCGGAATCAAGCGTCGTGGTCCTTTGAAACTTCCAAGCGCTGCTCACTAACGTCAATGGATCGGTATAGTAATACCGATTATTTCCATCGTCCGTCGAGATATAATAGCTTTTCCCGTCAAGTTCCTCAACAGAACCCGCCGTTTCTGCCGAATCAAGCTCAACAATACCGTATACAGAGAAGCCGTCGGTATGAAATACCACCGCTGTCTCAAAGCTGTCCGCAGTACCGCTTTCCGTATCAAGGAGAACAGCACTCGGATTCCCGATTTCGTTTTCTCCGTCACCATCAGCTTTAAGAAAATGCACAGCCGTCATCTGGCTATCCGGCACATCGGCCAGTTCGACCTTTACCTCTACCGCTCCGGCGGGCTGAATCTCAAGGCCGTCAGACAGGATGCTGATGTTAAAAAAGCGTGCAAAAGCGATGTGCTGGTTCTCTTCCAGTACACTCTCAACCTTCGCAATATATTCGTCATAGAGGGATGCAGGCTCTGTGTCGATTTCAGCGCTCACGCCGTCTTCGTCAGTGATCTTGCCGACGGCTGCCTCTTTGCTATCAGCTTCATCCGACTGAGCAGGTCTGACAATCTCTTCCACCGACAATTCCGCATCCAGCGGCAGCTTTGCCGCGGCATTATAGGTCACACTGATCTGATAACTGTTGCCGTCAGAGGCCGAGATGGTTTTCTCCAGCGTCGTCATGACGACCCCGTATACCGAGAAGCCTTCAGCCGAGAAAACAACTTCACTCCCCGCCGCAGTCGCCTCTTCGGTGCCCTCCGCGTCTCCGTCAGCAAGCGTGCCGACAACGGCGTCAATCACCTCGATCTCTTCCCCAAAGTGGAGTGTTTTCACGCTGTCATCCAGCTCGTCCGCCAGCTCGATCTTCACCTCGACCGGCGCGGCGGGCTGGATCTCTTCCCCGCCCGCAAGGATCGCAATGTCAAAGAAGCGCGCGAACGAGACCATTTCGTTTTCAATGGTCTCATCTGTCAGCTGCATGTAGGCCTTGTATTCATCTGAGTCGGCGAGGATCTCTGCCACCGCCAATTCAGCGCTTTCCGGGATGCCGGACTCAGGGCCATAGGTGACCGTGATTCTGTAATGATTGCCGTCAGAGGCTAGGACGTTTTTCTCAATTGTCGTCCCAATGAGGACATAGACGGAGAAGCTGTCTGCCTCAAAGGTGACGTCCCGTTCCCCGGACTCAGTGTTCTCGACCTGGGAGGCTGCGCCCTCGCCGTCCACATGGACCACGACGGTGTCCTCCGACTCAATGACCACGGAGGAGGTCATGGTGACACGGATGGGGAGCAGCGGCTGGATCTCCTGTCCCTGACTGTCGAAGAAGCAGATATCGACGGCACAGAGAGTACTGATCTCGGTCTGTACAGCATCGGCAGCGGCGTCGAGGATCTCGGCATCATGCACGGGGGCGACAGTCATATAGCTCCAGGCGGGGAAAGCGCCTTCGGGGGCCTCGACATAGACGGCCACTTCGGAGGTCTCGCCGTAGAAGCTCTGTGCGGGCATGCTGACGCCGGCGGGCTCTTCGTCCGCCGTTTTATCTGCTTCTGTATTCTCTGTATCCGGCTTCTCCGTGGGCAGCGCCGAAGGCAGTGCTTCCGGCTCTTCCTCCGGTGCTTCTTCCACTGGCGCGTTGGGGTTCTCCGGCTCTTCAGCTGATATGTCGTTGTCTCCTGTCCTCTCGGGGACGCCGTCATCCAGCTCCACGACCGTAAAGCACTCCGCGCCATGGACGTGTTCGACGACCTCAATCTCGCCGCAGGTCAGGTAGGTATTGCCGTTCTGGTCCGTTGTATAGCACGCATCTGTATGAGTGTGCAGGCGGATCTCCTGTTCGTCGCAGATGAGCTCTTTGCGGGTCTCATAGCAGGCATCGGTGTGGTGGTGAGCATCCTCCCCCTCGGGGATGCCACAGGTCAATTCGTCATGGCTCTCATAGCATTCGTCTGTGTGGTGATGCGCGCCTTCGCCTTCGGTCATGCCGCAGGTCAGCTCATCGACCCACTGATAGCATTCATCTGTATGAGTATGTCCCGGCTCGGTCACATTGCCGTTCTCATCCAGTTCCGGTTCGGATTCTTCCAGGCCGCAGTCCAGGTCTCCACGCACTCTGGTATAGCAATCAGCCGTATGTTGATGCCCGTCAGACTCGGGGATGGTGCAGATAAGATTGGTGACATGGGTATAGCAATCCGGCGTGTGCTGATGTCCATCAGATTCGGGGATGGTGCATGTGAGGACCTCGTAGGAGGTATAGCAGCTCTCATCGTGCTCGTGCGTCTCGATCTCCGGAAGCAGGCAGACCAGGTTCCAGTTTTCATCGTAACAGTCGTCATTATGGGTGTGCACAAAGAAACCGGCATAACCCTCGCCATATTGCGGTTCGGCAGTGCAGGTGAGCACCTTTTTCTGATAAGTTTGGGCAATTCCGATGAGATGAAAGAGCCAGAAAACACCTGCAGTCAGAAGGACAGCAAGGCACAGAAACAGCGCCACCTGCGCGCCGCGTCTTCGCCGCGCGCGCAGTATGGCTTCCGCCTGTTTTATCGTTGTTCTGGTCATTCGCGTTGCCCCTGTTCTGACTGCTGACTTTCGGATTATCTGTCGTTTATCGTTTCTCTTTTTTCCCCGCATCACCTTTCACAGGAGGCTTGGCACGGCTGAGACGCCGGGCCGCGGAGACGGTTTTCACCGGGACGCCTGAGACGCCGCCCCTGCGAGAGAAACACGATGGTTTTCTGTTCTAAAGGGATGATACCTCTTCCGCCGTCAACAAAGGAATCAATCATTCCTGTTTTTTGCATCGGCAGAGTTTTTTCTTGTTTTCTGCTTGCGGCACCGGTTTTTGTAGTCTGATCCGTCCGCCTGGATCCAAGAAAGGCATGTTACACCTATTATTACGCATATCATTTTATGTCAAGAGCGTCTGTTATGTCAATGAAATTCCCTCATCTTACAGTCTGGAAGAGTTTGAATTTACAGCTTTTTCACAATTGTTTTTGTTTCTTTTATCTTTTTTCATTTTTCTGTTTCCGGACATCATCAAACCTCAGAACGACAGAGCGTTTCCCCTTTTCTACACCCGGGTGCGTGTAAATATTGCTTGCCAAATATCGCAGCCGGTTTTATAATAGACTTATCTATACATTTCGGAAAAACAACTGACAGGAGGGCATACGCATGCGCAGCAAATATACCGTCCCGCTCAAGACCATTGTGAAGGACATGAACCTGAACATTCTGCACCAGTCGAAGGACTATGACACCGCGGTCCTGACCATGGCCGACGTCAACCGCCCCGCCATGCAGCTGACCGGCTTTTACAACTACTTCGACCCCAAGCGCCTCCAGGTCATCGGCATCGTGGAGTCGACCTATCTGGACACCCTGACGCACGAGGAGCGCCTCAAGGCCTTTGACCGCTTCATGGCCTACGACATCGCGGGTCTGGTCATCTGCCACAGGTGCGAACCCTTCCCCGAGTGCCTGGAGATGGCGGAGAAGTACGACCGCAACGTTTTCTACACTCCCACGGACACCTCGGACTTCCAGGCGAGAGTGATCTTCCTGCTGCACAACTACCTGGCGCCGCGTCTCACCACCCACGGCGTGCTGGTGGACATCTACGGCGAGGGCGTCCTCCTGATGGGCGACAGCGGCATCGGCAAGAGCGAGACCGCGCTCGAGCTCATTAAGCGCGGACACCGCCTGGTAGCGGACGACGCGGTGGAGATCAAGCTCATCAGCGAGACCACTCTGGTGGGCTCCGCCCCGGAGATCATCCGCTATTACATGGAGCTGCGCGGTATCGGCGTCATCAACGTGCGGCATATCTACGGCATCGGCGCCGTGCTCCCCTCCTCCAGCATCGACCTCGTCGTGAAGATGGAGCACTGGGTGGACGGCAAGGCCTACGACCGCCTCGGCCTTACCAGTGAGACCGAGGAGATCCTCGGGGTCAAGATCCCGCGGGTCACCATCCCCGTGACGCCCGGGCGGAACCTCGCCGTGATCCTGGAGCTTGCCGCGATGAACAACCGCCAGAAGAAGACCGGCTACAACGCCGCCGAGATGCTGGCCGCCGAGCACGACTTCGCCATCGATAACGGCACTTTCTGACAGGAACAACAAGGAAACGAACGAACATGGACAATCTCGAACAGGCCATACAGGCCGTCAAAGAACAGTTCCCCGGCATGGCGCTGAAGGAGAACGAGCCGATGAAGGCCCACTCCTCCTTCCGCATCGGCGGGCCGGTGCGGGCGCTTGCGACGCCCTCGGACATCACCAGCCTGACCAGGCTCTGTGACCTCTTAAAGCAGTACCACATTGCCCCCTTCCTTCTGGGCAACGGCACCAACATTCTCTTTCCCGACGAGGGACTGAGCGATCTTTTCATCGTCAGCACCGAGAAGCTGCAGAAGCTGTTCCTGCTGCCGGACGGCGCCATCTACGCCGAGGCGGGCGTGTCGCTGGCGCGGCTGGCCGCCTTCGCCCAGGAGAACGGGCTCAAAGGCCTCGAGTTTGCCGGGGGCATCCCCGGGACGCTGGGCGGCGGCTGCATCATGAACGCAGGCGCCTACGGCGGCGAGCTCAAAGACGTGGTCGAGAGCGTGGTCTTTCTCTTCATTCCCGACCAGTGCCTCTACGAGCTGCCGAACGCCGACTGCGCCTTCGCCTACCGGCAGAGCTATTTTCAGAAAACGCCGGGCTGCATCGTCCTCAGCGCCGTACTGCGTCTGGAGCAGGACGACCCGCAGGCCATCGCCGCAAGGATGCAGGAGCTCTCGGAAAAGCGCCGCTCCAAGCAGCCGCTGGACCTCCCCTCAGCGGGCAGCGCCTTCCGCCGCCCGGAGGGGCACTTTGCCGCCGCGCTCATTGAGCAGGCGGGGCTGAAGGGCTATACCGTCGGCGGCGCACAGGTCTCAGAGAAGCACGCCGGCTTTGTCGTGAACCGGGGCGAGGCCACCTCCCACGATGTCTATGACCTGATGATGCACGTGCGCAACACGGTCTACAAAGAGAGCGGCGTCTTCCTCGAGCCGGAGATCATGATCCTCCCGCCGGACTACCGCCTGGAGGACAACGGGCCGCAGGTTCCGCGCAACCGCATCACCGCTGTGTCGGAGCCTGCCGAAGAATAAGGAGCAGAACCATGCAATTTCTCATCATTACGGGGCTCTCCGGCGCAGGCAAGACCCGCGCCGCCGACGTGTTGGAGGACCTGGACTACTACTGCGTAGACAACCTGCCGGTCGCGCTGATGACGCGCTTTGCCGAGCTCTGTCTGGACACCCGCGGCCGCTATGAGAAGGTCGCCCTTGTGACGGACATCCGGGACCGGGAGGGCTTCGGCGAGCTGCCCAACACCATTGAGGAGTTGCGCAAGATGGACTGCGACGTGCAGATCCTCTACATGGACGCGGACCTGCCGACGCTGGTCCGGCGCTATAAGGAATCCCGCCGCCCCCACCCCCTCGCGGAAAAGGGCATGAGCACGGAGGACGCCGTGCGCCGGGAGGAGGAGCTGCTCGCGCCCATCAAGCGAAGCGCGGACTTTGTGGTGAACAGCTCGACCATGACGCTGGGCGTGCTGCAGAACCGGCTGTATGCGCTCTTCGCCGGCGAGGGGAAGAAGCGCGGCCTCGACGTGACCGTGATGAGCTTTGGCTTCAAGCACGGCATCCCGCTGGATGCGGACCTGGTCTTCGACGCGCGCTTCCTGCCCAATCCCTTCTATGTGGACGATCTGCGCCCGCTTTCGGGTCTCGACCGGCCGGTGGCGGAGTTTGTCTTCGGCTATCCACAGACCCGCCTGTTTCTGGAGAAGCTGGAAGAGATGATCGCCTTCCTGCTGCCCTACTACATTGAGGAAGGGAAGCTCACCCTCACCATCGCCATCGGCTGCACCGGCGGCCGCCACCGCAGCGTGGCCCTCGCCTCGGCCCTGCACCACCATCTGGTCGCCAACAACGTCAGTTCCGTCAACATCAACCGGGACATCGACAAGTAAGGAGGCCGAAATGTCCTTTTCCTCCGATACCAAGGCCGAGCTCTGCGAAGGCCGCCCCGACAAGCGGAGCCTTGCCGTCGCCGTCTGCTACGGCATTCTGCTCTACTGCAACACCTTCCGCACCTCGGAGATTCGTATCATCACCGCCTGCGAGCCCTTTGCCGAGCAGCTCCCGCGGCTGTTCAAAAAGGCCTTTTCGGTGAGTTTTGACCAGCTGCCCCCCGAGGGCGCCCAGGGGAAGCGGAGCTTCTGCATCAGCGACACGGGCAAGATCACCCGCATCCTCGAAGCCTTCGGCGTAGGGGACGACGGTCCTCTCTCCCACCACGTCAACCTCAGCATTCTGGAAGATCCCGGCTGTCCGGAGGCCTTTGTGCGCGGCGCGTTCCTTGCCGGCGGCAGCGTCACCGACCCGGAGAAGCGCTTCCACCTGGAGCTTGCCACCAGCCACCGCAGCGTCAGCCGCGAGCTCCGCTCCATCCTGCTGGAGATGGATCTGGAGCCGAAAGAAGCCGAACGCGGCGCCCACTCCCTGCTGTATTTCAAAAAGGCCGATCAGATCTCGGACTTTCTCGCCCGCATCGGCGCACCCGTCGCCGCGATGAACATTCTGACCGCCAAGGTCGACAAGGAGATGCGCAATACCGTCACCCGGCAGATCAACTGCGATTCCGCCAACGCCGACAAGACCGTCTCCGCCGCCATCCGGCAGAACGAGGCCATCCGCCGCCTCATCAAGCGCGAGGGTCTCGACGCGCTGCCGGAGCCGCTGAAGGACGCGGCCCTGCTCCGCCTCGCAAATCCCGAGGCCAGCCTTGCGGATCTGGCGACGCTGTCGAATCCGCCGGTGACCAAGAGCTGCCTTTCCCACCGTCTGAACAAGATCATCCTTCTCGCCGGAGAGGAGCCAACATGAGCTTTGTCCATCTGCATGTCCATACCGAATACTCGCTGCTGGACGGTTTCTGCCGCATTGACCAGATCGCCAAAAAGGCGCGGTCGCTCGGCCAGACCGCCATTGCCGTCACCGACCACGGCGTCATGTACGGCGCTGTGGCGTTTTACCGCGCCTGCATCAAAGAGGGCATCCGCCCCATCATCGGGTGCGAGGTCTACGTCGCGCCGCGCAGCCGCTTCCAGAAGGAGCACGGCATCGACAACAACTACTCCCACCTGATCCTGCTCTGCAAGGACGAGACCGGCTACCGCAACCTCTGCGCCCTCGTGAGCGCGGGCTTCACGGACGGCTTTTACATCCGACCCCGGATCGACTGGGAGCTGCTGCATGCCCACGCCGAGGGCCTGATCTGCCTCTCCGGCTGTCTTGCGGGCGAGATTCCGCAGGCGCTTCTGAACGGGAACACCGACAAGGCCAGATCCCGTGCGCTGAAGCTGAAGGAGCTCTTCGGCGAGGACTTCTTCCTCGAGATCCAGAACCACGGCATCCCCGAGGAGCAGCGCGTCACCGAGGGCCTGGTCGCCCTCAGCCGCGAGACCGGCATCCCCCTGGTGATGACCAACGACGCCCACTACCTGGAGAAGAGCGACGCCTATTACCAGGACGTGCTCATGTGCATCCAGACCGGCAAGACCGTGGACGAACAGAACCGCATGCGCTTTGAGACGCAGGAGTTCTACCTCAAGAGCGAGGCCGAGATGCGCAGCCTCTTCCCCGGTCTTGCCGAGGCTGCGGACAACACCGTCGTCATCGCCGAGCGCTGCCATTACGACTTTGAGTTCGGCCACTACCACCTGCCCCGCTTCCGCCTGCCGAAGGGCGAGACGGACAGTGCCGCCTATCTGCGCAAGCTCTGCGAGCAGGGCTTCGCCGCGCGCTACCCCGGCCGCCCCGAGGTCCACGAGCAGCTGGACTACGAGCTGGGCGTTATCGAGAAGATGGGCTTTGTGGACTACTTTCTCATCGTGTCGGACTTCATCGGCTACGCCAAGCGCAGCGGCATCCCCGTCGGCCCCGGGCGCGGCAGCGCGGCCGGCAGCGTCGTCGCCTACTGCCTGTATATCACGGACGTGGACCCGATCAAGTACTCGCTGTTCTTTGAGCGCTTTCTGAATCCGGAGCGTGTGTCCATGCCGGATATCGACGTGGACTTCTGCGTCAACCGGCGCGGCGAGGTCATCGACTATGTCAACCGTTTTTACGGCGAGGACCACGTGGCGCAGATCGTCACCTTCGGCACGATGGCGGCCCGTGCCGCCATCCGCGATGTGGGAAGAGTGCTGAACATCAGCTATGCCGAGACCGACGCCGTGGCCAAACAGGTCCCCACCTCGCTCAACATGACGCTGGACGAGGCTCTGCGCCTCTCCAAACCCCTGAAGGAATTCTACGACACCAACGACAAGCTCCGCACCCTCATCGACGTGGCCCGCGCCCTGGAGGGCATGCCGCGCCACGCCTCGACCCACGCGGCCGGCGTTGTCATCACCGAGCGGCCCGTCAAGGACTACGTCCCCCTTGCGAAGAACGACGAGTCCGTCGTCTGCCAGTACCCCATGACCACGCTGGAGGAGCTGGGCCTGCTGAAGATGGACTTTCTCGGGCTGCGGAACCTCACCGTCCTCGAGGACGCCGCCCAGCTGGTGCGGCAGAAGGAACCCGGCTTCCGGGTCGAGGAGATCCCGGAGGACGATCCCGCGGTTTTCGAGATGCTGTCCGCCGGACAGACGGAGGGCGTGTTCCAGCTGGAGAGCGCCGGGATGACCGGCGTCTGTATGAACCTGCACCCCAAAAGCATCGAGGACATCACCGCCGTCATCGCCCTCTACCGCCCCGGCCCCATGGACAGCATCCCCCGCTTCATTGAGTGCTCGCAGCACCCGGAGCACGTCACCTACAAACACCCCCTGCTCCGCCCGATCCTGGAGGTCACCTACGGCTGCATCGTGTATCAGGAGCAGGTCATCGAGATCTTCCGCCAGCTGGCGGGCTTCTCCCTCGGTCAGGCGGACATGATCCGCCGCGCCATGAGCAAGAAGAAGCACGCCGTCATCGACGCCGAGCGCGTGGCCTTTGTCCACGGCGATCCGAAGCGCGGCATCACCGGCGCGGTGGCAAACGGAGTGCCGGAGAATATCGCCAACAGCATCTATGACGAGATCCTGGACTTTGCCAGTTACGCCTTCAACAAAGCCCATGCCGTCTGCTACGCCGTCGTCTGCTACCGCACCGCGTATATGAAAAAGCATTATCCCGGCGAGTATATGGCGGCGCTCCTCTCCTCGGTCCTGGACAACGGCCAGAAGATTGCCGAGTACACCGCCGAGTGCAGAGAGCTGGGTCTGGCCCTGCTGCCCCCGGACGTCAACGAATCCCGCTCGGGCTTCTCGGTTTCGGGCGGCAACATCCGTTTCGGTCTCGCCGCCATCAAGGGCATCGGCCGCAACGCCGTGGCTCAGCTGGAGGCCGAGCGGCAGAAGAACGGACCCTTCCGCAGCTTTGAGGACTTCCTCCGCCGGATGAACGGCAAGGACTTTAACCGCCGTGCCGTCGAAAACCTGGCGCGCGCGGGCGGTTTCGACTCCTTCGGTTACAAGCGCAAGGCGCTGGTCACGGTCGCGGGCAGCATGATCGACAGCATCAGCCGCGAGACCCGCGACAACATTTCCGGCCAGATCGACCTCTTCGGCAGCTGGGACGGGAGCAGCACAGAGGAAGAGCCGCCCCAGGACAGCCTCCCCATCCCGGACATGCCCGACTTCACCGCCCGGGAGCGCATGGCCCTGGAGAAAGAGATGACCGGTCTCTACCTCAGCGGGCACCCAATGGACGAGTACCGCCAGGCGGTCAAGCGTGTCGGCGCAGTCCCCCTCGGGGCGATCATCGGGGATTTTTCCTCCGAGGACGGACCGAAGCGCTTTTCGGACAACCAGCCGGTGACCGTCGCCGGCGTCATCGACTCGCACCGCACCCGCACCACAAAGAACAACTCGCTCATGTGCTATGCCCAGCTGGAGGACGACAGCGGCAGCATGGAGCTTATCATCTTCCAGAAGGCACTGGATCTCTGCGGGTCCTACATCGTCGACAACCAGGCCGTCCTGGTCCGCGGCAAGATCTCGGTCCGCGACGAGAAGGAGGCCCAGATCATGGTGGACTCGCTGCGGCCGCTCTCGGATCTGAACACGCCCGACGCCATGCCGGCCGAGCGCAACCCCGTCCAGCCGAAAGCGCCGCCCGCCCCCGACCAGAAGCTCTATATCAAGCTCCCCTCGGAAAACGACCCGGTGCTGAAGCGCATCACGCTCATCCTCACCATGTTCCCGGGCAACGGTTCGCTGATCATCTGGTGCGAGAAGGAAAAAAAGAAGCTTGGCACCCGCTGCCTGCTGCACGAGGGTCTGATCCTCGAGCTGCAGGAGCTCCTCGGAGAAGAAAACGTCGTCCTGAAATGACAGAACCCGCCCAAATGGGCGGGTTCCGGTTATCTTGCGGGTCTCTGTTCAGTACACTTCCTGCTCGAGAACGCACTCGTTCTTGATGGTCCCGACCAGGGCCTGCAGGGCGTCGATCACATGCGGGCGGATATCCCCGCCGACCAGAACATACATAATATCGTCCCCGAGGACGAGCTCGCCCTCGTTGAGCCAGACGCGGATATAATAGATGCCCTCCATCCGCTTTGCCGCCTCGACGGCTTTGTCGACCTTCTCCGCGTCATAGCGGAAGACCATGCCCGTAACCGCCTCGGTGTCCTGCCTGCCCTGACGTACCTTCGCCCTGGCCGTCTGCCGGACCGTCCCGTTGTGGACGAGAAACATGCCACAGTCCGCTGCGGCGGGGTCCGCCTTGGCCTCCTTCAGCCACTGGTCCATGGATGGGGATGCTTTTTTCATGTCTGTTTCCTCCGTCTTTCTTCGATACAAACGACCGATGCCTCTGTCTCACAGTATACAACCGGGGACGGTTTTTCACAAGAGAGGATTCTGTCGCTTTTCCTCTTGACAGGCCGCTTGCGCCTGTTGTATCCTTGCCCGGGCAGCAGTGTTCACACCGCTGTGCGCAATTTTTTCAACACATTGGAGGCAATCGCTTTCATGACAAAGAAAGACAATAACGCGCTCGGTCCGGCGCTCATCATTCTTGCGGGTATTTTCTGGGGCAGCATGGGCATCTTTGTCCGCCGCCTCGCCGCCTACGGGCTCAGCTCCATCCAGATCGTCTGCGTCCGGGTCGTGCTGGCCGCACTGGTCTTTTGCCTGATCCTGCTCGTGAAGGACCCGAAGGGCTTCCGGATCTCGCTGCGGGATCTCCCGCTCTTCCTCGGCCTCGGCCTCGGGAGCGTCCTGGTGTTCACCGTGTGCTACTTTACCGCCATCTCGATGATGCCCCTCTCCACGGCGGCCATCCTGCTCTATACCTCGCCCATCTGGATCATGCTGATGTCGGTGCTGTTCTTTCACGAGAAGCTGACGGCCAGAAAAATCCTCGCTCTGGTGCTGGCTTTCGGCGGCTGCGTGCTGGTCTCCGGCATCTCCGGCGGCGGGCTCACGGTCACAGGCCTTCTCATCGGCCTGGGTTCGGGCATCGGTTACGGGCTCTACAGCATTCTGGGCACCGTCGCGCTGCGGCGTTACTCCCCTTACACCGTTACGACCTGGACCTTTCTGATTGCGGGGACCGGCTCTCTGCTGATCAGCCGCCCGGCGGACATCGCGTCGAAGCTTTCGGCAGCGCCTTCCGTGCCCGGCGTGCTCGGCTTTTGTCTGCTGACCGCGCTGGTGACGGCCGTGGTCCCCTTCCTCGCCTATACGCTCGGGCTGCGCCGCGTCGAGGCCAGCAAGGCGGGTATCCTCGCCACCGTCGAGCCGATGGTCGCCACGCTCATCGGGGTCCTGGTGTTCTCCGAGCCGCTGACGCTCACCTCCGGTCTCGGTGTGCTGCTGATCCTCGCCGCCGTCGTCCTGCTAAATCTGCCTTCGAAGGATCCGGGTTAAGTCAAAGCGCTCCGGATCCCTCTGTTTTTTTGTGCACCTTTCCGATTGACTTCTCTCCCGCTTCGTGGTATTCCTTACGCGCATCCGAAGGATGCACAGTTTTGACATCAGAAAGGACGCTTTATGAGATCTGAAGCGGTCGAACAATACAACATCGCCCTGAAGCTGGGCCAGAAATATATGAAGAACGCCATCCTGCGGGGCGAATACCCCTACCCTCTGGTGCTGGATGATATTCTTCAGGAATCCGCCATCGCCGGCTACGCCGACCTCGGGACCGTCAACGTCCCCACCGAGCGTTTTGTCGGCACCAAGTCCGCCGGGCGCGTCGCCGCGCTCGCGGGCAACTTTATGCCGCTGCTGGAGGTCGGCAGCGAGTTTGCCGCCAAATGGATCGCGCTCTGTGACGCGCATCTGAGCGAGGAGGGCATCCGCGACCCGATCCAATGCTACGAGTTCCTCGGACGCTTCTATGTCCAGGAGGGGAACAAGCGCCTCAGCGTATTGAAGAGCTATCTCGCCCCCAGCATCTCCGCCCGCGTTACCCGTGTGATCCCCCAGTGGTCCGAGGACCACGACGTGCAGCTCTACTACGAGTTCATGCACTTCTATTCCCTTTCGGGACTCTACGGGATCGACTTCCGTCACCGCGGCGACTACGCAAAGCTGCAGGCCGCGCTGGGTTTCGAGCCGGAGCACATCTGGACCGAGAACGAGCGCCGCAGCTTTTCCGCCGGCTTCAGCCACCTGAAGGACGCGCTGAAGAAGCACGACCTGGAGAAGAACCGTGTCACCCCGGCTGAGGTCCTCCTGACCTGGCTGCAGGTCTTCTCCTTCGGGGATATCAAGGACCTGACGCAGACGGAACTGGCCAGGCGCATCGACACCCTCTGGCCGGACGTTCTGGCCCGGGACGGCGGCGCTGTCATCGAGCTGAGTACCGAGCCGAACGAGAAGGAAAAGAACGTCATCTCCAAGATCATCAGCATCGCGAAGCCCGACCACCTGAACATCGCCTTTCTCTACGATGCCGCACCTGAGGACAGCACCTGGGTCCGGGCGCACGACGACGGCAGACAGTATCTGGAAGACCAGCTCGGCGCCCGGGTTGCAGTGCGGGCCTATCTCCGCGAGGAGCGTGATTATGACGATGTGCTTGAGGCCGCCATCGACGACGGGGCGGAGCTCATTTTCGCCACCGATGCCGCTATGGTCAGCGCCTGCCGCAAGGCCGCCGCCCTGCACAAGAACGTCCGCTTCCTGACCTGCGCGCTGTTCCAGCCCTATACGGGCGTCAGGATGTACAACGGGCGGACGTACGAGTGCAAGTTCATCACCGGCGCCATCGCCGGCATCATGACCGAGACCGACACCATCGGCTATGTGGCCAACAACCCGATCTTCGGCACGCCGGCGAGCGTCAACGCCTTTGCTCTCGGCGCCCGCATGACCAATCCCCGGGCCAGGATCAAACTGGACTGGGCCTGTCTGCCGGGGGACCCGGTGCAGCGCCTGCTGGACAGCGGCGTCTCGGTCATCTCCAACCGTGAGATTGTGAGCCCCAGCACCCTGTGGAAGGACTTTGAGCTCGGTACCTTCAAGCTGCAGTCCGACGGCTCTCTGCTCCCCCTTGCGACGCCGTACTGGAACTGGGGCAAGCTCTATGAAAAGATCGTCCGCAGTGTTTTTACCGGAGCCTGGAACAGCATTTCGTCCAGCAAAGCCATCAACTACTGGTGGGGTATGGCCAGCGGCGTCCTCGATGTGCACATCAGCGAACTGCTGCCCGACGGCGTGCGGGGCCTCGGCAAGATCCTGAAGGACGGCATCTGCAGCGGGACGATCCAGCCCTTCCGCATTCCCATCACCGATCAGAACGGCGTCCTGCACAACGACGGTGCACATCCCTTCCTGCCCGACGAGATCATCTCGATGGACTGGTTCTGCGACAACGTCGACGGTCGAATCCCCGACTATGAAGAGCTCCGTCCCGAATATGCCGAGACCATGCGCATCCTCGGCCTGTACAGAAAAAAACTGCTCCCGGAGGCAGAAGGAGGACAGCTGTGAAGCTGCTGCTCATCTCGGATGAGGAAGACAAATATCTGTGGGACTACTACCGCCCCGGCCGTCTTGACGGGGTGGACCTGATTCTGTCCGCCGGCGACCTGAAGGCGAGCTATCTCAGCTTTCTCGTGACCATGTCCAACCGCCCTCTGCTCTATGTCCACGGCAACCACGACGGCGCCTATGACCGCCAGCCCCCGGAGGGCTGCGACTGTGTCGACGACCGCCTCATGGTGGTGAACGGGCTGCGGATCCTGGGGCTGGGCGGCTGCCGCCGCTACAACGACGGACCTTATCAGTATTCCGAGCGGCAGATGCGGCTGCGCATCCTGAAGCTGCAGATGAAGATCATGCGGGCGGGCGGCGTCGATATCGTCCTGACCCACGCGCCGGTCGCCGGGTACGGCGACGAGGACAACATCACGCACAGGGGCTTTGAGGCCTTTCTCCCGCTGCTGGACCGCTGGCAGCCCTCCTATCTGGTCCACGGCCATGTCCACAAGCGATACGACCCGCGGCAGGAGCGCGTCCTGCAGTACAGGAACACCACCATCATCAACGCAAACGGAAAATACTATCTGGAGCTGTGAAAAGCCTGTTTCCTGTTGTCAATCCCGCTTTTCTATGCTATACTCTGATTACCCCTAGCAAAAAACAGCAAAAAAGGAGTCTTTAACCATGAATAAAACCGAACTGATCAAGAAAGTCGCCGCGGAGAATGATCTCACTCAGAAAGCCGCAGCAGCCGTTGTGGACAGCGTCCTGAACTCCGTCATGGATTCTCTCGCCGCCCGTGAGCCCGTTTCCCTCTTCGGCTTCGGGACCTTCTCCTGCAAGCACCGTGATGCCCGCCAGGGCCGCAACCCCGCGACCGGCGAGGCCATGGAGTTTGCCGCAAGCAACACTCCCGTCTTCAAAGCCGCAAAGGCCTTCAAAGAGAAAGTGAACTAAAGCCACAGCATCCTGTGCTGTGCTGCCGATCTTCAGGGAAAGGGCATCATCGTTCTGATGGTGTCCTTTTTCGTTGGGGCACGGTGCGTATATGCAAAGAAGCGGGGTTGCTCCCCGCTTCTTTGTATATGATAGTGATATTCCTCAGTCCCGGCTCGAGATCTGGCTGCCCAGCTGCATGGCCTCCATGATCTTGTAGCGCTCCATCTGCAGATGCTTTTTCATCGCAAGCGCTTCTTCGATCGGCAGATCCACGATGTCGCCTTCCTTGGTGGCTATGATGCTGTTGCCGTGTCCTTCGGCAAAAGCCTTCACGGCGTAATAACCCATCCGGGTAGCGATCTCGCGATCTCGCGCGCTCGGCGACCCGCCGCGCTGGATGTGTCCGAGGACCGTGACGCGAGGCTCGATGCCGATCGCCTCTTTGATCTGCTTTCCGATCTCGACCGCACTGCCGGCGCCCTCGGCAACGACGATCATAAAATGGGTGTTCCCGGCGAGACGGGACGCCTGGATTCTCTCGATCACGTTCTTCTGGATATCGAACTCCTGCTCCGGAATCAGAACAGCCGTCGCCCCGACGGCAATCCCCACGTACAGTGCGAGGAAGCCCGCGTTGCGCCCCATGACTTCCACAACCGAGCAACGCTCGTGGGACTGCATGGTGTCCCGCAGCTTGTCGATGCAGTCGATGGCCGTGTTGCAGGCGGAGTCGAAACCGATGGTGTAATTCGTGCAGCCCACGTCGTTGTCGATGGTGGCGGGGATCCCGACAACCGGGATGCCGAGCCGCGACAGCTCCAGCGCGCCCCGGAACGTCCCGTCGCCGCCGATGGCGACGATGCCGTCCAGACCCAGCATCTTGCAGGTCATGACCGCCCGCTCCCGGCCTTTTTCCGTCATGAAATCGTCGCTGCGCGCGGTATACAGGATGGTACCTCCGCGGGACAGGATATGTCCCACGCTGGAGCTGTCCAGCTTCACAAAGTCGGCATTGATCAGTCCCTGCCAGCCTCTGCGAATACCGATGCACTCCATCCCGCAGGACAGTGCGGTACGAACGACCGCTCTCACCGCGGCGTTCATTCCGGGCGCATCTCCTCCGCTGGTCAATACGCCGATCCGTTTCATTGTCATATCTCTACCTCCGTTGTTTTTTCTTCCGGGTTTTCATGAGATGGCTGCTGCTGTCGGTCGAGATCGCTCGACCGGGGCAGAGGCGTCCCTGCTGACGGTCCAGGCCCTCAGCTTGGCGGGACAGCCCAATTGTACCATAGGAAATGCCACAAAACAATCATTCATGCGGTTTTTTACTTTTTGTATCCGGTTGCAAAATCCACAACGTTCCGCAGCTCTCTGCCCTCCAGGAAGGCCGCAAGGTTCGATGCGGAGATATCCACGATCCGCTCGAAGGTCTCCGGCAGGTGGAAGCCTCCGGAGATGTGGGGCGTGATGACCAGATTCTCGAGGCCCCAGAGCGGGCTGTCCGCGGGCAGGGGTTCCACCTCGGCCACATCTATGGCCGCCGCGGCGATTTTGTGCTGGGAGAGCGCCTGATACAGCACCTCGGAGGACACGGCATTGCCGCGTCCGCAGTTGATGAAGAGGGCTGTGTCCTTCATCCTGTCAAAGCTCTCGAGGGTGTAGATATAGCGGGTGGCGGCGGTACTCGGCAGAATCGACATGATGATGTCCGCACGGGGCAGGACCGTGTCCAGATCCTGGGTCATGACCAGCTCGTCCACACAGTCAGGCGGATCGGCAGCGCGGCGTTTGACGCCGATGACCTTCGCGCCCATGGCCTTCACGAGTCTGGCATAGGCCTGGCCGATGTCGCCCAGACCCACGACCGCGACGGTGCAGTCGGCCAGGGAGCCGACCGTGCCGTGGTCGCTCCAGAAGGCCTTCTTCTGCTCGTCCCGGTAGAGATAAAGCTTTTTCTGCAGCATCAGCGTCAGGGCAAAGGCGTGCTCAGAGACCGCCTTGGAATAGGCCCCTGTGGCATTGGTGAGCACGGTTTTTGCATTCAGCACGCCGGGTACGATGTAGGGGTCCGCTCCGGCAGATTCCAGCTGCATCCACTCGAGGTTCTCGGAGGCGCCGATCAGCGCCGCCTTCGGGTTGCCGAAGATGACATTCGCGCTGCGGACCTGCTCTTCCGTCACCCGGTCGGGGCTGCTGTATACAAAGCTGCATCCCGATCCTGCCGCTTCGAGCTTCTCTTTGTGTCTTGCCTCCACAGGCATCAGAACCAGTACGTTTTTCATATGGGTACCATCTCCCGCTTTACTCGTAATCTTTGAGGGATCCGGCGTCTCTGCCGACTCAGAGCTTGATTTTGAAAACGACCTTGCGCACATCGCTGGCGCCGTTCACCTGGCCTTTGCAGCGGTGGGCGTCGGAGGGGAAGGCCACCAGGAACCAGCCTTGTCTCAGCAGGACGCGCTGGCACTCCGGGGTCTTGTCCGCGTAGGCATAGAAGTCGTTCTCCGGCCTGCAGGCCGCCTCATCGAGCGTCAGATCCGGCGTGTAGGCCACGTCCAGTCTCTCTTCCCCGGCCAGGACAACATGGATGTCCAGATACTCCCGGTGCGCTTCGAAGAACAGCTTCTCATCCGGCTGCGTCTCGAAGAGGTTCAGCGTGGCATAGAGCCGGTCGCCCTCCATGTGGATCGTCTCGGTGCCGACGGTGCTCAGGAACTCGTCGTTCAGACAGTCCAGCGCTTTGTCCAGCATGGGATGGATCCCGCGGTAGTCCGCGGCGTTCTGCAGTTTACCAACGATCATGTCTCTTCTCCTTCTTTATTGGCCATAATAGGCGTTTGCGCCGTGCTTGCGCAGATAGTGCTTGTCCAGCAGGGTCTGCTGCATGGGGCCGCGCTCGGGATTGAGCACCATGGCGTGCCAGTCCATAAAGGCAACTTCTTCCAGCACCACCGCGTTGTGGACGGCGTTCATCGGGTCGGTCCCCCAGGCAAAGGGGCCATGGGAATAGACCACGCAGGCCGGGATCGCGACCGGGTCGATGTCCCGAAAGGTCTCGACGATGACATTGCCCGTCTCTTTCTCATAGTGGCCTTTGATCTCCGCATCGGTCATGGGTCTCGTACAGGGCACCGCGCCATAGAAATAGTCCCCCTGGGTGGTACCCATAGCAGGGATCTCCCGCCCGGCCTGCGCAAAGGTGGTTGCCCAGCGGGAATGGGTATGCACGATGCCTCCGCATTTCGGGAAGGCCTTATACAGCACCACGTGGGTGGGCGTGTCGCTGCTGGGTTTCCATTTGCCCTCTACGACCTTGCCCTCGAGGTCGACCACGACCATGTCCTCCGCGCTCATCCCCTCATAGGAGACGCCGGAGGGCTTGATGACCACAAGACCGCTCTCGCGGTCAATGCCGGAGACGTTGCCCCAGGTGAAGGTTACGAGGTTGTGCTTCGGGAGCAGAAGATTGGCTTCCAGAACCTGCTGTTTCAGCGCTTCTAGCATAGTGGTACCTCCATTTATTGTTTGTCCGGGTATCCTTGCCGATCGGGTTTTCGTGTTTCTCAGCCGCAGCCGCAGGAGCATCCGTCCCCTGCGCCGCAGCCGCGATCCTCATATCAGGCTTCTCCCTCCAGGGGCAGCTCCTTCTCGAGGCTGTCCGCCAGCGGGGAGACGTACTCGCCGCTCACCTGCTCCACCTCGCCGGCATCCACCAGCGCAGTGATCGCCGGGTCGATCGGAAGCTTTGCCACATGGGGGATCTCAAAATCCGCTGCGACCTTCTCCGCCTGGCTGGCGCCGAAGATCTCATGGGTTTTTCCGCAGTCGGGGCAGGTGAAGTAGCTCATATTCTCCACCAGGCCCAGCACCGGGATGTTCAGCATACCGGCCATCTTCACGGCCTTCGCCACGATCATGCCGACCAGATCCTGCGGCGTGGTAACGATAACAATGCCGTCGATGGGCAGGGACTGGAACACCGTCAGGGGCACGTCGCCGGTTCCGGGGGGCATATCCACAAACATGTAGTCCACGTCGGTCCACAGCACATCCGTCCAGAACTGCGTCACCGCCCCGGCGATGACGGGTCCGCGCCAGACGACCGGTTCGGTCTCGTTCTCAAGGATCAGGTTGATGGACATGATCTGCAGGCCGGAGGGCGTTGACACCGGGATCAGATACTCCTCCGTGCCCATGGCATGCTGTTTGATGCCGAAGGACTTGGGAATGGAGGGACCGGTGATGTCCGCGTCCAGCACCGCGCAGCGGTGACCGCGGCGCTGCATCTCGGAGGCCAGAAGGCTGGTGACCAGGCTCTTGCCGACACCGCCCTTGCCGCTGACGACGGCGATGACCTTTTTGACACTGGAATAGGGATTCAAAGATTTCAGAAAGCTCTCGGGCTTACGCTCGGAACAGTTGGAGCTGCAGGTGGAGCAATCGTGCGTGCAATCCGCCATGATGAAGAATCATCCTTTCAATAATGTTTTCAGCGCCCCCATTATAACAGAATTCCCGGTTTCGTCAATCACCCCGGCGCACAAAAGCCCCGCTCCGGAGCGCCGGAGCGGGGCTGTTTTTCGATTCTGCCGGTTTGGGCTGCGTCCCTTTTTTGCAGCCGGGCGGCATCCATGCCCGTCAGCCCTTGTCGTAAACGACCTGGGCCTCGTCGCTGTAGAAGAGGGAGAGATACTCCTCAAGCGTGATGCCGAGGGCCTGGATATTCCCGGCAGCGTCCTCCCCCACATAGCGGTAGTGCCAGGGGTGCCAGCTGTAGCCGGTGATCTCTTCCGCGTCGGGGGGATAGCGCAGGATAAAACCGTATCGCCAGGCGTTCTCCCGGAGCCACTGCGAGGTAGGCGTCTCGGCCTGGGTCTCGTCGGTGACGGGGTTGTCCGCATCGACAATATCCACCGCGAGGCCCATCTCGTGTTCGCTTCGCCCGGCGGCGGCAATCACCTTGGAGACCTGCCATTCCGCCGCTTCCGGCGTCATGCCTCCATCCACAAGGCGCTGGACCTCCGCGTCATGCAGGACCAGCTGATCGTCCACGCTGCGGTAGGCGTCGGCGATCAGGGCATTTCTCCCCGCCGCCCTGCAGTCCGTCAGCATCCGGCGCAGCGCATCGGCACAGACGCGGTCCATCTGGTAGCCGTCCTCCACCTCGGTAAGCTTGGCGGTATAGCCGGTCTCGGAGACCGGGTTCCAGGGGTTCACGAGCGTCATCACACGGCTCCGCTCGCCGAAGGTGTTCCAGGAGTGGATCCGGACAGCGGTGAAGACCGCCAGCGCCGACAGCACAACCACCATGGCGACCCGCACATAGGGGCTGAGCCTTCTGCCCAGGTATGACACCGGTGTCCTCATATCCGCCCTCCCTGTCCTCAAAACTTTTCGTTATTGTACCATATCTTTGTGACGAATGCGTGAAATTGCCGGGCTGTTTAAGCATTTTTAAGATTTCGCGCAATCAAGGCTTCCATCTGCCGGGAGATTGTGCTATAATGCGACTAATCTTAACACATTCTTAGCATAAATGACCTGTTTTTTCATGAGTTTTTTATTTCGCATGACAATGAGGTGGAAATCGCAGTCATGAACAAGAAAATCAAACAGATTCTCATCGGCACTCCGCTTGCGGATTCTGAGCTGGGGAACGAGAAGTTCAACGTTCTCTGGGGGATTCCGGTCTTCGCGAGCGACGCCATTTCGTCCGTCAGCTACGCCGGAGAAGAGATCCTCCTGGTTCTGATCCCGGTCCTCGGCATGCTGTCCTACCGCTACTTTCTCCCCATCGTGGCGGCGATCATCGGCCTGCTGCTGATTCTGGTCTTCTGTTACCGGCAAACCATTGACGCCTACCCCCAGGGCGGCGGCGCATACATCGTCGCGCACGAGAACCTTGGCCAGACGCCCGGACTCGTGGCGGGCGGCGCGCTCATCATCGGCTATATCCTGACCGTGGCCGTCAGCGCCTGCGCCGGCGCCGCGGCGGTCACCTCCGCCTTCCCCGCCCTGCTGCGGTACAAGGCGCTGATCGCCTTTGCCATCATCTGCCTGCTGACCTGGGGCAATCTCCGCGGCCTGCGGGAATCCGCCGTCATGTTCGGCGTCCCGACCTATATCTTCATCCTGACGATGATCGCGCTGATCGTCACGGGGCTTGTGAAGTACGCTCTCGGGCTCTATACTCCGGAGGAACACGCCATCGTCATGCAGCAGTCGGGGGACGCCCTGGTGTTTGTGCTGCTCCGGGCTTTTGCCTCCGGATGCACCGCACTGACCGGTGTGGAAGCTGTCTCCAACGGCGTCCCCAACTTCAAGGAGCCCTCACAGAAACATGCCAAGATCGTCCTCTACGCGATGGCGGGATTCGTGGCGCTGGTGTTCTTCGGCGTGAGCGCGCTCATTAACCTCTACCGGATCCAGACAAGCGAAGAGGCCACCGCCGTGAGCCAGCTGGCCGGAGCGGTCTTCGGGCACGGAAGCATCATGTACTTTGTCGTACAGATCATGACGGTCATCATCCTTGCCCTCGCTGCGAACACCGCCTACGCCGGGATGCCGCTGCTGATGGCGCTGATGGCCGGCGACGGCTTTCTCCCCCGCCAGCTGGTGGCCCGCGGCACCCGCCTGAACTACTCCAACGGCATTCTTTTCCTCTTCGGGACCGCGTCGATCCTGGTCTTCGCCTTTAACGGCGACCAGCACCTGCTGCTGCCGCTCTACGCAAGCGGCGTCTTCATCTCCTTCCTCCTGAGCCAGTACGGCATGCTGGTCCACTGGGTGAAGGAAAAGAGCCCCGGCTGGCAGCTGAAGGCGATCATCAACGGGCTCGGCACCATCGTCACCGGCATCACCCTCATCGTCATCGTGATCATGAAGTTTCTCAGCGGGGCCTGGGTCACGCTGCTGTGCATCATCGGGCTGGTCTTCCTCATGCGGGGGATCAAGAAGCACTATGACTCCGTCGCCGCGGACCTGCGCATTGCAAACACCGCCGCCGCAAAGGAGATCATCCGCAGCGTCAGCTCCAGCAAGGTCATTCTCCCGGTCCAGTCCCTGAACCGCTCCTTCCTGAAGACGCTTGACTGCGCGCTCAGCTGCGGCTTTACGGAGATCGAGCTCTATCACATCTCCGACGACGCGGCCAAGGCGGAGGCCCTGAAAAAGTCCGTCGAGGAGCTCGGCATCAACGCCTCCTTCCGCTATGAGATCACCCCTTACCGCAACATGAACGAGGTGCTGCTGCACCATGTGGAAGCAGAGGCGGAGAAGCTGGAGCCGCATCAGGGCCTGATCGTCATGATGGGCATGCTGGTGGTGACCAATCCCGCCGAGAAGCCCCTGCACAACCAGACCACGCAGCGCCTGATGCGCAAGCTCGAGACCTATCGGAACGTCTCGGTCTTCACGGTCCCCTATCTGATCTGAGCAGCGTTATAAAAACCGGCGGAAGCAGCCGGCGGAGAAAAACAGACTTTATAGAAAGCAATCGTCCCGGAGCCGTGCGACATCACGCCGCAGGCTCCGGGACGGTTTTCTCTTTGTTGTTAATGATACCCTATTCTTCCTCGTAGCCGTAGTCTTTCGCCACACAGCTGCGGTAGATCAGGATAACGTTCAGGGCCAGGACGAGCAGAGATCCGCCCTGCCACAGATAGCACCGGACATACTGCGCGGTGCGCTGGACCCGGTACTCGCCGAAGAAGCCCGCGCCGACCAGGCAGGCGAGGAAGACCAAGATCGCCAGGATGTGGAACCAGCGCCAGCCGTTGGTCTTCACCGAGATGCGCATGTAGTGGATGAAGACCAGCAGGATGCACACCGCCGTAAAGATCTGGGTGACGGAGATGAAGGAGGCGTAAGGGTTCAGCTTTTTTATCAGGAAGAAATGCATCAGCGCCGAGTCATAGCGTGTGGAATCGGCGATGAACTCCACAATCCCCACCAGGATCAGAAACAGCCTCGCGACGTTGCCCTCGTTGGGATAGCCCTCCCAGAGCGGTTCCGACCGGTGGCGGAAGAAGAACACGCACAGAATCACCGTGACGACCAGCAGGGCCAGAAACTCCAGGAAGAAGGTCGCCAGACGGTACTCCACATTCCCCGCCGCGTCGGTCCAGGAGATGGCAAAGGGGAGCTGCTGGTAGAGATAGTTGTTGATGACGATGCGGCCGCGGCAGTTGGTGCTGAAGAGGGAGCTCAGGCGAATCAGCGCGAGGCACAGGGCCATGCCCGGCGCCACTGCGTCCAGCAGCTCGCCCGCCGTGGGCGTGAGGCGCACCAGCCGCACCAGGAGCGCAGCAAACAGTGCCCCAAGGATGACGCCCTGGACGCAGTAGCCGCCGTTCGTGTAGTTGGTCATCGCCTCCAGGAGCGAGCCGTACTGTTCAATGTGGCTGTACCAGTGGATCAGCCGTGCCAGGAGCACGCCCAGCACCGCCGCGATCGGGAAGAAGGCCCAGACGGCCGTGTTATGGCGGTGGTCCATCGGATAGAGCGCCAGGCTCAGGCAGAGCCCCGCCGCAATCCCGAGGCAAATGATGATCGAACTCCAGTATATCGTCACACTGCCGGTGAATACAGCTATTTCGTTCATGGCGTTCCCTCCGATTCCGGAATGGCGGTGGCAAAGTACATGATGTCGCTGACCTCGCGCTCGCCGCCGAAGTCGATGTAATTGAACGGAGCGCCGCGCCAGACGATCTCGCTGGTCTGGCCGCCGTCCAGGCAGTAGGCCTGCTGCAGGCCGCGCTCATACATCCGCTCGCCGAAGGTGTTGACGGTCCAGCGCGCCTCCTTGTGGGCCGAGTGGTTCAGGGACATGTAGAAGTAGTGCAGATGGTCCTTCTGGCCGATTCCCGCGCGGGAATAGCCGCGGTCGATCTCGCCGGCGGGGTACCAGTCGCAGGGCGTCAGCTGGCCGTCCTCCACCAGGATGGGTCCGAAGGCGATGGAGAAGACAATGTTGTTCTCCTCAATAAAAGCCCGCATCTGCTCGGCGGTGGCCTCCTGCAGCCGGTGCCAGAAGACAAAGTCGCCCTCCTCGGTTACAAACATTGTGTCGGTGCAGTTGTACTTTTTATACATGCCGGTGTAGGTGTCCTCGGAGAACCGGTACAGCTCCCGATCGTAGACCACGATGCCGAAGTCACGGAACATGTAGAAGTCGGCGTTCATCGCGACGACCGAGTTGACGCTTGCCGCGATGGAGGTGGCAAAGAGCTTCCGCGCCGAGCCGAAGGTGTCGTCCACCAGCTTGCGGCGGAACTGGCTGGCGTCCGCGACCTTGACCTCACAGCAGGTGACGGTGTTGCCGTCGATCAGTTCCTTCCAGAGGATCGTCAGAATGGTCTCGTCATAGTAATACTGGATGTAGGTGTTCGGCTCGAAGTTCAGGTCGGTGTTGAAGATCACATCCTGCCCCTCCAGCAGACCGGAATTTCGGGCGAGCTGGATGATGTCCATCACGGTAGCGGCGTTCTCCGGGCTCACACTGCCGAAGTTTGCCTCCTGGGGTCTGGGGGCGACCGTCTCCCCCTCAGGGATGCTGTAGTGCTTGGGTATGTAGGCAATGTCGCTCAGGGCATTCGCCTTGGCATTGTTGAGGCCCGTGTCCAGACGGGAAATCAGATTGGTGCTCCCGAGGCTGCGGCTCGACTCGGTGATCTCGCTGCTGTCCGGGTGGATGTTTCCCAGAGTCCAGGCCAGAACGGCGAGAGACACTACCGCAAAAATCAGGCTCAGCAGGCCGAAACCGAGCTTCTTCCCGAAGCTCTCTTTTCTGGGCTTTTTCTTTTTCGCTTTTTTTGCTCTCTTTACAGGCTTGTCCGGCTCCTCCGCCGGAAGCTCCTCCACTGCCGTGACCTGCTTTTTCGCTTTCTTATCGGTCTTCGGCACACGGAAAATCTGCGTCAGCTGCTGGGCGGCCGGATCGGCCTGCTCCGCCTCCTCCGGGTCGTCCGCATCCGGCTCTTCTTCCGCTTCGCCGGCGGCATCCGGAAATGCGGCCTCTTCCCCATCGGGGATCCAGTCTGCAAAGCCCTCAGGCTCTGCGGGGAGGTCTTCCCTTTCCTCAGGCTGAGCCGCTTCTTCGGAGTAATCGCTGTACTCCGCCAGGATATCTTCCAGGTCGTAATCTCTGATACTCATTCGGCCCCTCCTCTCCTCAATTCTCTCCGCCCACCAGGGCGTTCATCAGCGTGCGGTCCATGACCATCTTCCACGCGCCGTCGGTATACTTCAGCCGGATCTCCACTGAAGTCTCGGTGCAGAGTCCGTCGGTGTTCTGCAGGGCCTGCTCCAGCGCATCGGCATAGACCGCGTCCGTCAGGCTGGTCAGGTAGCCGCCGTTTCCGTCATAGATCTCCGAGGCCGGCAGCGCCGCCACCTTCTCCTCCAGGATCCCGTTGACCCGCTGCTGGATGGCGTTCTCGGTCTGGCGCAGGTTCAGCGCCCGCAGCGTCACGCGTTGGGAGGCCTCCAGCCCATTGACCGTGCTCTCTCCGTCCAATGTGAAGCCGTAGCTGCTTCTCAGCGCGTCGTAAACCCGTTTCGCTTCGGCGGTCTCGGGCTCCTTCTCCAGGCCGAGGGTCGCATAGTCGCTGAGGCAGGCGTAGGCCGTTTCATAATCCCTGTTCTGCAGGCTGGTGAAGAAGCGCGACACTGTCTCGGCAGGATCTCCGTCCGGCCGGATCAGGATGCTGCCGAAGAGCCCGGCATAGAAGCAGGCGAAGCCGGCCGCGGCGGCAAACAGAACCGCCAGGATCAGCCAGAACAGTCGTATTCTTCCGCTCAATCCGCTTCCTCCTTACTCATCCAGCTTCAGCACCGCCAGAAACGCCTCCGTGGGGATCTGTACGGTTCCGAGCTGACGCATCTTCTTCTTGCCTTCTTTTTGTTTTTCCAGCAGCTTCTTCTTGCGGGTGATGTCGCCGCCGTAGCACTTGGCCAGCACGTCCTTGCGCAGGGCCTTGACGGTCTCGCGGGCGATGATCTTCCCGCCGATGGCCGCCTGGATCGGGACCTCAAAGAGCTGACGGGGGATGTTCTCCTTCAGCTTCTCGCAGAGCTTCCTCGCACGGGGATAGGCCTTCTCCCGGTGGGCGATGAAGCTGAGCGCATCCACCTGATCGCCGTTTAAGAGCATGTCGACCTTCACGAGGTCGGACTGTTTGTACTCCGAGAACTCGTAGTCCAACGAGGCATAGCCCTTGGTCCGCGCCTTCAGCGTGTCGAAGAAGTCGTAGATGATCTCGTTGAGGGGCATCTCGTAGTGCAGCTCCACCAGGCGGGTGTCCAGATACTGCATGTTCTTGTATTCGCCCCGGCGGTCCTGGCAGAGGGGCATGATATTGCCGACAAACTCGTTCGGCGTGATGATCGAGACCTTCACATAGGGTTCGTAAGCCACGGCGATGGAGGCGGGCTCCGGATAGTTGTGGGGGTTGTCCACCATGACGACAGAGCCGTCGGTCTTCTCGACCTTGTAGATGACGGAGGGGAGCGTGGTCACGAGCTCGAGGTTGAACTCGCGCTCCAGCCGCTCCTGGATGATCTCCATATGCAGCATGCCGAGGAAGCCGCAGCGGAAGCCGAAGCCGAGGGCCACGGAGCTCTCCGGCTCGTAGGAGAGCGAGGCGTCGTTGAGTTTCAGCTTCTCCAGCGCGTCGCGCAGGTCCGGATACTTGGAGCCGTCTTCGGTGTAGATGCCGCAGTAGACCATCGGCCGCGCGGGGCGGTAGCCCGGCAGCGGCTCCGCAACGGGGCGCTGCGCTTCGGTAACGGTGTCGCCCACGCGGGTGTCGGCGACGTTCTTGATGCTGGCGGTGAAGTATCCCACATCCCCGGCGCGGAGCTCCTCACAGGGCTCCAGGGCCATGGGCCGCAGATAGCCGACCTCGAGGATCTTATACCGGGCTCCGGTGGACATCAGGAGCACCTCGGTGTCCTTTGCCATGCGCCCGTCCATGACGCGCAGGAAGACGATGACGCCGCGGTAGTTGTCGTACTGGCTGTCGAAAATCAGTGCCTTCAGCGGCGCGTCCGGGTCGCCGGGAGGAGCAGGCACATTCGCAACGATGTCCTCCAGCACGGCGTCGATGTTGATGCCGGCTTTGGCGCTGATCTCCGGCGCGTCCTGGGCCGGGATGCCGATGATCTCCTCGATCTCGTTCTTCACCCGCTGGGGGTCCGCCGCGGGGAGATCGATCTTGTTGATAACCGGGAGAATCTCCAGGTTGTTGTCCAGGGCGAGATAGGTGTTGGAAAGGGTCTGGGCCTCGACGCCCTGGGAGGCGTCCACGATCAGCACGGCGCCCTCGCAGGCGGCGAGCGAACGGCTGACCTCGTAGTTGAAGTCCACATGGCCCGGGGTATCGATCAGGTTGAGAGTATAGTTCTCCCCGTCCTGCGCCTGATACTGCAGGCCGACGGCGCGGGCCTTGATGGTGATCCCACGTTCCTTCTCCAGGTCCATATTGTCGAGGATCTGATCCTCCATGACACGCGCTTCCACCGCGCCGCACTTCTCGATCAGGCGGTCGGACAGGGTCGATTTGCCGTGGTCGATGTGGGCGATGATGGAAAAATTGCGTATTTTGTTCTGTTCCGTCATGTCTTCTCCCGCTTCTGTAGTGAGTCATGCTGAGTTAGAATATTATACCCCAAGGGTCCGCTTCTTGTAAACAAAAAGCTTGACGAAATAAGACATTTTTAATTTCAGTCCCGCTTTACACTTGAAAAACCGGCGTCTGCGTGGTAGAGTAGAAAACACCGAGCAAATAACAAACGGAGGCGTGTTTTATGTTTGAAAATCTTGTTGAAATCCTGAAAGCCAATCCCCGCAAGATCGTCTACACCGAGGGCCCCGATGCCCGAATTCTCGAGTCCGCAGCCAGACTGAAAAAGGGCGGCTTCCTCACCCCGATCCTCGTCGGCAACGTGGAGGAAGTGAAGGCCGCGGCCGCAAAGGGCGGCTTTGACATCGAGGGTCTGGAGATTCTGGATCCCGCCACCTATCCCGGCATGGATGAGATGGTCGAGAAGATGGTCGAGCTGCGCAAGGGCAAGATGACGCCGGAAGACTGCCGCGCTGCCCTCAGCAAGGGCAACTACTTCGGCACCATGCTGGTGAAGATGGGCGTGGCGGACGCGCTTCTCGGCGGCGCCACCTACTCCACCGCCGATACCGTCCGTCCGGCACTGCAGCTGGTCAAGACCAAGAAGGGCGCCAACCTCGTGAGCTCCTGCTTCATTATGGTCCGCGGCGATGAGATGCTGGCCATGGGCGACTGCGCCATCAACATCGACTATCAGGACAAGCTGGACAAGGAAGGCAACGTGGTTCTCTCCGCCGCCGCCCAGCTCGCCGAAGTCGCCGTTGAGACCGCAAAGACCGCAAAGGTCTTCGGCATCGACCCGAAGGTCGCCATGCTGTCCTATTCCACCAAGGGCTCCGGCAAGGGCGCCAATGTGGACCTCGTCCGCGAGGCGACTGCCATCGCCAAGGAAAAGGCGCCCGATGTCGCCATTGACGGCGAGATGCAGTTTGACGCCGCGGTCTCCCCGGTCGTCGGCCAGCTGAAGTTCCCCGGCAGCAAGGTCGCGGGCTATGCCAACACCTTTATCTTCCCCGAGATCCAGTCCGGCAACATCGGTTATAAGATCGCCCAGCGGCTCGGCGGCTTCGCGGCCTACGGCCCGATCCTGCAGGGTCTGAACGCGCCCATCAACGACCTCTCCCGCGGCTGCGACGCGGAGGAAGTCTATCAGATGTCCATCATCACGGCGGCCCTCGCCTGACCGGACGGCTGATTTCAGATACAAAATTCCACCCGCCTCAGGCGGGTGGATTCTTTATCGAGGTTTCCTATGAAGAGAGAAGAACTCATGCACGAGGCACTGCTGCTCGCCGGAGAAGCCGCAGAGATGGGCGAGGTGCCGGTCGGCTGCGTCGTCACGGACGCGGAGGGAAAAATCATCGGCCGAGGTCGGAACCGGCGGGAAGAGGCGCACGACGCCACCGCCCACGCCGAGCTGGAAGCCATCCGGGAGGCCTGTGAGACCGTCGGGGACTGGCGGCTGGACGGCTGCAGCATCTACGTCACGCTGGAGCCCTGCCCCATGTGCGCCGGGGCCATCATCAACGCCCGCATTCCCCGGGTCGTCTTCGGCGCTCGGGAGGAGAACACCGGCTCCTGCGGCAGTGTGATCGACCTCTTCTCCGAGCGCTACGGGCACCGTCCCGCCGTTTTCCCCGGCGTCTGTGAGGCGGAGAGCCGGGAACTGCTCCGGCGCTTCTTCCGGGAAAAACGCTCGTGAGTATGGCTTGACGCGCCTGGCCTCCAAAAACACGAACCGGATTCAAAGGAAATGCCGCTGTGAAAGGCTCACGGCGGCGTTTCCTGTTTCTATTCTCCAGTCTCCCAGTGGAGGCGGTGGAGCTCGCCCTGCTTTTCGAGACCGGCGTAGCCCGTGTGGCGCAGTGCCTCGTAGAGCGCAATCGCAACGGCGTTGGAGAGGTTCAGGGACCGCTCTCCCTCCGCCATCGGGATACGCACACAGCGCTCGGGATGCGCGGCCAGGATCTCTTCCGGGATCCCGGCGCTCTCCTTCCCGAACATCAGGAAGTCGCCGTCCCGGTAATCCCCCTCATCGATGGTATGATGCGCCTTGGTGGTCAGGTACCAGATCCGCGCATCCGGGTTCTGCGAGAGGAAGTCCTCCATGCTGTCATACTCCCGCACGCCCAGTCTTGGCCAATAGTCCAGGCCGGCCCGGCGCACGGACTTTTCATCCGTGAGAAAGCCCAGGGGTCGGATCAGATGCAGGCTGGCGCCTGCGCAGATACAGGTTCGGCCGATGGCGCCGGTGTTGCCCGGCTGCTCCGGCTCATGCAGGATCACTCCAAAACTCATTGCTGCCTCCAAAACACCCCGCCTCCCGGCGGGGTGTGAGCTATTTTTAATATGATACTATCTTCCTGATCTTCTTCAAAATCTGAACCGCGTTGGCCGGTGTCTCTTCTTGTACCCCGCCGGAGGCGGGGTACATATCATCCTCACTGATGCTCCGCGATGAATTTCAGAATCTGAACCGCATTGGCTGCCGCCCCCTTGCGGATCTGGTCTCCGCAGCACCAGAGCGTGAGACCCTTCTCATCGGTCAGATCGTCGCGGATGCGGCCGACCCAGACCAGGTCCTGATTGCTGGTATCCAGCGGGGTGGGATAGCAGCGGCCTTCGTAGTCCTCAATAAGCCGCACACCGGGGAACGCGGCCACAGCCGCCTTGGCGTCCTCCACCGAGACCTTCTCGGCGGTTCTCAGCGTGACGGCGATGGAGTGGGAGCGCATGACCGGTACGCGGACGCAGGTGCAGTTGACCTTCAGATCGGGGGCGTGCATGATGCGGCGTCCCTCGTTCTGCATCTTCATCTCTTCCTTGGTATAGTCGTTGCCGTAGGGGGCGTCGATAAAGGGGATCACGTTCAGCGCGATCTGGGTGGCAAAGGTCTTGACGACCGGCTCCTCGCCCTTGGCGATGGCGGCCATCTGGTTCTCCAGCTCCGCAAGACCCGCCTGGCCTGCGCCGGACACGGCCTGATAGGTACAGGCGATCATGCTCTCAATGGGAGAGAGCTTTGCGATCCCGGCCACCGCCATCAGCGCGATGATGGTGCAGCAGTTGGGGTTTGCGATGATGCCGTGATGCTGCAGGGCGTCCTCGCCATTGATCTCGGGGACCACCAGGGGCACGTCCGGATCCAGACGGAAAGCCGAGCTGTTATCGATGTAGACCGCGCCGCTCTTTTTGATGGCGGGAGCAAAGCGCTGGCTCATGGGACCCTCGACCGCGCCGAGGACAAAGTCCAGCCCGTTGAAGCTGTCGCCCGTGGCCTCCTGGATGACGACCTCTCTGTCGCCGAAAGCGACCTTCTCGCCGGCGCTGCGGGCGCTGGCCAGCAGGCGGAGCTCCCCGACGGGGATCCGGTACTCGTACAGGACCTTCAGCATCTCCTGACCGACGGCGCCCGTGGCGCCGAGAATGGCAATGTTAAACTGTTTCATGTTCTGTTCTCCTCTCTATCAGCCGGCGAAGCTGTTATACAGCACGCGGATGGCTTTTTCATACTGTTCGTTTTCCACACCGACGGTGATTGCCAGCTCGTCAGAGCCCTGTGCAATGGTGCGGATGTTGACGCCCTCGTCGCCCAGTGCCTTGAACAGGCGGCCGGAGACGCCGGGGCGGCTGCTCATCTTGCGTCCGACGGCGGACACCATCGCGATATTCTCGCGGATTTCCACCTCGTCGGGACGGCAGTTCTTCTTGATCTCGGCAATGATGTCATAGACCGCGTCGCCCAGCGTGGCGGTGGAGGACACCAGGGCGAAGGAGTCGAGCCCCAGCGTGATGTGTTCCACCGGCGCGTTATAGCGGTCGAAAATCTCCAGCGCCTGCCGCAGGCTGTGGCTGAGCTTCATGGAGTGCTTGTACACCGTCACAATGGTGAAGTTCTTTCTCCCTGCGATGCCGGTGATGAAGCGGTCGCTCTGCTCGTTTTCACTGACCTGCTCCACAATCAAGGTCCCGGGGTCCTCAGGCCGGTTGGTGTTGCGGATGTTCAGGGGGATGCCTCTCTCCTTGACCGGCTGGACCGACTCCTCATGCAGCACCGAGGCACCCATAAAGGCCAGCTCCCGGAGCTCGGCAAAGGTGATCTTCTCGATCGGGGCGGGGTTCGGTACGATCCTCGGGTCCGCCATCAGGATGCCGGAGACGTCCGTCCAGTTCTCGTACACATCGGCCTTGACCGCCGCCGCCGCAATCGCGCCGGTGATATCGCTTCCGCCGCGGGACATCACGCGCAGGCGGCCGGTGGGCAGCTGCCCGTAAAAACCCGGGATCACGATCCTGCCGTGGCGCTCCAGCGCCTCGGCAATGGCCGCGTCCGTGGTCTCGCGGTCCAGCGTGCCGTCCAGGGCAAAGAAAACGCAGTCCGCCGCGTCCACAAAGGCGTAGCCCAGATAAGCCGCCATCAGCTTGGAGGTGAAGTACTCGCCGCGGGAGACGATCTCATCGACGGACATCTCCTTGCTGAGCTTTTTCCGGAAAGCGTTCAGCTCCGCGGAGAGATCCACGGGGATCTGCAGCTCGTCCCGGATCTCGGTCAGACGCGACTCGACCGTGGAGAGAATCTCCTCACAGGAGACGCCGTAGGTCAGGTGCGCGTGGATCAGATACAGCAGGTCCGTCAGCTTGTGGTCGTCGCCGAAGCGCTTGCCGGCGGCGGAGATGACGATGACGCGCCGGCTCTCGTCTGCCTCGACGATGGATCTGACCTTTCGGAACTGCTCCGCTCCGGCGACGGAAGAACCGCCGAATTTTGCTACCTTCAGCATCTCAGCCCTCCCGCACCGCGGCGAAGAACACCGCGTTGTTCGCCTTGCGCAGCGCGCGGGCAGTCTCGTGCATCTTCTGCACACTGACTGTCTCTGTCAGCACCCGGAGCGTCTCTCCGTCCTCCGCCAGCACTTCCCTCACCGGGAACGCATCGGCGCAGGCTTCCGGCAGACGCACATAATAGGCGTGGGCTGCGGCGCTGTTGTCGGCAACGCCCTCCACGCAGTCGGCCGGGAACATGGCGGCTTCTCCCACACAGATGCCGCTCAGGTCGCGCAGAACCGCTGAAGCTGTCGGATAACGCCCCGCCCCCTGACCGATCATGGCGATCGGTCCGGCATTTCTGCCCTCGTAACGGGCCATGTTGTAGTTCTTCAGCACGGCGCTCTCCGCGTCTCCCGCGCGGACCAGCACCGGCTCCACATAGGCCGAGACTTTTCCCTCCGGAGCGGGCTGGCCGCTTGCCACCAGGCGGCAGACAAAGCCCCTCGCCATAAAGTCCTTCACATCCGCGGCGCTCAGGCTGTCGATCCCCTCGTTCAGCAGGCCTTCCTTCGGCAGGACACCCCAGGCCACCGCGCAGGCCAGCATGATCTTCCGCAGCGCGTCGAGACCGGTGACATCGGCCGTCGGATCCGCTTCGGCGTATCCGAGTTCCTGTGCCTCCCTGAGGGCGTCGGCGTAGTCCTTGCCGGTGCTCTGCATCTGATCCAGCATGAAGTTGGTCGTGCCGTTGAGGATGCCGCCGACAGAGAGGATCTCGTCCGTTCGGACCGCCCTCGCGAGGTTGTGCAGAATGGGGACACCGCCGCCGCAGGCCGCGCTGAACAGGAAAGAGACGCCCGCTTCCCTGGCCGCACGGTTGAGCTCCACGCCCTTTGCCGCTACCAGAGCTTTGTTGGAGGTGACGAAGTGCTTCCCGGCGCGGATCGCCGCCATGGCATAGGAGAAGGCCGGTTCCACTCCGCCCATCACCTCGGCCACCGCGTCGACAGTGGGATCCCCGACGATGTCTTCGATCCGGGAGACCTTAAACGCCTCGTTCTCTTTCCCCGGCCGGACCAGGACGGGACCTGCCTCCAAGCCCTCTGCCGCCTGCAGCATCTCATAGACGCCGACGCCGACCGTACCGTAACCCAAAACTGCTACTTTCACTTTCTTATCTCCTTCAAAATAAAATCTCTTATCACCAAGGAAGACGCCTGCGTCTTCTCACAGCTTCCCCGCTGGAGGCGGGGAAGTTTTTCTCAACCCTTTGAAAAAAACTTCTCGTCCGTGAAATAAAAACACTTGTTTTTTTACGGGCGACAGTGTATCATATAGCTGCCTGAAAAACAAGTCTTGATTTTCCCATTTTTACAGAATTGGAGATTTTGAACAATGCTGTCAAATTATTTGATTGTCCATAAAAGCATTTTGCCCGAATATTACGAAAAGGTCCTCGCCTGCCGCAGACTCATGGAGAGCGGCAAGGTCCGGGAGGTCAGCCAGGCGGTCAGGCAGGTCGGCATTTCCCGCAGCACCTATTACAAATACAAGGACTACATCTTTGAGCCCTCGGACCTCAACAGTTCCCGCAAGGCGGTCTTCTCCATGATGCTGGACCACGCTCCCGGCGTCCTCTCGACCCTGCTGGCCAGCATCTCGGAGACCGGCGCCAGCGTCCTGACCATCACCCAGAGCCTGCCCATCCACAACAAGGCCAGCGTCACCATCTCCATCGACATCACCGATGTCACGGAGACCGTGGATGCGCTCTCCCGGCGGCTTTCCGGCATCCCGGGGCTTGACAACCTGCGCCTCCTCGCCATAGAATAAGGCGCTTTTGAGAACACGTTATTTCTCCCGGCCGGTTGATAAGACCGATCGGGAGAGCTGAAGAAAGAATCATCAGGAAAAGGATCGTACTGTTATGAGTCTGTTTGATTTTGTGAACGCCCGTAAGGCGCCAAAGGCGCCGAGTTCCCCTGCCGCGCCGTTCCGCTCCACCCGGAGCAATGCCTCCGCCACAGCCCCCGAGGCCGTGCTTCGCGGGCTGGCCCCAGACGGAGGACTGTACGTTGACCCAGAGATCGGCAAGGGCGGTTTCGATGTGCAGGGCTGCCTCACGCTTGATCCTTTCGGCCAGGCGGAACGCATCCTCACCCGGCTGCTGCCGGGCTTTGACGACATGCACGCGCTGGTGCAGCGGGCTTACGCGGGGCGTTTTGCAAGCGATGCGCTGACGCCGCTCGTCCCGGTGGGCGACGATTATGTTCTCGAGCTGTTCCACGGGCCGACCGCCGCCTTCAAGGACGTGGCGCTCTGCATGCTGCCGCAGCTCATGACCGCTGCGCGCTCCCTCACCGGCATGAAGGAAAAGACCGTCATCCTCACCGCGACCTCCGGCGATACGGGGAAGGCGGCGCTGGAGGGCTTCCACGATGTGCCGGGCACAGGTATTGTCGTGTTCTTCCCCCATCAGGGGGTGTCCGCCGTGCAGGAGGCGCAGATGCTGACTCAGGAGGGCGCCAATGTGGCCGTCTGCGCGGTCAGGGGCAACTTTGACGACTGCCAGAGCGCGGTCAAGCAGGTCTTTTCCCGTTACGCGAACAGGGCTCCTGTGCCCGGCGTGCGCCTCTCCTCGGCAAACTCCATCAACATCGGCCGCCTCGCGCCGCAGGTGGTGTACTACTTCCTCGCATATGCAAGCCTCATGAAGCAGGGCCGCATCCGCTTCGGCGAGGCGGTGGACTATGTGGTCCCGACCGGCAACTTCGGCGACATCCTCGCCGGCTGGTATGCCAAGCAGCTGGGGCTCCCGGTGGGGCGCCTGGTCTGCGCCTCCAACGCCAACCGGGTGCTGACGGACTTCCTCACCACCGGTGTCTACGACCGGCGGCGGGAGTTCTTCAAAACGAACTCGCCCTCCATGGACATTCTGGTCTCTTCCAACCTCGAGCGGCTGCTCTTCTACGCTTCGGGTGGGGATGCCGACTGCGTACGGAACGACATGCTGCGCCTGCAGAACTCCGGTTACTACAAAATCTCCGCCTCGGCGCTGGACTTCATCCGGAAGGATTTCTCCGCCTACAGCTGCGATGAGCCGGGGACCCTCGGGGAGATCCGCCGCTGCTTCCAAGAGACCGGGTATCTCCCCGACACTCACACCGCCGTCGCGCTGCACGCCGCGCAGGAGTATAAACAAAAGGAGAGCAGCGGCGCACCTGTTGTGGTGCTCTCCACCGCCTCCCCCTTCAAGTTCCCCGCCGCGGTCCTGCAGGCGCTGGGCGAAGAACCGGAAGGCGACGCCTTCCGGCAGATGGCGCAGCTCTCCGCCGTCTCCGGCCTGGAGGCGCCCGCCTCTCTGGCCGGGCTGCAGGGCAAAGCGTATCTACATCAGGACGTGATCGAGAAAAGCGATATCGCCGACTACGTTCTGGAGAAGCTGCCCCGACTGTAACAGGATCTGTTTTAGTCCATGACCGCGAAGAAGCGGCGTCCGCGCGACGCCGCTTCTTCATTTTATCTGTTGTCAGCGCTGTTCCGTTTTGGCTCTGCCGGTCAGTTCTGGACTTCTCCGGAAGCTGCCAGCACCTTCTCCGGGTCAACGACGGGCGATGGGACAGATTTCGGATTGGCCCGCTCCTCGGCTTCCTTTTTCTCGGCCTCGAAGGGGTCGACATACTTCAGGTAGCCGAGGCCGGTCGTGCCGCCGATGTCGTCCTTGGATTTATAAAAGAGATCGTGCTGTTCATTTAGCCAATAGATGCGGGAGTACTCTGTCTCCGGATCGCTGTACCAGACTTTGCCGTCCCCGTCCAGGATCTCCACCCAGCCATGCTGCTGCTCCTCTGAACCGATCACACCGGAGGCCGCATAGGCCTGGAAACCCAGTCCCCGGGCCAGGGCTGCAAAGGTCGCCGCAAAATGATAGCAGTTCCCATTCCCCTCTTCCAGGGCATGGGTGGCACATTCGATCATCCAGCCGCCTTCCCCGTGGGCAGGCTCGTAGCTGTAATCGTGGTTCCCGAAGCCGACATACTTGATGTTGTCCCGGGTGTAGTCATACATCGCACGGAGTTTTTCCATCCGCGTCATACTGTCATCCGTGTTCTCCCGGATCACAGCGGCGACCAGCCTGTCCAGCGCCTTCGAGCCGCTGGTGTAGCGCCCGCCTGCGCCGAAATACAGGACCCCGACATAGCGGTCACAGATCAGGCTCCCCTCTTCGTCCACCGTGTAGAGAAAGCCCCTGTCCCAGACGAAGCCGTCCTGCTGTGCTTCCAGCCGTTCCCTGCGCTTTTTTGCTTCCTTCTCCGCCGCGATCTCTTCCGGGCTCGGCGTCGCGGTGGCCTCCGGCGTTACGGCGGGTTCCGGTGTCGCTGTCGGTTCCGGTCCCGCGTTGGCTGCTCCGAAGCCGCAGCCGCAGAGGACGCCGGCTGTCAGCAGCAGCGTGAGCAGCATGGCTATCCAGCGATAGCGCTGTTTCATGCTTCGGGATACAGGGGGAAGCGGCGGCAGAGCTCCAGGACCTCTTCCTTCACAGCCGGGACCGCGTCTTCGCCTTCATGGATCAGCCTTGCGATCAGGCGACCGATCTGCGCCATCTCCGCTTCCTTCATACCGCGGCTGGTGCTGGCCGGGGTGCCGAAGCGCATACCGCTGGTCTCCTTGACGGAGAGCGTATCAAAGGGAATGGCATTCTTGTTGGCGGTGATGTTCGCCTCGTCCAGCAGCTGCTGGACCTCTCTGCCGGTCTTTCCGCAGCTGTACACATCTGCGAGCATCAGGTGGTTGTCGGTGCCGCCGGTCACAATACGGACGCCCCCGTTCTGCAGAGTCTCGGCAAGCACCGCGGCATTGCGGACAATCTGCTGCTGATAGGTCTTGAACTCCGGCTCCATGGCCTCTTTGAAGCAGACCGCCTTGGCGGCGATCGTGTGCATCAGAGGGCCGCCCTGAGAGCCGGGGAAGATGGCGCTGTCGATCTTTTTGCGCAGCTCGTCGGTGCAAAGGATCAGTGCGCCGCGGGGTCCGCGCAGGGTCTTGTGCGTGGTGGTGGTGACGACGTGGGCATAAGGGACCGGGTTGGGGTGCACGCCGGCCGCCACAAGGCCCGCCACATGGGCCATGTCGATCATCAGCCATGCCCCAACCGAATCGGCGATTTCACGCATGCGCTTGTAATCGATAAACCGCGGGTAGGCGCTGGCGCCGCCGATAATGAGCTTTGGCTTCACTTCCTCCGCCTTCTGCTGCAGCGCATCATAGTCGATCTGCTCGGTCTCCGGACTCACCCCGTAGGCCTCCGCGTGAAAATACTTCCCGGAAATAGAGGCCTTGGCCCCGTGGGTCAGGTGCCCGCCGTCTGAGAGGCTCATACCGAGGATGGTGTCGCCGGGCTTCAGCAGGGCGAGATAGACGGCGACGTTGGCCTGAGAGCCGGAGTGCGCCTGCACATTCGCATGCTCGGCACCGAAGATCGCCTTGGCGCGCTCAATGGCAACGCGTTCCACTTCATCCACAAACTCGCATCCGCCGTAGTAGCGGGCGCCGGGGTAGCCCTCGGCGTATTTGTTGGTCAGATGGCTGCCCATGGCTTCCATGACCGCCTCGCTGACAAAATTCTCGGACGCGATCAGTTCAATATGATCCTGCTGCCTGCGCAGCTCTCTCATCATCGATTCATAAATCTCCGGATCTGTCTTCCGGATGTGCTCGTAGTTCATTGGAAATGACCTCCCTGTATCAGTAGGTTGTTGTATTATACGATACTTTCCCGGCTTTTACAATGGGACAGATTCCACGAATATTCCTTGCTTCAAAGCCCGGAAGATGGTACAATCCATGTATAAAATCGAAAAAACTTTCAGGAGGCTGAAAATGGAAAAAGTACTGAAGATTCTGCTGGTCCTTTTGCTGGCCGTAATCGTCGTGTTCGGGGGCCTTCTGGGCTTTCTGACCGCCACGGAATACAAACCCGCAGACGTAGAAGCCGTCACGGTCACGCACAATGCCGAGACCCGGCACGTCCCCGCAGACGGGCTCACCGTTCTCAGCTGGAACGTCGGCTATGCAGGGCTCGGCAGGCACCAGGACTTCTTCATGGACGGCGGGACCAAATCCAAGCCCGGCGATCCGGACGCGGTCTATTCGTATCTGATGGGGATCTCCGCCGGCATCCGGGACGCTGGGGCGGACCTTGTTCTCCTGCAGGAGGTGGACAGCGATTCCTCCCGCACCTACAGCATCGACGAGACCGCTGAGCTCGCCCTCGGGACTTATGCCTACGCGCTTAATTACTCCTGTCCCTTTGTCCCGATCCCCCTGCCCCCCATCGGGAAGGTCCACAGCGGGCTCTTCACCACCACGGACTATGAGATCACCGGGGCTGAGCGCATCGCCCTGCCCTGCCCCTTCTCCTGGCCGCTCTCCACGGCCAATCTCAAGCGCTGCCTGCTGGTCAGCCATGTCCCCGTGGAGGGAAGCGAACATGAGCTTGTCCTTGTGAACCTGCATCTGGAGGCCTATGACGACGGCGAGGGAAAGATCGCCCAGACAAAACAGCTCATGAGCTTCCTGGAAGAGGAATACCAAAAGGGCAACTACGTCATCGCCGGCGGCGACTTTAACCAGATCTTTCCCGGCGGGCTGGAGGCCTGGCCCAACACGCATCCTGAGCTCTGGTCCCCCGGAATTCTGGAAGCGGATTCGCTGCCGGAGAGCTTCGGCTATGCGTATGATCTCACGGTGCCCAGCTGCCGTCTGCTCAACCAGCCCTATGACCCCTCGGACACGGTGAACACGCAGTACTACTCCATCGACGGCTTCATCGTCTCTCCGAATGTGGATGTGAGCGGGGTGGAGACGCTGGATCTCGGGTTTGAAAACTCCGACCATAACCCCGTCCGCATCAGCGTGAATCTCCTTCCCTGACGTCTCCGTCCTCTCCCGGGCGCGCCGCAGCCGAACCGGCCAAAAATCTCAGGAAAAAAGCAAAATAACCCTTGACAAACCGGTCGAAATCGACTATATTATCGGAGCGCTCCGAAGACAGCAGGTGGGTTTGCCCGTAAATCCTGCCGAGGACATCAACATCATCTTGATTGTTTTTGTACCTCTGCGTCTTTTGATGCAGAGGTTTTCTTTATGAGCGTGAGTTCAAGTGTGGAGGTGAAATCACACATGCCAAACGCAAAGGTTCTCAGCGAAAAGCAGGCGATCGTAGAGGCTCTGGCCGAACGCATCAAGAGCGCGGGCTCCGGTATCCTGGTGGACTATAAGGGGATCACCGTGGAGGAAGACACCGCTCTGCGTACCGAGATGCGCAAGGAATCCGTCAACTACACCGTCGTCAAGAACACGCTGACCAGAAAGGCTCTGGATTCTCTGGGGATGGAAGGCCTCGACCACGTCCTCAACGGTACCACCTCTCTGGCTACCACCGAAAGCGATCCGATCGCTCCGTTCCGTATCGTTACCGACTATTCCAAGAAGCTCGGTGACCGCTTCAATGTCAAGGCCGCGTTCATGGAGGGCAAGATCCTCAGTGAACAGGAGATCGAAGAGATTTCCGCGCTGCCCGGCAAGGATGCGCTGTATGCAAAGGTTCTGGGCACCATGATCGCTCCGATCACAGGTCTTGCCGTTTGCCTCGGTCAGATCCTGGAACAGATGGGCGGCTCTGTCGAAGCCCCCGAAGCCGAAGCTGCTGAATAAGCAGAAAATCATTAAATGGAGGAAATTACAATGAGTGAAAAAATCGCTGCCATGATCGAAGAGATCAAAGGCCTTTCCGTTCTGGAGCTCTCTGAGCTCGTCCACGCTCTGGAAGACACCTTCGGTGTTTCCGCCGCCGCTGTTGCAGCTCCCGCCGCCGGCGCCGCTGCCGGTCCCGTTGTCGAAGAGAAGACCGAGTTCGACGTCGTCATGACTGAATTCGGTGCTGAGAAGATCAAGGTCATCAAGGAAGTCCGTGCCATTACCGGTCTGGGCCTCGCCGATGCCAAGGCTCTGGTCGAAGGCGTCCCCGCCAAGATCAAGGAAGCCGTCTCCAAGGAAGATGCCGAAGCCCTCAAGGCTCAGCTCGAGGCTGTTGGCGCGAAGGTCGAGCTCAAGTAAGCACGCACTGCCGAGTCTTTTTCAAAGCGGCGCGTCCGTTCGGTTCCGTGCCGTTTCAGCAAAGGCCTTCTCCCTTCGCACCGGGCCTTTTCCCGGTTGACAAGCTTTTCGTCTTCGACTATAATATTTTAGTCACTGCGGAGAGCGAGGTACTTTTTCATGCGGCTTGATCTGCGAGAACTGATTGTGAATCCCGATGTCCGTCTTCCGTTCCGTGTGGAGCTGGAGACCGACGGGCTGGATTTCCCTTCGGTCAAGGAATATCCCGTCCCGCCCATGGCGGAGGGCCTCATTTCCAATGAGGCCGGGATCCTGCATATGCGCGGGAAGATCACAGCGAACATGCTGTGTGTCTGCGACCGCTGCGGGCAGGAGTTTGAGAGTGTGAAGGAGACCGATGTCGACGCGGTCCTCGTCGAAGAAGAAAGCGAGGAGAATCCGGAGCTCTTCGTCCTGGAGGGGACGGAGATCGACACGCAGGAGGTGCTGGCCACCTGTCTGATTCTGGACATGGAGACCAAGTTCCTCTGCCGGGAGGATTGCAAGGGCCTTTGCGCCCGCTGCGGCAAGAACCTCAATCTGGGTCCATGCGGCTGCGGGAAAGAAATTGATCCAAGATTTGCTGTACTTGAGCAGCTGTTGGATAAATCATAATAAGGAGATTGCGCTGCTCAAACAGCTGTGATCAGGAGGTGTCAACAACATGGCAGTCCCAAAAGGAAAAGTCTCGAGACAGAGACGTGATAAGAGGCGCTCTTCCGTTTGGAAGCTCACCGCTCCCCAACTGGTAGCATGCCCCAACTGCGGCGAACTGGTTATGCCTCACCGCGCTTGCCCGGCTTGCGGACAGTATAAAGGCCGTACGGTCATCAACGTAGAAGAGAGCAAGTAAGTATTTATGAGGAGGAGGGCTTCGCCTTTCCTCCTCTGTTTTTTGGTGAACAACATGGAGAATGTGATCCGCAGCATCGATCCGGGGAGCCCCCTGGAGGGACGCGCCGCCGTCGGCGACAGGCTGCTCAGCATCAACGGAAAACGCATCCTCGACGTCCTCGACTATAAGTTCTACGCCTATGACCGGGATCTGCATCTGCTTCTCGCCAGGCCGGACGGCGCGGAATACCGTCTGCACATCCGGAAGACGGAGGGCGGCGACCTGGGTCTGGACTTTGAGAGCTATCTGATGGACCGGCCGCGTTCCTGCGCCAACAACTGCGTTTTCTGCTTCATCGATCAGCTCCCGAAGGGGATGCGTCCGACCATGTACTTCAAGGACGACGATGCACGGCTGAGCTTTCTCCTGGGCAATTACATCACCCTGACCAATCTCTCCGAGCGGGAGATTGAGCGGATCATCGCCCTTCATGTGAGCCCGGTGAATGTATCGGTGCACACGATGAACCCGGAGCTCCGCATCCGGATGCTGAAGAATCCCCGGGCCGGTGAGAGCATCCGCACCATGAAGCGCCTTGCGGAGGCCGGCATCGTGATGAACTGTCAGATCGTCTGCTGCCCCGGCCTCAACGATGAGGAGGAACTGGACTACAGCATGCGGGAGCTCGCCGCGCTGTACCCGGCCGTCCACAGCGTATCCATTGTTCCTGTCGGCCTCACCCGCTTCCGGGAAGGTCTGTATCCGCTGACGCCCTTCACACCGGAGCACGCGGCGGAGACCATCGACCGGGTGACGCGCTTCGGCGACCGCTGCCTGAAGGAACTCGGCTCGCGCATCTTTTTCTGCGGGGACGAGCTCTACCTGAAGGCGGGTTATCCCTTACCCCCGGACGAGTTTTACGAAGAATATACCCAATTGGAGAACGGGATCGGCATGCTCCGTCTGCTGGAGACGGAATTCAGTTCCGCGCTGCGGCTCTCGGACGACCCCGGCCCGCAGCGATGCAGCATTGCGACAGGCTTCGCCGCCGCTCCCTGGCTGCAGGAGCTCGCAGACCGCGCCATGGCGCGCTACCCGGCGCTGCAGATCCGCGTCTATCCGATTGTCAACGACTATTTCGGCCGGCAGATCACGGTCTCCGGCCTGATCACCGGCGGTGATCTGATCCGTCAGCTCCGGGGAAAGGAGCTCGGCGACCGCCTGCTCATCTCGCAGAACATGCTGCGCAGACAGGAGCGGGACTTCCTGGACGATGTGACGCTGCGCGAGGCGGAAGATGCGCTGGGCGTGCCCGTTGTCCCGGTGGAATCCGATGGCTTCGCCCTCTGGGACGCCCTCTGCGGCGTCATTGAAGAGTCCTCTCCCTCACCCGCGCCGTCAGAGGACACAGAATATTATCCATATAACCAGAACCGCAGGGAAAACTGACCACGGCAGGAAAGCAGCGGCTTCGTTTTCCGGTTTTCAACCGGAATCACGGCAAAAGTGCCTGCTGCCGTTCTCTTCCCCGCCCACGCCCCGCAGGGGCGGCAGGGTTCAACCGTTTGTTTTGTAAGGAGGAAACCATGTCAAGACCGCTTGTAGCTATCGTCGGGCGACCCAATGTCGGAAAATCCATGCTGTTTAACAAGCTGGTCGGGCAGCGGCTTTCCATCGTCGAGGACACCCCCGGCGTCACCCGGGACCGGCTTTACGCCTCCTGCGAGTGGCGCGGCAGGACCTTCGACCTGGTCGATACTGGCGGCATTGAGCCCAGCACCGACAGCGAGATTCTGCTCTTCATGCGGGAGCAGGCTCAGATCGCCATCGACGCCGCCAATGTCATCATCCTTGTGACCGACATCCGCACCGGCGTCACTGCGGCGGACGAGGACGTCGCCACCATGCTGCAGCGCTCCCGCAAGCCGGTGGTTCTGGCCGTCAACAAGGCCGACTCGACCGGCGCCACGGACCCGACGCTCTATGAGTTCTATTCCCTCGGCCTCGGCGATCCCATCGCCGTCTCCGCCGTGCACGGGCACGGGACCGGCGACCTGCTGGACGCCTGCATGGAGTACTTCCCGGACGAGGAAGAGGAGGATCCGGAGGACGACGTGATCCACGTCGCCGTGATCGGCAAGCCCAACGTCGGCAAGTCCTCTCTCACCAACCGCCTGCTGGGCGAGAAGCGCGTGATCGTCTCCGACATCGCCGGGACCACCCGGGACGCCGTCGACACCCCCTTTGAGAACAGCTTCGGTAAGTATGTCTTGATCGACACGGCCGGCATCCGGCGCAAGTCCAAGGTGGAGGAGCGCGTGGAGAAGTTCTCCGTCATGCGGGCGCAGCTTGCCATTGAGCGGGCCGATGTCTGCCTGATCCTCATCGACGGCCGTGACGGCGTCACCGACCAGGACACCAAGATCGCGGGGCTCGCCCACGAGGCCGGGAAAGCAAGCATCATCGTCGTCAACAAGTGGGACCTGGTGGAGAAGGAAACCGGCACCATGGAGAAGATGCGCAAGGAAATCATGCGCGATCTGGGCTTCATGAGCTATGCCCCCATCCTGTTCATCTCCGCCCTGACCGGCCAGCGCACCGAGAAGCTCTTCGAGCTCATCAACTATGTGAATGACCAGAGCTGCATGCGCATCACCACCGGTATGCTCAACAACGTTCTCGCCGACGCACAGGCCCGTGTGCAGCCGCCCACGGACAAGGGCCGCCGTCTGAAGATCTATTACATGACCCAGACCGGCATCAAACCGCCCTGCTTTGTGATCTTCTGCAACTCGAGGGAGCTGTTCCACTTCTCATATCAGAGATATATCGAGAATCAGATCCGCTCTGTATTCGGTCTGGAGGGGACGCCGATCCATCTCATCATTCGGCAGAAAGGAGATCAGGAATGATCGGATACTGGATTCTGCTGCTGATCTCTGCTTTCATCGCCTACTGCTTCGGCAGTCTCAGTACGCTCTCCATCGCCTCGGTCTTTGTGTTCCACCGGGATCTGCACCGGATCGGCAAGAAACGGATGTTCCTCTCCAACTTCCGCCGGCTCTTCGGTTACAAGGGCTTCCTGAAACTGCTGCTGGTGGAGCTTCTGCGGGACCTGATTCCGATCCTGATCGGCGGGCTTCTGATGAGCATCAAAAAGCATGCCGATGTAGGCATGGCCTTTGCCGGCTTCTGTCTGGTCCTCGGACGGCTGTTCCCGGTGTTCAACCGCTTCCGCGGCAGCTATGCCACCGTCTGTCTGATCTCCACCATGCTGTGCGCCAACGTCTCCCTCGGCATCGCAACCGCCATTGTGGCGGCGGCCGTCACCTGGTTCAGCCGCTATCTGTCCCTCGGCGCCATCGCCGGCGCCCTCACTTCCATCCTCGTAACTGTCCTGCTCATCGACGACAGGCTGGTCAGAATGCTGCTCATCCTGGCGGCGGCGATCGTCCTGCTGAAGAACGCACCCGCTATCCGCCGCATCTCCAGGAAAACCGAGATGCGCATGAGCCTCGAGGAAGACATCAGCTATAAGTTCGATGAAACATTCTAAGATTCGCTCCGGCGGAAAATCCATCCGGCGGGAGGTCCTGATTGCCCTGGCGCTCATTGTCCTGACGGTCGCCTCCGGCTTTGTGATCCAGCTGCTGCTGCAGCTACAGGCCATGCGCCGGTCGGAGGAACAGGCGGGCCTGCTGATGATCGACACGCTGGAAGAGTTCGACAGCTTTATCTGGAACGAGCATGCGGCGCATGCCGCCGCGGCAGAGCGCCTGAAGGAGCTTCCGCAGCAGAAGAAGCAGCGTCACGACGACCTGCAGCTCGACCTCCTCACCATCGTGAGCAGTGCCTCGCCGCTGAAGGAAGGCTATGTGCCGGAGCTTGCCACCGTCGTCGAGGAATACCAGCTGGATGCACGCTGCGCCGCCCTCTGCTGGGACATGATGCAGGACTGCCGCGCCGAGAACGCGGGCTTCCCCATGATCTGCTCCGCCTACCGGACGCAGGAATTCCAGCAGGAGCTGTTTGACAACAAGGTCATCCGCGTCATGCAGGAGAAGTACTGTAGCGTCGAAGAGGCCACCGTCCTCGCCGCGGAGGAGGTCGCCTTTCCCGGCACCAGCGAGCACCAGCTCGGTCTCGCCGCGGACATCATCGACGAGACCTACCCCTATCTGACCGAGTGGCAGGAGACCACCGGGACGCAGCGCTGGCTCAAGGAGCACGCGGCGGACTACGGCTTTATCCTCCGCTATCCGCCGGAGAGCAGCAACATCACCGGGATCATCTATGAGCCCTGGCATTACCGCTACGTCGGAGAAAAGTTTGCACATGAAATCACAAACCGCGGTATCACGCTGGAAGAATACGTCGCCTGGCGAAGAGGCCGATAAAAAGAATGACCCGCCCCTCATGGGGTGGGTCATTCTCGCTTAGAAGGCTCTTATTTGATGTTTTCGAGATAGTCGACAATGCGGCCGACGGTATAGAGCTGGGCGGCGGCATCGTCCGAAATGCTCACACCGAACTCGTCCTCCAGGGACATGATGAGTTCGACCACATCCAGGGAGTCGGCGCCGAGATCGTCGATGAGGTTCGTCTCGAGGCTGATGGTCTCCGGATCCAGCTCAAACTGCTGGGCAAGGGCATCTCTGACCTTTTCAAAATACATGTCGTTTCCTCCGATCTGTAGTGATAAAGACGATTGAAACAGATACGAGTTTTCCGTTCCTGAGCGGGGATCAGGCCCACTCTCTGGTCTGTTTGCGGGGCTGGGGCTGCTCTCCGCGCACATAGCTCACGACGACACGGCGATTCGGCTCAGTGCCGGTGGAGGCCGTGGTCACGCCCTCATAGTTCTGCAGGGCGGTGTGGATCACATGGCGCTCATAGGAGTTCATCGGCTCCAGAGCCATGCTCCGCTTGTACTTGATGGCCTTCTCCGCCATCTTCTCCGCAAGCTTTGTGAGGGATTCCTCCCGCTTGGCGCGGTAATTCTCCGCATCGACGCTGACGCGCAGATGCTTCTCGCTGCCGTGGTTCACGGCATAGTTGGTGAGATGCTGGATGGCATCCAGGGTCTCGCCGCGGCGTCCGATGACGGCGCCCATGCCGGGTCCGGCCAGGTCGACGTTGATGCCGCCGCCCTCGCGCTCGGTCATGGTGATCTCCGCCTCGATGCCCATGCGCTCCAGCAGACCCGTGAGGAAGCTGCGCACGGCGGCGTAGTCCTCGGGCTCATCCGCCGGGACAGCGGGCGCGGCCTTCTTCTCGACCGGCTTTGCGGGCTCCTCGACGGTCTTTTCCACAGGTGCGGGTGCTGCCGGCTTTGCTTCGGCCGGGGTGGGGGCGTCTTCCGACTCCCAGCTCACACGGACCCGGGCAGGCTGCGCGCCGATCCCGAGAAAGCCTGCCTTTGCGCGCTCGACGATCTCCACCGAGACATCGTCCCGCTCCATCTGCAGCTCCTGCAGGGCGGCCGCAATGGCCTCGTCTTCGGTCTTGCCGGTTTTTTCCAGATAATTGATCATGCGTTTACTCCGTTCTCATCTGCAGCAGGCTCAACAGCCGCTTCCGCCGCCTCTGTCACTTCCGCTTCCACGGCGGCTGCGGTCTCCGCAGCCTGCATCAGGTCGACATCGTCCTCCACCGTCTCATCGATGGATTCGGCATTTTCGGAAGCCATAGCGGCTGCAAGCGTTGCCTCTTCCGCTGCCTCGGGGTTGGAGTAGCGGTCGGGCACATAAGCGCGGCCTCTGGCATAGCGGCGGTTGCCGACCTGAGAGGCGGGCTTCTCCGCCTCCTTGACGCCAAGGCGCTCACGGCGGGCAGCGCGGTCGGCGCGCTCCAGCGCCGCTTTGCGCTCATCGCTCTTCTGTTTTTCGTTGGCCTGGATTTTCTTTTTGCTGGTGTTGGCGTTCTTCTCGGTTTTTCCCTCTGCGCGGAGGCGTTCCGTCTCCTCGTGCTGCTTCTCGATCTCCCACTCCCGGGCATCCCGCGCGGCCTTGCGCTCAGCGTCCTCAATATCGAGGCGCTTCTTGTAATATTTGGTCAGGATATAGTCGCGGGCGATCCCGAAGACGGAGTTGGCAATCCAGTAGATACCCATGGCGGCCGGCATGACAAAGCAGATCCAGATGCTCATCAGAGGCATCATGAGATTCATGCTCTTCATGGTGGCGGCGCTCTGCGCATCCTGCGCGGTGGGCGGGTTGGACGCAGAACTGATCTTCATCGAGACCCAGGAGAGCCCTGCCGAGATAAACGGGATCAGGAACAGGCCCAGAGCCGGCAGCCAGACATGGACATCGCTCCAGTCGGTGTCGACGAAGAAGTTCCATCTGGGCTGGTCGCCGAGGTTCAGGCCTAGGAAGGAGAAGTCGATATCCAGGAAATTGGGGTCGAGCTTCCCTGCAAGGCCGGACTGGACCAGATCCCAGTTGTCATGGGCAAGCTTGGTCAGCTTGATCTCCGCATAGGCGTCGGCGCGTGCGGCCACTTCATAGAGCCCATGCTCCACAAAGAACTCCTGCAGGACCGTGACAAACTCTTCCGCCACGAACATCATCCTGGTCAGGGGCTGACGGATGACGCTGTACAGGGCGATCAGGATCGGGAAGGGGATCAGGGACCACAGACAGCCGGACATCGGGTTGACGCCCTCTTCGCGGTAGAGCTTCTGCATCTCCGCGTTCAGCTTCTGGGGATTTCCCTCATGCCGGCGCTGAAGCTCCTGAATCTTCGGCTGCAGGCGCGTGGAACGCATCATACTCTTTTTGCTCTTGGCCATGAAAGGGGCCAGGATGAGGTTCACCGCGAGAGCAAAAAAGATGACAGCCCAGCCATAGCTGCCGGTCAGGTTATACAGCCAGATCATCAGCCATGCAAAGGGTTTTGTAATGGTCTTCCACATGGTTTTTTCCTCAAATCTTCTGCGGTTCCGTCAGGGAACCGGATCGTAATAGGGGTGCTTCCCGTGATAGAAGGGGTGGCACCGGCATATGCGCTTCAGAGCGAGCCATCCGCCCTTCAGAGCGCCGTATTTTTCCACGGCCTCCAGCGCATACTGGGAACAGGTGGGCATAAAGCGGCAGCAGGGCTGCCTGGTGGGGGAAATATATTTCCGGTAGAACCGGATCATGGCGAGAAGAACCTGCTTCATGTTTTCACATCTTTCTTCATCAGGTGAAGCCTGCCGCAGCAGTTCAGAACGTCCGTCTCCAGCCTGCGGTATTCGGCCTCCACCGCGCGCGTCCTCGCCACAAGGATCAGGTCGTAGCCCTGCTCCAGCCTCTCTCTGTTGAGCCGCATGATCTCCCGCAGACGGCGCCGGACACGGTTGCGCACGACCGCCTTCCCCAGCTTCTTGGAGACGGTAAAGCCGACGCGGTTGGTCCCGAGGCGATTTTTCCTGCAGTAGACCACGACGCAGGGACTGACAGCGCTCTTCCCCTTCGCATAGATCCTGCGGAAGTCGCTGTTGAGTTTGATGCTTGTGCCGGGATTCAAGTCATTGCCTCCCACGGGCCCGGAAAATGCCGAAAGGGCGGATTGCGCCGCCCTGTGAAGCACTTCCAGTCTGCCCCATTCCTGCTCAAATCTCTGACCGAATGATCAGGCGCTGAGTTTTGCTCTGCCTTTCGCTCTGCGGCGGGCAAGAACCTTGCGGCCGTTGGCGGTGCGCATTCTTTTCCGGAAGCCGTGCTCCTTGCTGCGCTGGCGTTTCTTGGGCTGATAGGTACGAAGCATGTGTCTGCACTCCTTTCACACAATAGATACTCAACATCTTCCTCTCCGGCTCTGGAAGCAGGCGCCGGCCGGATCCGGAAGAAGCAGTTGACAAAAGAAACTCACTCGGCGGACATGCCGCCGAGTGGATATTATACCGTATACGAGCTTGGAATGTCAACTGAAAAAACAGCTTTCCAAAAGAATTCGTGTTATCACAATGATGCCATATCATTCAGAAATAACATGGAAGCGAGATAAGAAGTTTATAACCTCCACCAGTTGATGCCAGATTGCTTCAATTCTTCTATTTTGTACAAACCTTTGACATCGATCAGCACTTTTTCTTCCGCCGCTCCATGGGCAAACAGCTTCAGAACTCCCCGCAGCCCTAACGCTCTGAATTCGTTGTGGGCAACCGCAACAATGATGCAGTCAGCGTCTTGCACACTGATAAAGGGAACGATCTCCACTCCATATTCTTTCTTCGCAACATCCGGATCTGCCCATGGGTCTACCACTGTTGGATAGATTCCATAGCCGCCAAGACGCTCGATGATATCTGCTACTTTACTGTTTCGTGCATCAGGACAATTTTCTTTGAAGGTCAGTCCCAGAATCACAACTTTGCTTTTTTTCGGAGCCTGTCCTGCCCTTATCATCTGTTGAACCGCTTTATCGGCAATAAATGCCCCCATAGAGTCATTCACAATTCTACCATTGAGAATGATTTGACTGTGATATCCCAACCTTTCTGCCTCATATGTAAAATAATACGGGTCGACCCCAATACAATGACCGCCTACAAGTCCAGGCCGAAATCCGAGGGCATTCCATTTCGTATTCATTCCGTCTATGACTTCATTGGTGTCAATGTCCATACGGTCAAATACCATTGCCAGCTCATTCATAAAAGCAATATTGATATCACGCTGACTGTTTTCAACCACTTTGATTGCTTCTGCCGTTCGTATGTTCGAAACAGGGAATGTTCCTGCTTCAATTACAATATCATACACCTGTTTGATTATTCTGCAGGTTAATTCATCCATGCCCGAAACAATTTTCCGTATCGTCGTTAACGTATGGACCTTGTCTCCCGGATTGATCCGTTCCGGACTGTAACCGACCTTAAAGTCGACTCCGCATTTCAAACCGGATTCTTCTTCCAAAATTGGAACACAGACATCCTCGGTCACTCCGGGATAAACTGTAGATTCATAAACAACAATGCTCCCCGGGACCAGATTGCGTCCTACAATTCTGGATGCATTTTCCACAGGAAACAGATCCGGCGTGTGATCAGAATTGATCGGAGTAGGAACTGCCACAATATGGAATTTCGCTTCTTTTAGTTTGCCCTCATCCGATGTGAATTCCACCGCAGTCTCTCGGATTGCTTTGTCGCCCACCTCATGCGTTGGATCAACACCCTCTCTATACTGTTGGATCCGTTTTGGGTTATGGTTGAACCCGATTACATTAATATGCTTTGCAAATTCAACCGCTATTGGCATCCCTACATAACCGAGGCCAATTAAGGCCAACTTTTCTTCCCTGGAGATTAGTCGCTCATATAGAGAATCAAATATATTGTCATTCATCTTTTCTAATTACCTCTCAGTAAACGTTCTCCATAACAACAAATAATAACAGGAAGAATATACACTGCCACATTTTTCAGCAATCTTCTGAGTCATCTGCACCCATGGTGGGTGAGAATAATTAACAACGGAATATAGAAAAGCCACTGCGAATCTCCTAATATACTGAGTTGCGACACAACAGCGAAGGAGAAGAGCAATGGCTTCGCTACTCAGTATACTAAAAAACATCATAAATCTCAATAGGGTTCATGTAGAAAAACAAGAATTTGTTACTGTTCCTGTGCTCCATTTTGGTGAAGTGTTTGAGGAGAAACGAATTTATATATGGTTGCGGCCGATACGGAGATA
>JAFTGD010000064.1 GCA_017458065.1 Oscillospiraceae bacterium
CCTCTGCGGTGTGTATGAGAATCTTGACGACCTGGCCAAGGTCCACGACAAGGCCAACGAGCTGAGCCTGGAGTTTGCGTCCTCCTTCGTCGGTGTCCCCTATCACGCCGGTGCGGTCCAGTACTTTGCCGACAAGGGCATCGAGGTTCCCGCGGAGTAAGCTCTGAAAATTCTTAGCGTCTTCTTTATGCAGCGGCGCCGCTAACACGGCGCCCTGCTTTTCGTTCCCGCCCCTTATTCCATCAGAGGAGATGAGAAAGTGTCCGAGGAAAAGAAAAATAAAAACCCGCAGCTTGAGACAGATGTCGGCACCGCCCAGGATGTCGAAGCGATGATGAAGAAGTACGACAGGGAGTCGAATGTCCGGGTCTGGGAAGGCGTTCCCGGAAAGGTCATTCGCTATCTCTGCGCGGCTTTTTCCGTCTACTGCATCTGGGTCACGCTCTTCAGCACGATGATGCCGGAGGAAAAGCTGAATCTCTTTCTCGGGCTGATTCTTGTTCTGGGCTACCTGAACTATCCCATCAGCAAGAAGCATGTGCGCCCCAACTACATCCCCTGGTATGACATCGTCATTATGATCGCAGGGGCGGTCCCCTTCTTCTACTGTGCGCTGCACGCCCACTCCATTATCAAGCTGGCGGCCCGCGTCACCCGCGACCCGAAGATGGTCGTGATGGCGGTTGTGGCCATCCTCGCGTATATGGAACTCTGCCGCCGCTGTGTCGGCATCCCGATCCTCTGCGTGGTTGGCATTCTGCTGATCTACGCCTTCACCAACGTCCGCTTCGGCAAGGTCATCTACGACCTGTTCTATACCACCACCGGCATGATGAGCACGCCCATCAACGTCTGCGCCAAGTACATCGTGGTGTTCATCATCTTCGGCGCCTTCCTGGAACGAACGGGCATTTCCAACTTTTTTATTAACCTCGCCAATTCCATTGCCGGCTCGTCCTCCGGCGGCCCGGCCAAGGTGGCGGTCATCTCCTCCGCCCTCTGCGGCATGGTGTCCGGTTCCTCGGTTGGCAATACCGTCACCACGGGCTCCGTCACGATCCCGATGATGAAAAAGACCGGCTACAGGCCCGAGTTTGCCGGCGCGGTCGAGGCCGCCGCTTCCACCGGCGGTCAGATCATGCCGCCCATCATGGGCGCAGCCGCCTTCCTGATGTCGGAGTACATGGGCATCCCCTACGGGCAGGTCGCCCTGAAGGCGATCCTCCCCGCGGTGCTCTACTTCACCGGTATCTACATCGCGGTGCACCTGGAGGCCAAGAAGCTGGGCCTGAAGGGCATCCCCCGTGAGGAGCTGCCCAGGTTCCGCCAGCTGCTGCCGAAGGTCTATCTGCTGCTGCCGCTGGTCGTGCTGGTCTGGCTGGTTGCGACCAACAAGCGCACCATGCAGTTCTCCGCCGCGGTCGCCATCGGCATCACCATTCTGGTCGGCCTGTTCAACAATGTGATCACCGCCGCGACCAAGAGCGAGGACAAAAGCGACAACCTGACTCTCGCCAAGTTCGTCGACGCGCTGGAAGCGGGCGCCAAGAGCTGTGTCACGGTTGCCGTCGCCTGCGCCATGGCAGGTCTTGTGGCGGGTTCCATCACCTCCACCGGCCTGGCCTCCAAGCTGATCACCGCCGTGGTGACCATCTCCCGCGGCCATGTCATGGTCGCGCTGCTGCTCACGATGCTCTGCTGCATCGTCCTGGGCATGGGCGTCCCGACCACGGCCAACTACTGCATCATGGCCTCCACCTGCGCGCCCATCCTCATCACCATCGGCGTCCCGCAGGTCGCGGCCCACTTCTTCGTGTTCTACTTCGGCATTGTCGCCGATATCACCCCGCCGGTGGCGCTGGCCGCCTATGCCGGCTCCGCCATCGCAAAGGCGCCGCCCATGAAGACGGCCTTCAACGCCTCCAAGCTCGCCATTGCGGCCTTCATCGTGCCGTATATCTTCGCACTGAACCCGGCGATGCTGTTCGTGAACACCACCGCGGTGCAGGTTGTTATGGTCGTCATCACCAGCTTCATCGGGATGTTCGGCGTGGCGGCCGCTCTGAACGGCTATCTGTTCCGCCCGATGAACCCGCTGGTCCGGCTGTTGTTTGCCGCCGGCGGCCTGCTGATGATGTATCCGGGCACCATGACCGACGTGATCGGCATTGTGATCTTTGCCGCTGCCTTTGCCTGGCAGTATCTCAGATCAAGACGCAGCGCGGGCGCTGCTGCGGCGTAAAAGCCCATACAGTTTCCTATCAACCGGACGGAACAAAACCGTCCGGTTTTTCTATTCGGAAAGGCTCGATAACTTGTGTTTTTCGCTCCGGTGTGGTAGTATAAATCATTACAGAAAAACAATCTTTCCGATCACGAGAGGCGACAACATGGCCGGAACCTGGAAAACAAAAATCGAGAAGGGCTGGCAGGACGGCCGCAGCGGACCGGAGGAGCGAAAGCTGCTTCTGCTCTGCTTTGCGGCGGTCTTCGGCTTCGGCCTGGCGGCCCACGCCTACGGCTTTTTGAACGCGAGCTTCTCCCACGATATGCTCAACGCCCTGGTGGCGGACCCCGTGGAGACCTACTGGAAGATGCAGCTGGGGCGGCCGGGCATCGTGCTCTACCGGCGGCTGTTCCGAGGCCTGATCGCGGCCCCCTGGCAGCTGGGCCTGCTGAGCCTCCTGTGGCTGAGTCTGGGCTGCTATCTGACGGCAAAGCTGTTCCGGGTCCCAAGCCGCCTCTTCCCTGTTCTGCTGGGCGGGGTCCTCACGGTCAGCATCAGCACCGTCGCCATGACGGCGACTTATCTCTACGAGATGGACGCGGACCTGTTTGCGGCGCTGCTGGGCGTGTGCGCGGTGTTCCTCTGGGACCGTTACGGCTGGCCGGGCGCGGTGCTCGGCGCGCTCCTCACGGCCTGCTGCATGGGGACCTACCAGAGCATGGTGTCGGTCCCGGTGACGCTTGCGATGCTGCTGAGCATCGCCGCGCTGCTGCGGGGAGAGGGATTTGCCCCCGTGCTCCGGAAGGGGCTGCGGGCGCTCGGGATGCTGGGCCTCGGTGCGTTGCTCTGGTGGCTCGGAGTCCGGCTTATGTGCTCGGTGAAGGGCATCAACCTCGCCATGGACGGCTACAACAGTGTGGATCAGGCCGTCTCCGCCTCTCTCTTGGAGCGGATCGGGCATGTGTACCGGAGCTGGATCTGGGCCTTCTGGAATCCAAAAAAGGCCCACATCGAGCCTGTCGTCCTGGCGCTGAACAGCCTGCTGGCGCTGCTTGGCCTCGGAGGGCTGCTTTCCTGGCTTGCAAAGGGGAAAGCCGGCGGAAAGGAAAAGCTGCTGCTCTGCCTGCTGGTGCTCCTGCTGCCGCTGGGGATGAACACCGCACAGCTGAGCTTCTCCCGGGACGTCCACGACCTGATGAAGTTCTCCTTCTGGTTCTTCTATGTCCTCTGCCTGCTGCCGGTTTTCACCGCTCCGGCGGAGAAGCCGTCCGGCTTTGTGAGCGGGGCTGCGGCGGTGCTGGTGCTGATGCTGCTCTGCTCCAACATCCAGACCGCCAATATTGTCTACACCAAGAAGACGCTGGAGCAGGAGGCGGCCCAATCTCTGATGACACGGGTGCTGTACCGGCTGGAGGAGCGGGAGGACTATGTCCCCGGTCAGACGGAACTGGTTTTCGCGGGGGTCAGCGACCAGCTGAACGGGAAGCTTCCCGGCTTCGAGGCTTATTACGACATCACGGGCTGCGAGGAGAGCTCCCCGATCGTAAAATCCGCCGCGACCTACAGCTATAACGCCTATGCGGCCTATTTCCGCTACATCCTGAACAGCCCCGCCCGGATGGCGGACTGGGAACAGTGGAACCGCCTGCAGGACGACCCGCGGGTACAGCAGATGAAGGCCTATCCCGCCGACGGCTGCATGCAGCTGCTGGACGGGACCATGGTGGTGAAGATGGGCGAGAAGGAAGAATACGGCGGATAAGTCCGCGCCGGAAGGAACTTGTATGAAAGAATTGCGACATTCTGTTTTTTTGATCCTGGCGCTTTGTGTGCTGCTGCTGACCAGCTGCGCGGCAAAGGTGGAGCTGTCGGATCAGACGGTGAAGGATGATGCGGAGAGCATCACCGCCGTCGTGACGCCGGAGGATCTGGAAAAGCTGGACGGGTTTGAGAAGCTCGTCGCGGCGGACTTCACCGGAAGCACCTGCTATGAAGAGCTCGCAGCCTGGACGGAGGAACATCCTCTTGTGGAGGTCACGTATACCGTCCCCTTCCCGGGCGGCGTGGAGGCGAAGAACAACACGCACGAGCTCGACCTGACCGGGCTGAAGGATGCGGATGCGGACGCGGCGCTGGAAAACCTGGCCTATCTGCCGCAGCTGGAGACGGTCGAGCTCGGCACGGAGCAGGACGGCCTCTCCCCGAAGACGGCGCTCCGCTTCTTCGACGCCTATCCGGATCTGGACTTTGGCTATCACTGCAGGCTTCTGGGGAAGGACAGCGCTCTGGATGAGAAGGCGCTGGACCTCTCCGAGGTCTCCCCCAACCGGATCAGGGCGGCGCTCGACACGATCGCCTGCCTGCGGGAGCTGAAAACCATTCAGCTGGGCAGCGACGAGCGGGAGAATCCCCCGACCTGGAGACTGATCCAGTCACTCCGGGAGGCGGCGCCGGATGCCGGGATCCGCTACAGCTTCACGCTGTACGGCGTGCCCCTCACGCTGGAGGATCGGGAGATCGACATCAGTTATAACTTTGTCGGGGACGCCTGGCCCGAGGTGCTGGAGATCGCCCGGTGCATGCCGAATCTGAAGTCCCTCATCATGGACAGCTGCGGCGTCGGCAATGAGGAGATGGCGATGATCCGGGACGCGCTGCCGGAGACCGAAGTCGTCTGGCGCATCAACTTTGGCGCCAGCTATACCGCCCGCACCAACGAGACGAGGATCCTCGCCTCCAGCCCCTCCGTGGGCGGCGCGCTCGGCAACAGCGACGTGGCGGTGTTCAGGTACTTCACCAAGATCAAATACCTCGACATCGGCCACAACGAGCTCATCACCGACCTGTCCTTTGTCCGCTATATGCCGGATCTGGAGGTCCTGATCATCGCGATGAATCCGCTGGGGGATCTGACCCCGCTGGCCGACTGCGAGAATCTGGAGTATCTGGAGCTGTTCTATTCCCGCACCGACGACCTCTCGCCGCTGGCCGGGCTTAAGAACCTCAAGCATCTGAATGTGGGCCACTGCCCCATGCTGAAGGACATCTCACCGATCTATGACCTCGATCTGGAGCGCTTCTATCTCGGGGCCTTTGCCTCCTGCCCGGTGCCGCCGGAGCAGGTGGACCGCTATCGCGAGCTCCATCCCGACTGCGAGGTCGACAACGAGCTGTGGGAGAGCTCTGAAGGCGCCTGGCGCCGTGCGGCCAACCTCGAGGGGGAGGAACTGGAGTGGTACATGCAGCAGCCCTATTACCGCGAGGACCGAAAGGCCTATGCCCCCCGCTACTCGCTGCTGCGGGACCAGATGGGCTATGACGGCCTGCTCTACAGCACCAAGTGGAACGACCCGACCTACCAATGGGTCAACTGGTAACGGGGAAAAAGGACAAAGGAAAACCAGCACTGCCTGCATCGCGCAAGGGTCAGTGCTGGTTTTTTCACAGTTTGAGCTTCGGGAGATCAGCTGAGCGTCAGGTCGCCGTCCCTGACCCAGCTGAGCTTCCGGCAGATGCCGTTGAGGAGCGGGCAGAGGACGGCCGGCAGCACGAAGCAGATCAGGATCAGGCCGAGCCAGTCGAAGCCGGTCGGCGTGATGGCGACGGCGCCCTTGGCGATGGCTTCGGCGCTGGGATCGACCCAGCCGGTCCAGACGCCGATCTGGCCGCAGAGGCCGCAGGTGCCCATGCCGGAGTTGATGGGCGCGCCGTTCATCTGCAGCTTGAACAGGCAGGTCGCGATCGGCCCGGTGATGGCGGAAGCGACGATCGGCGGGATCCAGACACGCGGATTGCGGATGATGTTGGGCATTTGGAGCATCGAGGTGCCGAGACCCTGAGAGACCAGCCCGCCCCAGCGGTTCTCCCGGAAGCTCATCACCGCAAAGCCGACCATCTGCGCGCAGCAGCCCGCCACTGCGGCGCCGCCCGCGAGGCCTGTGAGCTGCAGGACCGAGCAGATGGCGGCGGAGGAGATCGGCAGCGTCAGCGCGATGCCGACCAGGACCGAGACCGCGATCCCCATCCAGAAGGGCTGGAGCTTGGTGGCGTTGTCGATAACCAGACCGAAGGCGGAAGCCGCCGTCCCGATGGGCGGGGCGATCAGCTTCGCCAGCGCCACGCCGATCACGATGGTGACAGCGGGCGTTACGAGCAGGTCAACCTTGGTCTCCTTGCTGACGGCCTTGCCGCATTCCGCCGCAATAATGGCGATGATCAGAACTGCCAGCGGGCCACCCGCGCCGCCTTCTGCATTGGCCGCCCAGCCGACGGCAGCCAGAGAGAAGAGGACCATGGGCGGCGCCTGCAGGGCGTAACCGATGGCGACCGCCATCGCAGGGCCCGAGACCGCCATCGCATAGGCCCCGATGTCCACCAGGAAGGGAATCCCGAGCTGGGAGCCGAGGGTCCGGATGATGGTGCCGATCAGCAGTGAACAGAAGAGACCCTGCGCCATTGCGCCGAGGGCGTCGATGCCGTAGCGCTTGCCGGAAAAGACGATGTTCTTCCGCTTCAGAAAAGCCCGGAAACTACCCATAGTGCAGGAACCTCCTGTTGATAAGAAAATGTACAGGAATCACATCAAAAGAGGATTCCTGTACATCATATCGGGCTTTCTGAAAAATGTCAACAATAGCCAATTCCTTGACATGGACGGGCGTTCCATTACAGCTGTCGTAAAGATCGTCGGATCTATAAAGCCTGCCTGTCTCCCGCCTCCGGCGGGAGACAGAAAACTCAATACAGCTGTGTGAAGCTGTCGTAGTGGTCGTCGGTGTGAAAGTCTGTCCTGTATCCCGCCGGAGGCGGGATACAGGAACATTTTAGTACAACTGCGTGAAGCTGTCGTAATGATCGTCTGTGTAATAGATCAGTCCGTCATTCGAGAAGATGATGCGTTCGGCGCCGCGGGATCTGGCACCGAGGGTGTTGATGTCGCACTCGGTCCAGGTGCGCCCTTTGGCCTTGGGCAGCAGACCCTCGTAGTTGCCGAAGTAATCCCCCCCGATGCACATACCGGGCAGGACCTTCTCAAGGCTGCCGCCGGTCCAGCCGGCCTTCTGCGCTTCTTTCTTGGTGATGAAATTGGAGGGCAGGTGCCCGTACTGTACCAGATACAGGGAGACATCCTCCTTGGTGGTGTAGCTGCCGTCCTCCGGGAGCAGCGCCTCTTCCTCCGTGCCGTCTGGTGAAGAAGCGGGCTCGGCAGCGGACTCCGGCTTTGCGCTTGCGGGTGCGGACGAAGGCTGCGAGGACGACTTCGGCGATGAGGCGACGAGGTTCAGCGTGTCCGATGCGGACACGGGGGTCGGGTCCGATGCCGGCGCGACGCCGCCGTCCCCGGACGGAACGAGGAAGTATGCCAGGACGATAACCAAAATCAAAAGCGGTAAAAACCGGCGCAGTTTACTCATGGTTTGTCTGCCTTTCCGAGAAAAATGGGTTTGTTAGGACGCATCATACCACACTTTTCGCTTCTGCGCAATCTTCCTGCACAAGAAGCGCGCCGTCTTTCCGGAAATCATTGCCAAAGATTCGTCATTTTTGACAAAAACAAAGAAGGATCAAGCTTTTATCTTTCTTTTTATACTGCTTTGGGTTATAATCAGTTCACCATTTTATAGGAGGTTTTACTGAGACATGAAGCAGTATTTTGAAATTGTTGATGTCATGGCCCGTGAGATTCTTGACTCTCGCGGCAATCCCACGGTTGAGGTCGAGGTCACGCTCGACGACGGCACCATCGGCCGCGCGGCTGTTCCCTCCGGCGCTTCCACCGGTATGTACGAAGCCTGCGAGCTCCGTGACGGCGACAAGGGCCGTTACGGCGGCAAGGGCGTCCTCAAGGCTGTGGAGAACGTCAACGGCGAGATTGCCGAGGCTGTTGTCGGCCTGAACGCACTGGATCAGACCGCGATTGACAAGCTCCTTCTCGAGCTCGACGGCACTCCCAACAAGACTCGCCTCGGCGCCAACGCCATCCTGGGCGTCTCCCTCGCCTGCGCGAAGGCCGCAGCCGAAGCCACCGGCCAGAGCCTGTACAACTACATCGGCGGCGTCAATGCCAAGACCCTTCCGGTCCCGATGATGAACGTCCTCAACGGCGGCGCCCATGCTGACAACAGCGTCGACATTCAGGAATTCATGATCATGCCGGTCGGCGCGGAGAATTTCCGCGAGGCGCTGCGTATGTGCGCAGAAGTCTTCCACGCCCTGAAGAAGGTTGTTCCTCCCTCCGGTGTCGGTGATGAGGGCGGCTATGCCCCGAACCTGGCCAGCGATGAGGATGCCCTGAAGGCCCTGGTCGCCGGTATCGAGAAGGCCGGTTACAAGCCCGGCGAGGACTTCATGATCGCCATGGACGCCGCGGTCTCCGACTGGTGGAACGCCGATGACAAGTGCTATCACCTGCCCAAGCGCGGCACCGTCATGACCAGCAAGGAAATGATCGACATGTGGGAAGACCTGGTCAACAAGTATCCCATCATCTCCATCGAAGACGGCCTGGGCGAGAATGACTGGGACGGCTGGGTCGAGATGACTAAGCGTCTGGGCAGCAGAGTCCAGCTCGTCGGCGACGACCTGTTTGTCACCAACCCCGCCCGCATCAAGCAGGGCATTGAGCTCGGCGCCGCAAACGCCGTCCTCATCAAGGTCAACCAGATCGGCTCCCTGACCGAGACCCTGGATGCCATCCAGACAGCAAACCGTGCCGGCTACACCGCTATCGTCTCCCACCGCTCCGGCGAGACCGAGGACACCACCATTGCCGATATCGCCGTCGCCATGAACGCCGGCCAGATCAAGACCGGTGCCCCGTCCCGTACCGACCGCGTTGCGAAGTACAACCAGCTGCTCCGCATCGAGGAAGAGCTCTTCGACGTCGCGCAGTATCCCGGCAAGGCCGCGTTCTTCTCCATCAAGAAGTAAGAAGCGCCCGGACAAGTCCATACGCAACAACAGACACCCCGCCTTTTCGGCGGGGTGTCTGTAAGACAGTAACATAGAAAACAGGATTAACACAGCGCATTTGTGTTGATCCTGTTTTCTGTCATGTGCGCAAAAGGGTAGCCGCGCAACGGTGCAAGGGGAGTGCAGCGTCCCCTGGATGGAGAAAATGCCTTTTTCTCCATCCAGCCCTCTGCAGGAGCCCCGATACTTCTGGCTGACGAAACGCTACGGTCAGCAACTCCATTACCAGATCGTCAGTCAACTTTTTCGGCTATTGTATGAAAGCCTCAACCATGCCGCCGCGTGTATACAATGATGCGTTCTTTCATTCCGAGTCAGCCGCTTGATCTCACTTTGGAGCATTATTCCTGCTACTTGTAATACTGAATGCGATCTGTAGCTATTTGAATTGTTTTGTTTATCTCGTCTATATCATTTTCTGCATGCTCAGCAAAACAACACGGATAATTCAATGTTTGAATGAGGCATCCTCACAGGCTGTTTTGCATCTCAGCCATCCTTTCCAATGCGCGGTAATCAACTTTTCCAATCGGCGTAAGCGGGAGAGCATCAACATAACGGAACGCAGCTGGCTGAGAATAGTCTGGCAGCTTCTGTTGGCAAATGGCAAATAGTTCCTTGGTTATCTGGGGCTCAGGAATTGTAATTTCATGCTTCAGAACACAGAAAGCAATCGGTATCTGACCATGCCCGTGGTCCATGTCCTTTTTACCAACGACGCAGCAAGAATCGATCCCGAAATGGGACAAGACAACGGATTCGATAAATGATGGAAACACTTTGAATCCATGATAAGGAATAATAACGCGCTTCAATCGACCTTCGATGTATACAAATCCGTCATGGTCGACATATCCAAGGTCCCCGGAATGAATCCATTTTCGCCCATCATGATGCACGCGAACAATACCATCGGTCTCTTTCTGATTATGATAATATCCCATCATTATAGTTGGAGAGGATATGCAGATTTCTCCAAGTTGTCCATATTTTAATTCATTTTCCGTTCCCTCTTCAAAAGCAGATATAAGTGTATTAACTAAAGGGACGCCATTGCTTCCGATTTTGATCGTGTTTTCATACGATACGGTTGCCATTGCACTGGCTTCGGTCATACTATATCCTTTTGTAAGATGGATATTGGCGTTGTGATCCTTAAGGAACTGGTTGATTCGAGTCTCAAATCCCGCTTGTGTTTTGTCTCCTCCAGATAACAAGCACTTAATATATCCAAGATTTTTCCTCTGGATCAATTTGCTGCTCATCATTTTCTCATAATAGGAAGGAATACCAATAAGTCCGTTTGGCTTATACTTTATGAGTAGTCTGTCAAACGAGTTTGGATCAAATTTTGGAATAATATAAGATGTCCACCCACCAGATAGAGGTGTGTGTATTCCCAAAATCATTCCATAAGCAACAAACGGAGGTATGATGTTCAAGAATGAGTCTCCGCGCTTCATATAAATTGGACTGTATATTGCTTCATGAGCGCCAGCATTTGCGTTATCGTTGCTAAGCATAACTCCTTTAGGCAATCCAGTGGTTCCTCCGGTATGGACAATTATTGCACATTGATTGGGCTGATAGGTGACTGGAACAGCTTGAGTTGTTTCTCTTTTCTTCAGAAATGTTCTCCACTTTTTAGTGTGAACAGGCGCATCAGTTTTTACTATGTTTTTGATTTCTTTTACCTTTAAAATGGCTTTTAATGGAGCAGGCATTGAGTCGAAAACTGATAGCATAATAATCTGCCTTACAGATGTATCTTTTGCCGACTCTAGAATCTTGGGATATGCTAAGTCAATCGTTAGTATCATCTTTGCAGAAACTTCTTTGATATAATCTCGAATGCCATCTGTGCTGGTTCGAGGATCAACCATATTGGGTATCGCGCCAATATAATTAAGTGCATAGACAGAGTATATGAGCTCAGGTGTAGTTACAGAGACAATGATAATAATATCGCCTGCTTTTACTCCGGCTGCGGAAAATGCCTCTGCAGTAGTCTTGATGTTTTCAAACATCTTCCTAAAGGTTATCTTTGTGCCATAATAGTTTAAGGCAACCTGTTCCAGGTGACTTTTGTTATTCCTCCAGATATATTCGTACATAGTGCATTCTGGCAAAGGGGCGTTGATTGCTTCTTCGGAATAGTATCTCAACCACGGCTTATCAATCGACGGATACCCGGTCAGCTTCTTATCTTCGATCATCTCTATCTTCCTTTTCCTCGGCCAGTATTATCAAATAGTACACTTTTTGATTATGGTTGATGGGTCGGCAAGGAACAAACGGCAAGGAAAAGATCTTGCTCCAAATTGCCTGTTTTATCTTGAAAATGCCGTTCCTTCAATGTATAATCAGCATGAAGTATCGGCTATCAAAAAGTGTACCTTTTGATAGTAAGCTAGATTACCTCTTCGTAGGCCGGTATTTCCACAGGCGGCGGTAAAAGGTGGCTTCGCTCATGCCGCATTGCCGGATGGCTTCGGCAAAAGGAATCTTCTTTGCTTCCCATGTTGCCACGGTCTCCGCAAAGTTGTCCGGCAGCGGGAGCAATCCAGGCCTGTGGATCGCAGTGTGGCCGTCTCCGGACTCGGCTTCATCACGCTGGCAGCAACGGGCAGAAAGCGCCGCCATTCCGGCCAGCGCTAATCACCGATTGATGTACGCATGGACGGCAAGAAAGCCACAGGCAGAAAGCCCGCCAGAAAGGGCTGCAAGATATAAGCCAGAGCGGGGAGCAGGAAAAGCTCCCCGCTTTTTATGCCCGCTCAATAACTTTTAAGTACTTGACGTATAAATACTTTTGAGTTATTATAGAGAACAGAGAGGGGGGGAAAGCGGACTTGTACGAAGTGCATTTTTACAGAGATAAGAGTGGAGAGCAACCTGCCCTTTCCTACTTAAAGGAACTGTTAAAGGGGAAAGATAAGGATAGCCGTATAAGGGCTCGTATTTTGTTACAACTAAAACTTGTATAAATCGTATTTGTGTGGTATTCTATTCTCAGATCATACTGAGGAGTGAATGCTATGCCATCTTACAAGTATGTTATTGAACTAACTGATGCTGATCGAGCAGAACTGAACGATGTCATTTCCAAGGGAACATCACCTGCCCGGACGATATTGAGAGCAAATATCCTTCTTGCTTCAGATCGCAACAGTAAGAGGTACATGACGGTTGCAGAAATCGCCGATGTGTTCCACACGACACCAACCACGGTTCAGACTGTGCGTACGAGTTACTGCGAGAAGGGCCTTTCTGCTACGCTTGCCCGCAAGAAACGAGAAACACCACCCGTGCCGGCAAAAGTTACCGGCGATGTGGAAGCCAGGATCATTGCGCTTGCCTGTGGAAGTCCACCGGAAGGCTATTCTAAGTGGACATTACGGCTTCTCGCAGACAAGACCGTCGAATTGGGTTACATTGAGGATATCTCTCATGTTACTGTCTCCCGCATTCTTAAAAAAACGAATTTAAGCCTAACCTGAAGAAGTGTTGGTGCATTCCCCCGGATCAAAATGCTGCTTTTGTAGCCGCAATGGAAGACGTGCTTTCTGTCTACAGCCGTCCATATGATGAACAATATCCTGTAATTTGTATGGATGAGAAGCCGGTCCAGTTCTTTGCGGATTTCCGAAAAGGATTTCGCTCCACAAGAAACGGTGTCCAGTATGAAGACTACCAGTACATACGTAATGGCACAGCCTGTGTTTTCATGTTTACTGAACCATTAGCGGGCTGGAGATATGCAGATGCTCAGGAGCGCAGAACACGTGAAGACTGGGCCAAACAAATAGATTGGCTTCTCACAAAGCAGTATCCTGATGCACAGAAAATAGTCCTCGTGATGGACAATCTCAATACGCACAATATTGCATCGCTATACGCTACTTTCGAACCCAAGCACGCCAGAGAGTTAGCGGAGAGACTGGAGATCCACTATACGCCAAAGCATGGCAGTTGGCTTGACATCGCAGAGATTGAACTGTCTGCGCTTGGCCGCCAATGTCTCGCCAACAACAGAATTCCAGATCTGGAAACCTTACGTGCCTTACTCAAACCATGGGCGAAAGCGCGCAATGAAGCACAGAAAGGCGTAGACTGGCAGTTTTCAACGGAGGATGCGAGAATTAAGCTCAGGCATCTGTATCCGACTATAAAGAATTAGGTGTTACAAAGTACTAGGAAAATGCAGGACTATATAAACCTCTTGAGGGAGTACGGCACTTTTATAGGAGAGCCCGCCGTTAAGCATATTGAGGGGGATCTATGGGAGCTTAGACCCGCAAGAGATAGGGTGCTTTTTGTAGCATGGCATAATAACGGCTATGTACTCTTACACGCTTTTGAAAAGCACACGCCGAAAACCCCAGAGCGAGAGAAGCAGAGAGCCAGGGACGAATACAAAGACCTTAAAGAAAGGGGCTTGAACGATGAATAATAGTGCAATCGGGGAAAGATGGGAAGATGTAGAGAGGGAGCTTTTCACCCCCGAAGAAGTAGCCGAAAGCAAGCTTAGAGTTTCCCTTATTGGGGAGCTTATTAGAGCCAGACAGGAACAGGGCATAAGCCAAAAGCGGCTGGAGGAAATGAGCGGAGTAAAACAGCCGATCATTGCCCGCATGGAAAAGGGTTATACTAGCCCCCAGCTTGACACCCTCTTGAAAGTGCTTGCACCGCTCGGGATGACGCTAGCTATTGTTCCGCTGGATACAAAACAGTTATAAAACCGCTCACAAAGCACGAATAAGACGGGAAGAGGACGGAAAGTCACATGACAACCCGCCCTTTCTTTATAGGCTTAGACCACAGAATAACGCCGATAATGAGAAAACAGCCGTATATGCAAAACGCCCCGCCGAAAGGCGGGGCGTCGGTGCGTCTATAATGAAGTTTTTCGGCTTCTTCAAAGCAGAAGTCAAAGCGCGGGGACAGAGCGTTCACTACGTTCGATCTGCTTCTCCCAGGTCTTTCCTGTTTGCGCGCGCAGGAACGCTTCCATCGGTGCGAGCTCCTGCCGCTCGTCCCAGGCCTCCAGTGCGGCATAGTAGTCTTTTCGGTCTGAATATTCCGCTTAAAAGGTGAAGCCCGACCGCTGTATGTGGTGAATGGTTTCCGCAAAAATGGTGAATTCGTTCCGCGCCAATGGTGAAAGGCAAAACTCTTAACCACTGCCGATGGTCAGTACGCCGCGAAAATTGAGCAGGGCGGCCGCTGAGATTGCACACCGCCCCGCCGTTACTTAGTCGGTGACCGCGTTGAGCTTCCTCATGGAATCGCCCTTGATGGTCACGATGTGCGAGTTGTGGATGATCCGGTCGCAGATGGCGTCTGCCATCGTCGGATCGTAAAGATACTCGTGCCAGCCGGGGATGTCGAACTGGGAGCAGAAGATGGTCGAGGCCGTCTGGTTTCTTGCCTCGATGATCTCCAGCAGATCTCTGGCCTCCGTCTCCTTCAGCGGATACAATAGCCATTCGTCCAGGATCAGAATGCGCGGCTTCTTGTACTTTTTCATCACATCCCGGTAAGTGCCGTCGCTCCGGGAAAGAGCGATCTCGACCAACAGATCCGGGAGTCGAACATACTTCGTCTCATAGTAATTGCGGTTGGCCGCATTGCCGAGCGCACAGGCAAGATAAGTTTTTCCCGTGCCGGTGGCACCGAGAATGATCACATTGTTGGCGTTCTGTATGTATGTGCAAGAAGCAAGTCGGAGGATCTGCGCCTTGTCCAGTTGCCGATCAGCTTTGTAAGAGATATCCTCTACGCAAGCATCAGGAATGGCATAACCGGCTTTCTTTCTGAGCCGTGTGAGAAGATTGCTTTTTCTGGTACTCCATTCCGCATCAACCAGCAAAGAGAACCGATCTTCGAAGCTTAACTCGTTGAATTGTGGATCTTCCATCTGTACCCGAAAGGCAGTCGCCATGGCGCTCAGACGCATCTCATGCAATTTTGTAACAGTCGGGTTCGTCAGCATCACTTGTCCCTCCTGTAGTAGTCTGCGCCACGGGTAAAGCTGTACTGCGACGGCTTCTTCGCTTCTTCTTTCGTTTCATCCGCCAGAAGATGATCCTGGCCGGATTTCAGGATGGACTGTATGATCTTGTAACTGGGCTGCGGCGTATAGCTCAGCGCTTTTCTACAGGCGTTCTCGAGCCGTTTGGCAGAAAACTTGTCCGTAAGCTTCAACAGAGCCATACAGGTCTTGTAGCCCTGTTGCTCGATCTTGTACATGTTGAGGAAATGCTGAACCACAGCGGCTGTGTTGGGACCAACAGATTCTGCCCAGCGGCGAAACCTGTCGCCGTCCCACTGCAAATATTTTTGATGGTCGGGAGGCATATGCGCTTCCTGTGTGCTATACTGGTTGGGGCGGCCGTGAAGCCGCGGATGAGAGGCAATACGATTGCCTTCGAAGAAAACCTCAACCGTACGCTGGGTCAGGCGCACATCCACTTTCTGCTTAATATACTCATAGGGTACAGAGTAGTTCTGTTTGTCCACAGAGATATGATAGTTGTATTGGACTGTAGCGATCTTCCACGTCGCCAGTTCAAAGCTCGTGGCCGGCAGTGGCAGAAGAAAAGGTTTCTCTTCCTCAAACGCAGATGCACGGCTGCCTTCTTTCTTTTGAAAAGGCTTGTGGTTGAACTCATAGAGCCTCTCGGAGACGGCCTCGTTCATTTCTCTGATGGAGAAGAATTGCTGGTTACGCAGCGCTGCGATGATCCAGGTAGACACCACGCCGACGGAGCCTTCTACAAAAGCTTTATCCTTCGGCTTTCTGGGCCTTCCGGGGATAACAGCGGTGCCATAATGCTCGGCCATCTCACGGTAAGCACGGTTGATGACGGTCTCGTCTTTTGTGTTCTTGATGACGCCGGTTTTGAGATTGTCTGGGGTTAGAATTCTTGTGACGCCACCATAGAAGCGGTAAGCGTTCACGTGGGCAGCAATCCACGCCTCCTGCTTCATGTCCAGAAATGCCTCGGCATAGGCGTAGCCGCTGTACGGAAGCACGGAGACGAACAGATACGCAGGGATTCGTTCTCCTGTGTCGGTATCCACGATCCCCATCGTGTCACCGGCCCAGTCCACCTGCATGGTTTCGCCGGGCTTGTGATCCAGGTGCATCGTGGCCTTGGTCTTGTGGACATACTCGGCATAGTACTTGTTGAACTGCGTGGATTGGTACGGCAGCTCACCGTTTGCTCGACACTCCTCACAGTACTCTACCCACAGCAGGCTCAACGTAACGCCGCTTTTCTGCATCTCCCTATGGATCTTTTCGTAGTCTGGCATGCGGTACTGCGGATGCTCTGTGCTGCTCGGGAAGAGCCGCTTACGCAGTTCCTCCGTGCTCAAATCTTTAGCTTCGTGCCAACCTATTCCGGCACACTCCGCCCTTTGCAGGGTACGTGTGATCGTGTTTATGCCGCAACCACATGCAGCCTGCACTTCCTTGTGTGAGTATCCCAAAGCCTTTAGCCTAAGGATCTCCTTGTAGTCTGTCATTTCGACTACCTCCTGTACAGTATTACATCTTTCGATGCAACCCCAGTATACAGGAGGTCAACAGTATTCACCATCACACCGGAAATTCCTCACCATTTTTGCGGAAAGCGTTCACCTTTTCAGCGGTCTGCGCTCACCATCTCTCCCGGCGTATTCATTCGGTCCTCCTGATGGATCGTGATTGGCGGATGCCTGTTCATGACCAAAAAGTAATTCATGGTCAGGCGGCCGGTCCTGCCGTTTCCGTCAGCGAAGGGATGGATATTCTCAAACTTGACGTGATAGTAGGCTGCCGCACGTAGCAGCTTATCGGCGGGGATGTCATGCAGCTCGCTGAGCAACTCGTTCATTTCGTCGGTTACGTCTTCGGGTGCAGCGCCGATCTCGTTCTTGCCGGTCACATAGTCGTGGTGCTTATACTCACCGGGACGCTCTCCCAACTGATAGCGGCGCGTGTCATAGGTGTTCAAAGTAAGCCTTTCCTGAAAGTCCTTCACAAGGCGTTCATCCAGCGGCCTTCTGTCATGGAAGGATTGAAGAAACAGCTCGTTGGCTTCCTTCGCATTTCGGATCTCGAACAACGTCCGCAGATCGCCGGTATAGGAGGTCACGCCGTCGTGTTCGAAGATCTCGCGCGTGTCGTTATAGGTGATGCGCTCGTTTTCCAGATTACCGGAATGGTAGGCAAAGGAAATGCTGTGCCCGTTCAGCGCCTCAGCCAGCTCGGCATCCGTTCTTACTTGTTTGCGCTGCCACAAGGCAAGAGCTTTTTCATAACGATCCATGCACGCCACCTCCCGATGATTGTGGAAGCATTATAACACAGATTCTGCTCGTTCGGGAGATTATAATAAAAATGTTTTCAAAGACTTCTGCAAA
>JAFTGD010000005.1 GCA_017458065.1 Oscillospiraceae bacterium
CAGGCCTTCCCCGGGCTGAAGGTCGTCGCCGTTGTACCGGACGTGATTCCTTTCTCTTTTGCCCACAGCACAGGCTTAAAGAAGTAATTATCTGGAGTCACATCAGTAAAAGGATTATTTTGATTAGTCGGCTCCGGCCGTCCCATCGCGTTCCACAGGAAGGTCACAATCTGGCCTCGTGTGCAGGGATTCCCCGGACTGAAGGTCGTTGCGCTTGTGCCAGAGGTAATCCCGTTCTCCTTCGCCCACAGCACAGGCTTGAAGAAATAGTCTCCGGATGATACGTCCGTGAAAGGATTCTTCAGGGATGCTGGTTCCGGGCTCCCCTTTGCCTTCCAAAGGAAGGTCACGATCTGGCCTCGTGTACAGGTTCTGGTCGGTGAGAATGTCGTTGGACTGGTGCCAGAAGTGATGCCGTTACCCGCTGCCCAGTAGACCGGGTTATAGAAATAACTCTCTGAATCAGCTACATCCTCAAACAACACCCTGACAAAACACCTTCCCTCATAGTCTCCTTCAGCCTTTCGGACTGTAACTACCGTTGAGCCTGGTCTTACACCCTGGACTATGCCATTTGTCACCTCTGCGACCTCTCGGTCTGCGCTGCTCCATATAAACAGCCCTGTCGTTGTAACAGCTTTTCCGGTGTCACCATCCATAACCCTGAGCTGCTGTGTTTCTCCGGCAACTAATTCAAGCTCGGTTCTGTTGAGTACATAGTTAACGGGCAGCTTCGGAACAATCACACTTTCCCGACTCAGTTCTTTTTGGCATACATGGCAATATATCACCGCGTCATAACTGCCTTCCGACTCTTTCGTTGCTGCCACTTCATTCTCGCGCACCACTTCTTCGGCGATATGTTCCTGTTCGAGGTCCTCACAGCTCAGATATGTCAGTTTGTTTTCGGTCAGTGCCTCATTCCCCGCAGAAATCTCTGTTTCTGTCCAGGTCTTTTCCGTTCCGATGTATTTCACGCCAGTCAGACTATTGCAATTGCTGAAAGCATTCTCTCCGATTTCTGTCACGCTGGAGGGGATTGTGATTTCCGTCAGTCTTGTACAGCCTGCAAATGCGCCACCTCTGATTGCGGTAACTCCGTTCGGAATCACAATATCAGTGATCTGTTCTGAATAGGTTTGCCACGGCGCACCCTCAATCGTCGCTTTACCAGTCGGATCTGTCACCGTGAGAACAAGTTCTGTCGCCCCATCGTTCTTCTCTTTCAACACCCACTGTAATCCTTTTGCACACTCACCGGAGTCCAGCGTTCTTTCGCCCTCCATTCTGATAACTGACACAACACAGCTCGCAGTCACGTCGCTCTCTGGCAGAGTAGCTGTAATTGTTGTGCTTCCCTCGCTGGTGGCGGATACCACACCCTCCTGGCTGACCGTGGCGACATCAGGATCGCTGCTGTTCCACCGAACATCTGTCATTGTCATTCCGCCTGTCAGTCTCACGCTTAAGATTTCCCTGCTGTTTACCTGCATAGTCAGCTCTTTTTGTCCCAGCTCTATCATAGCGAAACTGTGCCATGTCAGGGATCCGCCGTAATTCAGACGGTTTTCCGCATACCAGCTGTAACCCGCAGGGTAATATACATTGGCAACTACATTTTTAAAACTGGCCCCTGCAATTGAGGGCGCATTACCCATGAAACGAATGTCTTTCAAAGATATGCGGGCAGAAAAGGCTTCCTCTCCTATTGACAAAACACTTGCCGGAATCCTGATTGTGCTCAGTTTGCCGCACGCACCAAAGGCTCCATCGCCTATACTTTCTACATATTCCGGGATCGTACAGGATGTCAATCCGCTCCATGCAAAAGAGTTTGTCTCTAATGTTACCACACTGTCAGGCAATAAAATGCTCTTCAACCCAGAACATTTTGCGAATGCCGCGAGTCCAATCGAGGTCACTTCCTTTGGTATATCAATACTGCTCAAACAAGTGCAGCCAGAAAAAGTATACTCCGGAATCTGTTTCAATTGATTTGGCAACACTGCCTTTATCAGACTGCTGCACTCTAAAAAGACACTGCTTCCAAGTTTTGAAACGCTGTCCGGTATTTCTACCGAAGCGAGGCCGCTCCGGAAAAAAGCGCTGTCTTGTATTGTTGTCAAGCTTTCCGGCAAAGCAATGCTCTTAAGACTTGAACAGTTGGAAAACGACTGTTCTCCAATGATTCTAAGCCCTTCCGGAATGGAAACACTGGTTAAAGAAGAATCATTTCCAAATGCCTGAAATGGAATGGAATCCAGGTTTTCAGACAAATAAACCGTTTTTAGACTTTCGCAATCCTGAAAAACTCCGTCTCCAAGGCTCTGAACACTGTCTGGCATAGCAACAGCCGTGAGACCGGTCTGAAAGAACGCCCCCTTTTCAATTGTCGTCAGACCTTCCGGAAGGACGATGCCCTCAAGACTCGAACAGTTGGAAAATGCTTGTTCTCCTATGATTCTAAGCCCTTCTGGAATGGAAACATTGGTTAAAGAAGAATCTTTTCCGAATACCCGGGGAGGAATGGAATTCAGGTTTTCAGACAAATAAACCGTTTTTAAGCTTCCGCAATCCAGAAAAGCTCCTTCTCCAAGGGTCTGAACGCCATTTGGTAATTTGACAAAGGTGAGCCCGCTTCCTGCAAAGGCACCATTCTCGATGGTTGTCAAAGATTCTGGCAGAGTAATCCTCTCCAACGCAGTACATCTCTGAAACGCATGTTCTCCTATCGTGATTAAACCTATTGGGATACTGATGTCATTTAATGCAGAACAAATTGCGAATGTTCCATATGGTATCTCCCGTAGACTGTCCGACCAAACTACTCTCTGCAGCCTGTAACAATTGAAGAAAACGCCACGCCCCAGTGTGCAGATACTGTCAGGAATCACAATGGATATAAGCCCGCTTTTTGAGAAAGCCTCATCTCTGACCGTTGTTAAGCTGTCAGGAAATGAAACGCTGCTCAGTTTCTTACATCCGGAAAACGCCATAGAACCTATGGAAGTCACACCGTTTCTTATCTCAACGGAAAGGATTGAATCAAGGTAATCAGACCACGGCACAGGATTATCTGAACTGTAATCATACATTTCTCCTGAACCGGTGATAAATATGGTTCCGTTTTTTCGTAGTCCCCATGTTATTTTTTTACCACAAACCCCAGAATCCAGAGAGTCCAGATAGTCAAGATAGTTATATTTGATCTGGGCATTCAGCAGCGGATCATTGTTTTCTTCAATCGCGATATGCTCCCAGTCCAACCCTTCTCCATCATAAAAGACTGTTTCTAAAGAACTACAGCCGTAAAACGCAGCATTCCCGATGCCTCCAACGCACGAAGGAATTATGACACTCTCTAATGTATTGCAGCCGTTCAACATATTTTCCGGAATCCAGTCCATCTCGGGATATTCGATATTACAGTCACTGCCAACAGGTCCTGCGGTCTTTAATTGACCACATTTACTGAACACTGCTTTTCCCATATTGACCACACCATTTATGGTAACTTTTGTTAACCCTGTACAGCCAGAGAAAGCTTCATCTCCAACACTGTTAACATAACTTGGAATGATCAAGCTGCTGAGTCCTTTGCAGCTTTGAAAGGCACGCTCCCCAATACTTCTTACACTTTGAGGAATTGTCAAATATGGGAGTTTGCTACAACCATAGAACGCACGGCTTTCAATGCTTGTCACACTGCTGGGAATTGTCACATCGGTCAAATTGCTGCAGCCTTCGAACATATGCGCTGCAATGCTAGTCATGTCACTTGGTATGTCAAAACTGGTCAGACTGCTGCAGCCAGCGAACGCCCACTCTCCAATACTGGACACGCTGCTGGAAATCGTCACATTGGTCAGGCTTCTGCAGCTAGTGAACGCCATTCTTCCAATGCTGGACACGCTGCTGGGAATCGTCACATCGGCCAGATTGCTGCATTCATAAAACGCTTCGTCTCCAATGCTGGTTACTCCATCATTAATGATTAGTTTCTTAATGGTACTATCACCATACCACAGTGCTGTATCACCTGAACTGCTTTTCATCTCTCCCTTACCGTAAATCGTCAGCGTTCCTTCATCATCCCGTACCCATGTCAGATTCCCGTACATACCGACATATGTCTTCATCAGATCGGCAGTTTCCTCGTTCTCTGTCTCGATCTCTTCGGCCTGCAGCATGATCTCTTCTTCTGCGGGCATCATGACCAGTTCGATCTCTTCCTGCTCTGCATCGTCTTCCGGAACCGGCAGAAGCTCATATTCTTCGGTTCCTGCTTCCTCGTTTTCTGCTTCGCTGATTAAAGTCTCTTCTACCCAGACTTCCGCCTGTGGAGGCAGAGCATCTTCGACAGGATCATATTCCGGCTCTTCCACGATCGGCTCAGCCTGCTCATACTCATAGGCTGCCTGGACCACTTCTTCCGGTTCCGGTTCTTTCCCCGACTCCTGCCAATTATCTGCAGGCTCTTCCTGCAACATTTCCGCAGCAGATTCTTCACTGAAAGGCTCTACTGCTTCCGCATCCTCCCCCATTGCCCATGTCGGCAGCATTGTGACGCACATCACCAGGCACAGCAGGATCGCGAGTACTTTTCTCATCTTATTCATCGTTCTCATTCTCCCTTCCCTGAGTCTCTTTAGTAATATATTATACACTCTTTTTCATTTCCCTGACAAGATGAGTGATGAAAAAAGTTCGGCCGTCTCCCAATCGCTTGGGAGACGACCTGTTTGTATGTATTAGGATATTCTTCTTTTGCTCTCTCAGTTCATCGCCTTATACAGGAAGGTCATCGCCTGCGCGCGGGTACAGGCCTTCCCCGGGCTGAAGGTCGTCGCCGTTGTACCGGACGTGATTCCTTTCTCTTTTGCCCACAGCACAGGCTTAAAGAAGTAATTGTCTGGCGTCACATCAGTAAAAGGATTATTTTGATTAGTCGGCTCCGGCCGTCCCATCGCGTTCCACAGGAAGGTCACGATCTGGCCTCTTGTGCAAGGCGCCATCGGCTCAAAGGTTGTCGGCGTTTTCCCACTGGTAACGCCGTTCTCCTTCGCCCACAGCACCGGTTGATAGAAGTAGTCGCTCTCTTTAACGTCGGTGAAAGGATTGTTGGCCGACGAGGGCTCCGGGCTCTTCAATGCCTTCCAAAGGAAGGTCACAATCTGGCCGCGCGTGCAGGTATTGTTGGGTGAGAATGTCGTTGGGCTGGTGCCGGAAGTGATTCCGTTGCCCGCTGCCCAGTAGACCGCTTTATAGTAATAGGCTGAAGGATCTGCCACATCAGTGTAAGTGGCGTTTCCGTATGATCCGGGCTTCCTTACAAATATCTTGTTTCCATAGCCCTCCCTGATAGTCCCGTTATAGATCACACGGGCAAAAATGCTGATATCTCCTTCCTTAAGTCCCTTCACCTCTACTGTCTGGTCTATGATTCCCGGCACGCTGACAAACTCTGCCACAGTGGTATCCGTGATTTCCCATGTGATCTCTTCAATCGAAGAAACTCTGTTTTTATCCTGCACTCTCAATGAAACAGTAGTGGTCTGACCAATCGGAAGCGTCTGATTAGATACTTCGAGGATAAATGTCGCGGTGTATTCCCCCACGTAGATGCTGCATGCAATCTTTTTGGTCCGTGTTTCTCCGAGAAAATTGTAAGTGACCGTTGCCCCTGCCCTTGTGCGTCCCTCTGTTTTCCCTACCAAGACGGCTGTCCAGGAATCTGACGATGGTTTCTCCACAAACTCCGCAATATCAGCATCATCTACATACCAGTCAAAGTTCAGGACATCCGCTTCCGAGATGTTTTCGTCAAAAAGCTCATATGTCAGTCTGATTCTCTCCCCAACTTCGTAATTCCTCTTGTCGGAATAGATTGCCATAGATTGTTCTTTTTCTTCCAGTTTGGCGTCCGTTTCTGTCAGCACAAAGCTTTCCGGATCTCCCGAAATCCGCTCGGACAGTGGCTCCTCTTCTTCTGCTGCCTCTTCATCCGATATTTCATTTTCTGCAATTCCTTCTGTATGGGCTTCTGCCTCACCGGTTTCTTCCGGGAAAAGCTCATACTCAGAGAGTTGCTCTTCGGCCTTTTCAATGGCAGCTTCGGGTACAGCCACGTCTCCCGGGTCCGCTTCAATGATTGTCGGATTCTCCTTTGGCTCGTTTCCCTGAAGCAGCTCTTCGGCAAGCTTCTCCGCGGTAAACTTGTTTTCCGGATCCTCCTCCGCCAGCGCCCATGTTGGCAGCATTGTGACGCACATCACCAGGCACAGCAGGATCGTGAGTGCTTTTCTCATCTTCTTCATCGTTCTCATTCTCCCTTCCCTGAGTCCCTTATAATTAAAAATGATTCGCAAAGTGATTCAGCGGGTGATACTGACCCCTTCATCACACTGTATATTTTCATTTGACAAAGCTGTACAGCCGGAGACATCAATGGTCGTCAGTTGGTTGCCAAAGCAGGCAAGCGTGGTCAACGCAGTACAGCCGGCCAGTTCGAGACTCGACAGGTTGTTACTCTGGCAGCTTAAACTGGTCAGATGAACCAGGCCGGAGACATTTAGTGTCGGCAGCTTGTTTTCAAAACAATTCAGCTCAGTCAAGGCGCTGCAACTGGTGAGATCAAGATACCCCAATTGGTTGTTGGAACAATCCAGTCTTGTCAGTGCGGAGCAGCCGGTTACATTGAGCGTGGTCAACTTACCATTGAAGCAATCCAAAGTTTGTAAGGAAGAGCAATCAGATACATCAAGCCTTACCAACTCAGCGCTGACTGCGGTAAGCTCTGTCAACAAGGCACAGCCGGATGCGTCGATTTCTATTAACGGATTATCCCAGCAATGCAGCGTTTGCAAAGCCCTGCAGCCGGTAACATCAAGCCTGATTAATTGATTGCTGACGCATCTGATGCCGTCCAGCGCGGGACAGGCGGAAACATCCAGTCCGGTTAACCTGTTTTCACTGCATTCCAGTCCTACCAGAGAAGTGCAATCCTTCAAACCAAGCGTTTCCAGCTGATTCGATCTGCAGTCTAAAGATGCCAGCGCGGAACAGCCGGACATGTCGAGGGCTGTCAGCCGGTTGAAACTGCAGTCCAAGTATATCAAAGATGAACAGCCGCTTACGTTGAGATACTCTATCTGATTATATGGGCAGCTCAGCTGCGGCAGAGAAGAACAGCCGGAAGCATCAAGATAAGCCAGCGCATTAGGATTTTCGATGTTGATGGAATAATCCAAATTCAGATCATTTAATACAGGACAGCCGTGAATATCGAGTCTTGTCAATCCGGTTCCATCGCACCAGAGTGTTGTCAGGGATGCACAGTCGGACAAATTGACCGTATTCAGCTCGTTAGAATAGCAGTTAACATTTTTCAGATTCGCATAGCCGGGTAAACTGATATCTGACAGCATGTTATCCCAGCAAGACAACTCTTCCAATGAAGCGCAGCCGGTCAGATTAAGGCTGCTGAGCTGGTTTCCTTTGCAACTCAGTATTTTCAGAGAAGAGCACCCGGACGCATTGAGGCTTGCAAGCTGATTGTCCATACAGTTAAGCGTATCCAGCGAAGCACAGCCTGACACATCAATGTTCGCCAGCATATTGGAATGAGCGGCGATGTTGGACAGCGAGGTGCAGCCGGAGGCGTTCAGGCTCAGCAATTGATTATTCTCGCATGCAAGCTCTATCAGTTTCGTAAGTCCCGACACATCAAGATCCATCAACTGGCAGTTACGGCAAAACAGATACCCCAGCTTTGGGACACCGGACAGATTTAATGATTTCAGCGGATTATCGCAACAGGACAGCGTTTCCAGAGCAGGGCAGCCCGAAACGCTGAGAGTGGTCAACCGGTTTTCATCTGCCCGTATCCAATTTAGCTTTGAAAGACCGGAAATATCCAGATCGGTCAACCGGTTGTTATGACAGAAAAGCACTTCCAGATTGGTAAAATACCCGATGCCCTTCAGGGATGAGAAGCCTTGAGAACTGCAATCTATTTGGTCGACCTCCAAGAGCTCCAATTGGCTCAGTCCGCCATCTTCGTTTTTATCAAATTGACGGATGCACCACGCCCAGAACTTTGCATTGTAGCTTCCTTCCTCTGGTGTAATAGGCGCAAACTCTGAAAGCATTTTGATGTTACATATTGTATGCCCCACCAGATTTAAGGCGATGTCCATCGAGCGGATCGGTTCATAACCTTCCTTCTGAAAGGACATCCGGTGTGTGTCATAGGGGATTCCGGTAAACCAGTAGTCGCCGTTTTCGTCTGTGACCGTCGTGAAGGTTCCGTTCGATGCTGTGACCAATGTGACCGTGACATCTGACAGCACCTTACCGGTTCTCGAGTCTCTGACTGTACCGAGAACCGCGGAGATGTCATCTTCCATGGTAAAGTCAATCTGCTGTTCTACCTCTACTATTTCCCTTGATTCAAGCGGTTTATAACCCGGCGCAGTCAGCTGGAATGTATGGCTCCCCGGCGCGACAGCATTAAACCTGTACTCCCCGTCAGAATTGGTGACGGCTGCCTGTGTGCCGTCGAGTGTTACCGTGGCCCCGCGGATTGGTCCGTGCCTGCCGGTCACAGTACCCAGCGGAGCACCGGGCAACGCAACTTCTTTGAATGTTACGATATCCTGGGTATCTTGAACGTCGGTTGTTCCATCGATCGGTACTGATACTGATATCCCCATGTGCCCGACGCTGCGAAATGTCAGATCCACAAAAGGCGCGAGCGGTTCAAAGGAAAAATTACCCTTGTCGTCAGTCACACCATCCATCACTTCATGTTCGCTCGCTTCACATGTAATGTCTACACCCGGAAGCGGCTTGCGGGTTTCCTCGTCAATTACAATGCCTTCCACTCTGTAGTGCAGCATACCGTCTATGGTGAAAGCTCTCTCATAGTCGCTCAGTGCCCAATCCTGAATCGGATTTCCAAGTCCTGAGTTCAAAATTCCAAACGCGACGTCGGCAATTCCCGTACGATCCCACAAACTACTAATACTAATCAATTCCAGAAAAAAGTGTGCCACATAACCAACTCTCGCAGAGTTGATCCTGCTGGTCATTGAATCAATCAGCTCGCAGCTCTCTGTGCTCATCCTCTCAAGAGGCGTCGGGTGTACATGAAAATACAACAGGTTAAGAAGATCTGCTATTTTCATCAAATCATAACCGCAGCTTACTACAGATGCAGCAGCTGCACCAAATCCAGGGATTTCAAAGACCTTGTTAATCCTCTCAAACCCATTCAGTATTTTAGTAATTCGCGAAACAAGATCTGTTCTAGAAATTCTTCCTGCTTTATACATTATAAAATTCAATTCTGCCTCGATCTCACTTGCTATCCCCTTCACCGCAGAGACGCGATCCATAAAATTACCGAAAGCATCGGCTGCAGTCTCTAAATCTGAAGGATTATACTCATAGTCGGCCGCGCTTAATAAAAACTGGTCGAACGAATCTCCTGACCCGACAAAGTTTCCATCATTCGCGGTAGAATAACGGTTTACATGGATAGCGGACTCATCAATCATCAGGAAAAACGTCTCTCCCCGGGCATCCCTCATTGTATATTCCATTCTGCCGTCTTCCAGCTGAGTACTGGAAATATTTTCACACTCCCCGTTCAGCGCATCAATCGCATTCCCCGTCACAGACAGCTGCATATCTTCAAAACGGAAAATGTATCCTGTATCCAAGTTTTCGACGGTATAGCGCTCGACCAAATCAGTCAGGTTTTGATACGCGCTCTTTGCATTCCGTACAGCCTGGTTATACTCCGCCAGTTTCTCGTTGATCTGCTGAGCAGTCTGATTATATTCTTCAATGTCAGATAAGAGCGCCGGGTCTGTAACATCCCCTGTTTCAACAAATTCAAGATTTTCTTCTATCTCGCTCAGTTCCTCCATCAATGTGCTCAGTTGAGCGGATGGTTCCTGCTCCTGCTCGGAACCATCCGTTCTTTCCCAAAGTCCATTGTCCGCATTAAAGATTTCCAAATAGATTTCGTGAATTTCATCCCCGCCTGAGGTAATGACATCCTTCACTACAGTCCTTTTCGTATTGTTGTCTGAATAGACGTATGTGAAAGTATCCGTTGAAAGCCAGTCATTTCCGATTTTCCTCTCCATGACATGGTTTACCACCAGGTCGTTCTCATCGTATTTGTCCGTGTAATACAGGGTCTGTCCGTATTGTCCCTGCTCGGACCATTCCGTTTTATTCCAGTTTCCGGATCCCGCATTATAGCTCTCTGTGTAGCTTTGATGAATTTCATCCCCGCCTGTGGTAATGACATCCTTCGTTACAGTCCTTTTCGTATTGTTGTCTGAATAGACATATGTAAAAGTATCCGTCGAAAGCCAGTCATTTCCGATTTTCCTCTCCATGACACGGTTTACCAGCAGGCCGTTCTCATCGTATCTGTCCGTGTAATACAGGGTCTGTCCGTATTGTCCCTGCTCGGACCATGTGATGTCTTTGTTGGATGGATCGGATGTTCCAGGGCTTATGTTCATCGCCTTGTACAGGAAGGTCATCGCCTGCCCTCTTGTGCAGGCCTTTCCCGGGCTGAAGGTCGTCGCGGTTGTGCCGGACGTGACGCCGTTTTCCTTCGCCCACAGCACCGGCCTATAGAAGTAGTCGCCGGAAGATACGTCCGTGAACGGGTTATCATAGGACGTCGGTTCCGGGCTTTTCAGCGCCTTCCAAAGGAAGGTCACAATCTGACCGCGCGTGCAGGGATTTCCGGGACTGAAGGTCGTCGCACTTGTGCCTGCCGTAACGCCGTTTTCCTTCGCCCAGAGCACCGGCTGATAGAAGTAGTCCCCGGAGGAAACATCGCTGAACGGATTGTTCCAGTCCGTCGGTTCTGGGCTGCCCAGCGCCTTCCAAAGGAAGGTCACGATCTGACCGCGCGTGCAGGTTCTGGTCGGCGAGAAAGTTGTCGGGCTGGTACCGGCCGTGATCCCCCGCTCTACAGCCCAGTAAACCGGTGTATAGTAATATGCGCTGGGGTCCTTTACATCTTCAAACTCTGAACTATCTGCATACAGCAGCACATCATTTTGATCGTTTTTCCAATTCGGAAGGTTATCCGTCAACTCACCGGAGGAGATGTCCTCTTACAGATCATCTGCTATGAGAGACGCTTTCTCAAGATCAATATCTATGTGATACTCCGGGTAATTGTCGTTTGTGATGATCAGTTCAGCCTCTTCTGTTCCTATGTCTTCCCCGTTCAACATCACGGAATAGCAATACTTCCCCGGAAGCAGCAGGTAACTGCCGTCCTCCTCCGGTTTGATCTCTGTTTTTTCATCCGGCTCAGCCTGATTGTCTCTGGTATAGACCGTTATGACAGCATCTTCCGGTGTGACCCTGAAGATCACGGTCACTGGAGTCTCTTCGGCAGAAGCTGTCGTCAACGCGGCAGTTATTTCAGTCGCCGTCCCCGCTTCCGTCCCATCATTTACATTGCCCTGATAACCTGTTTCTTCCGGAACCGCGTCGTATACAACGTCAGTGTCTTCCTGATTGTCAGCGTCGGGTTCTTCACCGCCTGCGCCGTCCGGCTCATTCCGGTCGTCATCGACCGCACCGCCGTCTTCGCCGGATCCGCTGTCCTGAATCCGGTCGTCAATCTCTGGCTCCGCTTCGAAAATCTCGGCTGTTCCTTCCGGCTCATCTGCCAAACTCTGCGAATCAGCAAATGTTTCCACTGTCAGCTCGGCTTCCAGTTCCTCCGCCAGCGCCCAAGTCGGCAGCAGGTTGAGGCACATCACGATGCACAGCAATACTGACAGGATTTTTCTTTCCGTCTTCATGATCAGCTGTTAGCGTCGGGAGTTGACGACCACAAAGTGTCGGGAGAAACGAACCAATAATTGTCGGAAAACGATGAACCAAAGAGGAGCAAATAAAAGCCAACAACCCAGCATTAACAACAGGTTACTCTTCTTGATGGGGCAGGGA
>JAFTGD010000065.1 GCA_017458065.1 Oscillospiraceae bacterium
CGCCAAAAGCGACAAATCTTTTGAGGACATTCTTCGATTCCTTGAAAGCAAACCATCTGACCAGGACGATTGATTCTCCTGCCAAACCTGCTCATTCCTTATGGGCAGGTTTTTTAGTGGCAAAAATCTGAGAAGTTAAGGCCAAAGAAAAGTGAGGTCAGTACCTCACCTTTCCTTCCGCTACGGCTTTCAAGTGCTCACCATAGGGTGATTTACCATAGGCTTTCGCAGAGATCATCAGCTCATCCTTATCAATAAAACCGTTTATGTAACCGATTTCTTCCGGAGCACTGATCGTTATCCCTTGTCTCGTTTCTATGGTCTCTACGAAATTTGCTGCATCAAGGAGGGAAATCATTTACTCGTCCTTTTCCCAATCTCGGGTATAATCATCATTCACGTCTTTTCAAAATCAATCCTGTAAGTTTCCCACTTACCCAATGTAGTATCCAAGCTGCAATTAATACGGCAAGTATACAAATGATAAAATTCATCGGGAACAATATATTCAAGTATGCTATCCCGCCGATAATCAAAAACTGAACAAGATATGATTCCAACGATAGTCCGGCCAAAATATTAATCCAATGTTCTACCTTTTTTCCCTCTAGAAAACTGTTTAAGTCAAGTTGTGCGAAAGCAAGAAATATAAACAGCGCACTTATGATCGTTAACGGATGGCTGAAAATCTGCATTGACATCGGGATGATATTCTTGTTCAGAAGAAACTTAAAACCGTAGAATCCGAGGAACAGCACTACAGCAATCACAACCGTATGTGATTCCTTGATTTTACCAACCAGCCGTTCTTTGTTCATCTTCAGATAATATCCGAGGACAAAAGCAAAGATGCTGTAGATGCTTCTATATGGAACAAACCCGAAATATACATCTTCGACAATCCATACGCTCTTATCTGGTATTAGGAGTATATACAAGAGCAGGTCTACTATTAGCACAGTGATTCCAAATAAAACAAATCTCTTTGTTTTCCTGATGCCGTGTTTAATGAGTGCGTAAAGAAAAAATGAGTAAAGGAATATCGCTCCCACGAACCAGAATTTTGTAGGCCAGATAAAAGTACCAATAATACGACTGACGCTATCAAGTTCCAGCTTGCCAAATATCCATGTGATTATAATCATGATATAAGTGGGCAGATACAATCTCGCAAACCGCTTCCTTAAATCTCCAGGTATATCTACTTTGGCACTAAACAAATACCCGGAAATCAGGAAGAATAACTCATTCCCAATACCCCCCCCGCTTGCCAAAAACTGGATTTTTGAAGGGTATAGAACATCGGAATGAGAATTAATAATGAGGAGTATTGTGAAAAGCTTCAGTATATCAAGTGAAATTGTCCTCTTCTTCAAAACCATTTTCTCACCTTAATGTTGCAATTGATATCTATTTAATACTGCTAAACTGCTCGTCTCATTCCGGCATGTCTATTCTTTTCCCTCACAACGCTCCTTGAACGAATATAACCGAAAACGGCAGGCCCAAACAGAAGCCAGAATGTATTCATCTGCAGATACATAATTCCATCATCAATCAAGCCATGAAATGCAATAATCGCAAGCAGAATGACCAAGAGGTTTTCTTTCTTTTTATAGCATTGAATCATCAAGGCAGTAGTCAACGCCAAAAATATCGCCATAAATATTATGCCGTATCGTTGTAATACTTGAATGTAGAGGTTATCCACGTAGAAATATGTCTCTGTACTTTGGCGTCCGTATACATCTAACCCTGCGCCTACCCATTCAATATTGCCTAATCCAAACAAGCTTACACCGTACATCATAAACGAGTTTTGCCCATGTCTAAGCCTGTTGCTCAGGAATGCATTTAATTCCTGCATCCACGTTACACTTGGAGAGTATGAAATCGCAAGCCAAATCGATATACCAAAGCACACTAAGAAAGAAGGTATCAATATTTTAGGTACTTTCTGTAGATTCTCCAGATTATCCTTTCTAATCTTACAGATAATAGCTATTATTAATCCAATTATTGAAGTATAAAAAGTTAGTCTTGAATTTGTGAATTCATACAGGATTAACGAAAATACAAATAGAAAAGCAATCTCCAGAACTTTTGCTTTTTCTCGTTTTTGGTAAACATAAAGCAAAATCACATTACACAACATGGCTGGAGCATTTAACGCATATCTAAAACCAAGGAAATATCTTGACCTAATTTCTCCTCCTTGAAGGTTTTGTATGACATGATAGTTTTCGATTATACCAAGCAAAGAACTTACGATCACGAAGAAGATTAGTGTCAGAGTTAGCGATATAGTAATTCCACATATTTTTTTGAAGTCAATACTTCTTGCGCCAAAAGCGAATACGAATACGCAAGCAAAAGATGTCTGTACGTTGCCTGTTCCTTGTATTACCAAGAGCAACGCAGCAAGGTACAAAATTATCGCTCCTGCCAATGCACGATAGGATAATGACTTATTTATTATTTCTTGAGAAAGCAGCAGCAAAATACAAACCCCTGCAATGTATTTATAGATGCCTGCATAATACTGATAATACAATGAGTGCATCAGTACTGAGAATATCATAAAAATAATATATGCTAAAAAGAACAGCTGTTCATTCTTTTTAATTTTGGGGATTGATAGTTTCATCACAGACTATCCTTTCAAACATTCGCCTATTACTTCAATTTCCCACTTAGCGACAATGCTTCAGAAATCACTTGATCCATGTCGTAGTACTTATATTCTCCAAGCCGTCCTCCGAAGATTACTTTATCTTCTTTCTCTGCCAGAGCCTTATACTGTCTGTACAGAGTCGAGTTCTTCTCATCGTTGACCGGATAGTACGGTTCGTCTCCGGGCTTCCACTCGGAACTGTACTCTCTGGATATCACGGTCTTCGGCAAATCATTACCGTTTTCATCCTTCCCAAACTCAAACCACTTGTGTTCGATTATTCTCGTCCACGGGGTCTCCGCATCTGTGTAATTCACGGCAGCGTTGCCCTGGAAGTTGGGCTTGTCCAACACTTCTGTCTCGAAGCGAACGGAGCGGTACTCCAGATTGCCGAGGCTGTAGTTGAAATACGCGTCGATGGGACCTGTGTAGATGACCTTTTCAGCCACACTGTTCCAGTAGTCACGGTTAGTGAAATAATCGGTATTAAGCTTTACCTCAATCCCATCGAGGATCCTTTCGACCATCTTTGTATAGCCACCAATTGGGATTCCTTGATAGAGAGCGTTGAAATAATTGTTATCAAAGGTAAGCCTTACTGGAAGGCGCTTAATGATAAATGCTGGAAGTTGATCACAGGGACGTCCCCATTGCTTCTGTGTGTAGCCCTTGATCAGCTTTTCGTAAATGTCTGTGCCTACCAAACTGATTGCCTGCTCTTCAAGGTTGGCTGGAGACGTAATCCCGGCTGCTGTCTTCTGTTCAGCAATCCTTGCAGCTGCTTCCTCCGGTGTTACAACTCCCCACATCTTGTTAAAGGTGTACATATTGAACGGTAAGGAATAGAGCTCACCTTTATAGTTTGCCACAGGGGAGTTTGTAAAGCGGTTGAAAGTGGCGAATTGATTCACATAGTCCCAAACCTCTTTATTATTGGTATGGAAGATATGCGCACCGTAGATATGTACATTTATGCCCTCAACGGGTTTGGTGTACACATTACCAGCAATATTTGGCCTCTTGTCTATCACAAGGACGGACTTCCCGCTGTCTGTTAATTCTCTTGCTATTGTGGCTCCGTAGAGGCCGGAACCTACTATTAAGTAATCAAACATTTCAAATCTCCTATGATTCCTTTGCTGGGTATGATAACGGCAAAAGTGCGCACACTTTATTATTGCTATAGCTTACTTTGGTTCTGTGCATCATCCTTAATTGGGCATACACTCAAACATAGGTAACATTTAATACATTTCTCTTCGTCTATAATAGGATATTCAAAGCCCTCGCCATCCTCAACCATCTGAATAGCTATCTGTGGACATATTGAATAACAAGCTGTACAACCGCAGCAGTCTTCTTTATTATCGTAAAGGATAGGAATAGCTCTTTCCATTTATTCATCCTCAAATCATTTAAGTGCTTCAAATACCTTAACAGCCCATTACAGAGTCTTCTTATGTCCTATGGAAAACAGTCCTCTTGATTTGTTTAATCCGTTCTTCTCCGATTGCGCCTTTAATCCTGATTTTCATCAGTCTCTTTCGGCCGAAGCATTTTACAATCAATTCATTGAATTCACACATGTCCAAGCTATCAAAGAAAATCTGCCTGCTAGTAGGTTTCTTTACCGGCTTTATTATGGCTCCGTTTCGGGGAATAGCTTTCTGAATATCAGCAGGAAATGAAGTAATAATTCCTGCTGCTTTTTCCCAGAATTCCCTCCCTGTATCACTATTCACCATTACTAATCCGATACCATTATGCAGCTTCTGCTTATCATCTATGTATTTTTCAGCGCCCCAGAAATCACCTATTGTGATATCAGCAATACGATCAATTTTAGCAAATCGACACGAATAGCATGATGGTCTAAGACTCATGCTATGATTAAACGCCAGGTAGAAGGGATCAGCATATCTGTTCATGATTCTCATAGAACCATCATTATAATAGATTTCCATACTGGAGCCCTTGTCGTACCACCTTCGTTTCTTTGTCCTGAAGTGAAGATCCTTTATCTTCTTGCCAGATTTCTTCTCAAGCCATTCTAAATAATGCAGTATGACTTTCCGACTGCTTACACCGTGGCATAGGACTTCTATCGTCAAAAGCTTGGATATTTCCTTAACTCCGGAGCCTTTTAGATAACTCTTCAAGCCTGCAACCTGACATGGGGTTCCAGAGAACAAAATCATCTGATTGTTTAGTAACTTCTTTTTGATTTCTGGATATATTCCTTCCATTCTGCTCTGGTAGTACTTGCTCCCAATCAATAGGTCAACATCTTCCTGTTTATACACTCCGAGATGCTTGACTTCAAACCGCTGATTATCCTGCCATGAACCGTATACAGTGCGTTCAACGTCATCGGTTGATAAGCCTGTGAGGAAGTACTTCGCAAGTGCCTGGAAAATTCCTCCAGAGGCACTGCTTCCCAGTATGTTGCTGTCATTCGCCCAAGCAATATAGGTTTGCATCTCAGCCATTCTTCAGATTCCTTTCTTACAAAGGTTTTCTTAATGTATGGCAGATAATTACATTGACGGGTTATTTTTAGAATACAGTTTCCAGCGTACTATAGTTTTCTATCTTAAGATAGCTATCTCCTCATTTGGTCTTCTCTGCGCACAGATGCATTTAGCTTTGTCAGGATACTTGCCATAGCCAATAACTGCAATGATTTCATCTTTGTCTTTGATTTCCAATGCCTTACGTAATCTTGCCTCGGTATCATTAAACATCGTGTACTGCAGAACAACACTCCCGATCCCAAGATGGTGTAAGGCAAGAATGAAAAATGATGTAAATATTCCCCCATTGATAAACCATTGGTTGATCTCCGCTGCTCCAAACAAAGACTTATCAACCGCGATAACGCAAAAATACGGTGTATCATGAAGAAATGTTTGTGGCGGAACAGCGTTCCGAATAACATCAATTTTCTCATTGTTAAATGAATAATAAATATGCCACGGTTGCCTGTTGCAAGCCGATGGGGCTCTTTTTGCAAGTTCTATGGCCTTGAGTATTTCTTCATTGCTGATCGGATCGCTCGAATATGTGCGCATTGAATGGCGTGACTTCACAAAGGAGGAGTAGTCTATATTAGTACCAGCAAGGAACTCTGTACCCCCCCCATGTAATATCCGCCATTACAACTACTATTAAAGGATTTATTAAGCTTTTCGATTTGCTGTTCTAATTCTCCAAGCTTTATCCCATCATCAGTCTGGAATTTAATATATGCATTGAGTATCGCCAGCGACTCTTGAAATGCAAATGAATTCGTATTGCCATTTAATTGCATCTTCGACAGGATTCCTGCAAGCTTGGTTGCTTTTTCCTGTCCAAACCCATGCTTTACACTATGCATACCCATACCTTTTTCTAAAGCATGGCATAATAGTAAAGCATCCAAATCAGCTGTATGTAACGTGTTTATATTATTCATAGCATATTTATATGCTTTCCAGCTTTTTATTAATCGCGTTTTTATTCCGAACATTGTACACCTCCGAAAAAAATATTGTTCCATGTTTCTCGAATAACTATTGTGAATATCTGATTTCGACCTGTCAATTCTTCTTCCTTCGAAGTATCAAAGGAATTATCTGTCCATATAATTCTTTAAGGTTAAATCCAAACCAATTACCCCCCATCGTTAAGAGGACAACTAAAGAAATCAGGTACACAACGGCAGATATAATAATTTTAATCAGTAATCCACTAATAATTCCAATCTGAAGATCTATTCTTCTACACGTAAAAAACATTATCAATCCCGAAATGATAAAAGGAAGTGCAGATTTATAATATCTCCATACATCAACTTTCCTACTCATAATTACAGTAATTACTATTGTCACTGATATTTCTGCAAATAAAGTGCCCCAAGCTGCACCTATTGATGCAATGCGCGGTATTAGGAGCGAATTGAACAACAGATTTACAGCAGCTCCCGTAAACAATGCAATAGTATATTCCTTATCCAATTTGTTGGGCACCATATACTGAGACTTAAAAACATTAGTAAAAGACAAAAACATACAGCTGGGTAACAGTATTAAAAACAGAGTAGTACATTTTTCAAATCCTTGTCCATAAAAAATCGGCACAAACTCTTTAGAGACAGTCATAATACCAAAGCCAAGGGAAGTAGAAAGAAAAAGAGCAAGTGCAACGGACTTTGACATTACTGACGCCAAATAATCTTTTCCTGTATCCTTCGAAATCAAATTAGACATCCTTGGTTGCATTACTGTGCCTAAAGATGTTACCAAGGCCATAGGAACTTGAAGCACGCGTTCACTACTCTGGTAAAAGCCAACTTCAACAGTTGATGACATTGCACCAAGCATTATTTTATCCATTATTTTATAAAAGCTTACCGCAATGGAAGGAACAAATAAAACTAGATTGGGTTTGATGTGTTGCCTAATTTCACCCCAAGTCGGCTTTGACCAATGAATATATCGTTTAAGGCTAGTCCACAATAAAGCCTGACTAAAAAAGCTTCCGCCACTTAATATTATAGCATATTTCCATACATCATTAGCATCTCTAATAAATACGAAAATGCAAACTGTCGTAAGTATCTTTATTATAAAATCTCGCGTTACAGTCAGCTTGAAATTCTCAAGCCCCCAGAAGAACCAAGTAATATCAATACCCACAGATATGAGATACAGCATTATTAACAGCGAAATCTCTGGAGATGAAGCAACTGTCAGGCAATAGACCAAATAAATCGCATTTGCAACGATACCCATTAATAGCTGGAATAGATATATACTCCAAAACTCCTTAGATAAGTCTTTCCCTTTTCCTCTGGCGAATGCTATAGTTCTGTTACCATAATTAGCAAGACCAAGTTTTATAAATAGTGCAAAATAACTTGCAACGGAATATGCATAAGAGTATTCTCCTATTCCACCTGCACCCAGTTTCCTTGATATATACGGTGTCGTTATCAATGGTATTATAATCGCAAATATATGATATGCAGAGTTATAAATAAAATTTGTAAAAGATCTGCTTCTTTTCATATCCTTCTGTCTCCCCTTTTTCGGGACCGACTCATCCTTTTATTACAAGAAGCCAGTAACAGTTTGTCTAAACGCCTGGATTCATTATTCACACTTTTGAAGAGTTTGCTTCAAGAATGTCATGGATCTTTCCCTATCCTGCTTCAAATGATTATATGCAAGTTCATAATTAATTTCTGTTTTTCTCTCAAACGAACTCCGATCCATAATGGTTCTTTCTTGAAGTCCATATCTGTTTAGAAACTCATCAAACTTAGCATCCTCTGCTTTCCGCTCTCTCCTCAACAAGTAGAATTCCTTTTTGAACTGAAGTGAAAATGCGCATGTATGGAAGGAATCTGTAAGGACAAATTCTGCCCGTCTAATCAAATCAACAAATTCATAAGGAGTTCCGTCCTTGATTATGGTAAATGGCTGTTTCTCATCAAGATAATGCATAGGGAGAACGACTATTTGTAATCCCGTCATGTTCTGAACCATTTTTGCATAATCCCAGTATCGCTGATCATTCATGACAAAATAGCAGAATATGTATCTTTCATTAATTGTCACTGAATACTTTGCCTTGTCTGCAAAAGCATCCCAATCATCCTTAGAAAGAAGAAGAGTTGGGTCTACAACTTTGGTTAATGGGTGCTTTATTATTCGTGAAAACATTTCTACAGTAGCATTTTCTCTTACTCCAATGGCTTTAAAGCTATCCAAATACTTCCTGTATGCTCCATAATACTTCTTGGGTACAGATAATGAGCCAACGCTTGATGCATAGGAAAAACACGGCAAATCTGCATACACTGCAAAATCCAAAAAAAATCTCTCCGGATAGCCAAACGCAGGCTGCCATATGATATCACTTCCGGCTACAAACGCCATTTTTTCATCTATAATTCTATTCCATTCATTATCGGATGAGATCGTCAGCTCCTGGAAATTATCCCTTGTATATTGATCCATCCGGATTTTTCTCTCAGGGCTTATCTGGTATGGAACCGGAATAAAGAATTTCCTTCCTGTTTTCTGAGCTATACGTCTTGACATCCTCGCGAAAACCATTCTTGGATGCGACAAAATAAACCGATATGCCTTAAAAGCCTTTAGGGCATAAACATCATATCCCATCTTTTTAATTGCTATGGTCAACGCCGTAGCCTGCAATCTGCTCCCGAAATTTGACGTGTTATAACAAGTCGAAATACAAACCTTTTTCATTATTATTACAGACGCCTTTCATTATTTTCAATTAAACGCAATAATAGCCTTCTCTATAGCGCTTGATGTGTAATATCCATTTCTGAGTTTTTTTGATATCTCCTGAGCGTTCTGGCATAATATCTCATACTCAGCAGGAGAAATGCTATTTATCCTATCTTCCAAATCATACAGGCTATCAACTGTAATGCCTACTCCATTTGCGAGAACAAAGTCTGCAATAGCCGCTTCACTCCAAACAATAACTGGCATACCGGCAGACAAGTACATTGAAGCTTTATGCGGATTGTTATATCTCAGATAGTTTCCTGTATTTCCTGCACAGGTAACCGCCTCTAGGCCATCCCATACCAATCCAAAATCTCCTTTAAGGTGAGCTGCAAGCTCCTCAGGAGGAAAAGCACCGTGATAAATCAGGTTCTTGTTTATCCCATCATCTTCATATCTCGTTCCAAAGAGATTCACTTCAAGTCCCTGATTATGTCCTTCGTCAAAGATCTTTGGTATATAACCTGCTTTTACCTTCGCCAAGTTGCCCGCAATAGCAATAGAAGGCATGGCCTCTTTTGGAGGCTGAACTCGCTCAACATCGCTAAGATAATCAAATATCTCAAGGTTGATTAGTCGCTTCTCATCAAATCCTTGACTGATCAAATACTGACGCATATGCTCATTGTGACAGATAACAGCATGGAATTCCTTAAGCATCGCATTGTCACCGATACTGTTTGTCTTTGTCTTTCCGGATACAATGCCTTCCATACCTCCACGTAAGGATTCTATATCATGGATCAATGCAATGAACCTAAACTTCTTCTCTTTTCCATATTTTTTGACATAATCCCTGACAATCCTTTTGCCATACTGCGGATGCTGGAATACCACAACTGATTCATCAGGAATCAACTTCGCCAGCTTCTTCCAGCTGTGAATGCCAATTGTTGCAAGCCATAATTTATTGTAGACTTTTGGCTTCCCATGGGGATATTCGGGCATCAGCACTTTTGTATAGCCCTGCCTCTTACAGATCTGGTACACATCATCAGGTGCCTTAAATGCCGCAGAATTCCTTTTGTAAGTTTTAAATTCCAGATAAAATACCTGTGGATTATCCATTCCAATTCCTCCGACTTTGTTTTAAGTTGCCTTTCTGTTGTTCTTATAACAAGCAATTCTTTTCAGGAGTATATTTAGCGCATAATAAGATAAAATACCTGCAAGTATAGTCGATATTGCTTCAACGATATATGTCAACTGGATTGATTCTATACCAAGATAGTTCTTAACGATCATTCTCGTAATGTTCTGTACCATATAAATTGGGGGGCTCATTTTCCCAAGCCAATAGGCAAAACTATTATTCAATATTCCTGTGCTTGACAGAAGACCTCTCTCTGCAAAAGTAATAGCTAACCCTGATCCAAGAATCAATACAAGGAACGGCTGTATCGAAGTAGAAATGGATGTATTCATATAAAGCAATATGAATATAATCACCAATACAGGATATATTTTTATAAGCAATTCTCCTGTTTTGCTGATATATCTCTCCTTAAGCCTCTCCTTAAATTCCTCACTGACCGTATAAACTGAGATTCCAAGCAGGATTCCCGCAAATGCTTCTAATATCCTATTACTTCCCATCACAGTGCCATAACGTTGTGCTAAGTATCCATACAGGACAAGTGATGCTACTGGCGCCGCATAAAGAGAAACAATCTTGTTGAACTTTCGCAGGAATGGATAGATGGTAAGCATTGCGAACAGCATATTCCCTATATACCATTCTGACCCCATTGTCCATTCGAAATTATTAAAGCCCAATGTGGGAAGGAAGAACAAGCTGCTCACTTTGTGGAGTATTTCATCTATAGGCTTCCTCCGCAATATATTAACCAAGATCATAAACAGGTTAAAACATACGTGGTATGGAAGAATAGCCTTAACCTTTCTCCACATAAAACACCATGTATCTTTACCAATGTCCTTACAACTGGTGCCCTGTCTGCTGACACTTTTAGCCATAAAATACCCAGAGGTTATCAGGAAGAATTCTACAGCTAAAGCTCCATACCGTAGTACCCCCCCCCATGAAATTGGACGCCAATCCGTACCATAAATATCACATGAAAAATGATAGATTAACACAACAAAGCAGAACACCATGCGTAGAAATTCAACTGTCCCATTTCTCTTGTTCGTTGTCATATACTCACCTTTGTCCATAGTAAGCATTTGGTCCATGTTTCCTCATGTAATGCTTATCAAGTACATACTGTGCCATCGCTGCATTAGGATTCAATGCCAGAGTTTTAATATCCATCTCTGCCACTTTTTCAAGAACCACAGCATTATATACGGCATTTGCCGGACTCTTGCCCCAGGCAAACGGTCCATGATTCTTGACTACGATGCCTGGTACTGCCATAGGGTCGATATGTAAGCCATCAATCGTCTCAATGATAACTTTACCTGTGTTCATTTCATATGCAGTATTAACTTCTTCTTCTGTCAGTTCCCTCGTACAAGGAATATCTCCATAGAAGTAGTCGGCGTGAGTAGTTCCAAGAGCGGGTATCGGCATTCCTGCTTGAGCAAATGCAACAGCATTCACAGAATGTGTGTGGACAACACCAGCAATATCTGGGTATCTGCGATAAAGTTCAAGATGTGTGGCTGTATCAGAAGAGGGCTTCCATTTACCATCAACAGTCTTTCCTGTATTCAAATCCACCACAACCATATCATCCGAGTGCATTCCCCCATAATCAACACCAGAAGGTTTGATTACAACAAGTCCTTTCTCTCGGTCTATGCCGCTGACATTGCCCCATGTGTAAATGACCACTCCGCGAGCGACTAGCTCAAGATTTGCATCGCATACCTGCTTCTTCAATTCTTCCAACATGAATATCCCTTTCTAACAACTTCTCTCTACTTCCAAGAAAATCTCTCTAAATCAACCTCATAGATATCTTCCATAGATGCAAGTGGCCTCCATCCAAGGGCTGTTATCTTACTGATGTCCTCCAAGAATACTCTCTGTGGTAGATATCCCGCAGCCATAGAAACATCCTGTTCTGCAAATTCAATTGTGACATTCGGATTGTATTTCCCAAATGCCTTATATGCCCGCTCCTTAACCGTGTCATAAGTTTCAGGATTCGTTGCGTTATATGCTTCCCCTGCGATCCCTTTAAACAAAACTGTGAAGATGGCGCTTATTGCATCCATAGAATAAATGACACTTTTCTTTGTCATTCCATTGGATTTCATATGAAGGTTTTTATTTTCCATGATGCAGCGTAAGATCTCAGCTTCAACCTTTACTGAATCATACGGCTGATAAAGTCCGAGAATTACTGTTGGCCGGATGATCTTTACATCCACACCGTATTCCTCCTGATATGAACGGCACAATAGTTCAGCTGCTTTTTTCCCAAGTGGGTAACAACTCCGTGTATTAAGACTGTCAATAGCACCAACATAGGATTCTTTAATAGGCTTTTCTTCATTTGCAGCACCATATGCTTCCTCAGAAGAAATATAAAGGACTGAACACTGCTTCTGTTTCTTTGCTAACTCAAGTACTTTTCTAGTCCCATCAAAGATAGACGTCAGAGATTCTACAGGCTCTGCTTTGAACACCTTATTACTCGTAGGTGCCGCAGCATGGATGATATAATCTATTTGCTCAACAATTCTATCTTCTTCTCCAAATCTGCAAAAAGTGATATCATCATTCGAATCGATGAAATCCGGAATTTTCTCAGGATCTCTTGTTGATGCTATGATGTGAGTATTATTGTTATGCTTCTGATTCTCCAGCAAGATCCATCTGATAAGCCCCGATCCAATGATACCCCTTGCTCCGGTGACAAGGATAGTTTTATTCTTTAAAAAGCCCGAAAAATCATATTCAGCTATGTATTTTTCGTAGGCTGCTTTTTCAAGACTTGTAAGTTCCATATATATTCCTCAATTAATCAATATATTTTCTTTATTCCAGTAGAATTGCCGTGTGAGTATGGTTTATTAGCTATCAACATAACGGTAGACCACCTCAGAATGGTTGCTTATTCGCTTGTTTTCCGGTGGTAATTCCGTTGTACAATTCTTTCCGTATAACCCTTCAAGGTATTCAACGTAATTCCAAGGAACCGAATACATTTTTCCTTCAAATTCAAGCTGATTCGGCCTGGTGTATTCTTCTCGCTTTACCTTTCCACGCCACTCCGCTACAGGAGAACCCATGTTTCCAACATATTCTTTTTCATCAAAAGTATACTGATTCTTGAGAGATTCAATCTTATCAAAGATACGGTCATATCCTATTAGCGCCCCAATCGGACGCATAACCAAATGAAATACCTTTGCCGCAGGGCTTGATCCATGTAATAAGTCTCCTGCCGAACATTGTTCAATCAGCCGAAGAAATTTCAGTTTCTTAAACAGCTTCTCTACATCTTTCTGCGAGTCTGGAAAACCTACCATCGGAAGAACATCTATCCATAAAGGGCGATAGACTCCCGATTTAATTGAACTCACAACATAATCCGAATTATACAATCTCCAATGTTCAGAAAACAGATTAACCTTCTGGGCTGGATCTACAAGCAAATACTTTCCAATATGTCCACCCGTTTGGTTCATCAATTTAAGGATATCTGTTCTTGGAACCATCACATCAATATCGTCATCCCATGGAATGAAGCCTTTATGACGCGCAGCTCCGATCAATGTTCCCCCATCGAGCCAATATCTAATGCCATATTTTTCGCAATACTCGACAAACGCATCCAGCATATCAACCATTACGGCGCGTTTTTCTTCTAAGCCAACAACCTCACCGCAATTGTTTCTGCTCAATTCAAAATTCATAAAGCGTCCTCCGAGTCTTATTTAAATCGTTCAATATCGACCTCATAGATGTGGTCAAGACTCCCATATGGTTTCCATCCCAATTCCATCAGTTTTGAACAATCCTGTACCAATGTCCTGTGCGGTAAAAAGCCTTCTTCTTTCTTCGTGCTCTCTCCGAAGACAACTTTTATATTTGGGTTAAACCTTTCTACTACATGGTGCGCAAGATCCCTAACGGTGATAAATGTTTCAGGATTAGAAGCATTATATGCCTGTCCCTTTTCTCCTTTAAACAAAACAGTAAATATTCCTGCAAATGCATCCAGAGAGTACAGCATACACTTCTTGGTCATTCCATCGGTTCTCATAACAAAATCTTTATTCTCTACAACGCATCTGACAAGTTCGTTTACAACACGGGCTTCATCATATTTCTGGAAGAGTCCTTGGATGACTGTCATTCGTATGATCTTTACGTTAATATCATATTCTTCAGATGAAGCATAGCATAGAAACTCTGCTGCTTTTTTTCCTAAAGGATAACAACTTCTAAGGTTTAAACTGTCAATAGCTCCAACCATATCTTCTGAAATTGCGGGTGTATCGTCAGCGGGAAGTCCATACACTTCTTCTGACGATAAATAAATCATTGAGCATCCTTTATTCTTTGAAGCCACATTAAGGGCCATCTGAGTACCTTCTACATTCGTCTTAAATGTCTCCACCGGGTACTGCATATGGTTCTTGTTCCCCATCGGAGAGGCAGTGTGGATAATATAATCTATTCTTTCATCTAAATCATTTTCCGTTCCGTATTGTATATAGATAATATTATCTTCATTCTCTATATACTCCGGAATATCTTCTGGATTTCTTGTAGAGGCATATACTTTCGTTTTTACCCCCTTCATCTCATTTTGTAAGAGAATCCATTTGATTAATCCAGACCCAATCAATCCTTTCGCCCCAGTAATGAGAACTGTCTTATTATCCAGATATGAATAAAAATCGTTTCTGGAAATATATGTAGAAATCTCTCTTTTTTCAAGTTCAGTTAATTTCATAAAACACCTCAATAATATTCTTTCATTTGAAATGAATATTATGTTATTCCATAATACTTCTTACTTTTTCAGCCAATCCTTCGGGAAGCTCCGGACCGTTCGTCAGTGGATCCAATCCACCATGGATGTTAGGAAGCATTGAGCAGTCCTCAAATTCTGCTTCGATCAGGAAAGGATCTGCATCGCTCAGTTCAACTTTGTACTGATCCAACTCTTCGATGCTTCTAATCTTGCAACTCCGAATGCCATAGGCTTTTGCGACTGCTGCAAAGTCACAGGAATAGTAATCATCCCCGGCTTCCGTTGTGGCTGTCCTTCTGCAATCCAGATAATGATCCTGGAAAAGAATGATGTGTCCAAGAACATGGTTATTAAGAATTAAGAATTTAACAGGCAAATGGAGTTTTACAATGGTATTCAGTTCCTGAATGTTCATCTGAGCGCCGCCATCGCCGGAAACCACATAGGTCGGAGTCTTTGTGACAGCCATACCGAGTGCCGCTGGAATTGCATAGCCCATTGATCCCAGGCCATTTGACGCGAAGATCCTAGTTCCGCTCTTTACCACAGAACTCTGCTGGCCATAGATGAGATTGTTTCCTACATCCAGGGTCAGATACGCTTCTTCCGGCATGAGCTCAGTAAAGTGCTTCACAAGGTCATTACCAAAGGTCATGTCCACACGTTCCATGAGCTTCTGCATTTCTCCTACTGCGTTGACCCAAGCTTTGTGATCATGTTGTCCGACGATGTTCCGTGCATAATCCAAAGCACTATTCACAAACGACCTGAGATCTGCCGTTACATCCACTTCGCAGTCCTTCAGCTGGCGCTCATACTCCGTTTTGTCAATATCCACACGAATAAGCTTAGTGGCTTTCGGAATGAAATCATCATGGTTGTATCCGATAGCCTTGTTGCACATACGAGTGCCAAGGGAGAGCACAAAATCAGTATTCTTGAGCACAATCCCCGCTTCTCTTCTTGCAGTTCCACCAAGGAAGCCAACATGATACGGAGAGGCGGATTCAACGAGATCAGTACCGGGCATGGTTGGCACTACCGGAATCTTCAGAAGATCTACCAGTTCTCTGAATTCAGCTCTCAGTCCACACTGACTGATGCCGCCGCCAGCTATGATGATTGGCTTCTTTGCCGCCATAAGCTGGTCGATATATGGAGCAGCATTGAACGATGGCAACGTTTCTAGTTCTACAGGTGCGATCACATCATCTACTTCGATGACTTCACGCCCGACATTGATCGGGAAGTCCAGATACACGGGGCCCTTACGGCCGGAGAATGCGATCTTATAGGCTTCATCGAAGAGAGCAACATAATCCATACCAAGATCAACATCATATGCCTTCTTGACGATTGGCTCCGCCATCGGGACAGCCTGAATCTCCTGGAAACCGAACTGACGGAAGGTATAATCCCGCTTCTTATCCTTAGTATTCACCTGCCCGGAAATCAACATGACCGGTACTGAATCAAACCAAGCGTTTGCAAGCCCGGTAAGTGCATTCGTAAAGCCGGGACCACTTGTGGTTATGATCACACCAAGTTTGCCTGTAGCCTGTGCGTATCCGCAGGCAGCAAAAGCGGCACCCTGCTCATTTCCACAGCTATGATAATTAATCTTATCCTTATAGATTCCGAGAGAATCAAAGATGTGGCATACCATTCCACCCTGGTAACCAAAGACATCTGTTACTCCGTTTGCTATAAAAAACTCGACTATGTAGTCTGCTACAGGTATTGTTCTCATTATTATTGTCCTTTCGTGTGTTTATTGTCTTTATTCATGATTGGGGTTTGTGCTATTGGTTTGTTATTCTCAATATCACTAATCTGTTGAATGCGTGTGCAATGATACCCACCCGCAAAACCGGTGGTAAGAAATATGTCTGTTCTCTTTTCAACTTCCTCATAGGTCATAAAGTCCTGCCCGAATCCTATGACATTGGCATCATTATGAACCCTCATAAGCCGTGCAACATCATCGTTATAAGCCATACCAGCACGGACTCCCTTTACCTTGTCCGCAGACATACAGATACCAATACCAGTAGCGCAGATTACGATACCTCGATCACACTCGGCAGATGCGACAAGCCGGCCCACACGCTCACCATGAACCGGGTAGTCTGCGGGGAAGTCCTCATCTGTACCGCAGTTGACCACTATATGGCCAAGGGATTCAAGATGCTCTGTCAATCTGTTTTTATAATCAATACCGTTTCTATCGTTTCCAATCGCTATCCTCATGCCGTTACCTCTTCAGCCAATCAGGACGCCGCGACTCATGTAACGACTGGAATATTTCAATATCTTCGGAGGTCGTGATCTTGATGTTCTTCTCAGATCCTTGGGACAAATAAACTTTCTTTCCCATCTCGATATAGAGAGCACAGGATGCTATTGACGGCAGCACATCCATTGTCATAGCCTTTTTATGAACCCCAAGCAACTCATTCAAGAAAAATGCCTGTGGCGTTTGAGTAATTTTCAAGTTATCCCGCGGTATCTGTCCTTCGGAAACAACGGAATCCTCGGTAGTAAGCATTACAGATGTACAAGGGACAACAGTGGTTGCATTCCCAAACTTCCTGCAAACACGGATATTATCAGAAATAACATCAGCACTTACCATAGGACGGATAGAGTCATGGATAAGAACAATATCATCGTCATCAGTATACCGTTTCGCAATGTCCCAGAGTCCGTTACGGATAGAATCCTGACCAGTCTCTCCTCCGTTTACAATATTCTCCAGCTTTGTAATCCCAAACTGCTTAGAATAGGCCCACAGAATGTCATGCCATCCTTCAAGGCATACAACCTCAATGGCATCAATCTGAGGGTGATTCTGGAATGCCTGGAGTGTATAGACAATAACCGGCACATCCTTTACATGGATAAACTGTTTCGGAATGTCTTGATGTGTTCTTGCTCCAACACCGCCCGCAATAATAAGCGCAATGTTCTTCATAGTTGTCTCCTCCTTAGGAACTATCTTTCTCGTTTGTATTTATTTGTGTAGATCAAGGTGAACATACATATGTTTTTCTCTCTTGTTTTCTGGTGGAACCTGCATATAGTCATCCCCATATCTTTGTCTTAGATATGAATCAGTATCAATCATAAATGGATAGACTCTATCCTCAAATGGCAGTTCTTTAAATTTTAAGAATTTTTCTCTCTCATACATCTCTCCAAAATAATGCCCCATTCCAGTTGTGGAAACTACATATTTTGAATGATTGTTATTTACCTTAGAGAAGCACTTTATTGCTTTTTTTAGCCAATCTTCTATGGATCTATATGCAAACAAGCCTCCGAAGAAGCTTCTTAGTTTTACTTTCCTCTGCAATCCTTTCGATCCATATCTCATAAGGTCGTCTTTTTGCTTTCTAGTTACTGAGCACGAGATGACAAACAAGTAAAACGTACACTGTATTCCATGAAGATAACGGAGAATTATATTATCGTATGTGTTATCAATAACGAATAATTCTATATATACTCCTTTTCCTCTTTCATTCTTTTGAATCATTTCAGCCGTAGTTTCCGTATTGAATATTCTCGGTATATGGGCGTAATACTTTTCATCCCCTGGACAGAGAAAATCAAATTTGGGATTTTTTTCTTCAGGGTACACTTCGGCAAATCTATTAAAGTCTTCCCTAGAAATAAAAAGGTCCACATCTTCATCCCATGGAATAAAACCTTTATGCCGAACTGCGCCAAGTGCGCATCCACCTGCAATACCCCACTTAATATTATGTTTATCACAAACACGTTTCAAATCATCAATGAGTTCCATCAAAATCTCATGGATCTCTACTAATTCTTCATCTGTAACAACATGAAGCCCCATATCCTCGGGATTAAGCGTTTTAATTTCATGAAGTAAACGGCCCATTTTTCATCCTGCCTTTATAACTATTATGCACTCAACGTTACAACAATTATTTTTTTCTAACATAAACTAACCATAAGAATCTCGGGATGATATTAAAGTACCTCTTCATCATCCGCTTCGGTTCTTGGAATATCCTATATAACCATTCAAGATCATGTGTCTGCATCCATACTGGCGCTCGTTTTATATTGTCGGCATAATAATCAAATCCAGCACCAACGCTCATCATGAATCCCTTCAGAATCCCCTGATGATCAGCCGCAAAATAGTTTCCTTTAGGCGCACCTAGACTGAACCAGATAAAATCAGGGTTTGTAGCATTGATTTCTTCTACGGCCTGTTTATCTTCTTCCTCCGTAAGATTCCTGAATCTCGAAGGTCTCATACCTGCTATCTGCAAGGCCGGATATTCTTTTTCAAGTTTCGTTTTCATCTTATCGAGAGTATCCTGTGTGGTTCCATAGAAATAGTGCCTTAATCCCTGTTTTTCAGAAACCTTGAATAATTCAATCATCAAGTCAGGACCTGTAATCCTCTCCATTCCTGGATAGCCCTTCTTCTGACCGTATGTCTTAAGAGGTCCACCGTCAGGAATAGACATTACCCCACCATTTTGACACCTGAAGAATTTATCGTCTTTATACGCCATTATTATTTCGTTTGTAGCCGTTATTGTAAGATAATCTCCTGAAAGCTCTTTAATATTCTTCGTCAGATAATCTACCAGCCACTTCATATTTCCTACTACGACTTCTGTACCAAGGATGGTGCAAGTCGTTAATTCGGCTTTATTTACTCTTCTCTCGAAGCCTTCCCTATAAACCATGTGGTTGATTGCGTTTTTACTTTTGTCCACTTTCAATTCCTCACAGTGTCGTTAAGTAATCTATTGTCCTGTAGACATCCTCGATGTCATTACTCTTTCCCATTTCGATTGAGACATATCTATCGTATCCAGCGTCTCTCAGCATATGCATTAAAGCCTTGTGTTCGACTCTACGTTCAATCAATTTCAGATTTGGTTCGCTGATGTGGACATGATTGATAAGATGGATATTTGAAGCAAGAGTCTCAATACTCTCCTCGTTATAGATGATAGTTCCAAAGTCCAGATTCAACAAGAACCCTTTGGAGCCAACTTCCTTAATAAGAACAACAGCTTCTTTGGTCGTATTCACAAAGTTCGTTCCATATATGACCGGGTTCGCTTCCATTGCCAGAACCGTTCCATGTTCAGCCGCATAATCACCAAGTTCTCTGAAGAAGTCCACAGCCACAATCTTGTCATCATTATTGCCAATGACCCTGTTTTTTGGACAGCCAAATACGAGATTCCCAGCATCTATCGCCTCAGCAAAATCAATCGCTTGTTTCGTATAATCCAGAAGAACAGTTCTTTCTTCTTCCGTCCCGAATATCTTCTCACTGTGACCGTACCAAATAGATTGTATAGAGCAGATGTCTAAGTCAAACACCTCTTTCAATTTCAGGCTATATTTTTTTGCTTCTATCTTCTTTTCATACGGTATTTCCGAAAATAAACGAGTAGGAGCTATTTCCAGCCCACTGAATCCAGCTTTTTGCATATACTCGTAGACTTGCAAATCATTATCCGAAGTCCAAGCAATATTAGAAATGGAAAACTTTATCCCCATATTCTTTCCTTCTCCTCATCCACATATTGCTTCAGTTCAGCCAGCTCTGTTGCCTTATCAATCAGGTATCCGTCCTGTCCTCCAAAAAGTTCAGCATGAATAGTCTTGATATCATAATTGTACGGTGGCTTTACCAACTCATTCACGAAAACGTTCCCTGACAGAACCTTATACACTTCCGCAACGCTTACAGGTTCAGTAGTGATATTCAGCAGTCGTAGACCATTCTTCAGCGCAGTCTGTATATCCGTCCACAACCTACCGAGGTTATAGAATTGGTATATAGATCTGCTATCTGTAAAGCTTATAGCATTGAAAGAATTAGTTCTGAAGAATTCAAATACTCTTTTTTTCTCATTACCCACAGCACTCAGATGGTAAAACTTATCATCGGCCAATGTGTATGCAGAAGCTATCAAGTCACTTTCTCTCACAAGTTCCTGGTACTTCTTTTCGTTCAACATTCCAGGAATGACATTGATGTAGTCATAGATGAAATTCTTCTTAAGGTTAAGACCGTATAACGCTGGGAGTCGCACAATCAAACTGTTCTCACAACTCTCAGATACCCATTTCTCTAGATACAATCTGTTCTTTCCATAAGGTAAGAGCTGCCTTTCGTCTATCACATGGTTCTCATCCACATCAAAAGTCCTATCATAAACAGCGACTGATGAAACCAGTACAATCTGCTTAGGTTTTATTGCTTTGATATTTTCAATCGCCTGTAGAATATCCACGAAGTCAGCTTCAGGATTTGAGTTGGCCTTGAACATTGCAGCAGGGAGACCTGCGTAAACGAGCAGGTCCGGTGCCGTACCGTATGCACTCTCTATATTTTTTGAGTTGTAAAGATCTGTGAACTGATAGGAAGCACTTAGATTCGCTCCCACAAAACCTGTATAGCCAACAAGAGCAGTTCTCATCACGTTACCCTTTCTGTACTTTTTCAATATTACTGATCAGATATTTTGAATCCTTCTCCTTCGAAATCAACCTTGCATAGTAGAGGAGAAACACGATATTCACAAGGATAAGTGCTAACCCAATAAGTACAGATGCACTAAACAACCATCCTAATCCTACTGAGATGCCAACGATCCCCGCTGAGATGAGTACGAGAATGAATACCAGCGAAACAGTACATACATTTTTACTAAACTCCGTATAGAGAAGAAAGCTATCAATTGCAAGGCTTAATCCCCTGGCCTTCCTCGGGCTGGCAGAACCCTTGTATTCAATTCTTGAATTCTTCAGCCCACAAGAGGCATACACAGCCTGTCTAAATGCGCTGCTCATATTCAGTTCAAGGACCCTGTTTATAGCTCTTCTGCTCACCAGTCTGAATGCAGAGGCGTTGATATCGTAGTCAGCATTTGAGTACTTGTTGAAGAGACGGTAGAACAGACTTCTGCTTACATTATTTTGTTTTGGTTCAACCGAAACTACATCATTACCTTTCAGAGACTCTTGGTACACATCCCATAGAAGGCCTTTATCAAAGATCATCTCAAGCGTATCGAATTCAAAAACGAAATCCCCGATAGAAACATCCAGTCCGGCGCGGAGGCACGCTTCAATCCCCTGTTTTACGCTCATGTGAACTAAAGTGATGGTACTTTCATCCGCAAGAGAGGGTAATACCTCTTTCAGGAATCTCTCATGCCTTGTGCTGCAGTCGTCCACAATGATAATTTCATAGTGATCGAAGTAGGATTTCAGAGAATCTAGAAGATTCCTTGTAAACTTTTCGGCATCGTTGGCAAAGTCCGACAGATAGAGGACAGCACTAATAAAAACCGACTCTTTCTTATTCATTTAAGAGCACCTCATCCAAATCATAAATGGTGTTTATTTTCCCACTAAATGCACTTACAAAGGTCGGATTCTGTTTCTCTACCTTAATCATTGTGGGTCTGGAATCATCTATTTCCGCAACCTTTAATATGGGTTTCATTGAAAACAGTGATTTCACATAAGAGAACTTAAGCTCTGGTAACATATACTTTCTCGCCAACTGACTCATATATGGCCATGCTGACTCCGGTTTAGCCGGACAGTCATTACAGTTTGCCAAATGCTTTGGAGAACATGCTCCATTGCTACGACTTTGACACTCAAACGTCGCTGTTTCATCGTAGGATGTAATATGAGGAGTGAACGTCACAGAAGTAAGGCTGTGATATCCGGTCTTTCCGAACGGCATGATAGAGAAAAATGGTCCATCCATAACCGTTAATCCAATATCCTTCAGCTTTTCATCAACTTCACACAGTATTATTTCGCAAAGCTCGTACTTGATATTGAAAGTCTCATATCCCATCATCTTCTGGATTTCGTTGATTCCTGCGTATGTGGCATTCAAGATGAAAGGTGCTGAATACATAGTTCCAGAAGAGATCACGATCCAGTCCTGATCTGCTTCTTCGATTTTTTCAATCTTCTGGTTATAAAGAATATCTACACAGCCAGACTTCTTTAGCTCCTCTAAGTAATAGTCCCGTAAGATCATTGCGTCATAGGTGAATTCCTCTGTCAGAAATGCGCCATCACATAACCCAGTTCTGAAGAATTCTTTCTCATTTATACGTTCACAGGGAATGTTTGAATCATCGCAAAACTTCTGAAAAGCAGTAGCATTAGTCCAGGAAAGAGCAGCGCTCGTCGCGTAAATTTGTTTGAAATCCCGCTTGATACAGAAGCCGTAATCTTCGCAAAATCTTTGAAAATAATGAGCACTCTTCAGCGCCGTCATCTTACTCCTTGGATAATGATATCCCATATGGACACGCGCCTGATTGATATATGTAGCGCGCATAAACGCATTTGAATCGCGCTCAAGAACCAGAATATGCTGTCCTTGCTTTGCGCAGGTCATAGCGGAGTACAGACCGTATATGCCTGCGCCGAAGATTATCTTGTCATATTGATCCACTGTTCTGCCCCTTATCTTCTGCTTCTTCATCACTCTTTAATTTCCACCGTCTACTTTCGTCAGCACCTGCAATTAAGAAATACAAGAAAACCGCAATAACTAAAACAACAATGATTCCGAGGACTATAAATGCCATTTTCATTCTATTCAAATCCTCATCGCAGTCTTACCACACCACCATCAAGACTATAGTTTTCCTTTTTAGTGTACATTCCAATCATTCGATGACCGGTTCCCAATGTTCAGCCTTAAATGCTTGAAGACAAATCTTTAATTCCCGTTTATCCGTCTTTCGGACATTTAGATCAGGTAAATGCTCTATACTGAAATAACCGCTTTCTGTCGTTTCAGAGTTTCTGCGGAACTCCCCGCTAATCACTCTGCAAAGAACATGAACATTTTCAGCATGGAAATAGGATTGTGGTTTTGACCGCTTCTGATTATCAAATATCCCCACAAGTCTATATGGTTCAACAACAAGACCAGCTTCTTCCAAAACTTCTTTAACTGTATTGCTCATGATTGTCTGATCATAATCACACCATCCACCTGGAAGAACCCATTTACCATCGAAGTCCTTCACAAGAAGCACTTCCTCTTTTTCGTTAAAGATCGCTGCTCTTGTACTGATTTTTGGTGTCTGATAATCAGCATTTGCTTCAAATATCCGCTTTACTTTTTCTAAGGGTTCTTCACTCACAGCTGATGTGATTTCTGCTGCAATATCTCTGATTCTTTCATACCGTTCAGTATCAAATGCTGTATTTGTATATGTAAGACCTGCAGCAGCTAATGCTTGAAGCTCATGTGCTAACTCTATGATTCGATTGCTGTTTACCTGGTTACTGTCCATTTACGTTGTATTGCTCCTTCAGTTCCTCTATGGATAAACCTTGATATTGAACTTCCACTACTTCCACATACCATATTGTTGTGGGCAACACGGCCCTCTATGCCCGCTATTGGCCAGTACAATGCGTTTATCTTCCATCTCACTTCACAGCCTTTACTCTTCGGATCAGCCCTACGATTCCCACAGCTAATACCATGCCGATAAAATCTCTCATCAAATCCGTCGCATCGAATTCTCTTGTTGGCAGAAGCACCTTTATCCCTTCATCTATCAATCCAACGCCACATCCGATCAAGATGATCACCCACCAGCGCCAGCCACATTCCCGGCCAAAGAGGCTCAAAATCACTCCGAACACGAAGAACATTACAAGGTGTGCGTTTGAGCGGATGCCATGGAAAGTCGTTGTTATGCCAAACCTCTCCAGCCACAATCTCAACCCTTCGCTGAGCCTCACCGTTCCATCCGGTGATTGCAGCGTCAGGAACAAATTCAAAGCGAGAATTGCGATGAGAAGTGCTCCGTAAATTGTTTTTCTCTGCACATCCTTCTCCCTTTCCAAGCCCCTTCTCCGCATTTTTGCCTATTAGAAGTAATAGTTTTCTCTCCTCGTGCTCACGTTCGTACAAGACAATTACGACGCAATATGAGCGATTTATGGTGCAATATGGGCTCTGATAAGACTACATATTGTGCTTTCTGGCGTTCTGAATACCATATTTATGGTTTCTGCTATGTAAATTGCACATTAGAAGTAACAGTTAGCTCAACAGGATCACATCTTACTTTCGCTGCACAATCCGTATGATCGTGACTATCACAGCTGCCAAACTAACTCCGATCATGTCTCTGATCAGATCAGTAAAATCAAACTCTCTCGTCGGCAGCCAGTTTTTCAGCAGTTCATCCGCCAGGCCTATGGCGCAGCCAAGGAGCACGGCGCGTGATAGCTTCCACTTTCTGGATCGGCAAAATGCACAGAGGGCGAGACTAAGCACAAAATACTCCACATAGTGGGCATTATGCCGCAGGGTCTCGCCATCTAATTGGATGCCCATTGTCCCAAGCAGTGACTGTGTCTTGTTTGTTAGTCTCCAAGTGTCCTCCGGTCTCTGTAGAGTGAGGTAGAAAATAACGGCAATGACGAGAACGGTTAACAGTCCAGCTGTCCGTTTCTTCCATAGATTTTTGCGCATGGTCACATGGCCCCGTCTTTGGTGAACATGGACTGGAACGTCTTCAGGATCAGTCTAATGTCCAAGCCGAGGCTCCAGTGCTCGATATACTCCGTGTCGAGGCGGACTACTTCCTCAAAGTCGGTGATATTGCTGCGTCCGCTGGTCTGCCACATACCGGTAACTCCTGGGCGGAAAGCAAGCCGCGCCCGGTGGTGGTACTTGTACTTCTCCCACTCGTCCACCGTAGGAGGACGGGTGCCTACAATACTCATGTCGCCCTTGAGCACATTGAAGAACTGCGGGAATTCATCCAGGCTGTGGCTGCGGATAAATTCGCCGATGCCGGTCTTGTGGGTACCATCCGGAAGGATCTCGTTGCCGATGATGCGAGGGTCAAAATCGAGCTTGAACATCATGCCGTCAGAGACACGGTTCTGCTCCAGGAATTCTTGTTTTCGCTCGTCAGCATCCATATACATGGAGCGGATCTTATAGATCTTAAAGCGCTTGCCGTTCTGCCCTATCCGTTCCTGCTGAAAGATGATAGGCCCGGGAGAGGCTCTTTTGATCCACGGCCCGACGACAGCCATGATAAGCAGAGCAGCCAGGCTGCCCACCAGCCCGCCGAGGATATCGATCATCCTTTTCAGTAACAGCTGAAGCGGAGAAGCAAAGTTGGTCGTGAAGGTGACAACGTTGAAGCCGTTGACCTTCTCCAGGAAGCTCTTCTCCCCCAGGTCACCCAGCGAGACCCGGATATGGATCGGTAGCGCCATCTGTCGGCATTGCTCCAGCAGGGGGCTGTGCTCCAGTTCGGAAACCTCCGCCGGATAAAAGAAGATCTCGTCCACCCATTCCCGGCAGATATAATCCGCGGCGTCCACCATATTGGCGACCACAGGGAGGCCCTCCACCGTGTCGCCCGAACCGTCCCGGTCGGTCAGCACGACGCCGGAGAAACGCGCCTCGTCCAGGCCATTGCTGCGCGCCAGAACGGAGGCGACATCCGCCTCACGGCAGACGAGAATCATGTTTTTCTTCTCAATTCTGGCGCTGCGGCGCACCACGTTTCTCTTCCAGAGGATGCGGGTGAGGAAGGAGAGCCCAAGATAAAAGACAGCCGACAGGGCGACCGTCACACGGCTGTAGATCTGAGAAGACTTTATCCCGAAGAGGACAAGGGCCAACGCGGCAAAGAGCACAAGAGTGTGCTTGACAGTCTGGGAGAACTCGACATAATATCCGCGACGCATCACATTGTGCATGGTATCAAAGAGAACAAGGGTAAAGGCATCGAGGACCAACAACAGAACCGTCACATAGCGATAGGCACCGCTGCTGAAAAGGAGCAGATCTCCGTTATATACCAGATAGGCCAGGAAAAGGGAAAGCAGCAACTGAAAAAGATCAAGCACAATAAAGTCCAGGTGCTTGACCCATTTGAGATTGTTCCGCTTATACAAAAAGTTCTCCTCCTTTCCTGCTTTGATGCACATTCGGAATCCCTGAAGGTTCTTCTTTTTAAGCGGGTCCATTCAGAGATTTCGAACAGGCATCAGTTTGTGGATTCCGGCTCAAAAAAGAGCTTAATCACCTGGGCGCGCAGCGCCTCTTCGTCGGGATAGAACTCGATATATTTCTCGCCCATCCGGGTTTCTCCGGGGACAGTCTCGATCCCGTTGAAGCGGTAACCATCAAGACGTTCGGCAAGCTGTGCCAGTTCATCGGTGATAAGATCAGAAGTGGCATAATCATCCAGAGTATCCGCCAACGTAATGGCAAAGCGATCGCTCGCCCGAAGCTTTGCACTCAGCCGGTCATACAGCGCGGTGATATATTCTCTCTGCCGAGCCATACGGTTGATGTTGGTACCGTCGGTAACAGTAGTCCTGATCCGGACGAACCTCAGCGCCTGTTGGCCGTGCAGGGTTACGTCCCTGCCTTGGACAAAGTCCGGATCCATCGCAGTGAGATCATCTTCAATATGTACCGTGACACCCCCCACCAGATCGTTCAGTACCGGGATGGCTTCCATCGTCACGGCATAATAGTGATCAACGGGTACGCCGCAGAGCAGGCGCGAAACAGCTTCCGCCACATTACGGCAGCTGTCCTTGCCCCCGGAACCGAAACTGTGGGCATTGTTGAGATGAGCGGTTACGAAGCCGTCCGGATTGCCGTTCGAGTCCAGCCTGCGTATCTCCATATAGGTATCCCGGTTCAGGTGCAGCAGAGAATACTCCTCGTTTGTACGGTCCGCGATCATCAGCATAATGAAATCCGCCTGCTTGTTGTTCAGGTTTTTATCCTCGTACCGGAACTCAGACTCCAGGGTTTCATCCGTGCCCATAATCAGGTAGGTAGTGATATCGTCCCGGAGCTGATAAGTGACACCGTCAGATTCCAGGGTGATCTTCTCGATTTCGGGATCAGTCAGGTCGGAGGTCCGTTTCCGGTCTTCCGCCCGCTCCCAGAGAGATAGGCCGACAAAGCCGGCTGCAAGCACTATGACAAAAAGCAGCAGAACCCATATTTTGGTTTTTCTTCTGTGATGTCTCATGCGTATCCCCATTCTCCGCCTTAATCGCTGAACAGCCCGGCGACCGAAATCGCCGGGCCGACAGCCGGTTTCATAAAGTTATATCTCAGCCGACCTCAGACTCATCCTGAGAGGGAGCAACGACAGCAGGAACTGCAGCTGCTTTCTCTGCGGAAAAGGCCTTTACGAGAAGCGTCTTGGTGGCTTCGTCATAGCAGAAGCTGTCCGTAGTAACGGTAGCGGCTTCCTCAACCTCGGCAACCAGTGCGTCAAAGTCTTCGGCAGTGATCTCGGTCACTTCGGCGTCGTCAAAAGCAGCGACATCCTTGAGCAGCTCAACATCGCCGGCAGTGCTCACAGCCGTGATGGCGGCATCAGCAAAGACATCGTCCTCAAACTCTTCGACCGAAGCAGGCAGGACAACGCTCTCAAGATCCTTCATACCGGCAAAGGGTGCAGCCTCAACCTTGGTAATTCCGTCTGCAATGATCACGCATGCAACATCGAGATCTTCCCATCCGGTCTTTGCGTCTTCTGCAAAAGCCATAACGCCGAGCGACGCGACCATGCAGAGTGCCAAAACAATTGCCAGAACCTTTTTCATACTTCATTTCCTTCCTTTTTTTGAAATCTATGCAAAATGATTTGCATACAAAATAATGTGTTTCCGGAACCTGCTCCGGATCATAAGCCGCCCTCCCACAGGAGCGTCTCCCCCAGCCGATCAATCTCACGCAAAGGCTCAGGACCAAGGTGTTTCTTGATCATGGCGACTGCTTCGTTCATCCGCGGCGGACGGGAAGACATGTTATGGGCATCCGTACCGAGAAGATGGATCCTCCCCTCTTCCAAAAGCTTCAGTGCCTTGCGCCGCGAACGGAAGGGCAGGAAAAAGTCGGCATTGGACTGCATCAGGATACCCAGGTCCAGGAATTCATCCCAGACGGAAACGGGCTGCTTGAAATAATACCGCTCAATATGAGCCATTATGATAGTATAATCCCCGCTGCGGGCCAGTTCCTTCACTTCGCGGATATAATACTCGCTCCAGGAGTCAAAAGGCATCTCCAGCAAAAGGATATTGGTCCCCTCCATACAGAGCTGCGGCAGCTCTTCCATATGGCTGATGCCGGGGAAGTAAAGTACTTCGGCGCCGAGAATAATCTCAGGGGCATCGTCCGGAAGTTCTGCAGACAAACGTTCCCATGCCTGCTCCCGTCGATAGAGGAAGCGCTGTGGGCTGCGCTGGGTGGCGTAAAAGTGAGAGCTTGCGACGACGGTATTGATATTCTGCTTGCGCATCGCCTTGAGCATCTGGATACTCATTTCTACATTTTTGCTGCCGTCGTCAATGCCGGGAAGAATATGGCTATGGAAATCGATCATCCTTGAGCTTCCGTATCCTCTTTCTGATCGGCGCTGTCGTCGGTATCCCCCGCTTCGTCGCCGGCCGCATCCAGGAAGGCCTTTTTCTTGCTGCCGCTGGAGGAGGTATGTGACGCCTCGTAGCCATAGTCCGAGCCGTAGCCGTAGCCATAGCCGTACTTTTTGCTGTACTTACCGTAGGACTTGTAGCTGCCTTCGCCCACGGCCGCATCCGTCATGACAAAACCGAGGAACTTCACGCCGAGCTTCTCCACTTGATACATGCAGTCGGCAAGCGCACGTCTGTCAGTGTAGTTCTGGCGGACAACACCGATGAGGCCGTCAGTCCATTTGGAGATGACCAATGCGTCCGTAACAATATTGACAGGCGGAAGGTCCAGGATGATCACATCAAAGATCTCCTGATAACGCTCCAGCAGGGTATGCATTCTCTCTGAGCCAAGCAGCTCGGACGGGTTTGGCGGAATGTCTCCCGCGGGAAGAATATACCAGTTGTCAAAGTACCTTGACTTCCGTAGGCATGCCTGCTCCGAGCTCAGCCCGGCAATCAGATTGGACAGGCCGGGTGCCCCGTGAATCTCAAGCTTCGTGGATACACTGGGAAGACGCATATCGCCATCGACAAGCAGAACTCTTTTCCCGGACTGCGCAATGGTATACGCGATATTGACAGAGGTGGTGGACTTCCCTTCGCCGCGGACAGAACTCGTCACACCGATGACGTGGCAGTCCTTCTCAGGAAGGGAGAAGTTGAGATTCGTGCGGAGAAGCTTATAGGATTCCGCCGCGGCGAAGCTCAGATTATCGCAGACGAGACCGCTTTGCTTGTTCTTGCGGCCGGGCTTTGCAGCCAATTCCTTCTTCGCCATCAGCTGACGCCCCCCTTCTTCGCCGGCGATGCATAGTAGCCGTATTTCTTGGAGGTTTTGGCAGTCAGGTCAGGGATCGTCGCCAGAACAGGAACCTGGTAATTCTGGAGGAGGTAATCCTCGCTGTGAATCACATTGTCCGTATAGGCGGTAAGCAGGACGATACCTGCGCAAAGCACCATGCCCATAAGCAGGCCGATGGCCGCGTACTTGATATAGCTGGGGGAAACGCGCTGATGCGGCGTAACCGCATAGTCGACAATCTCGACAGAGCTATTGGCAACAATGTCAGAGATCTTGTCCGGCAATATGTTTGCAATGGTATTGGCAAGCGTTCTTGCTTCCTCCGGACTGGTCGATGTGACCGTCACCTGGAACAGACCTGTAGAGTTCACCGCCTTGGCGGAAATCATTTCCCGCAGTTCTTCATAGGTATAGTCTACACCGCTTTGGCTGATAACCAGCTCCATATTGGCACGGGACTGGAGAATCGCGACATAAGTATCGACCAGGTCAGAGGCGGCACTGAGTTCACCCGTACTGATCGCGACCGCGCTCGACAAAGAGAAGGTGCTGTTGTTGACATAGAAGAGGGCATTCGCCTCATACTTGGGGGTTTTGAAAAACCTTGCGTATCCAAAAAGCAGTGCCGCAAACATGATACCCACCAGCATGATCGGCACAACCTGTTTCCAGAGAACACGGATAACCTCCAACAGGTCGATATATTCTTCCTGGTCCTGATCTTTCTTAATCATGGAGTTTCTTCCGCCTTCCCGGACTGCCCGACGCCATACATCGCATACGTATTGCTGATCTTTTCATCGAGAGCCGCAATCTGCCGATCCATCTCGGCTTCCTTCTGCTGCATCTCCCATTTCAGGAGAACGTTCTCGTCCAACGTCTCCCGATGCAGCGACAACGCCTTATCCACACTCACCGAACGGAATTTCGGCAGCAGAAGCTGCTGAGCCGGAGTCAGCGTGTCCAGATACATCTCATGCAGGACCTCGGGATCATTGGTGTCCACATAGATGTTGGGCGTAGGTCCCACCTGTTCAAAGTCTGCCAGAAGATCCTCTGCATAGAGAAGCTCTTTCCAGCTGTCGAGTACCTCGGTAAAGTCCTTCTTCTCCTGGCTCTCAACATTCTTGTTCTTGGTCTTGTCCCAGATCTCGTTCAGCGTCATGACCAGGACAAGGTTTGCGCCGTCCGTGCGCCCGAGGAGCTCAAGATCCGCAGTCGACCCGGTGTAGCCCCAGGTCATGGCGCCGGTCCTCCAAAGCGGAGCGCTTACATCGGTAACGGTATTGCTGCGTCCGTCGGAGGCATTGACAATCACAGTCTGGATGCCGCACTCGATGAGTTCTTCATCCATCGTTTCGCTGCTGTACTCATTATTCGGGAAATACACCGCTGTCGGAACAGGCAGATCCATCTGTGTGAGATTGCGTTCCAAAGCGCTGAACCAATAGCTGAAAGAACCGCCGACGTTCTCATACTTCACGCAGAGGCCCCAGCCGTCCGCCACCAACGTACGGATCTGATCCGCGGTAAGCTTGTTATAACTACCCGGGGTTTCCACAAAAGAGACAGGAAGCACACCGACGATATCGCGGCTGCGCATGACAGGCCAGACATCAGTAAAGATCTGCGCGTCCAACGTCTGGAAAAGGATCTCGACCGTACCATAGTCTCTCATTTTCAGAGCATAATCCGTCTCCAGGCTGCTCTTCTCCAGAAGAAGCGCCTCGCGCTCGCGCTCCAGAGGCTCGACCTCGGTATATAAGCTGCGCATCCGCTCGTCATCTTCGTGCTCGGTCTTCAGCAGGTAATACCCACCGGCGCCGAGCATGGCGAGGATCAGGAGCAGCGCAATGGCTTTACGAAATGACATATAAACATAACTCCGAAAAAGAATAATAAATCAGGTGCAGGACATTGTTGGACAGTTCGAAGAGTGGAGCTCAGTACACCAGACGAGTCTCTCACGTTACAATTCAGTTAGTTTTACTTTTCGTATACTATCACATTTCTTTTGATCATGCAAGAGTTAATTACGATAAAAAAATGCTTTCTTTTCCACTTTTTTTGTTAAATGTCATAGGAGGGACTACCCCCCCCCATTTCCTGAACTTCTTTTTCAGCTTCATGTGGTCAATTTGTCATTTTCTCTCTTTTATGCACGGCATCCGTGAAAATCCCCCCGGGAGCCGAAGCCCCCAGGGGTCTCGTGCAGGTCATGCTGTATGATTCTTACTTCTTCTCCTGGTCGAAGGTCTTTTTGGCCTCTTCCAGACCGGCCTTCAGGCTCTTAAAGGCGACGGTGGCGAAGCCCTTGAGGTCGTCGGTCTTGTCGGCGGCGACAGCCTGGAACTTCTCAGCGGCGTCCTTCAGGGCAGCCTTGGCGGCCTCAATCTTGTCGTTCAGTTCGGCTTTGGCGGCCTCTTCGGCTGCCTTGGCGGCCTGCTCCTCGTTCTCCAGGTCCTTGATCGCAGCCTGGGCGGCGGCGAGACGGGCGATGGGGACGCGGAAGGGGCTGCAGGAGACGTAGTCCAGACCGACCTTGTGGAAGAACTCGACGGAGCTGGGATCGCCGCCGTGCTCGCCGCAGACACCGAGGTGGAGGTCCGGGCGGGTGGCGCGGCCGAGGGTCGCAGCCATCTTCACCAGCTTGCCGACGCCGATCTGGTCGACGCGGGCAAACGGGTCGCTCTCATAGATCTTGTGGTCGTAATAGGCGGGCAGGAACTTGCCTGCGTCGTCACGGCTGAAGCCGAAGGTCATCTGGGTCAGGTCGTTGGTACCGAAGGAGAAGAACTGGGCTTCCTCGGCGATCTCGTCGGCGGTCAGGGCAGCGCGCGGGATCTCGATCATGGTGCCGACCAGGTACTTGAGCTCGGTGCCGGAGGCGGCGATCAGCTCGTCCGCGGTCTTCACGACGACATCCTTGACAAACTTGAGCTCTTTGACCTCGCCCACCAGGGGGATCATGATCTCGGGGACCAGATTCCAGTCGGGGTGACGGGCGGAGACGGCCAGGGCGGCCTTGATGACGGCGCGGGTCTGCATCTCGGCGATCTCGGGATAGGTGACGGCCAGACGGCAGCCGCGGTGACCCATCATGGGGTTGAACTCATGCAGGTTCGAAATCACGGTCTTGACCTGCTCGACGGTCTTGCCGACGGTCTCGGCCAGGGCTGCGATGTCCTCTTCCTCGGTGGGGACGAACTCGTGCAGAGGGGGATCCAGGAAGCGGATGGTGACGGGATAGCCTTCCATGGCCTCATAGATGCCCTCAAAGTCTTCCTGCTGCATCGGCTCGAGCTTGGCGAGGGCGGCAACGCGCTCTTCTACGGTATCGGCGCAGATCATCTCGCGGAAAGCGGCGATGCGGTCGTCGTTAAAGAACATGTGCTCGGTACGGGTCAGGCCGATGCCCTGGGCGCCGAGCTCACGGGCTCTGGCGGCGTCGTACGGGGTGTCGGCGTTGGTGCGGACCTGCAGGCGGCGATACTTGTCGGCCCAGCCCATGATGCGGCCGAACTCGCCGGCGATGGTGGCGTCGGTGGTGGGGATAATGCCGTCATAGATGTTGCCGGTGGAGCCGTCGATGGAGATCCAGTCGCCCTCGTGATAGGTCTTGCCGGCGAGTTCAAACTTTTTGTTCTCCTCGTCCATCTTGATCTCGCCGCAGCCGGAGACGCAGCAGCGGCCCATGCCGCGGGCAACAACCGCCGCGTGGCTGGTCATACCGCCGCGGACCGTCAGGATGCCCTGAGCGGCCTTCATGCCCTCGATATCCTCGGGGCTGGTCTCGAGACGGACCAGAACGACCTTCTCCTTGCGGGCGTTCCAGGCCTTGGCATCCTCAGCGGAGAAGACGACCTTGCCGCAGGCAGCGCCGGGGGAGGCGCCGAGGCCCTTGCCGATCGGGGTGGCGGCCTTCAGCTTGTCCGCGTCAAACTGCGGATGGAGCAGGGTGTCGAGGGTGCGCGGCTCGATCATGGCGACGGCGCGCTTTTCGTCGATCATGCCCTCGTCGACGAGGTCGCAGGCGATCTTCAGAGCGGCCTGGGCAGTACGCTTGCCGCTGCGGCACTGGAGCATGTAGAGCTTGCCGTTCTCGACGGTGAACTCCATGTCCTGCATGTCGCGGTAGTGCTCCTCGAGGATGCCGCAGACCTTGACAAACTGCTCAAAAGCCTCGGGGAACTTGTCCGCCATCTCGGAGATGGGCATCGGAGTACGGACGCCGGCGACGACGTCTTCGCCCTGGGCGTTGGTGAGGAACTCACCGAACAGCTTCTTCTCGCCGGTGGCGGGGTTGCGGGTGAAGGCAACGCCGGTGCCGGAATTCTCGTTCAGGTTGCCGAAGACCATCGGCATGACGTTGACGGCAGTGCCCCAGGAATAGGGGATGTCGTTATCGCGGCGATAGACGTTGGCGCGGGGGTTGTCCCAGGAGCGGAAGACCGCACGTATGGCTTCATAGAGCTGGACCTTCGGATCGGAGGGGAAGTCCTCGCCGATCTGCTTTTTGTACTCGGCCTTGAACTGCTCGGCCAGCTCCTTGAGGTCGGCAGCGGTGAGCTCGATATCATAGGTGACGCCCTTGGCTTCCTTCATGGCGTCAATCAGCTGCTCAAAGTACTTCTTGCCGACTTCCATGACGACGTCGGAGAACATCTGGATAAAGCGGCGATAGGAGTCATAGACAAAGCGCTCGAACTTCGGGTCGGGGTTGCCCTTGATCATGGCGGCGACAACATCGTCATTGAGGCCGAGGTTCAGGATGGTGTCCATCATGCCGGGCATGGAGGCACGCGCGCCGGAACGGACAGAAACCAGCAGAGGATTCTCAAGGTCGCCAAACTTCTTGCCGTTGATCTGCTCCATGGTCTCGACGTTCTTCATGATCTCAGCCATGATCTCGTCGTTGATCTTGCGGCCGTCGGCGTAGTACTGGGTACAGGCTTCGGTGGTGATGGTAAAGCCCTGGGGTACGGGGAGTCCGATGTTGCTCATCTCGGCGAGGTTGGCCCCTTTGCCGCCGAGCAGCTCGCGCATGTTCGCATTGCCTTCCGAGAACAGATAGACATACTTTTTGCTCATTGTCATAATCCTTTCCACTTCATTAAAATCAAACTTAAAATTTCTATTTTAGGCCAAGGAATAATTTACCACAAAACAGGGGGAGGAATCAATGCATTTTCCTCACAAATCGACATTTCCAAAATTGCCAATTTCGTTGCTGATTCTTGCAAATTCCACAAGATTCAGCTTTTCACCCCGGATATTTGTGTCCAAATCGCAAAGTTTGAGAATTCTTTCACAGTCGGGTTTCGTAAGTCCGGGGACGGCGGCGCTCAGCGCGTTGACAAGCGTTTTGCGCCGCTGGTTGAAGGCGGCCCGGATGATGCGGAACATCAGCTCCTCATCCCGGACCTCCGCGGGCGGGGCCGGACGGCGCTGCAGACGGATCACCGCCGAGGTCACCTTCGGCTGGGGCATGAAGCAGTGCGGCGGCACTGTGAAGAGCAGCTCCGGCTCGCAGTACCACCGGACCAGCAGGCTGAAGGCGCCGTAGTCCTTCTTCCCCGGGGCGGCGCAGATCCGCTCGGCCACTTCTTTCTGGATCATGACGCAGATGCGGTCAAAGGCCTTCGTGCGGATCAGGGCTGTCAGCAGCGGGGTGGTAATGTTATAGGGGAGATTTGCGCAGACCAGCTTTGTGGGCAGGGTCAGCTTCTCGCGGATCAGGGCATCGAGGTCCAGCTTCATCACGTCGGCGAAGAGGATCTCGGTGTTGTCCCGGCCGGAGAGGGTCTCCTTCAAAAGGGGCTGAAGACTGCGGTCCAGCTCGACGGAGAGCACCTGTCCCGCCCGATCAGAGAGCTCGGCTGTGAGGCAGCCGATGCCGGGGCCGATCTCCAGCACGGCGCAGTCCCGGTCGGCCTGCACGCTATCGGCGATGCGGCGTGGGACAGAGGCGTCGATGAGGAAGTTCTGCCCCATGGATTTGGAAAAGCGAAACCCGTGTGCGTCCAGAAGACGCCGGATCTCGCTCGGGTCGGTCAGATTGTTCATCGGCTGCGAAGCCAGCGGAGCCAGTTGCCGACGACCGCCACAAGGGCCAGAGACACCAGAAGAACGTTCATCTCGGTTTTCAGGCCGGTGCCGCGCGCGATCAGGACGATCGCAAAGACCGCGATCAGCGTCCAGAAGATGGCCATCACCAGAGTAAAAATACGGGTCCGTTTCATTGCTTTTTCTCCTTCAGCAGTTTCTCATAGCACTGTCGCGCCGGGTCATGGCCGGGCTCAGTGTCCAGGTCGGCGTTGCCGCGGTAGCGGTAGCCCGTCTCCCGCAGCAGGCGCAGGGCGGGTTTGTTCTTCCGGTGCGTGGCGGTGCGGATGCTGCGGCGCCCCAGGGCGCGGGTCCGGTCCTCGGCGAGGCGCAGCAGGGCCTCCGCGAGGCCGCTGCCCCGGTAGGCGGCGGCGACCGCCGCATGCCGCAGGACCGCATAAGAGGGGGGCTCGGACCACCTGCCGTCCCGGATGCCGTCGTAGCCGGGCTCGGGATTGACGCTCAGGGTGAAGAAAGCCGCCGTCTCGCCGCCATGCAGCACGAGGAAGCACTCCCCTGCCGCAATCTCGCGGCGAAAGTCCTCCTCCGCGGGGTACGTGCCCTGCCACTGGTCGACGCCGTGGCGGGCGAGGCTCCGCCGTGCCTCCTCCCGGATCTGCAGGAGGCATGGGAGGTCCTCTTCCCCCGCCGGGCGGCAGGTGACGGGATCGGTCAGGCGCTTTTTCTTCTCCGCGCGGCGGAGCTCCTTCAGGAGGGCGCGGTCCTCGTCCGTCGCGGGCTCGAAGGCCCGGAACAGATCGGGGCGCTTGTCCCTCGTCCGCTCAAACTGCCTCAGGCGCCGCCAGCGCCCCACCTTCTCATGGTCGCCGTTTAAGAGCACTTCGGGTACCGCTCTCCCCTCCCAGGTCTCGGGCCGGGTGTACTGGGGGTACTCGAGCAGACCGTCCCAGTGGCTCTCGCCGATATAACACTGCGGGTCGGACAGGACGCCCGGCACCAGCCGGCACACGGCGTCCGCCACCGCCATGGCGGCGATCTCGCCGCCGGTGAGCACAAAGTCGCCCAGGGAAATCTCCTCGTCGACGCAGGCCTCGATAAAGCGCTCGTCCACGCCCTCATAATGGCCGCAGACCAGCACCAGCTGGTCATAGTCCTGCCGGAGGCGTCTGGCGGTCGCCTGGGTGAAGGGCCTGCCCTGGGGCGAGAGATAGATTACCCGCCGGCGCAGATCCCCGCTCCCGGCCGTCGCAGCGTCGAGGCAGGCCTTCAGCGGCTGGGCCATCATGACGCAGCCGAAGCCGCCGCCGTAGGGATAGTCGTCCACCTGGCACTGGCGGTTCTCGGTATAATCGCGGATCTGCCAGCAGCGGATGTCGAGGATGCCCTTTCTGGCGGCGCGTCCAAGGATGCTCTCGTGCAGGACGGCGTCCACCGTCCCGGGGAAGAGCGTCAGGATATCGATACGCATCTCGGCCATGGCGTCACATACCCTCCAGCAGGCGCACCGTGACGACGCCTGCGTCCGCGTCGGCGCGGAGGATGAAGGCCGGGACCGCGGGGATCAGGATCTCGCGTCCGTCCGGGGCCTTCACCACGTACACGTCGCTCGCGGGACGCTCAAGGATCTCGGTCAGGGTGCCGACCTCGCTGCCGTCCTCCAGGACGACGCGGGCCTCCAGCAGGTCCTGCAGGAAGTAGCCTCCCGGCGGGAGCATGGCGTCCTCCCGGGCAATGAAGACGGACTTGCCCTTGAGCTTCATGGCTTCGTTCACATCGGCGATGCCCTCCAGCGCCGCGATGACAAAGCGGTTCTGCGGGCGGGCCGAGAGCAGCCTCATCTCCGCACCGTCGACAAAGACGCGCGGGTACTCCGCCAGGGCGGCGGGGCTGTCCAGCCAGACCTCGATCTTCACTTCGCCGCGGACGCCGTGGGTGTTGGTGATGCGCCCCGCCTCGATATACGGCTGTTTCATGGGTGTTCCACTCTCCTCTGTCTGTGAGCTGTCATGCGCCGGTTCCGCTCTCCTGCGGACGGAGGGGCTCCACCCCGTCAAAGCCGGAGAGGGTCAGGCGCGCATCGACATACTGAAGCTCGCCTTCGAGATCCAGATCGTCCAGCTCATACTCCGTAAGCAGCCGCTCCAGTGCGCCGTCCATCAGCTCTCGGAGGAAGACGGCAAAGTCCATGTCCACCTGGACGAGCCTGTCGTCATCGTCAACCCAGAAGCTGACAGGGAGGCCCTGCAGGGCCTGCGCTTCCGCGGTCTCTCCAGCAGCGGAAGTCTCTTCTTCTGCTTCTCCGGTCTCTTCCCCCTCGGGGATGATGACGGCGGCTTCCGCTTCGTTGTCGGGGTCCGCGGTCTCCGGCCTCTCCAGGTCAAGCAGGACGAGCAGCTCCCCGACGAATTCGTCCGGGAGGATGCCGTCGTAACGCCTGGCATGGGCCCTGTTCACAAGGTCGTCGACGGGGTCGGCGAAGTAATCGCCGCAGCGGGCGAGCAGCTTCAGGAGCTCGGCGCTGAGGGTATTCCGGTTCGTTTTCTTTTCCGGGATCAGCTCGCTCCCGGTATGTTCTTCATCCCAGGGATTGACGATCCAGCTTTCGCTGTTCTTCTGAATATCATAACGCAATTCGCGCTCGACGCCGAGGGTCTCCAGAAGGAGATCGGTCCTGATGAGGAGCGGGGACGTCTCGGTATCAAAGCCGCCCGTCACGGTCGCTTCCATCCGAATCTTCTGCCCGCCGACGTCCAGCAGCGCGCCGAGATAAGCCTCCACATCGGTGTGGAAGCTCTCAAGCTTCGCCATGCGTCTGGCGGTCTTTGTCATCTGGGTCCGGAAAGCGCCGCAGCCGGAAAGCGCCAGGCACGAGGCCAGCGCCAGCAGCAGCGCGGCCGCTTTTCTCCAATGCTTCATTGCGTTTGTGTTCCTCCTCAGGATCTTCCGGATCGGCTTCGAAAAAAAAGGGAAGGACCTCTGCCGCTGCACAGAGCCGCGACGAGATCCTTTCCCCTCAGTCCAAAATCTCTACCGAGACTTTTTTACCCTTTCGCTGGGCGACGGCCCGCATCAGCACACGGATCTGCTTGACGATCCTGCCCTGCCGGCCTATGACCTTGCCCATGTCGCCGTCGGCCACGCGGACTTCAAGCACCGTCTCGCCGTCGACTTTGCGCTCGGTCACAGAGACCTCATCCGGATGATCTACAAGGCTCTGTACAATGTAGGTCAATAGCTCTTTCATGGAAACTCCTTAACTTATGCTTCGAGCTTTTTCATCAGGCCGCGTACGGTGTCCGTGGGCTGGGCGCCGTTGGAGATCCAGTACTGTACACGCTCGGTGTTGATCTTCAGCTTGTCGCTTTCAGCGGACGGGTTGTACACGCCGACTTCCTCGATGAAGCGGCCGTCGCGCGGGGCGCGGGAATCCGCCACAACAATACGATAGTAAGGGGCCTTCTTTGCACCCATTCTGCGAAGTCTGATCTTAACCATTCTATCTTCACCTCCAAATTAAAATATGCATAGAATAAAATATATCAGTCAGCGGCCCGCGCAGGATACGCGAGACCGGAAACTGCCACAGGGATTGCCCCGCTCAGAAGCGGAACCCGCCGCCGAGGCCGGGGAAGCCGCCGCCTGCGCGGCCCATCTTCTTCTGCAGCTTCTTCATGTTCTTGCCGGAGAGCTGCTTGACCATCTGCTGCATGGCGTCGTACTGCTTGAGCAGGCGGTTCACATCCACAACCGAAGTCCCGGAGCCCGCCGCGATGCGCTTTTTGCGGGAGGAGTTCAGCATCGCGGGATTCTGCCGCTCGGCCTTGGTCATGGAGAGGATGATCGCCTCCTGGCGGGAGAGCAGCTTCTCGTCCATTTTGGCGCCTTTCAGGGCCTTGGCGTCCATGCCCGGGATCAGCCCGGCAATATCGCCCAGGTCGCCCATGCCCCGCAGCTGGTTCATCTGGTCCAGATAGTCCGTCAGGGTGAAGCGGTTGGAGAGCAGCTTTTCCGCCGCCTCCTGGGCCTTCTTCTCGTCAAAGCTCTGCTCAGCCTTCTCGATCAGGGTGAGCACGTCGCCCATGCCGAGGATGCGGGATGCCATGCGGTCGGGATGGAAAGGCTCGATCATGTCGAGCTTCTCGCCAGTGCCGATAAACTTGATCGGCTTTCCGGTGGCGGCGCGGATCGAGAGCGCGGCGCCGCCTCGCGCGTCGCCGTCGAGCTTGGTGAGCATGACGCCCGTGACGCCCAGCGCCTCGTCGAAGGCTGTGGCGGCGTTCACCGCATCCTGGCCGGTCATGGCGTCGACCACGAGAAGGATCTCGGCCGGCTCGACCGCGTCGCGGATCTGCTGCAGCTCGGCCATCAGGGCCTCGTCAATATGCAGACGGCCCGCGGTGTCAAGGAAGACGAGGTCGTTGCCGTGCTTTTTGGCATGCTCGATGGCGGCCCTGGCAATGTCGACAGGATTCGTCGTGCCCATCTGGAAGACCGGGATATCCAGCTGTGCGCCGACCGTCTCCAGCTGCTTGATGGCGGCGGGACGGTAGATATCGCAGGCGACCAGCAGCGGGCGCTTGCCCTGCTTGCGCATATAGCCGGCGAGCTTGGCGCCGTTGGTGGTCTTGCCCGCGCCCTGCAGGCCGACCAGCATCACCACGGAGGGCGTCTTCGACGAGATGCTGAGCTTCTGGTTCTCGCCGCCCATGAGGCTGCAGAGCTCCTCGTTGACGATCTTGATGACCATCTGGGCCGGGGAGAGGGCCTCCAGCACCTCGGCGCCGCTGGCGCGCTCGGTCACGGTCTTCGTAAAGTCCTTGACGACCTTGTAGCTGACGTCCGCCTCCAGAAGGGCGAGACGGACCTCGCGCATGGCTTCTTTGATGTCGGCAGGGGTCAGACGCCCTTTGCCGCGCAGCCGCTTGAAGGCCGCGGTCAACTTGTCGGATAAGCTCTCAAACGCCATGTCTCAGTCCTCCGTCTTCAAAAGGCCGCCGACCTCCGCTGCCGCCTCCTGCGCCAGGGCGCTCAGCTCGGCATCACAGGCGCAGCGCTCCATAAGCCGCTGCAGCTTCTCTTCCAGCCGCCTCAGGTGCTCCGCCGTCTTCTGCTGGCGGCGGATGAGGCCGGTCTTCTCCTCCGTCTGCTCCAGCGCGGCAGTGGCCCGGCGGATATGGTCCCAGGCCGCCTGACGGCTGATGCCGCAGGCTTCGGCAATCTCGGAAAGGGAGAGGTCCTCGTCATAGTACAGCTCACAGCACTCCCGCTGGCGCGGGGTGAGAAGTGCGCCGTAATAGTCCAGCAGCATGCTGCGGTACATGCGGTCCTGCGGCACGCGCTCGCCCCCTCTCTCACTCAAAGCGAGGCGATCATAACACAGGCGGCACAGGCTGTCAAGTATTTTTTCTTGTCACCTTGAAAAGGCGCAGGAGATTAGAGAAATCTTTCTCCCCTTCCCCCGATCTGCCTCTACCATTTTTCGGCTTTTTATGATATAGTATATTATTATTGATTTTCGAGGAGCGAAGGATATGGAATATTCCAGAGTTGAGATCCGCCCGGGCGTCTGGCTGACTCATCTGCGGGAGGACAAGTTCAAGACCGCCTGCTTCAGCGTGCATCTGCTGTCGCAGCTGAACCGCGAGACCGCCTCCATGAACGCGCTGATCCCCTATGTGCTGCGGCGCGGTACGGGGCAGTACCCGGACATGGAGACGCTGAGCGCCAGGATGGAAGAGCTTTACGGAACGGTGATCGAGCCCTCGATCCGCCGCATCGGCGAGATCCACTGCTGCGGCTTTTACGCAAGCTTTCCGGAGGACGATTTTCTTCCGGGAGAGAAGCGCGTGCTGAATGATGCGACGGCTCTGACGCTGCAGATGCTGCTCGCGCCGCTCACGCGGGGCGGGCTGCTTCTGCCCGCGTATGTAGAGAGCGAGCGGGAGAAGCTGCTGGATCTCATCGCGTCCCGCGTCAACAACAAGCGCAGCTACGCCGTCATTCGCTGTATTGAGGAGATGTGCTGCTGCGAGGACTTTTCCGTCAGCCGCTACGGCGACGAGGAGAGCTGCCGCTCCATCAACTACAAGAAGCTGAGCCGGCATTACCGGACGCTGCTGCAGACCTGCCCGATTGAGCTGTTCTACTGCGGGCGCGCCTCCCTTGCCGAGATGAAGGCCATCCTGCGCGACCAGCTGGCAACGCTGCCCCGCGGGGAGATCGACGACGAGATCGGGACCGAGATCCGCATGAACGCGCTGGAGGAACAGCCCCGCTATGCCGAGGAGGAGATGGACGTCGCCCAAGCCAACCTTGTCATCGGCTGGCGGCTGGGCGAGTGCATGGAGGACCCGGACTTTGCGGCCCTGTATGTGTTCAACGACGTCTTCGGCGGGAGCCCCAGCTCGAAGCTGTTTCTGAACGTGAGAGAAAAGCTCTCGCTCTGCTATTACGCCAGTTCCGTCATCGATGTGCGCAAGGGGCTGCTGCTGGTCTCGTCCGGGATCCAGCTCTCGAACTGCGAGGCGGCGAAAAAGGAGATCTTCGCCCAGCTGGACGCGGTCCGCGAGGGCAATTTCACCGATGAAGAGCTGGAGACCGCAAAGGCCGGAGTAATTTCGGACCTGCGTTCGACGCCCGACTCGCAGGCGGCGCTGGAGAGCTTCTATCTTGCGCAGGCGGTGTCCGGGGCGGACTACAGCCCGGATGACCTCGCAGCGCTCGTGAGCGAGGTGACCGCGGAGCGCGTGACCGCCATCGCAAGGACGGTCGAGTGCGACCAGATCTACCTGCTGCGGCAGGGGGCTGACGCGGAAGAGAGCACAGAGGAGGAAGACGAAGATGACGATGCAGAGGCTTGATTACCCCGCGACGGGGGACGTGCTCTACAGTGGCACGGCCCGGAACGGGCTGCGCATCCGCGTGCTGCCAAAGCAGGGATTCTCGGGCTTCTACGCGGTGTTTGCGACGGACTACGGCGGGACCTACCGCCGCTTCACGCTGGACGGAGTCGTGCACGACACGCCGGCGGGCGTCGCCCACTATCTGGAGCACAAGATGTTCGACCTGCCGGACGGGGACAACGCGCTGACGCTGCTGTCGCAGAACGGGGCCGACCCCAACGCGTTTACCGCCTCGGACGTGACCTGCTATTACTTCCACTGCACGAGAATGTTCGAAGAGAACCTGCGCCTGCTGCTGCACTTTGTCTCGACGCCGTACTTCACGACGGAGACGGTGCAGAAGGAGCAGGGCATCATCGGGCAGGAGATCCACATGGGCGAAGACCGGCCCGGTACGGCCAATTACTATAACCTGCTGAATCTGCTCTACCGCAGCCACCCGATCCGCGAGAAGGTCATCGGCACGGTGGAGAGCATCGCCGAGATCACGGCCGAGACGCTCTATGCCTGCCACGCCGCCTTCTACACGCCGGGCAACATGGTCCTGTGCGTGGCCGGGGACGTGGACCCGGAGAGCATCCTCGCCATCGCGGAAGAGGAGCTGCCCGCCGAGGGCGGGTCCGTACCGGTGGTCGACTTCGGCGAAGAGGAGGACCTGCTTCCCGTCCGGCAGCGCAGCGTGCTGGAGATGCCGGTTTCGGCGCCGCAGTTCCTTATCGGGGCGAAGCTGCGCCCCGCGGAAAAGGGCGAGGCCCTGTTTCGTCAGCAGCTGACCGCGTCTCTCGCGATGCGGCTGCTGGCGGGCGCTTCCAGCCCCTTCTACAACCGGCTCTATGAGTCGGGACTGCTGAACCGCAGCTTCGACGCGGACGCGGACTTTTCCACCGGCGTCGGCACGGTCATCATCGGCGGCGAGAGCCGCGATCCGGACGCCGTGCTCACGGCGCTGCTGGAGGAAGTCGGGCGGATCGGCCGGGAGGGCATCGACGCGGGACTCTATGAGCGCACCAAACGGGCCGGGATCGGCACGGCGCTGCGCGGGATGGAGGACTTTGACGATGTGTGCGTGTCGCTGGCGCTGGATGAGTTTGACGGCTTCTGCTATCTCGACTACCCCGCCCTGATGGCGAGCATCGAGAAAAGCGAGTGCGAGGCCTTCATCCGGGAGACGCTGCAGCCGGAGCGCATCGCCCTCTCGATCGTGGAAGCGAAGAAGCCCTGAGCGATGTTCCCTCTCCTTCTCGAGACCATCCAGAGGGACTCGGCCATCAGCTTTCCCATGCTCGGCGACTGGGTGATCGATCCCCCGGCCTCGTTCACGCTTTTCGGGCGCAGCATCTACCTCTACGGCGTGGTGATCGCGCTCGCGTTTCTGTGCGGGATCCTGCTCTCAGCCGGGAAGGCGCCGCAGTTCGGTATCAGCGCGGACAGCTTTTACGACCTGATGATCTGGGTCATCCCGCTCTCGATCCTCGGCGCGAGGCTCTACTACGTGGCCTTTCAGGCGGATTATTACCTGGCGCATCCGGGTGAGATTTTCGCCGTCTGGGAGGGCGGGCTCGCCATCTACGGCGGGATCATCGCGGGCTTTCTGGTCACGCTGGTGTTCTGCCGGGTGAAGCAGCACCCCTTCCCCGCCATGCTGGACGCGATGTCCTTCGGCATCCTGCTCGGGCAGGCCATCGGGCGCTGGGGCAACTTCTTCAACCGCGAGGCCTTCGGCGCCGAGACGGAGATCTTCTGCCGGATGGGGCTTACGGCCCCGGACGGCTCCGCCGTCTATGTGCACCCGACCTTCCTGTACGAGAGCCTGTGGAATCTATGCGGACTGGTGCTGCTGAGTCTGTTTGTGCGGCGCGGAAAACGCCGCTACGACGGGCAGTGCATCCTGCTGTACTTTCTCTGGTACGGCCTCGGCCGCGTCTGGATCGAGGGGCTGCGCACGGACAGTCTTTATCTCGGATCCACGGGGATCCGCGTCTCCCAATTACTCAGTATTGTTCTCGTTCTGATCAGCACAGGAATCTTGATCAAAAAACGGAGGGAAAACCATGTCTGACTACAAGGATTTTGTCGGCAATATTCTGAACAAGGCCAAAGACCTCGCCGGCAGCGAGGCCATCGGCGGCGCTGTGGAGAAGGTCAAGGACGCTGCCGCAAGCACCGGCATCACCGATGTGATCGAGAAGGGCACGCAGCGCGCCAGGTCCTTCGGGACGGCGACCAGAAACACCCTGGACCTGAACCGCGAGCACAGGGAACTGGAGCGTGTCTTCGCCGAGATCGGCAAGCTTTACTATGAGCAGGCGCAGAGCACGGCGGAGGGCTTCTTCGTGCCGCTGTTTGAGCAGGTCACAGCTCTGCAGGACACCATCGCGGCAAAAGAGGCCGAGATCGAAGCCTACAGAGCTTCCTTCGGGACCGCGCCGGCAGAGGCCGGAGAGACGGGGCTGGAGAGCAGAATCGACGACTTTGAGTCGATCGTGAACCAGACGGAGAACGATGGCGCCGCGAGGTAAGCTGCGCACCCTGCTGCCGCTGCTGATCGTCCTGCTCCTCGTCCTGGGCGTCTGCGTACACTTCTGTCTCTGGAAGAGCGGCATGTTCATCGACGAGATCTACACCTACGGACTCGCGAACAGCCGCTATATGCCCTTTATCGGGCACGGGGACCACGACCGGATCGCCGAACAGATCATCACGCGGGAGGACTTCTTTGACTACCTGGCGGTGACGGAGGGCGAGCCCGCACCCGACCCCGGATCGGTCTACTATAACCAGGTGCAGGACGTCCATCCCCCGCTCTACTACTGGATCCTGAACCTCTGCTCGACGCTTGCGAGGGGACAGTTCAGCAAGTGGATCGGGCTTATCCCGGATCTGATTCTCTATCTGGGGCTGCTGGCGCTGCTGTACATGCTGGGGTTGGAGCTCTTCCGCAATCCTTATGTCGCAGCTTCCGTGACGGTCCTCTACGGGCTGAGCCAGGTCGGGCTGAGCACGATGCTGATGATCCGTATGTACGTGCTGGTGACGCTGCTCACAGTACTGCTGGCCCTGCTCACGGCGAAGGAGCTGCGCGCCCCTTCGCGGAAGAAGGAACTGGGCATCGGGGTCACGATCTTTCTGGGACTGATGACCCAGTACTACTTTGTGTTCTACGCCTTCTTTCTCTGCGCAGCGGCGGTGATCGTCTTCCTCTGCCGGAAGGAGCGGAAGGCGGCGCTCGGCTTCTCGCTCTTTGCCTTTGCGGGTGTAGGGGCGATGCTGCTGTGCTTTCCGGCGGTGTTCGACCAGATGACCGGGCAGCGCCTCGGGCCCGAGAGCGACGCGCTGGCAAACCTGAAGAACGTCGGCGCCTGGGCCGGACGGCTGCGGTATTATTTCGGCCAGTTCCGCGTCGGGCTGCCGGGTGCCATTGCCTTTGCGCTGATTGCGGCCCTCATGTGGATGGTGCTGTCTCTGGTCCGGAAGGAGACGCGCCTGCAGCGCGGGGACTGGCGCTTCCTGATCCTGCTGCTGCCGGTGATCCCGACGGTAATGGTTCCGGCGATTATCTCGCCCGTGCTGGAGGGCCGGTATATCTACAACATCATGCCCATTGCGGCGGTGGCCACGGGCTTCTGCCTGACGGCCTGCGGACGGCATATGGATATGCGCGCCGCCTTCGGCGGGATTCTGGCGTTCAGCCTGCTCTGGTCGCTGCGGACGGTGCCGGACTATATCTATGACGAGCACCGGGGCTACAGCGAGGCGGTCTCGGCCCACGCAGGGGCGCCCTGCCTGTACCTCACGGAGTACTACGCCGGACCGACCCAGGACATGCTGCAGCTGATGGCCTTTGACGAGGTCTATGTGGCGGGCGATCCCGAGTCCCCCGCGCTGGCGGAGTATCTGGAGCGGGAGAACGCGGACGAGCTCGTCGTCTACATCGACATCGACAGCATGTGGGGCTCGGGCTTTGATCCGGGCGAGATGCTGGAGGAACTGGAAGCCGCGACGGGCTATGCCGAGGAAGAGCACCTCTATCAATACGCGCTGAGCGATACCTATCTGTTGAGGAGATAAAGCATGTTATCTGTGATTTTGCCCTCGTACAACGAGGAGAAGATGATCCCCGTCGCGGCCGCGACCCTCACTGAGATCCTGGACGGGGCGGCGATCCCCTTCGAGCTGCTGTTTGTCAACGACGGTTCACGCGACGGCACCTGGGCGGAGATCTGCGCAGCGCGCGAGCGGGACCCGCGGGTCTGCGGGGTGTGTTTCAGCCGCAACTTCGGCAAGGAGGCAGCGATGTTTGCAGGGCTTGAGAAGGCCAAAGGTGACTGCTGTGTGGTCATCGACTGCGACCTGCAGCACCCGCCTGAAAAGATCGTGGAGATGTACCGGCTCTGGGAACAGGGCTACGAGGTCGTCGAGGGCATCAAGCACGACCGCGGTCAGGAGAGCGGTTTCCACCGCTTCGCGGCGAACAGCTTCTACGGGCTGATCAGCCGGGCGACCGGAATCGACATGGCCTCCTCCTCCGACTTCAAGCTGCTGGACCGGAAGGTCGTGGACACGCTGAACGCCATGCCGGAGCGGAACGTCTTTTTCCGGGCGCTGAGCTTCTGGGTGGGCTTTAAGAAAACCGAAGTGACCTACGACGTGCGGGAGCGCACCGTCGGCGAGAGCAAGTGGTCCACCAGGTCCCTGATCCGGTACGCCATCACGAACATCGGGTCCTTCTCTTCGCTGCCGCTGCATCTGGTGACGGTGATGGGCATCATCACGCTGGTGATCTCGATCGTGTTCTCCATTGTCGCGCTGGTGCAGAAGCTGACGGGCGTGGCGCTCGGCGGCTTCACGACGGTGATTATTCTGCTGCTGTTCATCGGCAGCCTGGTCATGATTTCGCTTGGGATCATCGGCTACTACATCGCCCGCATCTATGACGAGATCAAGGGCAGACCCAGATATATTATCGAGGAGTATCGAGGATGACAGACAAGATCAGAGCGCTGTGTATCAAACACAGAGAGATTATCGTATACCTGATCGTCGGCGTGCTGACGACGATTTTTGCCTGGGGGGTGAAGTTCCTCTGGAACATCATCTTCTACGCCGGGACGGCACACCCGCTGCCGGTGCAGACCACCATCCTGACCATCGTGGAGTTCGTGGCCGGCGTGGCCTTTGCCTATCCGACCAACCGCAAGTGGGTCTTCCGGAGCACCAATCCCAACATCCTCAAAGAAGCGACGGGCTTCGTAGCCGCGCGTCTGGCCACCCTCGGGATCCAGATGCTGCTGAACCTGGTGCTTATCAACGTGCTGGGGATGAACTTCTACATCGCGACGGTGCTTATCTCGGTAGTGGTTGTCGTCAGCAACTATGTCTTCTCCAAACTGCTGGTCTTCCGGAAGAAGGCGGAGTAGGCGGTGAGGAGACATTCGAAAACCGCTTCTGCAGCCCGGGAAGCAGCTTCCTCCCGTTCCGGGACCGGGCGCCGGCAGGCCGCGCTGAGGCGCATTGCCGTCCTCTGTGCGACCGCCCTTCTCGCGGCCGGGCTCTCAGGCTGCCGCATGGGCGGTCAGGACATGACGCTCTCCGAGTGGATCGAGGTCCTCGAGAACTGGCGTCTGCCCGGGCTGCGGGAGGATCCGCCGCCCACCCAGGCGCTTCCGGACGCAGGTGCGGAGGGGATGAGCGCCGAGGAGGCCGAGGCCATGCTCGCGGAGGCGGAAGCCCTCGCCGAAGCGCAGGCGGAACGGCTGCGCCGGGTGCAGGCTTCACTGCTCGGCGAGTGGTCCGAGCTCTCGGACCATCTGCCGCTGTTCCGGCCGATCGTTTCCTGGTACGGCAACCTGAAGCTGAAAGAGGACGGCAGCTACACCAGCGGAACGACCTCCGGCACCTGGGAGCTGGACGAGACCGGGAGCGAGCTGATCCTGCGCGGCACACGCGGCAGGACCGTCGCTCAGATCGTGGAGGACGGGAAGTATCTGAAGCTCTGCGTGCCGGAGCTGCGGCTGAACTTCCTGCGGAAGGACGAGCTGAAGGACTTTATCGACGAGCGTTTTGTCTCGGTGCGAATCAGCAAGGACAATGTTGAGGACTATCTCGCAAAGCCGGTCAACATCGGCGTGATCCTGGATGAGAAGGACCGCCCTACCAAGGAGAGCGCATGGGTGGTCGGAAGCAATGTGTTTCCGGAGGGGCTGGTGTATTACGGGCGCAGCGAGGACTTCTCGGTCACGCTGCAGAACAACGCCACCGGCAGCCGAAGCTTCTCCATCCCCTATGACACTCTGCCGCTCGTCACCGGGGCAACATTCGGCCACTTCACCGAGGCGAAGGGCACGCTCGTGTTTATCCGGGCAGAATATGTGGCGGAGAACCGCATGACCGATGCACGGACGCGGATGCTGACTTTCACCGACGGGACGACGCACACCACGTCCCTGACCTGGTACTCCGATCTTGCGAACTACGCCGACTGGGCGTTTTGATCTTTCATTATGACTGACAAAGCAGGGGCTGCCGACCGGCAGCCCCTGCTGTATTTGTGCGGTATCACACTCGGGTTTTATTTCTTTTTCTTGCCGAAGATGCCGGAGGACTTGCTGTGCTCCTCGCCCATGGTGGAGGCGAAGGCGCGCAGGGCCTCCTTCTGTGCGGCGTTCAGGTTCTTCGGCACGGTGACGTTGACCGAGACGAACTGGTCGCCCCTGCCGCTGCCGCGCAGATACGGGATGCCCTTCCCGCGGAGGCGGAACACCGCACCAGGCTGCGTCCCCTCCGGGATGGTGAGCTTCACCTTGCCGTCGAGGGTCGGCACTTCAACCTCGGCGCCGAGGGCCGCCTGCGCATAGCTGATCTCCTGCTCCATCAGGACCGAGGTCCCGTCGCGCTCAAAGATCGCGTGCGGGCGGACGATCACACTGATCAGCAGATCGCCGGCCGGGCCGCCGTTTGCCCCGGCGTTGCCGTAGCCCTGACGGGAGATGGTCTGTCCGTCGTCGATGCCGGCGGGGACCTTGACGGTCATCTTCTTGGCCCGGCGGACGCTGCCCATGCCGCGGCAGGTCTTGCAGGGCTGGTGGATGATCTTGCCGGTACCGCGGCACTTGGAGCACGGGCTCATGGTCTGCGCCATGCCAAAGGGGGTTCGCTGTGTGGTGCGGACCTGTCCGGTGCCCTTACAGTCCGGGCAGACCTCGGGAGTGGTCCCGGGGGCACAGCCGGTGCCCCCGCAGTCCGTGCACTGTTCCACACGGGGGATGTTCAGCTCCTTCTCACAACCGAAGGCCGCCTCCTCAAAGCTGATGTTCAGCTGGGTGCGGACATTGTCGCCGCGGCGCGGCGCGTTGGGATTGGCGCTACGCGTGCTGCCGCCAAAGCCGAAGATATCCCCGAAGCTGGAGAACAGGTCGCTGAAGTCGCCAAAGCCGCCGCCAAAGCCCTCGAACCCGCCGCCGTAACCGGCGTTCGGATCAAAGGCCGCGTGGCCGAACTGGTCGTACTTCTTGCGCTTTTCCTCGTCGGAGAGGACCTCATAGGCCTCGTTGGCCTCCTTGAAGCGCTCCTCGCAGGCCTTGTCCCCGGGGTGCAGATCCGGATGGTTTGCCTTCGTCACCTTGCGATATGCTTTTTTGATCTCATCTGCCGTGGCGTCCTTCTTGACGCCAAGCACTTCATAGTAATCTCTTTTTTCTGCCATTCTGTACTCCGAAAACATCCTGTTTTACGCACCAACGAGGCGAGGATATTTCCCCGCCTCCCTGGTATGATGGAATCCGCTCTGTGAATGTGGGGCCTTGCGCAGACCTCTTATTTCTGGTCGTCATCGACGACGGTGTAGTCCGCATCGTAGTAGTCCTGGCCGTTCGGGGCAGTCCCCTGGGGGCCGCCTGCCTGGCTGGGATCAAAGCCCGCGCCCTGGGGGCCGCCTGCCTGCTGATAGAGCTTCTCAGAAAGCTTGTAGAAAGCCTGGGTCAGTTCTTCGGTCGCAGCCTTGATGGCGGCGGTGTCGGTGCCGGTCAGGGCCTGCTTCAAAGCGTTGAGCTTGGTCTCGACTTCGGCCTTCTCACCGGCGTCCAGCTTGTCCCCGAGGTCGGCGATGGTCTTCTCGGTCTGATAGACCATCTGGTCGCCCTGGTTGCGGACGTCGACTTCTTCCTTGCGCTTGGCGTCTTCCGCGGCATACATCTCGGCTTCCTTGACAGCCTTGTCGATGTCCTCCTTGGACATGTTGGAGGAAGCGGTGATGGTGATGTGCTGCTCCTTGCCGGTGCCGAGGTCCTTGGCGGAGACGTTCACGATGCCGTTGGCGTCGATGTCGAAGGTGACTTCGATCTGAGGCACACCGCGGCGGGCCGGGGCGATGCCGTCCAGATGGAAGCGGCCGAGGCTCTTGTTGTAGGCGGCCATCTCACGCTCGCCCTGCAGGACGTTGACTTCGACGGAAGTCTGGTTGTCCGCAGCGGTGGAGAAGACCTGGCTCTTGCGGGTCGGGATGGAGGTGTTGCGCTCAATGAGCTTGGTGCAGACGCCGCCGAGGGTCTCGATGCCGAGGGACAGAGGCGTGACATCGACGAGGACGATGCCTTCCTTGTCGCCGGAGAGCACGCCGCCCTGAATGGCAGCGCCGATGGCGACGCATTCATCGGGGTTGATGCCCTTGAAGCCCTCTTTGCCGATCAGGGACTTGACCATCTCCTGGACGGCCGGGATACGGCTGGAACCGCCGACCAACAGGACCTTGCTGATGTCGCTGGGCTGCAGACCGGAGTCGGAGAGCGCCTGCTTCACAGGGCCGGTGGTCTTCTCGACCAGGTGGTGAGTCAGCTCGTTGAACTTGGCACGGGTCAGGGTGACGTCCAGGTGCTTCGGGCCGGTGGCATCCGCCGTGATGTAGGGGAGGTTGATGTTGGAGGTGGTGACGCCGGAGAGCTCGATCTTCGCCTTCTCAGCGGCCTCACGCAGACGCTGCATGGCGACCTTGTCGTTGGAGAGGTCGATGCCCTCGGCCTTCTTGAACTCGTCCACCAGATACTTGGTGATGCAGGCGTCGAAGTCGTCGCCGCCCAAGCGGTTGTTGCCGGCAGTTGCGAGAACGTCGATCACGCCGTCGCCGATCTCCAGAACGGAGACATCGAAGGTGCCGCCGCCCAGGTCATAGACCATGATGCGCTGCTCCTGTTCCTTGTCGACGCCGTAGGCCAGTGCGGCCGCGGTCGGCTCGTTGATGATGCGCTTGACATCGAGACCGGCGATCTTGCCGGCGTCCTTGGTGGCCTGGCGCTGTGCATCGGTGAAGTAGGCGGGGACGGTGATGACCGCTTCGGTCACGGTCTGGCCCAGATAAGCCTCGGCGTCGGCCTTCAGCTTCTGCAGGATCATCGCGGAAATCTCCTGCGGGGTGTATGCCTTGTTGTCGATGGTCACTTTGTAATTGGAACCCATCTCGCGCTTGATGGAAGAGATGGTGCGGTCGGGGTTGGTGACAGCCTGGCGCTTTGCAACCTGGCCGACCATGCGCTCACCGGTCTTCGCAAAAGCGACAACCGACGGCGTGGTGCGGGCGCCCTCGGCGTTGGCGATGACAACGGGTTCGCCGCCTTCGAGCACGGCCACGCAGCTGTTGGTAGTTCCAAGATCAATACCGATAATTTTAGCCATTTTAAAATCCTCCTGTATAAAAAGATAAGTTTTTACAAAATTGAAAGTGTTTTATCTATAAACGGAGCATGCTCCGGTTATATGCGTTTGTCTGCGGTTTCCGCTCAGTTGGCCACCTTGACCATCGCGAAGCGGATCACCTTGTCGCCGAGCTTGAATCCCTTCTGGAAGACCTCGACGATCTCGTTCTCGCCCTTTTCCTCATCGTCCACATGCATGACGGCGTTGTGCATCTCGGGGTCGAACTTCTCTCCCAGGCACTCGATCTCTTTGACCCCCAGCTTCTCCAGCGTGGTGCAGAACTGGGTCATGATCATCTCGACGCCTTTCTTATAGGCCTCGTCCTCGGTGCTCTGCTTGAGTGCGCGCTCGAGGTTGTCGTAAACCGGGAGGAACTGGGACACCGCGTTTGCCTTGATGTCGCCGTAGATGGCATCCTTCTCCTTCTGGCTGCGGCGGCGGAAGTTGTCGTACTCGGCGCAGATGCGCAGGAACTTGTCGTTCAGCTCCGCCTTTTCTTTCTCCAGGGCTTCGATCTTTTCCTCTTCCCTGGAGGGCTTTTTGCCGAATCTGCGTTTTTCCTTTTTCTCCGGTTCCTTCGCTTCTTCTGCATCCTTCACGTCAGAAGAGGCTTCCGATTCCTTTTCCGCTTCCGGTGTCGTCGCTTCGGGCTGCTGTTCGGCCGCTTCTTCCGGAGTCTGCGTTTCCGGCGTCTCCTGCTCCGGTATCACATCGTTCTTCTCATCGTTCATTTGTCTCTATCCTCGCTCTTCTTGATTATCAGCTTGTTGTGCATGCCCTCGGGCGGCGCGTCCCCGCTTCCGAGGCGTCTGGAGAGCCCCGCCGCCAGGAAGCGCAGCTTGGAGGCGACCGCGGAATAATCCATCCTCGTCGGGCCCACAATGCCGATCAGGCCGCGGGTGTTGTCCCCGGCGTCGTAGCTTGCGATCACCACGCTCGAATCCTTCAGCTCCTCGGCGATGTTCTCCGGGCCGATCAGCACACGGACCTCGCTGCTGTCGGTGAGGTCGCCCTCCGCGGGCGGGAGAATATATCCGCCGCCGGACAGATAGCTCATCAGGCGGTGGGCTTTGTCCGGATCCCGGAACTCCGGCTGGTTCAGCAGCCGGTTCTCGCCCGAGACGAAGGCGGTGGGCGCTGCGGCCTCGGACAGGGTCTCGATCGCGAAAGCGGCGATCACCGAGGTAAGACCCATGCTGTCATCCGCAGCCCGCTCGGTGGAGCGGATCAGCAGAGGGGTGATCTGGTCTTCCGTGATGCCGGTAAAGCCCGAGTTGAACAGGGCGCTCAGCCGCTGTACCATCATCTGGTCCACCGAGACCGGCAGATGGACGAGCTTGGACTTCACGGAGTTGTTGGAGAGCATCAGCACGATAATGAAGGTGTTGGCGTCCACATAGATCAGGTCAACACGCTTGATCGTCATCGGGGAAGCCGCCGTCAGCGCCAGCGCCGGGTAGTCCGTCAGTTGGGAGGCCAGCCTGCTGATGCTGCTGATGGTGTCGTCCAGCTCCTGCAGCTTGGTATTGAGGCGGCGGTTGAGTTCCTCCGTCTCTTCCAGAGAGTACTTCTGCTGCTGCATCAGCTCGTTGACATACATGCGGTAGCCCATCGGGGTCGGGACGCGGCCCGCGGAAGTGTGGGGCTGTTCCAGATAGCCCAGGGCGACCAGCTCCGCAAGCTCATTGCGGATCGTAGCGGAAGAGCAGCCGAGCCCTGCGTTCTCCGCCAGATGCTTGCTGCCGACCGGCTCGGCCGTGCGGATGTACTCATCCACGACCGCTGCCAGGATTTTCTTTTTTCTTTCGCTGATGCTCATCTTAGCACTCACCTTGCAGGACTGTTGGCACTCTCTCTTTTCGAGTGCTAATATACCATGAATGCCTGCTCTTGTCAAGCGTCTGGGAACCGGTTTCCGGAGAATTCACATTTTTGTCATGAATCCCTTTTTCCCGTTGGATCGTTCTTTCTTATCATCTCTGTTTCCGTGTTTTTTGCTATCTATGCACAAAAAAACTTTCGCAATTTTGTTTACAAATGACAAACAAGGGAGTAGAATAAGACCATCATTTTTCATACAATGGGTGGGGTTGCATATGGTTGAGGAAAGCTTTAAATCCGTATTTGACAAATTCAAGTTCCAGTTCTTCCGCAAGATCTTTGAGTCCGTGCGTGAGCGCGACGGGTCGCTCTCGGCGATGGAGGCCTTCTCGCTGGAGATCATTGAGCTGCTGGATGCGCCGACCATCGGCGAGTTTGCAGACTTTCTGAACATCTCGCAGTCCAACGCCACCTACAAGGTCAACAGCCTCATGCGCAAGGGCTATCTGGAACGGCAGAATTCTGAGACCGACCGGAGGGAGTATCACCTGGTCCTTTCGGAGAAGTTCCACAACTACATGTCGCTGCTGACCTCCTATGAGGATACTGTTCTGGGGAGGATCCAGGCGCGCTTCACCCCGGAGGAGCTTGAAGTGTTTGACCGGATGATGACGACGATATCGGATGAGCTCATGCCGGAGTGCGATGTGCTCGCCGGCAGCAAAAAGAAGGACTGAGAGGGACCTGACCCATGGACCACACTCTTGAAACCCCTGTGACACTGAAGCTTAACTATAAGCGCACGGCCCTGATCGGCTTTGCCTTCTTCGGCATCCTGCTGCTGTGGCAGGTGTACGACTCCTGGTGCCCGACCTTTCTGACGGACATCTTTGCGCGGAACATCTATGACATGTCCTCCGCCGAGCTGAAGGCCAGCGACCCGGCAAAAATCCTGAACGTGCAGTGGATCGTCGGCATCATCATGGCCTGCGACAACCTGGCGGCGCTGATCCTGCTGCCGGTCTTCGGCAACCTCTCGGACCGGACCGACACCCCGATCGGAAAACGCATGCCCTTTATCCTGGTCGGGACCTTTGTCTCTGCGGTTGCCTTCCCCTTTATCCCGCTTTTCTTCCACTATAACAACGTGGTCGGGATGGTCATCGCGATGGCGGTTGTGCTGCTCTTCATGATGATGTACCGCAATCCGGCGGTCGCCCTCATGCCGGACATCACGCCAAAGCCCCTGCGCGCCAAGGCAAACGGCATCATCAACATCATGGGCTATTTCGGCGGCGCCTTTGCGACGGTGCTCGGCATCTTCCTGGTGCTCAGCAGCTACATCAACGCCCCGGTCGCAGAGCGCAACCTCTGGACCATCGAGCTGCCCTTCATCATCGCCTCGGTCTTGATGGTCATCTCGGCGCTCGTCCTCTTCGCCACCATCAAGGAGAAGAAGATCGAGGCCGAGATCCATGACGAGCTGGAGCTGGGCGAGCGCCTCGCCGCGGTGGAAACGCCCATCGACGACGACAAGCCCATGTCCCGGGCAAACCGCAGAATGCTCCTCGCGATCCTGGGGGCGGAATTCCTCTGGTTCATGTCCGACAATGCGCTGGGCACCTATATCGGCAACTATGTCATCTATCATCTGCAGTCCGCCTCCAGCGCGACCATGATCCTGACGATCCTGGGCGGGCTCGCTTCGGTCATCGGCTTTGCCATCGCCGGCGGGATCGCGGATAAGATCGGCCGCAAGTGGACCATCTCCACGGGGCTTGCGATCACCTTTGCAGGGCTGGTGGTCATGTGCTTTGTGACGCCGACCGGCCGCGCCGTCGGGGAGCGCGGGGAATTTGCCTTCCCGACACTGCTCTACGCCGTGTGGGTTCTGAAAGGCTTTGGCATGGCGCTGGTGCACAACTGCTCCTTCCCGATGGTGGTAGAGCTCTGCTCTTCCAAAAAGATCGGCAAGTTCACGGGGTTCTATTACGCCGCCAGCATGTCCGCCCAGACCGTCACCCCGGTGCTGCTGGGTCTGGTCCTGAACGCAACGCTCGCCTGGCGCACGTTGCCGGTCTATGCGGCGATCCTCACCGCCTGCAGCTTTGCGGTGTTCACCCTGCTCGTCAAAAACATCCGGGCCTCCAGGGTGGCCAACGTTACCGGCATCGAAGCCCTCGATATCGACGACTGACCCGCCTGTCCCGCACTATTCCGCTGTTAATACTCATTACTGTTGATATTGGATAAGGAGAACTATGGATAAGAAGTATCTGAAACCCTGTCTGACCGCCGCGCTTGCCCTCGCAGCCGTCCCCGTCTATGCCGTCGCCCCCGGGCATATCAGCCGCCGCCAGCGGTCCATCTTCCGCGGGGTCAACTACGCGCACCGCGGGCTCCATACCCGGGATAAGGTGATCCCGGAGAACTCGCTGCCCGCGTTCCGGCAGGCAGCCAAAGAGGGCTACGGCATCGAGCTGGATGTCCAGCTCTCCAAAGACGGCGAGGTCGTCGTCTTCCACGACGACACGCTGGACCGCGTCTGCGGCGTCCACGCGCGGGTCGACGACCTGACCTATGCCGAGCTCTCGCAGCTCCGCCTTTGCGGCACCGACGAGGAGATCCCGCTGTTTGAGGATGTGCTGAAGTCCATCCGCGGCTGCGAAGCCCTGATCGTCGAGCTGAAAAACGGCCCCCGCAACCGGGAGTTGTGCGAGAAGACCAAGGCCCTGCTGGAGAGTTACCACGGCAATGTCTGCATCGAGAGCTTCAACCCCTTGATCGTCGCATGGTTCCGTGTGCACGCGCCGGAGCTGGTGCGCGGGCAGCTTGCGACAAGCCTGCAGAATTATGCCGACGACGGGATCCGGGGCTTCAAGGCCTTTGTCCTGCACAACACCATGCTGAACTTTTTGGCGCGGCCGCAGTTTATTGCGTACCGCATCGGCTACCGGCCTCCCCTTGTCCGGCTTGCCACGGCGCTCGGCGCGATGAACATCGGCTGGACCTCCCACGAGCCCAGAAACGAACACAAGCGCGACGCGGTGATCTTCGAGTTCTACCGTCCGCGTCAGCGGTACCAATAAGGACCTTTCGCCTCCCTGCGCTGTCTTCCGCCGCGGATTTTCCATATGGGATATGGAAAGTTTGCGCCTTTGGACGCCGCGCAGGGAGCGTTCTGGTTTTTTAGCGCACTCTTTACCCCCTCCTATGATATAATGACTGAAAGACGAATGAAAGACCGGAGCGAGGCTCGAAACGTGCGGGAATTCTTTCAAAAACTGAAGACATACGCGCCCCTGTCGCTGAAGGGCTGGCTGGTGTATCTGATCTCGATGCTGCTCGCCTCGCTGCTCTGTATCATGCTGCAGCAGGTCAGCACCTCCGACGTCCATGTGCCGATCATCTTTGTGCTGGTGGTGCTGGTGGTCTCGCTTCTGACCGAGGGCTACTTCTACGGGATCCTGGCCGCGCTCACCAGCGTCATCGCGGTGAATTACGCTTTCACCTCGCCCTATATGCAGATCGATTTTTCGCCTTATGGCTATCCGCTCACCTTCATGACGCTGCTCGCGGTCGGCGTTGCCGTCTCGACGCTCATGACGCGCGACCAGCAGCGGGAAAAGCTACGCCTCGAGACCGAGCGCGAAAAGCTGCGCGCCAACCTGCTGCGCGGCATGTCCCACGATCTGCGCACGCCGCTGACAGGGATCAGCGGGTCGATCTCGGCCGTGCTGGACAACGCAGAATATCTGAGCCCGGATCAGCAGCGGGAACTGCTGGAGGGCGCCAAGGAGCACGCGGACTGGCTCTGCCGTATGGTGGAGAATCTGCTCTCCGTCACGCGCATCGGCGAAGACCAGCCCGGTTCGCTCCACACCCAGGAGGAAGCCCTGGAAGAGGTGATCGGCGCAGCGGTGCTCTCCTTTCGGAAACGGAACCCGGATATTGCGGTGGAGGTCTCGGTGCCGGACACGGTGCTGATGGTTCCGATGGACCCGGTCCTGATCCAGCAGGTCCTCCAGAATCTGCTGGACAACGCCGTCATCCACGGGAAAACGACCGGACGCATCCGCGTCGAGGCGACAGCCGAGGGCAATACCGCCCGCGTCTCCGTCAAGGACGACGGCGTCGGGATCTCTCCAGACCGGCTGGAGCACCTGTTCGACGGGACGCTCCCCTTCTCCGGCACACAGCAGAGCTTCGACCAGACGCGCAGCCTCGGCATCGGTCTGAGCGTCTGCCGCACCGTCATCCAGGCCCACGGCGGTAGCATCTCCGCCGGGAACCGCCCCGAAGGGGGTGCGTGCTTCTCTTTCACATTACCACTGGGAGGTAAGCAAGTTGAAAATCCGTGACCGCATTATGATCGTCGAGGACGAAAAGAGCATCGCAGGCTTTATCAAGGCCATCCTCAGTTCCAACGGCTACGACGCTATGGTCGCCCAGACTGGGAGCGAGGCGCTGTCGATGATCAGCTCGCACTGCCCGGATCTCGTGATTCTCGATCTCGGTCTCCCGGACATGGACGGGATCCAGATCATCTCCAAGGTACGCAGCTGGACCCAGCTGCCGATCATCGTGGTCTCGGCCCGCGGCAACGAGCAGGACAAGGTCTCGGCGCTGGAGCTGGGCGCCGACGATTATATCACCAAGCCCTTCGGCGCGGCGGAGCTGCTGGCCCGTATCCGCGTGGCCATCCGCCACACGCGAAACAGCGCGGGCTCCCTCGCCGACAGCAGCAGGTTCACCTCGGGAGAGCTGACGGTCGATTACGACAAGCACCAGGTGCTGATCTCCGGGGAGAACGCAAAGCTCACGCAGAACGAATTCCGCATCGTGGCGCTCCTCTCGCGCTATGCAGGGAAGGTCCTCACCTATGACTACATCATGAAGGAACTGTGGGGTCCCCAGACCGGCGGCGGGAACCAGATCCTCCGTGTCAACATGGCCAACATCCGCCGCAAGATTGAGCTGAACCCGGCCGAACCGCAATATATCTTTACCGAAGTCGGCGTCGGATACCGCATGGTCGAAGGCGACTGATCAATCAAACAGCATTACCCCGGTCGATCCACTGTGAGTGAATCGACCGGGGTATTTTCACAGATATAGTTTCAGCGCCTTTTCTTCACAAAGTCCGGAAGATATTCCGTCGCCTCTGATGTTTTCAAAGCTCCATTGGCGACGAGCAGCCGTACGATATTATTTGCCTGTCCATCCTTTTTGGTAATGAAGCCGCGGATATCCCCGACCAGGTGTTCCCAGTCGGCCGGCTTCCCGCCCCAGCGCGTCTTTTCCCTTGCGATCTCAGGCCGGATCCCGTCGGCGAAGCGGTCGATCCGCTCCAGCATGGCCTCGTCAGAAAGCGGGCCGTGCAGGGCGTCATTCAGCTGCAGGCAGAACGCTTTCCGGAAGTCCGCGTTTTTCCACAGCGCCCCGGCGAGCCGGTTGTAGGCGTAGTATCCTCTGGTCGTCAGAGAAGGGAGATTACCCTCGGTGAAGAGCCCAAGATCCAGATCGGAGAGGCCGTAGCGCAGCTGCTGGTCTTCTTCCGACCAGTAGAAGCGCATGTTGGGAGAGTTAAAATCGATATTGCCGCTGTAGTCCTGGAGGATCAGCCATGCGACGACGCTGTCGATGTTGACGTGCCCGGCGACGAACTCATAGTTCTCCTGTTTGGACAGATCATGTGTGATGGCAAAGCGGTAGATCTCTTCCGCCATGCTGTCAGCAGGCCATTTCCCCTGCCACTGCTTCACCGTCTCAGGCAGGGTACCGTAATGGTTGGCGTAATGCTCTGCAGAGTGGGCCTCCCGCAGATTGTAGAGCCCCCAGTACCGGCCATTGATGTAGAGCACCACATAGCGGTGGTCCTGGGCGGGCAGCGCCGGGAAGCATTCTTTTGCGACCTCATGCATGAGGGCATCCCGCATATAGCTGGAGCTGTCCCCCTCCTGGGCGGTACGCAGCAGTACAGAATCGAACTCTGTCACGCCGTTTCCAAAAAGATCGCTGTGAAGCGCTCCGCCATAGCGATCCCGAAAGCTCAGCTTCAGCGACTTCTTCTCCTGGACAAATTTGGATGTCGCCCCGTGGAGCTTGACCCCGCAGTCGGTCCTCAGGCTTCCGTCTTCTCCGTAGAGCATGACAGCTGCGGGGATCTCGATCTCTTCATGCGGGGTGTAATACACGCCTCTCTCGCCGAACATTTTTTCGCCATCGCAGACGAGGCTCACAACCGGAAGTGCATGTTCTTCGTTCAGGATATAACTGAGGCTGAGAACCTCGCTGCGGGTATGATTCTCCCGGAAGCTGGCCGCCCGGATGACGCCGGTCGAAGTTATGGTGAGAGGGCCGGTATACTCGGCGGAATACGCATCCGGTTCGCTCCCGTCCGTGGTGTAGCGGATGATGCCGGGACCGCGCAGCTCCACTGTCACCGACTCCACGCCGTTATACACGCCGTCTTCTCCGATCAGTTCCGGCATCTCGTCGCTAAAGCGCACTCCGCCTCTGTTGACAGCACCGGGCGTCGGGTTTTCCAGATAGAACCAGCCTTCGTCCCCCACACGGCCGTAGCTGTAGCCCAGAGGGATGTCTTTTAAGCAGACGTAATCACAGAGGCTTCCGTCCGCCCTGCTCAGATACAGCTCCTCTTTCTGTGCGTTCAATGCGATGTGCAGGCACTGCTCATTCCCGATGTCGGCAGAGCAGTACAGCAGCGCCAGACTGCCGGGAGCCAGCCCGGCACCGGGCAGGCGTGCTTTGTATCTGTCACTCTCTTGATCAGACAGAAAATACTGTCCGAGATCCAGCACCTGATCCGTTGGATTATAGAGCTCGATCAGATCGTAGTACTCCCCGCCGAGAGGTGCAAACCTGTCATTAAAAACGATCGCCTCGTTGATCACAAGATCATGACGGGCCATCGTCTGCTCTCTCTGGAAAGCCTCAAACCCGGCTTCTGAGTTCTCATACCCTGGCGTTGACCATCTGCTGATATGCAGTTTCCCCGTTTCCGGGTCGCGCGCCGCGCTGGTGTCTTCTTCCAGTTCCACAGCGGGGAATGTGTCAGCCAGGCCGCCTGTTGGCGTGAACAGTCTCAGCCTCTCTCCGGATGCCGAAATAGCGAAATTGCTGTGCATTTCCTCTCCGTCGATTCGGTCTTCCCTGTCGCAGAAGACAATCCGGAAAGCGCCCGGCTCCAGGACGCAGTCCGGGAATATCCATCTGTCCTTCCCGCAGCGCAGCTGATAACCGCCGAGCTCGACCCGTTCATTGCCGTCATTGCACAGCTCAATCCAGTCGCCGAAGTTTCCCGCTCGGTCAGCAAGGATGCTCTCGTTGGAAGACATGATCTCGCTGATGCAGACATGGCCCTGCTGCTCCGTCTCCTGACTCCCCGTCTCCACGCCGGCGAACCCCTCTTCCACATTCGCCCGCCGAAGAAGGGCGCAGCCAGCGAGGCCAGCAATCAAAGCCAGGAGCATCAACAGAAGCGTAACAACATTTCTGCCGACGCGCCATATGTGATGCAATTGCGCAAACAGCACCAGACCCGGATGTTTCGGGCCTGGTGCTGTTCGATCTCTGTTGTTGGAGGGATAAAAAACGATCACTTCATCAAGTTGTCCAGAAGGGACTGGGCCTGACGTGTCTGGCTGACACCGATGCTCTGCGCCAGGATCACATCCTGCACGCCGTACTGTTCCGCCACAATGCTCACCGGGGTAAAATTCTTACGGTAATCCAGAATATAAACCTTGTGATAGTGCTGCGTAAGATATACCGTAAACGGATTGCCGTAGGAATCCTTGATCACCATGCAGTCCGGCGCGTCAGGCAGATTGTCATTGGTGAGAATCGTAATAGGGTTATCGCCGGCAATGAAGCAGTTATACTTCATATTCGGCGCTGCCTCGCTCTCGTCCACGATCACCGTTGTGTAGTGCGGATACCCGGCAATCTCCATGTGGATGTTCTCATTGCCGGGGGGCACCAGGGCGATGACCTCATCGGCTTTGAGGTTGCGGGAGTTCACGGAGTGGGTGTAGGTCCCTTCAAATTCACCCATGTTCCATTCGGTGAATTCATCCAGAGGAACCGGCTCAAAACCCGCCTCTTCGCAGAACGCCTGATATGCGTAATATGCCCCGAGCGCTGTCCAGTGGTGGTCGGTGTTGAAGTAGATATACTCCGTATTGTGCTTAAGCATGTTGTTGAAGGCGTTGACTTTATGGACGTTGTCGTTCTCCTGGGCGAACATATAGCGGAGCGTCTTCCCCTGGTCCGCGCTGCCGAGCTCACTGAGCAGCTCGGAAGAGATCAGGACGCTGATGCTGGTCGGCGCAGGGAGATTGAAAAAGCGGATTCCCTTGGCCGCCAGAGCGTCTCCTGCCTTATTCATGAGCGCGGCATGGTGGTCGGAAGCAGACTGGTCAAACCCGAGCCTTGACAGAATCGTTCCATCGATGACAACAAGATCCCCGTAGATACCCGCTTCATCTTCTCCGGCCAGGCCTCCCCAATCCTCAATGACAGCATCGGGATCTGCCGGCTTCGCCGCTTCCGCCACGATTGCAGCAGCTTCGGCTGCTTCTGCAGCCGCCCGTTCTTCTGCTTCCCTTCTGGCGGCAGCCTCCGCCTCCGCCTGTTCCAGCAGGGCGTCAAGCTCGTCATTGTCATTCGCCGCGTTGGTCTGGTTCAGCGCGATCTCGTTCTTGCCCAGACCATGCAGTGCGTCCATGCGTTCGGAAATCTCCAGCATCGTTTCCCGACCAGGGAAGGTGTCAGAAAACCACATGCCGATATCGTCAAAGTAATCGCCGCTCAGAAGGGCGTCGACGGAAAACGTCGGAAACTCCCTTAAGGTCCGCTTCTCCCGCACGGAAGCAGCCGGCCGCAGCGGAATCAGGAATGCGATCAAGGTCATGACTGCCAAAACGACGAGGAACGGTCCTGCCATCTCGAGCTCATATCTCTTTTTCCCGATTTTCTTTTCTTCTTGTTGACTCATATTCGCCTCTTCCTCAGAATTGGAAGTACAGGAACGGATTATAGCTCTCGCCTACCAGGGCGCAGGTGGAGAGCAGCAGGAGCAGGATCGGGACCAGCATCTTCCTGCACCCGTTCCAAATGCCGTTTCGCGCGAGCACATTGGACAGTATTCTCGGCAGCGGAGTACAGGCAACTGCCGAAACCAGCAGCAGAAACAGATTGTTCTGCAGAATTGTCCCCGTGACAAAGTCTGACAGCGCATTTCCGTTCAGGCCGAACAGCCCGAGCGCCACCGTCCATCCCAGCCGGATGTCTGTAAAGCGGAACAGCACCCAACCCAGGAAAACCACAAGCAGCAGATAGAGATGCGGCAGCACGCGGAGATGCTTCAGCACGCGACGCAGGAAGAGCCGCTCAATCATCAGAAAGACAAACCAGTACAGGCCCCAGAGGACAAAATTCCAGCTGGCACCATGCCAGAGCCCGGTCAGCGCCCAGACGACAAAGGTGTTAAACACGGTGCGAAGGGCAGATTTCCGGTTCCCGCCAAGAGGGATATACACATAGTCCCGGAAGAAGCGGCTCAGAGACATGTGCCATCTGCGCCAGAACTCGGTCACGGAATTTGCCGCATAGGGATAACGGAAATTCTCAGGATAGTGGAGGCCCAGCATCTTGCCCATGCCGATGGCCATGTCGGAGTAAGCGCTGAAGTCCAGATAAATCTGCATCATGAAAGCCGCCATGCCCATCCAGGCGCCGAGCACCGTCACGCCCTGCAGATGTGCAAGATTATCCACAAACAGCGCCGGATCCGAAATGGTGCTGTCGCTCAGGAGAAGGGCGTCCGTCAGCGCGCCGCAGGGGTTTGCAAGTAAAGCTTTTTTTGCAAGCCCGCAGGTGAAGCGGCGGATGCCGTCGGTCATCTCCTCCGCACCGGAACGCCGGACGAAAAGCTCTTCCGCGATGCTGTTATAACGGACGATCGGTCCGGCGATGCACTGGTGGAACAGCGCAGCATAGAGCAGCACATGCCAGTAGGCATGCTCCGCCTTGGCATCTCCCCTGTAGACGTCGATCACATAGGTCAGGAGCTGGAAGGTGTAGAAGGAAATGCCGATCGGAAGCGTGATGCGCTGTACCAGTTCCGGGACCTCGCCGAAAATGGAGCAGACGAGCCCGGCGTACTTGAAGACGCCGATCAGCATCAGGTCGATCAGGGTCGCGAGCGCAACCCAGGCCTTCCGCTCTCCCTGCCCTTCGGCCGCATCGATCCGGAGCGCGCAGAACCAGTCCACCGCCGCCATCAGCATCAGAAGCAGCACATACTTGGGTTCGCCCCAGGCATAGAAGATCAGCGAGAAAATGAGCAGCGAGATATTCTTCGCCCGCAGGCTCCCGCACAGGGCACATGCCGCCAGCGACAGCGGAAGGAACGCATATAGAAAGATCAGACTTGAAAAAACCATCTCGTTCTGTCAGAACCCTTTCTCAGGTTTTGGCTTACGGGGAGAGCATCGCTCGCCCCTCGTTTTGTCTGCCGGAATTATACGTCAAGATCGTATAAAAAGCAACAACAGCATGCAAAATCCCGCCGGGTTTGGCGGGATTCTTTGCGTTTTTCTTATCGTTAATTTTTCGGGACAGGCGCCCGGTTATTCGTTCTCCCGAAGGACTGAAACGCGGCGCTTCAGTACTCGAAGATGCCGGTGAACACTGTGGTCGCGCCGCCGGTGAGGAGCACGCGGTCGTCGCAGTAGTTGACCGTCAGGTCGCCGCCGGGGAGGGTCACCTTGACATCCGTTCCCTTGTCGCAGTATCCGCTCTCCACCGCGGCTGCCACCGCGGCGCAGGCCCCCGTCCCGCAGGCCAGGGTCTGGCCGCTGCCGCGTTCCCAGACGCGCATGCGCAGCGCGGTGCGGCTCACCACACGAACGAACTCCGCGTTCACCCGCTCGGGGAACATCTCCGCGTGCTCAAACTGCGGGCCGACGGTCTCCAGGTCCAGCGTATCGATGTTGTCACAGAAGACCACGCAGTGGGGGTTGCCGACCGTGAGGCAGGTAACCTTCCATTCCCTGCCGCCGATCTGAACGGGGCTCTGCACCAGTCGCTCCTGCGCTGTGAGAACCGGGATCTCCGCCGGGACCAGACTCGCCCGACCCATGTCCACCGTGACCGAGCTCACCGTACCGTCCCGGCAGAAAAGCCGCAGATGCCGCAGTCCGCCTGCAGTCTCCACCGTGAGGAACTCTGTGCGCAGATATCCCCTGTCATACAGGTATTTGCCGATGCAGCGCAGGTTGTTCCCCGCCATCATGCCCTCGCTCCCGTCGCGGTTGAAGCTGCGCATCTTTACATCGGCGATACGGGAGTCCTCAATCAGGACGATGCCGTCAGCGCCGATGCCGTAATGCGGCTGGCACAGGGAGACACAGAGCGATTCCGGACAGGAGATGGAGCCGTCAAAGTTCTCGATAAAGATATAGTCGTTCCCGCAGTCCTGCATTTTGGTGAAGGGGATGCTCTGCCGCCAGCGGCGCATCCGGTTCAGGTCGACCAGCTCAGTGTTGCTCTCGTGGTAGCGCCCGGCGATGCTGTCGGCGAGCGCATTTGCGGTATCCAGCGAAGTGAGGCACGGAATGCCCAGCTGCATGGCCCGCCTGTGAAGCGCGATATAGTCCCCCATGGTGCCGTCCTTCACTGCACCGGTATAGACGATCAGCTCGAGGGCCGTCCGCCTTGCCGTCTCCGCTGCGTCCGCTGAGCGCAGGCTCTCCGGATCAAAGGCCTCCGCCGGGAGCCCAGCGTCACGGATCGCCGCCGCGGTCCCTTCCGTCGCGTAAAGCTTCAGCCCGAGGTCATGGAAGCGCCTCGCCAGCGTCAGGATCTCGGGGTAGTCCGCTGTCTCAACACTGAGGAGCACGCTGCTGCCCGCTGACGGGAGCCGGAAGCCGGCCGCCGTGAGCCCTTTGAACATGGCCTCGGCAAAGCTGCGGCCGATGCCCAGCACCTCGCCGGTGGATTTCATCTCCGGACCGAGGATGGAGTTCGCGTCGGACAGCTTCTCAAAGGAAAACACCGGTACCTTCACTGCGTAGTAGGGCGGCGTGCGCCAGAGCCCCGTGCCGTAACCGAGCTCCCGCAGGCTGGCGCCCAGCATGATGTGCGCCGCCAGATCCACCATGGGGACATTGGTCACCTTGGAGATATACGGCACGGTACGGGAGGCACGGGGGTTGACCTCGATGACATACAGCTCGTCCTCATAGATGAGATACTGGATGTTCACAAGTCCTTTCGTCCCCAGGGCGAGCGCCAGCTTCTCCGACACGTCGCAGATCCGGTGGAGGAAACGGTCGGTGAGGTTATAGGGCGGATAGACCGCGATAGAGTCCCCGCTGTGGACGCCGGCCCGCTCAATGTGCTCCATGATCCCCGGGATCAGCACATCGGTCCCGTCGGAGATGACGTCGACCTCCAGCTCGATCCCCGGCATGTATTTGTCCACCAGAACGGGGTTCTCGATCCCGCCTGCGAGGATTCCCTTCATATAGGTCTCAGTGGTCTCCGGATCCCGGGAGATGCACATGTTCTGTCCGCCTATGACATAGCTCGGCCGGAGCAGGACGGGATAGCCCAGCTCTTCGGCCGCCTGCAGCGCTTCCTCCAGGGTGTTCACGCCGCGGCCGCGGGGCCGCCGGATGCCGAAGCGCTCCAGCAGCTCATCGAAGCGGGCGCGGTCTTCGGCGATATCGATGCTGTCCGCGGAGGTGCCGAGGATCTGAATGCCCTGATCCGAGAGAAACTTGGTCAGCTTGATGGCGGTCTGGCCGCCGAAAGCCACCACAACGCCGACGGGGTTCTCCACCCGGATCACGTTCCACACGTCCTCCGGACAGAGCGGTTCAAAGTACAAACGGTCTGCGGTGTCATAGTCGGTGGAGACGGTCTCGGGGTTATTGTTCACGATCACCACGTCATAGCCCATCTCCCGCAGGGTCCAGACACAGTGGACCGAGCTGTAGTCGAACTCGATCCCCTGCCCGATCCGGATTGGGCCGGAGCCCAGCACCATCACGACGGGCTTTCCGCTGCGGTGGAAGCTTCGCGACTCGCAGACGCTGTCGCATGTGGAGTAGAAATAAGGCGTCTGCGCATCGAATTCGGCCGCGCAGGTATCCACCATCTTATACACAAACGCAGAGCTCTTCGGCAGCGGAGCCCCGCTCAGTCTCTCCAGAGCAGCGTCGGTATAACCGAGCTTTTTCGCCGTCTCATAGTCCTCTCTGCTGAGAGGCCGCCCCTCGATGCCCTTTTCCAGCTCGGCCATGTTTGCGAGCTTATGGAGGAAGAAGCGGTCAATGCGGGTGATCTGATGGATCTCCTCCGCCGTGATCCCCTGCTTCAGCGCTTCGAAGACCGTGAACAGGCGGTGGTCGTCCTGATCCTGCAGCCGTTCGGTGATCGGTCTGGCATCCCGGGAAGGCGCGTTCAGGGTATCGAGAGAGATCTCCGCACCGCGCACCGCCTTCATCAGCGCCATCTCGAAGTTCGGCGCGATGGCCATCACCTCACCGGTTGCCTTCATCTGGGTCCCCAGACGCCGGCTCGCATGGGGGAACTTATCAAAGGGCCATTTTGGCAGCTTCACCACCACGTAATCGAGAGCCGGTTCAAAGCAGGCGCAGGTCTTGCCGGTGATGTCGTTTGTGATCTCATCCAGCGTATAACCCAGAGCAAGCCTGGTGCTGATCTTGGCGATGGGGTAGCCGGTGGCCTTGGACGCCAGAGCTGAGGAGCGCGACACACGGGGGTTTACCTCGATCACCGCATATTCAAAGCTCTCCGGGTCCAGGGCAAACTGGCAGTTGCAGCCGCCCACGATGCCGAGGGCTGTGATGATGTCCAGTGCCGCGCTGCGCAGCATCTGGTACTCCCGATCCGCCAGCGTCAGCGCCGGCGCCACGACGATCGAGTCGCCTGTGTGGATGCCGACAGGGTCGAAGTTCTCCATCGAGCAGACCGCGATAACGTTGCCGACCGCGTCCCGCATGGTCTCAAACTCGATCTCCTTCCAGCCCGAGATGCACTTTTCAACCAGAATCTGGGTGATCGGCGAGAGGTCCAGCCCGTTGCGCGCAATGGCGCTCAGTTCCTCCGGGTTTTCCGCGATCCCGCCGCCGGTACCGCCGAGGGTATAAGCCGGACGTACAATCACCGGATAGCCGATCTCCCCGGCGATCCCCAGCGCCTGCTCCACCGTCACGGCGGTAGCAGACGGAATCACCGGCTGACCCATCGCCTCCAGCGTCTCACGAAAACGCTCTCGATCCTCCGCTTTCTCAATGCTCTCAATATCCGAGCCCAGCAGACGGACGCCGTATTTGGCCAGAGTTCCGTCCCTGCTGAGCTGCATCGCAAGCGTCAGACCGGTCTGTCCTCCCAGGCCCGCCAGCAGGCCGTCCGGGCGCTCCTTCTCGATGATGCGGCGCAGTGTCTCCGGCGTGAGAGGCTCCAGATAGATGGCGTCGGCGAGCTTCTTGTCGGTCATGATGGTTGCGGGATTCGAGTTGACGAGGACGGTCTCGATCCCCTCCTGGCGCAGGATGCGGCAGGCCTGGGCGCCGGCGTAGTCGAATTCCGCCGCCTGCCCGATAACGATCGGCCCTGAGCCGATCACCAGGACCTTATGGATGCTCTTGTCCTTAGGCATTTGCGCCCTCCTCTCCGTTCATCATGGCAAGAAAGCGGTCAAACAGAAAGCCTGTGTCGTGCGGTCCTGCACAGGCCTCCGGATGGAACTGCACCGTGAAGCACTTCTTTCCCGGGTATTCGAGCCCCTCACAGCTCCGGTCGTTGGCGTTCCAGAAGCTCAGCCCGGCGATCCCCTCCACGCTCTCATTCCGGACAGCGTAGCCATGGTTCTGGGTTGTGATCCAGGTCCGTCTGCCGTCCGTGACCGGCTGGTTTGCCCCGCGATGGCCGTACTTCAGCTTGTAGGTCTCGCCGCCCATGGCGAGCGCGCAGAGCTGATGCCCGAGACAGATGCCGAAAACGGGAACCTGTCCCACCAGCTTCCGGATCTGTGCAACCTCATAGACGTTCTCCGCCGGGTCGCCCGGGCCGTTGGAGAGCATCACGCCGTCCGGGTCCATTGCAAGGATTTCCTCCGCCGGCGTATCGTGCGGAACCAGCGTCACACGGCAGCCTCTCGACGTGAGACTGCGGATGATATTCCGCTTTGCACCGTAGTCGACCAGCACCACGTGATGGCCTGACGCCCCGGTGCACACAGCGTCTGCCGGGAAGCGGATGCTGTGCCTGGTGCTGACCATCGGGACGACCTTTTCCACCCGGTAGCGCTGCACCGGGGCGAGATCAGCGGGGATCTCCCGGCAGAGGCAGGCGTTCATAACGCCCTCTTCACGGATGATCCTCGTGATGGCGCGGGTATCCACGCCGCAGATGCCGGGGATGCCGCGCTCATTCAGAAAGCTGTCCAGATCCCCTTCGCTGCGGAAGTTGGACGGACTGCCGCAGAGCTCCCGGACCACATAGCCTTTGGCGAAGCAGTCCCCTTCAAAGTCCTGCGGAATAAGCCCGTAATTCCCGATCATGGGGAAGGTCTGCAGAATGATCTGCCCGGCATAGCTGGGATCGGTCAGGGTCTCGAGGTAGCCGGTCATTCCGGTGGTGAAGACCAGCTCTCCCACCGAAGCGGCTGCCTGTTCTGTATTCCCCCATGCGCCAATGGGATGGCCCGAAAAAGCCATCCCGTTTTGCAGTACAAGATATACACTGTCCATATCGTTACTCACTGTCATAGATTATGCCGATTTGCCCGAACATTTTTCTTCTCTGCCTTATGAAGGGCTGCGGCACTGTTACAGCGTTGCAGCCATAACCGCCTTAATTGTGTGCATGCGGTTTTCCGCCTCGTCGAAGACAATCGACTGAGGCCCTTCAAACACCTCATTCGTGACTTCCATCTCCGTCAGGCCAAAGGTCTTATAGACTGCCACGGCGTTTTCCGTCTCCAGGTCGTGATAGGCCGGCAGGCAGTGCATAAACCGGCACTGAGGCCCCGCAGCCCCCATCAGCTGCTGGTTAATCTGATAGGGCAGCAGGTCATGGATACGCTCCGCCCAGACCGCCTCCGGTTCGCCCATGGAGACCCAGATGTCCGTATACAGCACATCCGCGCCCTGTACGGCCTTCATCGGGTCGGTCTCAAACTCCAGCGTCGCTCCGGTCTCGGCGGCAACTGCCTTGCACTGCGCGATGAGCGCCGCGTCAGGGAAGTATTTCTCCGGGGCGCAGGCGACAAAGTGCAGGCCCATCTTCGCGCAGCCAACCATGAGGGAGTTCCCCATGTTGTAGCGCGCGTCCCCGAAGTAGACCAGCTTTCTCCCTTTCAGGCTGCCAAAGTGTTCCCGGATGGTCAGGAAATCCGCCAGGATCTGCGTCGGGTGGAACTCGTTTGTCAGGCCGTTCCAGACCGGCACGCCCGCATAGGCTGCCAGCTTCTCAACCCGCTTCTGCTCAAAGCCGCGGTATTCGATCCCGTCGAACATCCGTCCCAGCACCCGCGCTGTATCGGCGATGCTCTCCTTCTTCCCGATCTGAGATCCCTTCGGGTCCAGATAGACCGGGTGCATGCCCAGATCTGCCGCCGCCACTTCAAAGCTGCAGCGGGTCCTGGTGCTCGTTTTCTCAAAAACCAGGGCGATGTTCTTTCCCTCACAGAGGCGGTGGGGAATGCCGGCCTTTTTCTTTGCCTTCAGATCCGCCGCCAGATCCAGCAGCCCTTCGATCTCCTCGGAGCTGAAATCCAGCAGCTTCAGGAAGCTTTTGCCTTTCAGGTTCATACACACGCTCCTTTGACAATCTCGATTGCCTTTGCCAGCACATCTTTCGGGATGTTCAGCGCCGGCAGAAGCCGGACCTTGTCCTTTGCCGTCAGGCAGAGGACACCGTTTTCCATACAGGTCTTGACTACATCCGCCGCAGGCTTCGCGGTCTTGATCCCGATCATCAGTCCCATGCCGCTGACCGCCTCAACGCCGGGCGCCCCCTCGAGCATGGAGAAGGCCATCTCACTCTTTGCTTTCACTTCCGCGAGCAGGTCGTCGTCAATTCGCTCCAGAATACTGATCGCGCCGGCGCAGCAGACCGGGTTCCCGCCGAAGGTGGAGCCGTGGTCTCCGTGGCCGAGGGTAAACTCGGTCTTCTCTCCGAAGAGTACCGCCCCCAGCGGCAGGCCGCCGCCGATGCCTTTGGCGGTAGAGACGACATCCGGCTGAATGCCGAAGTTCATATAGGCGTATAGTGCTCCGGTACGGCCGTTGCCGGTCTGGACCTCGTCCACCAGCAGGAGGATATCCTCTTCTTTGCAAAAGGCCGCAAGTCCCTGCACAAAGCTCTTCTCCAGCGGGATGACGCCGCCCTCCCCCTGGATGCACTCGATCATTACCGCGGCCGCCTTGTTCTCCAGCGCTGCAGTCTTCACCGCCTCCAGGTTGTTCGCCGGCGCGTGTACAAAGCCCGGTGTCAGAGGCTGGAACAGCTCGTGATAATGGTCCTGACCGGTGGCGGCGAGGGTCGTCAGCGTCCGGCCGTGGAAGCTGTTCTCCATGGTGACGATGGTGTAGTATTCCGGTCCCTTCTTCTCGGCAGCGTACTTGCGCGCCGCCTTGATGGCGCCTTCATTCGCTTCGGCGCCGGAGTTGCAGAAAAAGACCTTTTTCATACCCGTGCGCTCGCACAGTATTTGTGCCAGCTTGGCACAGGGCTCGGTATAGTAGAGGTTGGACATGTGCTGCAGCTTCCCGAGCTGGGCGGTCACCGCCGCCTGCCACCCGTCATCCGCGATGCCGAAGGCGGTCACACCAATGCCGCTCCCCATGTCGATGTATTCCTTCCCCGTCTCATCGTAGACAAGGGAGCCCTTCCCGCTGACCAGCTCCACGGGGAAGCGGGCGTAGGTATTGGCAACATACTGCTGATCAAGTGTCTTGAGGTCTTTCATAGTTCTGTCTCCTCTCCGTAAACCATTGTACCTGCGCCTTCGTCCGTCAGGATCTCCATCAGGATCGAATGAGGCACCCTGCCGTCCATGATGATCACGCGCTCGACCCCCCGGTGGATCGCGTCGATACAGCATTCCACCTTGGGGATCATGCCGCCCGCGATGACGTTCTCTTCAAACAGCTTCACCGCCTCTGCGATGGTGAGCTCCGGGATCAGAGTGCTCGGGTCGTTCCGGTCCCGCAGGACGCCGGCAATATCCGTCATCATGATAAGCCTCTCCGCCCCCAGCGCACCGGCAATGTAAGCCGCCGCCGTATCGCCGTTGATGTTGTAGGTGTTGCCCTCGGCATCACAGCCCAGCGTAGATACCACGGGGATATAGCCCTTCTCCAGCAGGTCCAGCACCGGCTCGACGTTGACGCGGGTGATGCTGCCGACAAAGCCGAGCTCCGCCCGCTTTCTCTTTGCCTCGATGAGTCCGCCGTCCATGCCGGAGATACCCATGGCCTTGCCGCCCTTGACCTCCAGGAGCTTGACCAGGGTCTTGTTGACCTTGCCGGCGAGGACCATCTGCACGATGTCCACGGTCTCCTGATCGGTAACGCGCAGTCCGTCCACAAACTCCGGCTTTTTCCCAAGGCGGTTCATCATCTCGCTGATCTCGGGTCCGCCGCCGTGCACCAGCACCACCTTGACCCCAACCAGCCAGAGCAGGACGATATCCTCCATCACCTGCTGCCGAAGCTGTTCGCTGACCATGGCGTTGCCGCCGTATTTGACGACGACGATTTTCCCGTTATACTGCCGGATGTACGGCAGCGCCTGCGTGAGCACCTGTGCCCGCTGACTGTTGGTAAATATGTCTTCCATTTAAGTCCTGTAATCTCCGTTGATCTTCACATAGTCATAGGTGAGGTCGCAGCCCCAGGCTTTCGCTGCCGCGCTTCCGTCGCCCAGCGTGATGACAATGTCGATCTCACTCTCGTGCAGGACCTCCGCCGCCTTCTCCTCGGAGAACGGGATGCCCGCTCCGTCCTTGCAGACCGCAACCGTACCCGCCTCCGACCGGAACTCGACATCCACCTTCGTAATATCCACGTCCGCACCGCTGTAGCCGATGGCACAGAGCACGCGGCCCCAGTTGGCATCCTCACCGAACATCGCCGCCTTTGTCAGGCTGGAACTGATCACGCTTCTGGCAACCGTCTTTGCCGCCTTGTCGTCCTTGGCTCCGGTGACGGTGCACTCCAGCAGCTTTGTCGCGCCTTCCCCGTCTCCGGCGATCATCCGGCAGAGCTGGACCGTGACGGTGTTGAGCGCGCACATGAAGGCGCTGAAGTCCTCCCCTTCTTCGGTAATCTCCTCGTTCCCGGCAAGACCGTTTGCCAGCAGCACCACCATGTCGTTGGTGGAGGTGTCGCCGTCGACGCTGATCATGTTGAAGGTGCTCTGGATGTCCCCCGAGAGCGCTTTCTGCAGCAGGGCGGGGCTCACTGCCGCATCAGTCGTCAGGAACACCAGCATTGTCGCCATATTGGGATGGATCATACCGCTGCCCTTGGCAATACCGCCGAGGCGGCAGATCTTCCCGCCGAGGGCAAACTCCACCGCGACGGACTTCTCTTTCGTGTCCGTGGTCATGATGGCGGCGCAGGCTTCTGAACTGCCTTCCGGGGAGAGCGCTGCGGCGAGCTTCGGGATCCCTGCCGCAATCGGCGCAATGGGAAGCGGCTGACCGATCACGCCGGTGGACGCCACGACGACGTCCTCCGCTTTGATTCCAAGGGCTTCAGCCGTCAGACTGCTCATGGTCTCGGCGATCTCGATGCCGTCGGCATTGCAGGTGTTGGCGTTACCGCTGTTGCAGATCACCGCCTGCGCCTTGCCGTCGGCAATATGGGCCTTGGTCACGGTGAGGGGCGCGCCCTTCACCAGGTTGGTGGTGTAGACCGTGGCGGCATTGGCCGGGACTTCGCTCACGATCAGGGCCAGGTCCTTTTTCTGCGGGTTTTTCCGGATCCCGCAGTAGACGCCCGCGGCTTTGAATCCTTTCGCGGCGCAGACGCCGCCGGAGATGATGTTCATGATGTGTTCCTTTCGCTTTGCGCTGGGCCGGTCAGAGGACCAGGCCTGTCGTCTCATCGACGCCCAATACAATGTTCATGTTCTGGATCGCGGCGCCTGAGGCGCCTTTGCCCAGGTTGTCAAATGTCGAGATCAGCAGGATGCGATCTTCGTTGCCGGCAACGGTGATCACCATGTCATCCCGCCCGGAGAGGGCGTTCCCCGCGATCAGACCGTCGGTGTATTCCTCATAATGGACTACCTTGCTGTGGTAGCAGGCTTTGTAGAGCTGCCTGACATCCTCCGCGCTCCCTTTCAGATCCTTTTGGAACAGGGGAACCGTCACCGCCATGCCGCTGTAGTAGTCCGCCACAATGGGGCAGAAAAACGGCGCTGTTGTGAGACCGGAGATCTTTACCATTTCTTTCAGATGCTTGTGGCTCTGCCCCAGAGCGTACTGTCTGGGCGAATCCAGGGCCGGATCCCGGTCTGCGGACTCATAGTCGGCGATCATACTCTTCCCGCCGCCGGAGTACCCGGTTACCGAAAAACAGGTCAGCGCCGTCCCGGGAGCGATCAGGCCTTCGTGTACCAGGGGCTCCACCAGCGAGATAAAGCCGCTGGCGTGGCAGCCGGGGTTCCCGATCCGGCGGCTGGCAGCAATCTTCTCCCGCTGCCCGTGCAGTTCGGGGAAGCCGTAGTCCCAGCCGGGTTCCGTCCGGTGGGCAGTGGAGGTATCGATGATTGCGGTATTCCCGTGCACCAGTTCCGCCGCCTCGATGGCCGCGGCATCCGGCAGGCACAGAAACGCGATATCCGCCTCGTTGAGGATCGCCTCCCTCGCCGCCTTATCCTTGCGCAGCTCCGCCGGAAGGCTCAGCAGCTCCAGCTCTTTCCTGTCCGACAGACGCTCGTGGATCCGCAGGCCGGTGGTGCCCGCGCTGCCGTCTATGAATACTTTCGTCATGTTTCCAGTTCCTTTCGCACGAAGGCGATCTGCTTTTCCACGGAGGCGACGGAAGTCCCGCCCTCGCTGATCCTCTTCTCCATGCATGTCTTGAGGTCGATCGCCTGATAGAGCTCTTCATCGAAGAACTCACTGTACTGCCGATAGGTCTCGAGCGGAAGCGCCTCCAGGACGGTCCCGTTCTCGATGCAGAGCCGCACCAGCTGTCCGGAGATCTTGTAAGCGCTCCGGAAGGGCATCCCCTTTTTTACCAGCCAGTCCGCCAGATCCGTTGCGTTGATAAACCCGCTCTGCGCCGCGTGGAGCATGTTCTCCTTGTTTACGGTCATGGTCGCGAGCATTGGCGTCAGGATTCCGAGACACATTTTCACCGTGTCGCAGGCGTCGAACACGCCCTCCTTGTCCTCCTGCATATCCTTGTTATATGCGAGCGGGAGACCTTTCAACGTGGTGAGCAGTCCGATCAGATCTCCGTATACCCGTCCGGTCTTGCCGCGGATCAGTTCCGCCATGTCGGCGTTCCGCTTCTGCGGCATGATGGAGGAGCCCGTCGTATAGGCGTTGGAGAAGGAGATGAACCGGAACTCCCAGCTGGCCCAGAGGATCAGCTCCTCCGAGAGGCGGGACAGATGCATCATCAGGATCGAGAGCGTGCTCAGAAGCTCCGCGGCAAAGTCCCGGTCCGAGACGCCGTCCATGCTGTTGAGGCAGATCCCGTCAAAACCGAGGCGCTCCGCCTCCATCCGGCGGTCCGTGTCATAGGTGGTCCCCGCCAGGGCGCAGCAGCCGATGGGCGAGATGTTCATCCGCCTGCGGCAGTCCCGAAGGCGGTCCAGGTCCCGCAGCAGCATCATCGCGTAGGCCATCATGTAGTGCCCGAAGCTCACGGGCTGCGCCCGCTGCAGATGGGTATATCCCGGCATGATGGTCTCGGTGTGCTGTTCCGCCAGATCTGCCAGCACCTTCAGAATACCGCGGATGAGAGCGGCTATCTCGTCACTCTCATCCCTCAGATACATGCGCAGGTCCAGCGCGACCTGGTCGTTCCGGCTGCGCGCGGTGTGCAGCTTCTTTCCGGTGTCGCCGATCCGTTCGGTCAGTACCTGCTCGACAAACATATGGATGTCTTCGGCACTCCCGTCAATTTTGAGCTTCCCGCTCTCCAGGTCCTCCAGGATACCGGCGAGCCCGTCTGTCAGCGCTTCACAGTCGCTTTGGGAAAGGATTCCCTTTGCAGCAAGCATCTCGGCATGGGCAATGCTTCCGGTGATGTCCTGACGGAACATCCTCTGATCAAAGCGGATGGAGGAATTGAAGTCGTCCGCCGCCGGATCGGTGTCCCCGGCTGTGACGCCGGCCCACATCTTTGCCATGGCTTACTTTCCGTCTACCAGTGCCTGCACCTTGATGGGCAGGCCATAGAGGTTGATGAAGCCTGTGGCGTCAGCCTGGTTGTAGTCGCTCTCGCCGAAGGTCGCGATCTCTTCGCTGTAGAGAGAATACTTGCTCCAGATCCCGGCCTTGATGATATTGCCCTTGTAGAGCTTCAGCTTCACGGTGCCGGTGACGCGCTCCTGCGTCTTGTCCACGAAGGCGCTCAGTGCCTCGCGCAGCGGCGTGAACCACTGGCCGTTGTATACCAGTTCGCCGAAGGTGATGGCAAGCTTCTGCTTCTCGTGCGCCGTCATCTTGTCGAGGCAGATGGTCTCTAGGGCGCTGTGGGCCGCATAGAGGATCGTGCCGCCCGGCGTCTCATACACGCCGCGGCACTTGATCCCGACGAGACGGTTCTCCACGATGTCCAGCAGGCCGATGCCGTTGGCGCCGCCTATCTCGTTGAGCTTCAGGATGATGTCCTTGGCGCTCATCTTCTCGCCGTCCAGCGCAACCGGTGCGCCCTGCTCAAAGTCCAGGGTCACGTAGGTCGGCACATCCGGCGCCTGAATCGGGGAGACGCCCATCTCCAGGAAGCCCGGCTTCTCATAGGTCGGCTCATTGCCGGGGTCCTCGAGGTCCAGACCCTCATGGGACAGATGCCAGAGGTTTTTATCCTTGGAGTAGTTGGTCTCGCGGTTGATCTTCAGAGGGATGTCGTGCGCCTCGGCATAGTCGATCTCTTCTTCGCGGGACTTGATGTCCCACTCACGCCAGGGGGCGATGATGGGCATGTTCGGCGCAAAGTGTTTGATTGCCAGCTCGAAGCGGACCTGATCGTTGCCCTTGCCGGTGCAGCCGTGAGCGATGGCGTCCGCGCCTTCCTTCAGGGCGATCTCCACCAGACCTTTGGCAATGCAGGGCCGCGCGTGGCTGGTTCCCAGCAGGTAGTCCTCGTACGCCGCTCCCGCTTTCATACAGGGGATGATGTATTCGTCTACATACTCCTCTGTCAGGTCCAGCACATACAGCTTGGACGCGCCGGTCTTAATCGCTTTCTCCTCCAGGCCTTCCAGTTCATCAGCCTGGCCGACATTGCCGGAAACCGCGATCACTTCGCAGTTGTTGTAGTTCTCCTTCAGCCAGGGAATGATAATAGAGGTGTCCAGACCACCGGAATAGGCAAGAACGACTTTTTTAATATCAGCTTTATTCATAATATTAGCTCCTTATTGAATATTTATGCAGTGATTATAGGGCCGGCATCCAGAAAAGTCAAGTTCTATTTTCATATTTATGCACAGTTGCAAAGAGGGCGTTTCCGCTCTCTCCCGTTCTTATGCAAATAGCACAAAGCCGCAGAACAATACCGCCGCAGTTTCTGTGGCGGCGGTATCCGGTATGCTGTATAAGCGGCTCAGCCCTGAGAGGCGGGCGGATTCTCCGTCAGGATGATCCTTCCGTCCTCGCCGGAGAGGCCGATCATATATTCATGCACCTCTCTGAGATCCCGGTAGCGGAGCATCGTATCGGGCAGATCCCCCGGAAACAGAAGCGCCATCTGCAGCGCGCAGTCGCAGAAGCGCCCGCAGAAGAACAGCTCCCGGTCTGCATAAAAATGAGCGTCCGCGCCCGGATATGCCGTCCAGATGCTGACGTCCCTGGCGTCCCCGGAAAAGACGATGAGGCCGGTCTCGCCGCCGTCGCCGATCACCACCTGGTCGACGATGTCGAGGCTTCCCTCCTGGATTTCAGGCATCTCGATCATCGCGACGTCCGCCGTGCCGGAAACGGCGGGCGGGAACCAGCGGGCATCCAGGAGGCCTTCCAGCTTTTCATACGGGATGCTGAAATCCGTGAGGCCGGAGGCATAGTCTCCGAGCTCGTACAGCCCGGACGTCAGGTGGAAGGCATCCTCCCCCGGGTACCAGGCGCCGTCCCGCAGCAGCGCCCGGAAGGCGGTCTCATAGTCCTCCGGGGCGGTCAGGGAGAGCTGGCTGGCATAGTAGCCGTCCCGGTCCTCCTGCACCAGGCGGAGCATTTCGGAGACGAGGCGCTCCCGGAAAGCCTCCGGATCGGCGCAGAGATTCTCCAGGTGGAGCCGCTCCCCCGTTCCGGCGTCAAAACAGACCGCCTCCTCCGCGTAGCCGCCGTGCGCGCCGCCGAGGTAGTCATAGGTACTCACCAGGAAAACACAGATCTCATCATCCGCCCGCAGCACCGTCACATACCGGGTCGAGGTCAGCTCCGAAGGGATGCCGTCATATTCCCTGGAGATGGTGTAATTGTCCTCGGCGGCGGCCAGCATGGCATCGTATCCGTATATGTTTCCCTCCCCGGCACCGCTGCCGGTATACCAGAGATCCTGCAGCGCCGCCATTTCCTCGGTCATGCGCTGTGCCGCTTCCGGCGCCAGTTCCGAATCCACCCGGACATTGTCCCATGCGAAGGTGAGGATCCGGTTCGTCCCCGTCTCGGGATCGAAAGCCTCTTTCGACATGCGTTCCATATGAATCAGCATGCCGTGATCGGGCACCGTCACTTCGGCGCGCATTTCAGAGCCGCTCTCCACGGCGGGCAGATCCGCCTGCTGCTCCGTCGTCGGCCGGGGCGTCTCCGCCGGGGCGGACGCCGTGCCGCAGCCGGTGAGAAGCATTGCGCAGCACAACAGGCATACAAGGGTCAACCTGACTATTCTCATACATATCTCCTTCAGCATAAAGCTGTTTTCTTCCCGTTTCTGTCTTATTCGGACCGCAGCGCGATGACCGGGTCCTTTTTTGCCGCCACGCCGGAGGGGATCAGCCCCGCGATGAAGGTCAGGATCACGCTGATCAGCACAAGGAAGACGGCACCGATCAGCGGGAGCGAGGACTTCAGCGACATGATGCCGGTGAGGTCGTGGACGATGATGTTGATGGGGATGTTCAGGACCGCCGTCACCAGAATGCCGATCAGGCCGGCGGCCAGGCCGACGATGAAGGTCTCGGCGTTGAAGACGCGGGAAATGTCACGCTTCGAGGCGCCGATGGCGCGAAGAATTCCGATCTCCTTGGTCCGCTCCAGGACGGAGATGTAGGTGATGATTCCGATCATGATGGAGGATACCACCAGCGAGATGCCGACAAAGGCAATCAGGACATAGCTGATGACATTGATGATGGTCGTAATTGAGCTCATCAGCAGCGCCACCATATCGGTATAGTGGATCTCGTCCTCCTCTTCCACCGTGTCGTTATACGCCTCGATGGCGTCGGCAATGGCGTCCTTGTTTTCAAAGGTCGAGGCGTAGAGATTGATCGCCGACGGACTGTCCAGATCCACATAGCCAAGCTTTTTGAGCGTATCCTTCAGCGTCTGGGTGGAATAGACCGGGGGCATCGCGTTGTCATAGATCCAGAGATAGTCATCGTCGCTGAGCGAGAGCAGCTGAAAATCCGCCGCCAGCTGCCGATCGGAGAGTTTCTCATATAGCGCCTTCATCTGGACCGCGTACTGGGCGCGCACCGTCTCGACCATCATCTGGCGAACGGAATCAAACAGGGTGTCGTCGTCCAGGTCTTCCAGCATGCTGCGGTATTCGGGATAATAGTCCAGCACCGATTTCTCAATATCGGCACGGTCCATCCCCTCCATCTGTTCGTCCAGCATGTCGTTCAGGGTCTTCTCGTCCGGCTCGCACATGTAGGTCACATAGAGATCGGCGATCTCCGCCTCCGTGGCATGGGCGATATAGTCTCTGGCCGCATCGCGCTTCTTGTCCTTGCTCAGGGCTTCGTTCTCGTCCAGGAAGGGCAGGCCGGAGAACACGTCGACCTCCGGGTTTCGGAGCTGCCGGCGCACCAGGTCCCGGGTCTCCGCCTCCCGCATGATGTGCTCCACCAGGGCATGGGTGTAGCCGATCGCCCCGGTCATCATTCCGGAGAGGGCGTCCTCGTTCTGGCGGATAATGCCAACCAGACGGACCTCCAGGCCGTCGCGGTAGAGGGTCTTCAGGCCGAGCTGTTCCGCGGTGAGATCCACCGTCTCGCCGTCCTCAATGCGGAAGGTATCCGCCGGGAAGATATAGCGGAAGCTCTTGCTGCAGAGCTCCTCATAGCTCCAGCGCTCCTGCCGGCTCTCCACCGACTCGGCCGTGAGGAAGGACTGCATGTCCTCGGCGACGGTGGAGTTGGACTTCAGGCCCAGGGCGTAGAGCACCAGGTCCGAGATCTCGTTGTTGTCATCGACAACCAGCACCGCCTCGTCATAGCTCTCGGGCCAGTGCCCGTAGAGCAGATCATACTGTTCGCGAAGGAGAGGGTTCACGAGTCCGTCCTCCTCGCCGGGCAGCATCTCCTGCCAGACATTGGCAATGGAATAATACTGGCCGTAGGTAGAGAAGAAGCTGGAATAGTTGCCGCCGTAGATGGCGCTCATGGTCTCCTGCAGGAGCTGGACAATGTCGGTCTTGACGATGTTCCCGTCCGGGTCCTCGGCATAGAGATTCATATCCAGGTCGTAGCTGTACTGAACGGAGCTGATATAGTCACGGATGCCGCCGCCGTTTGCGTCCAGGAAGGCCTTGAAGTCGCGGAGGTTGTTGGTCTCCTTCTCGGCGGAGACCATCGAGTTCATCAGGTCGTACATGATGGTGCTGGAATAGACCGCGTCCTTCTCATGCCGGTTCTGTGAATCCGAAGCCTGTATCCCCATCAGCGAGGTCATCATCCCCGTCATGTCCACCGATTCCGCCTGAATCGTGATGGGATAGCTGGAGAGCGTATCCTCCTGGACCTTGTCGATGTAGTTCTGGATTCCGTTGGAGAGGGACATGATCAGGGCGATGCCGATGATGCCGATGCTGCCGGCGAAGGCCGTGAGCAGGGTCCTCGCCTTCTTGGTCATGAGGTTGTTGAGAGAGAGGGAGAGCGCCGTGACAAAGCCCATGGAGGTGCGCTTCATCCGCCTCCCGCGCGCCTTCACCGGGCCGGCATGATAGGGGTCGCTGTCGTCGGTGATGAGGCCGTCCTTCAGGCGGATGATCCGCCCGGCATACTGTTCCGCCAGCTCGGGGTTATGTGTCACCATGATGATGAGGCGGTCTTTGGAGATCTCCTTCAGGAGCTCCATGATCTGGACCGAGGTCTCGGTATCCAGGGCGCCCGTCGGCTCATCCGCCAGCAGGATGTCCGGGTTGTTCACAAGGGCGCGGGCGATGGCAACACGCTGCATCTGGCCGCCGGACATCTGGTTCGGCTTCTTCTGAAGCTGATCGCCCAGTCCCACCTTCCGGAGGGCGTCTTCTGCCCGCCTGCGGCGTTCGGAACGGGGTACGCCGGAGATGGTCAGAGCGAGCTCCACATTGGCCAGCACCGTCTGATGCGGGATGAGGTTATAGGACTGGAAGACAAAGCCGATCGAGTGGTTTCGATAGGCGTCCCAGTCCGCGTCCGTGAACTTTTTCGTGGATCGGCCGTTGATGATCAGATCCCCGCCGCTGAAGCGGTCCAGACCGCCGATGATGTTCAGCAGAGTGGTCTTGCCGCAGCCGGAGTGACCGAGGATCGCGACAAACTCGCTCTCACGGAATTCCAGATCGATCCCTTTGAGCGCATGGACCCTGGTATCCGCGACAATATAGTCTTTTTTGATATTTCTCAGCTGCAGCATGACGCGTTCTGTCCCTGTCTCCCCTGCCAATTGTCGGTCTTTTATTGTTCCGCGGGCATATTATATCGTCTATCCTGATTCCTGTTCAAGGTTTTTTTATGAACAATAAGACGCAGACGGGAATTGACAAAGCCGCTCCCAGAAGGCATAATACCCATGACCACCGCGGCGGACAGCGCTGAGAAAGGAGCTTTCGGCATGATCGAATTCACATTGGCAGCCTTGCGGAAGCTTCTGGCGATCCTCGCCCTCACCGGCGCGCTCACCCAGTCCGCTCCCGCAGATCTCTCCCCTGTTCAGGACGCTCAGTTTCCCTGCTACGCGGCGCTGACGCAGGCGGATTCCCGCTTTGACGCAGAGCTGTACCTCGGCGAGAACGCTCTTATCATTCTGGAGACACATCGCGAGGCGGACGAACGGCTCAGCAGCCCCTACGTCCTCGCCGATCTTTATGTGCCCGACGTCCACTCGATCCGAACGTGGTACGCGGATGACGCGGAAGCGCCCCAGCGAGGCGTCACAGAGATTTCTCCCGCGAGCTGGGCCATCGGCGCCGCCTTTGCGGTCAACGGGGATTTTTACTCTGCGCAGGGCGTCACCGCCATCCGAAACGGCACCATCCTCAACAGCTGCGTCAGCAGTTATGACCTCTGTGTCCTCTCCGACGACGGTGTGCTTCACACCTACCGTGCGCAGGAACTGCCGACCCAGGAAGCTGTGAACGAAGTCCTCCGGGGCGCATGGCAGGCCTGGTCTTTCGGTCCCGTTCTGCTCCATGAGGACGGCAGCGCCATCACGGATTTCAGCGACCGTACCATCGAGTATCTGACCCGCCAGCACGCCAGAACCGCCATCGGCTATTACGGTCCCGGGCACTATTGCCTGCTGACCGTCTCCGGATACCGCAGCGACATGCCCGGCGTCAGCCTGGAGGAGATGTCCCGCTTCTTCGCCTCTCTCGGCTGCCGCTGCGCGTATAATCTCGACGGCGGTCTCTCGACGCATGTGTGGTTCCGCGGAAGAGAGACCGGCTTCCCCTCGGAAGCGCGCAAGCTTGCAGACCTCATCTATATTGTGGATCAAAGCAGTGGGGAGCCCGGCTCATGAAAGACGGTCAAATTCGTATGCTGATCCTGACCCTGCTTCTGGTTCTGCTGCTTCTGTTCCCGCTCACCCCGAAAGGAGAGCAGCTGATCTCGGATTGCTTCCCCTCTGTCAATTACGGCGAGAATGAGCTGATCCTGGAGCCGACGCCGGAACCGCGCCCGGAAGAGACGCCTTCCCCCACCCCGGTCCCGCTCCTGCTCTCGGACTATTATACCGAGCTTACAGCAGAGCTGCCCGCGAGCTATACGCTCGTCTCGATCTGTACAGAATCTGACAGCTTCTCCGACGCCCTTCTTCTCCAGATTCGGCAATGGGGCTTCCCGATGGCGCTGGAGCTCTATGCCGACGGCACCGGGTTTCTCCGCATCTTCGATCAGACGGAGGATCTGATCTTTCATCCGGACAGCATGCTTCTGAGCTTCCAAGGGAAAACGCTTCCCTTTTTCTATCTGGACGGCCGTCTCCGCGTCCAGGACGGCAGCAGGTATCTGATCTTTGAGAAGCAGACGTGAGCGGCCCGGATTGCGCGTACTGCGCCGCGCCGGATGCGAAGCCATGCGACCATCCCATATATGACTGCCTCCTGCAGGGAATTCCTGCAGGAGGTGTTTTTTACTGTCCGAATTGTGCGATAAAATCGTCCTCTGAGAGGATCGGGATTCCCAACTCCCGGGCCTTGACATTCTTGGCGGAAGACGAGGTCACGTCGTTGTTTACCAGGAAGCTGGTCTTCTTCGAGACGCTGCCCGCAACTTTGCCGCCCTGCTCCACCACATAGGTCTTGAAGGCATCCCGGTTCTGAAAGCGGTGCACGTCCCCCGTGATGACAAAGGTGAGTCCGACGCAACTCCCCTTCACCTCGGTCACCGGTTCGGCCGGGATGAGCTCCATGATCTCCGTCAGTTCCCGGAACACCCGCTGGTTCTCCGCATCGGCATACCAGCTGCGGACGGCGGCGGAGCGCTCCGGCCCGAAGCCGTCCACCCCGCTCAGCTCGGCGCCGGCTTCCAGCACCTGCGCAAAGCCGGGCCAGCCATAGGCATCGATCAGGCGCTTGGCGGCGTCGATCCCGATCTGCGGGATGCAGAGCGCCGTCACAAAGTGAACCGCATCCGTGCCGGTCCGGGACCTTTCGATCGCCGCCAGGAGATTGTCGCAGCTCTTCTGCCCGTAGCCCTCCAGCTCCCGGATCTCCTCCGCATAGCGGGAAAGGCGGAAAACATCGGCAAAGCTGTGGATATAGCCAAGTGCGACGAAGTCCCGCAGGGTCTCGGTGGACAGGCCGTCGATGTCCACCCCGCTCTTGCTGACAAAGCGCTCATATTTTTTCAGGTTCTTGGCCGGGCATTCGGGATTGTCGCACCGGAGGGTGCGGGCTCCGCTGGGCCCTGTCGCCACGCTGACCGCCCCTTCGCAGGCCGGACAGCGCTCGGGGATCCGGTATGTTCCGACCGCACTGATGACTCCCACAACCTTGGGGATGATTTTGTTGGACTTGATCACCCGGATCTCCGTACTGCCGTTCTCTCCGATTCCGAGGCGGTCCATCTCGCTGAGATTCACGAGCGAGGCGCGGGAAACCGTCGTCCCCTCCAGCTGCACCGGGTCGAAAATGGCAACCGGCGTGATGGTTGTGGCGCCGCAGGACCACTCCACCTGGCGCAGCGTTGTCTCGGCCACTTCGTCCTGCCACTTGAAGGCAAGACCGGCGCGGGTCGCGTGATGCCCGGTGACGCTGCCCGTGGCGGCGTAGACCGTGTCGTCGTAGCTGATCACCAGCCCGTCCACGGGGATCTGCATCTCACCGCTCTCGACCCGGCGCGTCCACTCGGCCACCGTCTCCGGCAGCTTCTCAGCGTTGGTCAGCTCCCGGTCTACCGTCACAAAGCCGAGCCTGTCCAGATAGCGCATCCGCTCGCCCCAGGAAGGGATCTCCTCATCTGTATGCACGAGGGTGAAGGCGTTGAACACGACGTTGCGTGCCCTGACCTCGTCCAGGCGCTTTGCGTCCAAGGCGAGAGTGCCGGAGGCCAGGTTGCGCGGATTGGCAAAGCGCTCCTCGGGGTTGGAGATCGTGGCGTTGAGCTTCTCAAACTCCGGGTAGGAGATCGTGGCTTCGCCGCGGACCACCATATGTCCCCGGTCCTCCACTTCCAGCGGGAAGCCCCGGATGGCGTTCTTCATAAAAGTGATATTGGTCCCGACGCTGCCGTTGCCGCGGGTGAGGATCTTCATGAGCCGCCCGCCGTCATAGGTCAGAACCAGGGTCAGTCCGTCCAGCTTCCAGCTCAGCCAGACCGGCCTGTCGCCCGCCCAGGCCTGCAGCTCGTCCACCTTCTTGGTCTTGGCCAGAGAGAGCGCGGGGTATTCATGCGCTTCCTTCTCGCCGGCGATGTTGTCCTCCGCCGCGGCATTGACCTTCTGCGTGGGGCTGTCCGGCAGTACAACGCCGGTCTCCTCTTCCAGGCGGGTCAGCTCGTCGAACAGGGCGTCCCACTCGAAGTTGGACATGATCTCATCCCTGCCGCCGTAATAAGCTTCCGACGCCTCGTTCAGCCGCCGGATCATCTCTTCCATTCTGTTTCTCTCAAGCTCTGTCATATTGGAAACTCCTCTTCATTGCCGTGTCCTGCAAGTATCCGTTTATTTTATTCTATCACATCGCCTGTTTTTTTTCCACAGGTTCAAAAAACGAAAAAAGAGAAGCCGGGCTCGACTTCTCTTTTTGGCACCCACGAGGGGATTCGAACCTCCCCGAGTTTGCCACTTTGCAAGAATAGCAAAAGCAGAAATCTGAACTAAACCGAGAATAAAACACAGTATTTTTCAAAGAAGCAGGAGAAAGCAAAAACTTTCTCTTGCTTTTTTTGCACTTTTACGGTATAATTATAA
>JAFTGD010000066.1 GCA_017458065.1 Oscillospiraceae bacterium
CAGGGGCCGGTGAAGCTGTGGGCCGGCTCGACGGCGCGGTCGGTGCCGAGAAGATCGACCTTGGCATAGTCCACCTCCGCCGTCCAGGCGAGCAGCTTGAGATGGGGGATCTCATGGCCGCCGGCTGCGATGGCGGACTGGACCGCCTCGGCGAGGTCCTTGAGATAGGCGTTGCCGTCAAAGTCGTTGCAGCAGACCGTGGCGTGGTACTGGAGATAGTACTCGCTGAGGTGGGTCATGGCCTCCATGAAGACCGGACCGCCGTAGCCGATGTCCGGGCGGCGCATGGAGGCGCTGCGGGTCATCAGGGCCTGGGACAGCTCTTCCAGCCCCTCGCCGGTGAGGGCGCTGATGGCGATGGCCTCCGCCTCGGGATACTGCTGCCGCAGCCAGGCGAGGTCCTCTTCCACCTCAGCGGGGCTCAGCAGGTCGCGCTTGTTCAGCACGATGAGGTCTGCTTCCACCAGCTGGGTGTTCAGCAGATAGTCGAGGTCGCCGCCCTCTCCGCTGCGCAGGTGGGCGACGGTTTTGGGCTCCGTCAGCACCGTGAACGGCGCGAGGTGAAACTGGCCGGGGAATTTCTCGCTGAGACCGTGATAGACGTGGTCCAGCGCCCCGACGCCGAAGCCCGGGATGTCCGAGACGACCAGCTCGCAGCCGTCATGGTAATAGGCGTTCAGCCGATCGGCCAGCTGTTCGTTCACATAGCAGATGCACTCGTTTGTGATCTCGGAGGCGTTGCAGCCGCCGAACTGGGCATAGCGGTTGTCGGCGAGGCCTTTGCCGCCCAGGTCGTTTGAGATCATGGCGGCCTTGCCGTGGTGCGCGGTATGGTACTTGGTGAGGGCCATCATGGTCGTGGTCTTGCCCGAGCCCAGAAAGCCGCTGAAAACTGCGAATTTGTTCATCGATTCCGTCTTCCTCCCGTAAAAATCTTATGATTGGATCATGAAGATATTATATACAACTAACTTGCCTTTTGCAACTTGTTTCCGTTTGGTATTCCGGATCGAGCGCAGGGGAGAAGAACCGCGTCTTGCAATCTGCGCGGGAATCGGCTAAAATGCTGCCGGAGAAAGGAAAAGAGGGATTCTATGCTGCCAAACAACATCGATGCTTTTATCTTCGACATGGACGGGGTCATCTTCGACTCCGAGAGCCTCTATATCACCTGCTGCGTCGAGGCCGCCGAGCCGCTCGGGATGGAGAACATCGTGGAGACCTGCTACCGCTGTATCGGCGTCACCGTCGGGATTACCCGCGGTATCCTGGTGGAGACCTACGGCGACGAGGAGCTGGTGGATCGCTTCCGGAAGGACGCCGCCGAGCGCTTCATGGACAAGTTCCGCCGGGGCCTGCTGGAGATGAAGCCGGGCGTCCGGGAGCTGCTGGCCTTTCTGAAGGAGCGGCACTATAAAACCGCCATCGCCTCCTCCACCTCCACGTCTTATGTGGAGACGGAGCTTGGCGGGGCGGGGATCAGGCCGTATTTTGATCACGTCGTGGGCGGGGAACAGGTCAGCCGGAGCAAGCCGAACCCGGATATCTTCCTCCGGGCGGCGGAGCTGCTGGGCACGACGCCGGAGCGCTGCGCAGTGATCGAGGATTCCTTCAACGGCATCCGGGCGGCCAAAGCGGCGGGGATGACGGCCGTTATGGTGACGGACCTGCTGCAGCCGGACGACGAGATCCGCGCGCTCGCGGATGAGGTGCTGCCCTCGCTGCTGGCGGTCCGGGACAGGATCGCGGAACAGACCTGAAATACACGGGCAGAACAGGGACGCGCCCCTCAACCGGTCAGAACCGGCCGAAGGGCGCGCTTTCCTTTTCAGCTGCTTATGCTTTCTTCAGGTCCTCGCCGCGGATGTACTTCTGCAGCGGCTTCCAGATCAAAAGACCGATCACCAGGCAGAGGATCATGTCGATGACCATGTAGCTTCCGTTGTAGAGCAGGGAATAGAACCAGGGGGAATGCATCGTCATACCGAAGAAGGTATCCGGCATGTACTCGGCCCACACCGTGGCGCCGACCACATAGTGCACCAGGAAGCGGGCAAGGCTGCCGACGACCGTGCCGATGAAGAAGCCGTATTTCTGTTTGTGGAACAGACCGGCGAAACCGAGCACCGTGAAAGCGATGATGTAGTCGCCGAGCATGGACTGCCAGCCCCAGGCGTAAGCGCCGTCCAGCAGAAGCTGCAGCAGGCTGTAGACAAAGCTTGCCAGCATGCCGGGACCGAAGCCCCAGCGGGCGCAGTACAGGAAGATCGGCAGCATGGCGACGGTGATGGAACCGCCCTGGGGCAGTTCAAAGAGCTTGAGGTAGCTGATGACCTGAGCAAGGGCAACGAAAATGGCTCCCTCGGTCAGGGCGCGAAGGGTAAGTCTGGATTTTTGCATGGTTTTCTCCTCCAATCTTTTCTGACGGATGCGGAAAAGAAAATATCAGGTTCACGAATAAACCTGATACCAATGAACTCTCGCATTCCTACGCCGGCATTATCCGGATCAGGTTCCATGGTGTTGGAGCTCCATTACTCCATCTCAGCCGGGAAAACCCAGCGCCCATATCAATTGTGGGTATATTGTAGTCCTCCGCACGGCAATTGTCAAGAGCGTCGAATTCCCGCTTGACAGGGAAAGGGAACAGTGCCATAATACGGATTATAAAAACAGGGGAGCCGCAAGGCTGAGAGGAAGCGAAGACTTCGACCCTTTACCTGATGTGGATCATGCCACCGTAGGGAGTCAGAACGAGACCGGTCACGGAGGCATGAGAGATGTCCTCTGTGATTCTTTTTTTGCGAAAAGGAGGAAAACGATCCGGCGTCCCGCCCGCGGCGGGAGCGGACAGAGGGGGAGCGCCCTGTGCCCGGGCCAAAAAACAGCGATGGGAAGCCGTGTTCCGGCGTGAGAGGAGACCAGCAAGTCTCGACCGATCTTCCATGCGTTGCGCGCAGAAACTCTGCGCCTTCATCTGCGGGGGAGAAGACGCTGTTTTGGACCGTTTTCGCCCTACACCACAAAAAAGGAGATCATGATCATGGGGAAATCATCTGTAAAAAAACTTGCTCTGGCCGCTATGCTGACGGCGGTTGCCGTTGTGGGAAGCACCCTGTCCTTCCCGGTGTTCGGAAGCCGCTGCGCTCCGGTACAGCATATGGTGAACATTCTCTGCGCGGTCCTGCTGGGGCCCTGGTACGGTCTGGGTGTTGCTTTCGCGGCAAGCCTGCTGAGAAATCTTCTGGGGCTCGGAAGTCTGCTGGCGTTTCCCGGCAGCATGTGCGGCGCGCTGCTCTGCGGTCTCGGCTATCGCCTGACCAAAAACCTGCCGGTCACACTGCTCTGTGAGATCTTCGGCACCGGCATCATCGGCGGACTGCTGTCCTATCCGATCGCCATTGCCTTCATGGGGAAGACGGCCGGAGACATCGCGTTTTATGCCTATGTGGTCCCGTTCCTGGTGTCCACCATCGGCGGCAGCCTGCTGGCGGGCGTGCTCGTTCTCGCGCTGCAGAAGAACGGCGCTCTGCGCAAGATCCAGGCGACCATCTGACCCTGTCGGTTCTATCGGGAGTAAAGTATGCTTGATTTCAACCGCCTGACCCGGATAAAAGAAGAGCGCCCTCTGCTCCACTGCGTCAGCAACATCGTCTCGGCAAACGACTGCGCCAATCTGGCGCTGGCTGTCGGGGCAAGCCCTATGATGGCGCAGGCCGCGGAGGAGATGGCGGAGATCACGGCCATTTCTTCTGCGACGGTGCTCAACACCGGGACACCGGACCGGGAGCGCTTCGAGGTGTGCCGTGTCTGCGGCCGGGCGGCGCAGGCAGTCGGGCAGCCGGTTGTTCTGGATCCGGTCGGCGTCGGCGCAAGCAGTTGGCGGCTGAAGGAAGTGACAAAACTCCTGGAAGCCTTCCGCCCTTCCGTCATCCGGGTGAACCTCAGCGAGGCGGAAGCCCTCTGCCGGCAGGAAGGCCGGGAGCAGGGCGTGGACAGCACGGCGTCCGCAGCCCCGGAGAAGAGAGTGAAACTGGCGGAAGAACTGGCGGAGCGCTATGCAGCTACGGTGCTGCTCACAGGACCGGAGGACATCATCTGCGACGGCGTCAGGATCCTCAGCACCTCAGGAGGCAGCGGGCGGATGGCCCTGGTCACGGGCACAGGATGTATGCTTTCCGTGCTCTGCGGCGCGTTTGCGGCGGTGGAGCCGGACACGGCTGCGGCTGCGGCGCTGGCGTCCGCGTTCTGGAAACTCTGCGCGGAGCGGGCGTCCGCGGCGGCGCAGGACCGCGGCATCGGAAGTTTCCGGGCGGAGCTCATAAACGCCGCGGAACTAACAGACGCGAAGGCGCTGGAAGCGCGTGGAAATATCCGGATAATCTCGGGATGAGCGGAGGAGAGAAGCAATGAAGAGAGAGGACCTGATCCTGTATGCCATTACGGACAGAAGCTGGCTCAATGGCGAGACCCTCAGCGCCCAGGTCGAGAAAGCCCTGAAAGGCGGCGCGACCTTTGTCCAGCTGCGGGAAAAGCATCTGGACCGCGAGAGCCTCCTGCGGGAAGCGAAAGAGATCGCCGCGCTCTGCAAAGCATACGGCGTTCCCTTCGTTGTCAACGACGACGTGGAGATCGCCCTCGAATGCGGCGCGGACGGCGTCCATGTCGGACAGGAGGACATGGCAGTGCCGGAAGCAAGGCGTCTTCTCGGCCCGGACAAGATCATCGGCGCCACCTGCAAGACGGTGGAGCAGGCAATTCTCGCTCAGCGGCAGGGGGCGGATTATCTCGGCTCGGGCGCGATGTTCCCCAGCACGGCAAAACCGAACGCACAGCCCATCAGCTTTGACACGCTGCGCGAGATCTGCAGTGCGGTGCGTATTCCCGTCGTCGCCATCGGAGGGATTACACAGGAAAATGTCAGGCAGCTCCGGGGCTGCGGCATTGCCGGAACAGCGGTTGTCAGCGCCATCTTCGCGCAGCCGGACGTCGAGGCGGCAGCCCGGAAGCTTTATCAGACGGTCACACAGATTCTGTGATCCACATACAGGCGGAGAGCTGTGCTCTCCGCCGCGGCACATTGGGGGCACCACCTTGTGCCGCGTTATAAAATCAATTGCTGTACAACAGGAAAGGAGAATTCGAATGAAGACAGCATTGACAATCGCTGGGTCAGACTCCAGCGGAGGCGCCGGGATCCAGGCCGATATCAAGACCATGACGGCAAACGGCGTGTTCGCCATGAGCGCCGTCACGGCCCTGACTGCCCAGAACACAACCGGCGTGCAGGGGATCTTTGAGGTTCCGGCGGAATTCCTCGCAATGCAGATGGACAGCGTGTTCACCGACATCCGGCCGGATGCGGTGAAGATCGGGATGGTCTCGTCCGTCGGTCTCATCGAGACGATCGCCGAGCGGCTGACCTTCTACGGGGCAGAGAACATCGTGGTCGACCCGGTGATGGTGGCGACCAGCGGGTCCAAACTTCTGCGCGACGACGCGGTGGATACGCTGAATGCAAAGCTTCTGCCGCTGGCTGCCGTCCTGACGCCGAACATCCCGGAGGCGGAGGTCCTTGCCGGGATGGAGGTCAACACGGCGGAAGATATGGTCCTGGCCGCGGAGACGATCGGCAGAACCTACGGCTGCGCGGTCCTCTGCAAGGGCGGGCATCAGCTCAACGACGCCAGCGACCTTCTCTGGCAGGACGGGAAGATCCGGTGGTTCTACGGCAAGCGGATCGACAACCCGAACACCCACGGCACCGGCTGCACCCTCTCCAGCGCCATCGCCTCGAATCTTGCGAAGGGCTGTGATCTGGAGACGGCGGTGGACCGCGCCAAGGCGTATATCTCGGGCGCGCTGGCGGCGATGCTGGATCTGGGAAAGGGCTCGGGCCCGATGAACCACGCCTTTGCCATCGGCGGCGAGTTCGCAGGCTGAGAGGGCGCCGGGATGACGACCACCGAAAGACTACTGGCCTGTACGGAAGAACTCTGGGACGCCTATCTTGAGCACCCGTTTGTGCGGGGGATTGCCGACGGCAGCCTGGAGGAAGAGAAATTCCGCTACTACATGGTGCAGGACTATGTTTACCTGATCGATTACGCAAAGGTCTTCGCCCTGGGCGTTGCCAAGGCCGGGGATGTGCAGACCATGCGTCTGTTTGCAAATTACGTCCATCAGATACTGGATGGGGAGATGGACATCCACAAGGGATATATGAAAAGGCTCGGCATTGCGCTTCAGGATGCGGAGTCCGCGAAGACTGCCCTGGACAACCGTTCCTACACGGCCTATATGATGCGGGTGGCCTATGACGAGGGCCCCGCGGAGATCGCCGCGGCGATCCTCTCCTGCGCGCTGAGCTATGAGCATATCGCCCGCCGCATGCTGGAGACGCACCCCGGGGCGGATCAGCACCCGTTCTACGGGGAATGGGTCAACGGCTACGCCAACGACGACTATCACAACGCCAATCTCGAGCTGATCGACCTGACGGAGCGCCTCACGGCCGGCTGCACCGAACAGCAGCTGAGGCACCTGGAGGAAATCTTCACCGTCTGCTCGCGGTATGAGATGGCCTTCTGGGACATGGCCTGGGAGATGAGACCCTGAATGCTGGACTTTGAACATGTCGTCTTTCAGTACGCGGTCGAGGACTTCAACATCATCGATGATCTGAGCTTCCACGTGGAGAAAGGGGAGTTCGTCTCGATTATCGGTCCTTCCGGCTGCGGCAAGAGCACCATCTTCCGCCTGATCAACCGCCTGCTTCCGCCCAAATCCGGCGATATCCGGATCGCCGGGGAGAGCATCTATCAGAAAAAGATCCCCTGCGGCTATATGCCGCAGCAGGACCTGCTGTTTCCGTGGCGCACCGTGGAAGAAAACCTGCGTCTCCCGATGGAGATCCGGGGCGGATTCAGCAAGGCCGAAATGAAAGAAAAAACAGAGGAAGCGCTGAAGAATGTCGGCCTGGAGAACTGGGGGAAAAAGTCGCCCTCGGAGCTCTCGGGCGGCATGCGTCAGCGCGCCGCTTTTGCCCGTACCCTGCTCACGGGATCGGATCTTCTGCTGCTGGACGAACCCTTTTCGGCGCTGGACTATCTGACCCGCATCAGCATGCGGGAGTGGCTGCTGCAGCAGTGGGAGCGGGAGAAGAAAACCGTTCTGTTCATCACGCATGACGTGGAAGAGGCAATCTATCTCTCCGGCCGTGTGCTGGTGGCGGAGCGGATGCCGATCACCGCGCTCACCTCGGTCCCGGTACCGCTGGGCTACCCCCGGGGCATCGAAACGATGAAGGAGCCGGCGGTTCTGGAACTCAGGGAGCGGCTGGTCCGGAAGCTGAGGAGGGATGCCGAATGAAGAGCACAAACCGGGCGAACCTCCCCGCGGCCATTCTGGTGTTTCTGCTGCTGATGCTCTGGCAGGCGGCGGCCATGGGGATGGACGCGGCCTATATTCTGCCGTCTCCCCTGCAGGTGTTAAGCCGCCTCTGGGAACTGCGAAAGCCGCTGTTTACCGCCCACCTGCCTGCAACGATGTCGGTAGTCGGGATCGGACTGCTGATCTCCGTCGTTCTGGGTCTTGCACTCGCTGTCCTGATGGACCTCAGCCCGGTGGCCGAAAAAGCGCTCTACCCGCTGGTCATCGCGTCCCAGACGATCCCGACGACGGCGCTGGCGCCGCTGTTTGTGCTCTGGTTCGGCTACAGCATCTGGAGCAAGGTCCTGGTCACGGTGCTGATGACCTTCTTCCCGGTGACGATCACGGTGTTTGACGGCTTCCGTTCCGTACGGACGGACATGAAGGACCTGATGGCCTCGTTCGGCGCAGATCAGAGACAGGTCTTTTTGAAACTCAAGTTCCCCGCGGTCCTGCCCTACTTCTTTTCCGCCCTGAAAATGGCGATCCCGCTCTCTATCATCGGGGCGGCGATCGGCGAGTGGCTGGGCGCCCAGAGCGGCCTTGGGTATTTCAGCCGCCGGATGATGACCCAGCTGGACGGTGCGGGCGTGTTTGCGCCGATTCTGCTGCTCTCGGCGGCGGCGATGCTGCTGGTTGCGCTGGTGTCCCTGGTGGAACGACGGGTCATCACCTGGCGCAGCGACATGTAGCGGAATCCATGAATGATGAATGAAAGAAAAAAGGAGTATTCCATGAATAAAACAATCTGCCTGCTTTTGGCATTGACCCTCTGCCTCGGCATGCTGGCCGGCTGCGGCCAGAGCGCAAAGCCGGAGAGCGCCCCTGCAGAATCC
>JAFTGD010000067.1 GCA_017458065.1 Oscillospiraceae bacterium
CCAATGCCGATATCGCTGATGTTCTGGAAGAAGACATAAGCGCGGTTCAAAGTTGGGTTGAACCCGCAAAGGCATAACAAATAAGAATGCACTTATCACCCGGTTATCACGCCGGGTGATTTGCTTTAAAACGCATCAAAATCTTTCTGCTGTGCCATTCGGACTGAACCGGTATCGCTGTTCTCCTCTGCGCTGTCGTTCCCCTTTTCAGTGAAGATATCCAGCACCATTCCTATGGTCAGAAGGTCGAGGTCCCGGATGGATATCCCTACCTCGGTGCAGCGCAGAAGGAACAGCGCTGTTGTCATTTCCCGACCACTCGGTTGAAGTTTTTTTTAGACTCCACATCCGTGATGAGGTTGCTGCCCCACAGTTCCAGAATCTCCGGGAGGATCTCGTAGATGCTGAACATCTCAAACTGGTCCAGCCACTCGTCAATCGTGGGCGGGATGGACGGATCCGCATGCAGCGCCATGATATATGCCACATTCTCGAAGATCTCCAGATCCTCGATCTGCATGTCATCCCCTTCATCGGTCTTGCGGTTATATGCTTTCTCCAGCTTTGCCAGATCCCGGAAAATATCCCTCTTGAACTTGATTCTGTACAGTCTGGGGACGGAAGCAGAAGACCGGAACTTTACATCCCGGTCTCCAATATGAACGGTTTTTTCAAGCATGATCAGTCACCCGCGATCACCGGTACATAGACCGATTCATACCATGTGGTATAAACCGCATCGGTCGTTTCATCCCCGGTGCTGGATTTGACCAGCCCATCATCACGGGGATCAGCGGTCAGGGACAGCGTTTCCGTTACTGGCTCCACGCTCTCTTCTTTGGTCTGCGAGGCAATGGTCGGACGGGCAGCTGTGCAGTTATACAGCACATGCCGCGTGCTGTGCTCGTCGCCGTCGAATTCGAAAAGCAGAGCGAAATACACGGTCTCCGTGTTGTCGGAACGTTCGACCAGCACACCGTTGGTATCCTTGATCTCCTTCAGAATGTCAGTGCGGAACCACTCGGGGATCAGCGCGATCTCCAGATCACCGGAGTATCCGTTGTTGGCGGTCGTGCGGTAATACACGATGCCGTCGGCGTAGAACGGATTCGCTTCCCCTTCCGCGTCAAGCGACATGCTGACCGCGCCGGGGATCGCCAGCGGCGTCGCGTAGCTGTACACGCCTTCGTCATTCTGTGTCAGAATCGCGGCGTGCACATTCTTCAGGTTAAACTTAACCTTGTTTTTCTTCTTAGGCATTTGCGTTACCCCCAATTTCGAATGAATAGAGGACTTCATAGAGCCGTTCCGACTCTATCCATACCTCAGATTTATCATAGAAAATGTTGTGCGCGTCGAGGATCGTCTCCACGCGCTCTTCCAATTCCGGATTCTTCAGATCCGTATACAGCTCCACATCTGCCTCGGTGATCTTGTAATACACGCCACCATCGGCAGAGAAATTGTTACTGCGAGGATACCGGAAGCAAATAAAGGGAGGCTCCGGAGACTCTCCCTCAGCATAATGGTCATATGCCACTGGGATCTCTGTCCCAGCCAGCATGGCCATAAGTTCATTGTGCGTCATTACCCTTTCTCCAAAGCCTTTGTAATGTCATTTACCAGCTGCTCCTCGGCAGCTTCCTCTGCCGGAGCAATATGGGGATAGGCTTTCACCCGTCCACCGCCGCGTTTGGCATGGCCGTGCTCCAGCAGATGGGCGATCCTGTACCGGGACGGAGAATACACCGTTACCTGCAGCGAAGAAGAATCTTCCTTCGTGGTCTTGCTCCGCCAGCTTTTGGCATACTTGCCGGTTTTGGCAGGAGCGTTTGCCCGGATATCCTTCCGGGTTGTCTCCCCTGCCTTTTTCACTGCGGTCTTCATCTCGTCTGCAGCGAGACCGGCGTACTCCTGCAGCAGGTCGCTGATCTCCTCAGCCATACGGTCGACAGATACTTTTCTGCTCATCGCTCTGCCAACTCACACTTCAGCTTCCTGCTGTTATGCTTGAAACCCATGTCGTCCACATGCAGGATGTTGTAAATACGGTCCCCCAGGAGGACGCGGTAGTGCTTTGAGTCGATGGCGGCTGTTTCGGATGAGTATCGAACCGTAAAATCCATACGGTCAGCTTCAACAGTGTGTCCCGCAGACTCTTCTTCTGAGTCCTGCAGGCCGCTGGTGAGCGCCGTAGCCCAACAGGTAAAGCAGTCCGTCCATGAGGATGTATGGTTTCCCCATTGATCGACAACTGTTTCATTCTTCTGGATGGTGATTCTGCTCCTCAGGGCAGATACATTCATACGACTCCCTCCCGGATGGAAAACAGCAAAGATCTCAACGTCAGCGTCAGGTCATGATGATCTGCCTCTTCCCTGTGTTCAAACAGGTACCCGATGGCATACATAATCGCCACTCGCAGGGTTTCCCGAATATATGCCAGCTCGGTTTTGCTATAGTTTCTCGTATAGGTCTTATCTGAATCGATGTCCTTCCACTGATCCTTCTCCAGCCGCGCCACATCAATGCACAGGTTTTCGGACGCCGCCAGCAGGGATGCGATCAGAGCGTCTTCATCCGCGGAATCCACACGGAGATAGGCTTTCGCCTCATCGGTTGTTACAAGCGCCATGGCTTCACCTCTCTCGAAAGGAGAAGGCCCAAGAAGGTGTCTTGCCCTCTCAGGCCTTCAGCGTTATCAGCCGCCCGTGCCGGTGCCGCCGGAAGCAGCCGCCTTCGTACCCTTCATCTTCAGGTACTTCACGGTTTCAGGCAGGATCAGCTTGCCGTCCACACGCTGGGTGGTCAGGAAGCCGACCTGGTCGGTTACGGCATACAGCTCGTTCAGTCGGCGGAAGGTACGGTTGCTGCGGTCAGCGACCCAGTAGTAATTGTAATCGCCGAAGCAGATCGCCTTCTCGCCCTTCGCGGGAACGGGCATGAACGCAGAGGTGTAGATCGGACGGCCCAGGATGGTGTCCGGCTTTGCGATATCCAGAGAAGGCTTCCAGATATAATTGTCGTTCTTATCCTTGATAGTCATGAGCTGGAGAAGAACCGCCTCGTTGCAGAGGAATGCGGCCTTGCGGCGGTACGGAGCCTTCAGGCTGTAGTACAGCTGGAAGATCTCATCGAAGGTCAGCAGCGTTTCGGATGCAGCAGTCACGCCCAGCTCTGCACCGGTTTCCGCCAGAAGACCGGTCGGCTTCTTGTCGCCGTCGCCGTTGATAAAGGCGTTCTCCTCGGCATTGCCCATGCAGACGCCGAAACGATCCGCAATGTATGCGGCGATGTCAAAGGCGCTATCATGCAGCAGCTCGTTGGACACCTTGATCATAGTGCCAAGCTTATAGGCGCTGAGAGTCGTCTGGGCAAACTTGGTGTTGGTTTCGGGAATCGCCTCGCCTTCATCGATCCAGGAAGCCTCCATGATGTCGTTGGCGATGGGGATCTTGCGGGTGCCCGACGCGGTGCGGATCACATGAGCCATGCGGCGGAAAATGTTGTTCTCCTCCAGGCCATGGATCAGCTGGCGCTCGAACTCGTCAGGAACAGTGTAGCCGCCTTCGGTGTCCTCGCCGATGGACAGGGCGTTGCGGACGTTCATGTCCACAGAGCCGCGCATCATATCCCAGAACGCACCGGTATACTCATCGGTTGCGGTGGGTTTGCCCGCAGGCTTCTTGTCGGCAGTGGGCATACCGACCACAGGCTTGCTGGTGGGCTTTGCCATCTCAGCATCGAACGCGGCCTGATCCTCAAGGCGCTGAATCTCGACACCAAGAGCCTTCACATCAGCAGCCATCTTATCGTACTGCTCAACAGCAGAAGCTTCGACCATGCCATTCTCGTCACGGTGCTCTTCCAGAAAAGCCTTCGTCTGCTCCCACAGGGTATTGCGCTTATCACGCAGCTGCATTACTTTATTCATGTTGTACCTCTTTCTCCGGCATAAGCGTGCCGGGCGCAAAAATAATATTAAAGAAAGCCGGACTTCTCATCTGAGAAAATCCAGCTTGTCTTTCAGAATTTGATACGGCATCGAGCCGTCAGAGGTTTTGCCGTCGAGACCGATGACCGGCATGCTATTCTCCCTGGCAGGACGCTCCAGTGTGTCTGCCGGAGGCATCGCGTCTTCAGGCGGTTCAGGTTTTACCCCTCCCTCGGGCGGTTCCACATCTTCCGTTTCATCGGGATCTGTGACAGGTGCTTCACTCTCGGCGGGACAAATGCGGTTGAGGATGGTCTCCGACATGTGCCTCGCGGAGTAAAGCCGCCCTTCGGTCTGCATTTCTTTCCCATCGTCTTCTCCTTCCTGGATGGGCTCCTTCATCCCAGTGAAAAGAATCTCGTCCGCAAACCCCAGTTCGACCGCTTTCTTTGCGTTCATCCAGGTTTCATCGGACATGAGCTTGCTGACCTTGTTCCTGGTCAGCCCCGTCTTCTTCACATAGGCGTTGATAATGGATTCCTTTACCTCATTGAGGGTTGCAATGGCGCGTTCCATATCCTTGGTGTTGCCCATTGCGATAGTCATGGGATCATGGATCATGAGCATGGCCACCGGGGACATGAGAATCCGGTCTCCTGCCATGGCAATCACGGACGCAGCCGACGCGGCAATGGCGTCGATCTTCACCGTAATACTGCCCTTGTGATCGCAAAGCATGTTATAGATCTCAGCCGCAGCAAGCACATTTCCGCCCGGACTGTTGATCCAGACTGTGACATCTCCATCCTCAGCTTCCAGTTCATCCCTGAATGCCTTGGGGGTTACCTCATCACCCCAGAAGGAATCCTCGTCAACAGGTCCATCCAGGCGGAGAATCCGCTCCCCGGCATCGTTCCTGATCCAGTTCCAAAAATGGTTCATGTTAGTATTCATCTCCTTTGCTTTCTGCGCTCTTCATGGCGCTGGTTATGTCTCTTGTTTTCCGGCTGTTCTTCGGGTTCTTCCTCTGTTTTCTCCTCGGATTCCTCATCAGACTTTTCCTCTTCCGCCGGCTGGCTGATCTGCTCTCTATACGCAGCCCCTATATCCTTCAGCAGCACATAGCTGCCGTTGGCGACATACACATCACCGTCAGGAATCGGGTCCATGTTTTCCAGCTTCCGGATATCATTGGGAGAGAGAAAACCGTTGGAGAAACCGACTGCATATCCTTCCATACGGGACTTGTAATCTCCGCGGAGCAGACCGTCCACATTGAATTTTGGAAAATACTCGTCCTGTTCGGTATCTACTAGTACATCCTTGATGATCGCCTGCTCGAACCGTTCCAGCCAGGGCATCAGCGTGTACTGCACATAGGAAATGCCCTGGTGCTCGATGTTGTTGAAGGTCGACCGCTTCAAGTCCTGCACCAGATGCGGCGGTACTCGGAAGATCCTGCAAATCTCCTCTACATCGAATTCCCGCGTGGAGAGGAACTGACTGTCTTCCGGCGGCAGGGAAATCGGCTTGTAACTCATGCCTTCCTCCAGGACGGCAACTTTGTGAGCATTCCCTGCCCCGCCGTATACATCCGACCAGTTTTGCCGGATGCGCTCCGGGTTCTTCAGGACACCTGGATGCTCCAGCACACCGGAAGGCTGTGCGCCGTTTCGGAAGAAAGAGCTGCCGTAGCGTTCCACTGCCAAGGTTGTCCCGAGAGCGTTTTTCATCATGGCGATTGGAGAAAACCCTACCAGCCCGTTGAATCCCAACCCTGGAATATGCAGGATTTCTTCACGCTTGAAGACGATGTCCTTATTGTTCTCACCAGGGACTTCATCCGTATATGCGTGGTAGATATAGTAGAGGTTTCCGCCGTCATCCCGGTCTATTTCCACGTTCTCAGGGAGAAGCGGATACAATCCAAGTACGCCGTTTTTGCCGTCGCGGACGATTTGCGCGTAGGCGTTCCCCCACAGTAAAAGATGGGTCATCATGACTTCTCGGAAGGAGAAGCTGGTCATCTCCGGATTTGCCTGCCGATAGAGGATTTTGTAAAGAGGATGGTCTCGCGCCTTTTCTTTCCCGCCCTCATCGTTGGTCACACGGTAAAGATGCAGCGGCAAAGATGCCACAGACTCCGCAAGCAGGCGCACACAGGCGTATACCGTGGCGATTTGCATCGCAGATTTTTCATCCACTCTTTCCCCGCTGGTAGACTGACCGAACACAAACAGTGTGCCGGAATCTCGGACATTATCTTGAATATCCGGCAAGTTGGGAGTGTCTCTGGGCTTTCCGAACATCCATTCTTTAAAAGTCACTTCTTGCTTTCCTCCTTTTTTATCGCCCTCTGCAGGGCTTCCGCGTAAATGCGGTAAATTCTGTCGCAGTCTTCCTGTTGCAGGACGTCATAGAGCACATACTGCCTGGTTCGTTCCAGGAACTGTCTCTTCTCAGCTGAAGTCATTCTTTCCCCTTGACTCTATAAAGAAATTATTGTATAATTTTGTTATATCTTAGTGGGAGGTCTTTCAAATGCCCAACATTCGATCCAGTGCAGATCTTCGCAATAATTACAACGAGATCTCTTCTTTCTGTCATCAGTACACCGAGCCTGTTTTCATTACCAAAAACGGGAAGGGAGACTTGGCCGTAATGAGCATTGAAACCTATGAAAAGCTTATGGGCCGGTTCGAACTATATGGTCTGCTTCAGGAGGGACTTCAGGATGTCCAGGATGGGAAAACCCGCCCCCTGTCTGAAGCATTGGCTGACCTTCGGGCAAAGAGAGCGAAATGAATTATTCCATCCATATCACAAGAGCTGCCGAGCGGGATATCGCCGAGGCCACAGATTATATTGACAATATCCTCCTCAATCCTGAAGCAGCTGATTCCTTACTGGACAAGCTCAATGAGCAGGGTGAAGATCTCATGGATTCACCTGCCAAATACCAGCTTGCTGATGATCCTGTGCTCCGTTCATGGGGCATTCGTTTTACGCTGGTCAACAATTATCTGGCCTTTTACATCATTGACGAAGAAAAAAGAATCGTTCATATCATCCGCTTCCTTTATGGGAAACGCGACTGGATTAACATTCTAAAGCTGGGATATTCCCTCAATTGACACACTGCCGGTTCAATCCGGCAGTTTTTAAAAGCTGAGCAATCCCCTCTCGTCGTACACGCTGCTTTGATCCTCATGCCGGATACAGCGGTCCAGCGCCATGATCGCCGCGACAATTCCGTCGATCTTCTCTGCGGATTTGGCCTTAGTAGGCTTGATGTTTTCAGCGGGATCACGATCCACCACAACGTTCCCCGCCATCCACCTCATGACGGGATTGCCGCCGTGAATAATGCGGCCCTCCATCAGAAGCTTATAGAACTCTTTGGTCGGCGGCGACATGTCCTTGTAGCCCTGACCGAAGGGAACAACGGTAAAGCCCATGCCTTCCAGATCCTGAACCATCTGAGTTGCTCCCCAGCGGTCAAAGGCGATTTCCAGTATGTGATACTGCTCACCCAGCTTTTCGATAAATTTCTCTATAAAACCGTAGTGAATCACATTTCCTTCCGTCGCATTCAGATATCCCTGCTTTCGCCAGATATCATAAGGGACAGATGCTCTCCGTACCCGGATCGGTATGGTATCCTCCGGTACCCAGAAGAACGGAAGCATGATGTATTTCTCTTCTTCATTTCTCGGTGGGAACATGAGCACAAATGCTGTAATGTCTCCTGTGCTGGAAAGATCCAGTCCTCCGTAGCAGTCACGGCCTTTGAGTGATTCCATATCGATTGGTTCATCGCCCAAATCATAGATATGCTCCGGGATAAATCGGGTCAGGCTGGATACCCACATGTTCAAACGCAGCTGTTTAAAGACGTTCTCTTCCGCCGGATTGTCCAGGGCTTCCCGAAACATGTCCCGGACGCGCTCGATCTGAATTGTCTGACCAAGGCTGGGGTTTGCTTTGTACCAGTTGCGCTCATCCGTCCAGTCGTCATCATCCGCGAGACCGTAGACCACAGGGTAGAAAGTCGGATCAACTTTCCGTCCGTCCAGAATGTCCTTCGCTTTCTGATGCAGTTCATAACAGATGGACTCCCGGTCTGTGCCCGCCGTGGTAATCAGGAAGTACAGCGGCTGTTCGCGGGCGTCGCCGGAGCCTTTGGTCAGAACATCGTACAGCTGGCGATTCGGCTGTGCATGGACCTCGTCCAGCACCAGCCCGGAAACGTTCAGGCCATGCTTTGTGCCTACCTCCGCGGAAAGCACCTGGTAAAACCCGGCGTTCTGGTAATTCACGATGCGCTTGGTCGCGCCCATGATCTTAGACCGCTTCAAGAGCGCCGGAGTCATATCCACCATCTGTCGGGCAACATCAAAGACGATTGAAGCCTGCTGGCGGTCTGCCGCGGCGCCGTATACTTCTGCGGAAGGCTCTCCGTCCGCGTAGAGGAGATACAGCGCAACTGCGGCGGCAAGCTCACTCTTTCCATTTTTCTTTCCGATCTCCACATATGCGGTACGAAACTGCCTCTTCCCGCGCTCATCCACAATACCGAAGATATCCCGGATGACCTGCTCCTGCCAGGGAAACAACCAGAACGGCTTTCCCGCCCATTTACCTTTGGTGTGTTTCAGCTGCTCTATGAACCGCACCACCCGATCCGCTTTCTTCTGATCATAGTGACTTGTGGGAAGCATGAAACGGGACGGCGCGTAGTTCTGGAGTTTGGGGATGCTGTCAGGGCGCGTTTCCATCAGGTATCCCCCAGAATGGCGTCCATCTCATCCACAGGAGCGCCGTCATTGCCGGATGCAATGATTCTGCTTCGTGCAGCAGGGGTCAGTCCGAACTGCTCGGCAAACTGGTTCATGAGCCGCAGATACTGCTGGGCGATGGAGATATACGGTACCTGCTGCGGATAACCGGAAGGCGTCCTGATCACAAGACCCCTGTCAGTAATCCGTTCCTCAGCCTCTTTCCACCGGGCGTAGGCCTGACAGTAACCGGCGAAGGCAGCCATATCCACCTCGGTCAGAACACCCATGGCCTCCATCTTTTTCGCAAGCCGTCTCCACTCCTTCTTGGCTTCCGGTTCCAGCCACTTCGGACAGGCAGGAGCTTTGCGCTGCGGCCTGGGTTCATTCTTATTCAGTTCCCGCTTGCCGGGGTTGCCCTCCAGCTCCTTGATCGCGGTGGGCGTGGGTTTCCTTCCTTTCGTAGCCATCTCGGGCTCACCTCCTGTATTTGGGCATAAAAATGCAGGCCCTATGGTCTGCTCCACTACGAGGCACACAGCCTTTCGGCTGCGGCTCTCGGCTATTCGCTTGTTTCGGCTTAACCCTTGCCGGTATGTCTTTCGACCGTCTTCGCTCTCTCGAGCGCCTGCATCAGGAGCCCGTTGACCTCGTTCATCAGCTCCATGTCGTCCGGCTCAGCCCCAACCGGGTCGTACCGGATGGTTTCCAGAATCCTCAGGAGTTCTGCCGCTTTGTTGCCGGCCTTGTCGGTCAGGGTGTAAACCCGGTCTTCAATCTGGTTCATGCTCTCCCTCCCCCTTACTGTGCCATGGCCCATGCTATCGCGTGGCCATCGTCTTCGAACTCAATCTCGCTTGCCGCTGCAAGCCCGATCGGGCCTTCGCAGGTCAGGTCGTCGTCGAGGTGCTCATAAACCGCTCCGAAGTAGCAAGGCTTGTTTTTGCCGTTGTAAAAGTACCCGGCGAGGAGAACCTTGTCTCCAAAGTTCAGGACCTTGCTCCAGCGGCATTCGAGGTCTTCCGGGGTGGTGGGGTTCGGCAGGCGGTAGGTTTTCGTTGCTTCTTTGATCGTCATGGTGGTTACCTCCTTGTTTTGTTGTCCTATATATCACTCTAAACCGAGGAAATAGCAAGACAATTCGGAGGCATAATGTACACAAAAATGATCGAATGAAACTGTACAAAATGTACGACCAACAGAGCTTTCCGGCTCCGTGGCGGGCTGCGTTTTCTTTAAAGCCGTTCGATCTGGCAGGTCATCCCATCGACATCCACAATGCGGTAGGTCTGGCCTCGCCATTCGATTTCCCGGATGCGGACTCCGGTGTAGGCGTTGCTGCGCTGCCGGTCGGAAAGGACCCTGCCGTGCGCCTCCATCCAATCCGCGATGCGTCCCATCAGGCGGGATTCACGCTCCATCTTTTCGGCAATGTTCATCTCAGCGCCCCCTTAGTTCAGCGCCTTTGAAAAGGCTGCTTTCTCCTCGGAGGTGTAAAGCTCCGTCCAAGGATGCTCCTTGCCGTCCATTTCCCAGGTCAGGCCGAAAATGTAAAGGATGCGCTCCTGATCGTCGAAGAACCGTGTGTCTGTCTTGACTGCTGCCGGGTGGAACCCGAGTCCTGTGTAAAGGCTGTGAAGAGCCTGCTTGTACTCGCTGCCGCCGTTGGTCCGGATTGTCAGGGTGCAGCCAAAGCCGAGGCATCCGCTCTTCTGGAAGTCTCTCATGTTTCTGCGGATGCTGTTGAATTCGTTTCTCTCTGTTCTGGTCATCTATGTGTACCCCCCTTGTTTTTGTTGTCCTATATATCACTCTAAAAGCCCTGAATAGCAAGACAATTCAAAGGTATAATGTACACAAACATCAAGGGTGGAAACTGGGCAAAATACACATATCAGAGAGAATGCACCTCGATGCCGTCATCCTTCAATCTCAGGCAGAAGAGTCCATTCTCATCCCGCACAAACGCCTCAGGCCAGCGATATTTCTCCGTGTATTTCCTGATCAGATCATCCGTAAGGGATGCGAAGTTTTCCTCTCCGAGCCCGGTGATCAGGAACGTTCCGACCAGGATGTCATAATCCTCCAGCATGCGGTTCGGCGGGAAACCCTGAAGTTTCCCCTCATCCGCACAGACAATGGCGACGGGATCCTCCCACGGATAAACTGCCTGGATTGTTCCTCCGACCGCTTTCTGCAACGCCTCCAGAGTATCCGGGATCTCTGCGACCCTCGGCTGCTTCATCGGCTCAATCAGCAGAACTTTTATCGCCTCCATTTTCCGCCTCCTGCCTGCGGAATCACACAGGCGCACCAGTTCAATAGCGGTGTTTTCTCTATGAGGCCGGCGCACTCCAAAGCCTCGGCGGTTCCGCACGAGTCACAGACTGTGATGTCAGCGTACCTGCTGACCGCGTGGCGGAGTCTAGGGCCGTACATGATGTTCCCGCACCGCGGGCATCTCGCGTCCTCATCAGGCTGGTGTTTTCCGTACCAGTCCAGCGTTTCCTTCGCCTCTTCTTCCGTGGCGATCTGATGGCAGTGGTCTTCGCCGAGCGCCACACCGAGGCTGCTGCCGGTGTCCCATGTGCAGTGGACGGTGCCGATATCATCGATGGCGCACACGGTTCCCTGTGTCCCCGGAAGCGGCGCTCCGATGTCGTCCATAAAATCCAGCACCACACGGCAGCCGATCGGGTATCTGCGCCGGACTTCGTCTACGGCTGCTCTGTCAGGAAAGTTCATCTGTTCATTTCCTCCTCTAATGCATCCTCAAAAGCGCGCTCCAGAATGCCTTTGTCAAACCCGAAGCGGTCATAGCCATCCGCGATGATGTCGTAGTAGCCCTTGCTCGGTGTGATCAGATTTGATCCGCTGTTCATGATGTACACCATAGCTTCCACTTCACGCGGATTCTTGCCGTTCAGATCGGTCATTGTGACCGGGACGGTCTCTTTCCTGTAGTAGTTCGGGTAGCCCTCGTACCAGTCCAGGGCCGTCTCGTCCTTTTCGGTGATCTCCCAGATCAGGACAGGAACCGTGAATCCCGGTTCCGGTATGATGGTTGCGTGCAGGTGAAAAGCCAGCCGCCAGTCCTGAAGCTCTGCCTTTCCCTCGATTCGTGCGCCGGGGCAGCGGCGCAACATCTGGTCAACCGCCAGATTGCTTCCGTAGGCGATGTAATGCTTGCTCATGTCACTTCTCCTTCTCATATGACCGCAGCCATCTTGCCGCGGCTTTTGTGCCTATGCTGTCGGACAGCGCCTTTTTCAGGAGCGAGGTGTCGAAACCCCAGCCTTCGTATGCCCGGTCGATGATCCCGTAGTAATCCGCGGACGGTTCGCCAAGCTCCCTGTTCTCATGCAGGATATAAGCCATGCAGTTGAACCGTTTCCTTCGCTTCACACCGTTGAGATCCCATACCGGCAGGAAGAACTCCTTCTTGTAGTAGTAGCGCGGGTAACCTTCGCAGCGGTCAAGCGTCTGTTCCGAGTCATAGCTGATCCGGTAGATCACTCCGGGCACGCTGCAGTTGGCGTCCTGTTCGATGGTGGCGTAGGCTCCGGTCTTACTCTGCTTGAACAGCAGTCGGTAGCCCGGAATCTCCGTGGTGCCTTCCACAGAACACTGCGGGCACCTGCTTTCCATGCGCTTGAGATTCAGGTTGCTGCCGTATGCCAGAATAAAGACGTCTTCGTTCCGGCAGATCCGGATGAACTTCAATCCGTCAATCATCCGGCATCCCCGCGTCTTTCCCGTCAACATGCTCCAGCTTATCAGAGCCGTCTTCATCGCCTTCGCCGAGCACATAAAACTCGGCGCCGTTGAAGTTTCTGCTATCCAGCAGGTACTCTCCGTTGTACCACGCGTCTGCCGCACGCTTGTGTGCTTCCTTTTCAGACTCCGCCTCAACGGTCACCACCTTGCGCAGGAATTCGGTAACCGCTACCCGGTACTGTTTTGCCATCTGGCCATTCCCCCTTTCACTGCCTTAAGCCGGGTCTCCCCGGCGCAGGCTTTGTTGTTTATGGCCCTCAGCAGGCGGCCTGCCTCCAGGCTGCGTTGCCGTCCATGTTTCTGAGGAGGATTTCCCTTGCGGTGGCGAATTCGTCTCCGATGAATCCGAGTCTGAGGAGCCAGCATCTGAAGGCGTACTTTTCGTTGTCCGTCTGCTGGGGTCTGGGGCTTGCGTAGGCCAGTTCCTTTGCCAGTTCGCTCATTGCGAGGCAAAGCTGGATGTAAGCCTTCATTTCGCCCGCGTGGATGCCGCCCTGTTTGCCGTCGTGCGGGTCGCTGAACTGGAAAAGTCTGAACTCGATCGTTCCTTTGGTGAAGGTCGCGTGGAGGTTGAGCATGTGGTACCGGCTGTCGTTGTAATGCTGGTTTCTGCCGTAATCCGCGTGGTTGCCTTTGTACCAGATGTCCTCGAGCTGGCGCATCGTCTCCGGCTTGCGGCTGTTGAGCATTCTGAGGAAGTCCGGGCTGACCGTCCTGCAGTAGCGTCCGGTGCGGCCCCTGTCGATCCGGATCGCTCTCCCGATCTGGCTTTCGTGTGCCGCCATGATGTTGGCGAGGTTCCTAAGGCTCTTTGCGTCGTGGTTCCGGCCGTCGAGGCTCTTGACTCCGATGTGGATGTGGACTCCGCATCCTCTGCTGGGGCTGCTCTTCATTCCGGCGCGGCGCAGGGTTCTCAGGAGTTCCTGGAAGGTTTCCATGTCGGCGTAGGTGAGGATCGGGGTAACCAGCTCGCACTTTTCATCGTCCGGGCCGCTGATGCTGGTGTCCTTGCTGAACTTCCACTCGCGTCCCTGCTGATCCCATGCGCTCCAGGTCATGTAGCCGTTCCGGTAGGCGGTGTTCTCGAACCGTCCGGTTCCGAAGTACTCGGCGGCAACTCTGGCTGCCTTCTGGCGGGTGATGTTGTTGCCCTCGACCTCGACTCCGAAGGTCTGCTGCTTCATGTTGGCGATCTGGGTGGCGGTCTTGTCTGTCATGGTGTGTATCCTCCTCGGCTGAGCCGTGTGTTTTCCCTTTCGGTAGCCTATTAATCACTCTTTTCCGAGGATATAGCAAGACAATTATGAGTCATATTATGCACAAAGATTTCTTCCCGAAACTGTGCATTTTATATCATTTCAGACGGGTTTTCACCCGGAAAAGTTCTCCGGGTGATCACGCGGGTTCCGCCGGTTCCGCGGTCCCTTGGGATGCCTTTCCGGCATCCCGCTTTGCCTTCTGCTTTGCGGAAAACTCGTCCGCGGCTTCCTGCGTCGGGAACGCGGCCGGTCCGGTAAGGTTCTTCAGAAGGATGTTCCGCATCTGCTTGTGCTCTGTCCCGATAAAGCCGAGGCTCAGCAGAAAGACCCGGAATGCGAATTTCTCACTCCTGACTTCCCTGTCGCTGCTGTTCACACGCTTGGCTTCCTTTGCCTTGGCGCAGAGGGCAGCGATCAGGGCCATGTAAGCCTGCGTCTCTTCAGGGCTGGGAAGGCGTCCCCACCAAGGGAACTCTACCTTGTCCCCGTTGACCCGGATCGTCAGGCTGGATGCGCCGACGCTCTTTTTGATCAGGTCGCCCTTGCTGGTAACCAGCTTCTGAAGAAGTTCCAGTTTCTCAGGGCTGAAGCCGTTCATCGGCATGCTGATTGTCAGGCCGTCAATCTCTGCGGCGTTAAGGTCTTCGCCGGCGTCAGGTTCGGTCTCCGGCTCTCCCGCAGGCTGAGCTGCTTCCTCCGTAAAGTCGATCTGATCCTCGCTTTCAAAGCCAGCGGCGGCAAGGGCTCCGATCAAAGCCCGGGTCGTGTCGTTGCCGGTCTGCTCGTCCCAGATGAGCTCCCCTGTTTTGCTGACCCTGATGCCGCCGATCTTGTAGGCGCATTCCGGCATCCGGGTGTAAACCGGAGTGATTCCGATTTCCCTGCTGATGATGCCGACCAGGCGCTGGCGGTCGCTTCCTGTGACATTGAAATTGATTTGTTTCATGGTGAACCCTCCGAAAATGTAATGTTTTCTGCCCTTCAGGCATCTGTATTAATCACTCTTTCGGGGCAGAATTGCAAGCCACTACACTACACAAAGATTCACCTGAAATACTGTGCAGATTACACTGCTTTGCCTGCTGCCCAGGCAATTCCTGCAAGCACAAAGTATGCGATGGGCAAAGACAAACCGTTCCCCCAGAGCTTGTACTCCGCGCTCGAAGAATACGGGTCAGCCAGCCATTTACGGATCTGCTTTTCCGTTTTCGGCTTTCCTGCGGGGTTGGTGAGCTTGCGCCATGTCTCCCAGACTTCCGTCCAGAATGCAATCTCGTCATCTGCCGGATCGGTAATTGCGAGATCGGCGCACCACCAATCGGGAAATCCCTGCAGCCGGGCGCATTCGACCGGAGTCAGCCTCCGCACGATGTACATGGGTTCATCATTCGGGGTGTCGTTCACGATCTGCGGATCCTTATAGTCCCGCGCCATAACCGTAGAGGCGACTTCTTTGCTGACGGTCATGAAGTTGCCTGTGGTCGCGCTGTACGTTGCTTCTTCCGGGGCAGCAACTGCATGGTGATCTACGGTGTTGAGCGTGAAGCTCACATCCTCGTTCACACCGTCTCCCTGAGGACCGTTTTTCTCCGCGCGGCCAATCATGGAGCCCTGCAGGGCATAGACAGGATCCGGAGCAACAACGCAGATTCCTCCCTGCGCACAGGTAGGTTCTCCGCCTTTCTGATCCAGCGTTCTGCTGGTTTCGGCCTCATAAAATCCTGCATGCGGATTGTCCGAAAGCATCCCGAAAGAGCTCTTGCTGCTGATGCCGAATGCCCTTGGAGCGGCTACAGCTCCCGGCCCGGTTGCCTGCATGGTGGGAGCGGTTTCCTCATTGACGGCAAAGTTGAAATTACCTTTGACGCCGGAGGAGAACGCTTCCTTTGCGATGCCGTAAGAAACGATAGGCCTCGTGTTGCCCTGCATGCTGTCGAGTGTCTGGGAGACTTCTCCGGTAACTTCTCCGTTATACCGGTCAAAGCCCTGGGGTTCCGCCACAAGCGGCACATTGTTTCCGCCGGTGCCGGCCCTGCCGCATAAGGTCTGCACGATTCCGTTCTCGGAAATCTTCAGCCTGCTGTCGGTAGGATTGTGCTCAAGGGAAAGCGCGGCGGGAACCACGCTGCCCCGGAGCGTCGGGGACTTTTCCTCCTCATAGCCGATGCCCCGGCTCTGTGCGCTGTGTTCTGTCGAGAAGCCCGCGGCCTGCACGATCGAAGGGTGGTTCCCGTGGTCCTGCGCCACCAGAGCAAGAGTCTTATCTTCGGTGATGCCTACGCCGCTGTTGCCCTGGGTGTTTACACAGAGGACTCTATCTCCAGCGTCAGGCCGCCCGCCTGTCTCTCCAAGGCCTTCCTCAGCACTTCCGGCAGCTCTTTCCCACGCGCGGAAGCCCTGCGGAGTATACCCAGACACGCCTTCGGACTTAAATAGTACTTCTCCGGCACTTCCGCCAGCAAAATCTGCGACAAGGTAGATACGGGCGCGTCGCTGGGGGACGCCCCAGTATTGAGAGTCGAAAACTCGGTAAGCCACGCTCCATCCGTCTCCCAGATATACGTCCGATTTCGGCCATCTGTGATCCTCAGGCGCAGGCACCTCGATCCCTTCTTCTTTAACTCCGATAACTGCTTCGAGGACAGCCCGGAAATCTTCTCCGTTATTGGAGGAGAAAGCCCCTGGGACATTTTCCCAGACACAGTATCTTGGATAGTTTCCATTCGTTGCATTCCTCATTTCTTTGATAATCCGGATCGCCTGGAAGAACAGGTTGGACCGTTCCCCGTCATGGATTCCGGCCCTCTTTCCGGCAATGGAAAGATCCTAGCACGGCGACCCGAACGTGATGATGTCTACCGGCTCCAGATCCGCGCCGTTCAATGCGGACACATCCCCATAATGTTTTACCGACGGCATGCGCCGGTGCGTCACAAGGATTGGGAACGGTTCAATCTCTGAACTCCAGACCGGTGTGATCCCTGCCAGGACGCCGCCCAAAGGGAAACCCCCGGAGCCGTCAAACAGGCTGCCGAGGGTCAAATTTCTGTTTTCCATCACGCAGCCTCCTCTGCCAGCGAAAGAAGAAACGCTTCACAGATTGACAGCTCTGCAAAGCGTTTGCATTTGTCTATGACTGTTTTTCTGATCCATGCCGGTGCGGTCGGGACATCGTTATACCGTCCGTATTCGCCGAACATACACTCCATTCCAACATTCCGGGCTTGAACCGCTTCCTCGAAGGTTTCGTAGTATCCAAGGTGAATGTCGTGCTGTCCGACCTTAATCCTCGCTCTAAACTTTCCTCTCGGAGGATAAAAGCTCACACCGGATACTCCTGAAGTGTTGTTCCTCTGGAGCGGCTGGTTGATCTGATTCTGCTGATGTGTGACAATCCGAAGATTGCAGGAACGGTTATCCAGCGTATCCAAGCTGATATGATCCACTTCATATCCCTTCGGACAGTCAATCAGAAAGGAGTGGATCTTTTCTCCATTGTGATTAGTGATATAAAGGGCTTTTCCGGTCGCGTTGTTGTAATTCCTGTACCAGTTTATGTCCTTGATGCGGTTTATCTGATCCGCGTCAAACAGAAATGTGGTTCCATCCGCAAGCGTCCCATACCCAATCCCGTCTTCAAATCGATAGCAGACATTACTCATCTCCAGCCTCCGCTCCGGGCATCAGAGCAATCGCTTCATCGAGCGTCAGCTTCTGTCCATCCCGGAGGACATAGATATCTGCCATAACATCCTGCTCATGGCACCAGGTCTGGAACCTGCGGACGATCACATCCACAAATTTCGGATCAAGTTCAATGCCCCTGCAAATGCGGTCAGTCTCACAGCAGGCAATGAGCGTGCTGCCGCTTCCGAGGAACGGATCAAGCACAACGCCGTTGGTCATGGTGCTGTTTTTAATGGGATAGCTCATCAGCTGCACTGGTTTCATTGTTGGGTGCTCAGGACTGGACCTCGGTTTGTCGTATTCCCACACAGTTGTCTGCTTCCGGTCTGCGTACCACTGATGCTTTCCCTTCAGCTTCCAGCCATAGAGACAAGGCTCATGAATCCACTGGTATGGACTTCTGCCCAGCACAAGTGCATTCTTCTTCCAAATGCAACAGCCAGACAGATAAAAGCCCGCTTCCTTGAACGCCTTACGGAAATTCAGCCCTTCCGTATCTGCGTGCCAGACGTAGATACTGCCGTCATCGGCAAGGTTGGCATGCATGCAGCGGTAGGCCGAGAGCAGGAAATTATAGAATTCCTGATCGCCCATGTTGTCATTCATGATCTTTCCCGCCGTCTCCTCAACATCGCAATTGTACGGCGGGTCCGTCAGCACAAGGTTTGCCCTCTGCCCGTCCATCAGGCGGGAATAAACTTCCTCCCCGGTGCTGTCGCCGCAGATTACACGGTGCGGCCCGAGCACCCACAGGTCTCCAAGCTTGGAAAAGCACGGCTGCTTCAGCTCATTATCTACATCGAAGTCATCTTCTTTGACCTTCTTGTCATAGATGTTGGAAAAGAGCTGCTCAACCTCCGCGGCTTCAAAGCCGGTCCAGTCCAGATCATAGTCCGCGTCCTTCAGATCGGTCAGAAGGTCAGCCAGCAGGGTTTCATCCCACTCGCCGGTGATCTTGTTCAGCGCGATATTCAGGGCCTTTTCCCTGACCTTATCCACGTCGACCACCGCGCAGGGCACTTCTGTGTATCCCAGGTCGATGGCTACGTTCAGCCGCTGATGCCCGCCGATAATCGTCATATCGGCGTTGACCACAAGGGGATCGGCAAAACCAAACTCTTCGATGCTGTTTTTGATCTTTTGGTATTCTTTATCCCCCGGCTTCAGCTTCTTCCGAGGATTGTATTCGGCCGGCTTCAAAACGGATACCGGCAGAGTTTTCAATTCCGCAGTTTTCTTCACATTACGCTCCTCACTGATGGAATCTCATTATTTCGCAAAACGGCACGAAGAACTGATCCAGAAAGAACCCAAGTTCCATCTCTCCGGTTCTTTCAATGTACTGTTCTTTCAACTCCGTCCACACGGGATCAACGCCGTTGATGCTGGCCTGCACACGGTCTCCGGTGTAGTCGATGCGGTGAACCAGCACCGCTCCGGTATTGCTGATCGGATACACGCCGATCACTGTCTTCAGATCAATAATTCTGTCTTCCGGCATCGCTCGCTAACCTCTCAAGGTATGCTCTGCCCTCATCGGTCAGGACGTATTTCGCGTCATAGTCATCACCGTCAGCGACGTTTTCCAGAAAGTCCGTTCTGGCTTTGAAAATGTCCTGAACAGAAAGCGTTCTGCCGACTTTCATCGGTTTTCCCTTCTTATCCAGCAGTTTTGCGCTGACGGTAATCTCCGCTGCATTTTCCGGGATACGCAGAATGATATTGATCTCATCCAGATCGATTTCTTTCTTCTTCTTGCTCACGGTTATCTCCTCCGGCTATTCTCGTCCATAACATCCGAGATGTTTTTCAGCAGCAAAACAAACCAGTAGCAGGTCATGCTGAACCAGACATCCTGTTTCAGGAACAGTCCGATCAGAACAAGCGCCGCATCCACGGTCAGCAGAATTGGCATCAGTATTTGTGTTCGCATTATTCTCTCCTCAGATAGTTGATTCTCTGATTCCGGCTGCCCCGAAAGGAAAGCCCAGCATCTTTCTCCTCTTCGATGAACGGGCCGTCCACAACCACATCCGCATAGGACAGCAGCGGGGATGTGCCGATGTCTCTCAGAAGGTATCCGGTATACAGCCAGATATCCTTATCCGGCAGCATTTCCTTTATCCGTCTCAGGAAAGGGAGCAGCGCCTTCTGGTTTTCCGGTTCCATAGGATCGCCGCCGAGAACGGAAAGACCCTGAATCCAGGAAGGACTCAGAGCCTTGATGATCTCGTTTTCGGTTTCTTTGGTAAACGGTTCTCCGTAATTGAAATCCCAGGTCTCAGGCTGAAAACAGCCGGAACAGTGATTTCTACAGCCAGAGACGAACAGCGACACCCGAACACCGGGGCCGTTGGCGATGTCGGTTTTCTTTATCGCTCCATAGTTCACAGATGGAGCACCCTTTCGGCGATCTCAGCGGTGCGCCCCTGGTTGAAGAAGTTTGTCCCGATATACCCGCAGGTGCGCCGCGCCACATTCATTCTGCGCTGATCCCGGTTTCCGCAGTTTGGACACTCCCAGACCAGCTTGCCGTCATCCTCAACGATCTTGATTTCTCCATCGTAGCCGCAAACCTGGCAATAGTCCGACTTTGTGTTCAGCTCGGCATACATGATGTTGTCGTAGATGAAGCGCATGACCGAGAGCACCGCCGGAATGTTATTCTGCATATTGGGGACTTCCACATAGGAGATCGCTCCCCCAGGACTGAGTGCCTGAAACTCCGCCTCAAAGGCCAGTTTTGAAAAGGCGTCAATCGGCTCGGTCACATGGACGTGATAGCTGTTGGTGATATAGTTCTTGTCCGTCACATGCGGGATGATTCCAAACCGGCGCTGAAGGCACTGGGCGAATTTGTATGTGGTGCTTTCCATCGGTGTGCCGTACAGAGAAAAGCTGATGTTTGTTTCCGCTCTCCATGCGGCACATTTGTCATTCAGGAACTTCATGACTCTCAGAGCAAACTCTTTCCCGGCGGGATCTGTATGAGACACCCCCTTCATACGCCAGGTGCATTCGCAGAGTCCCGCATAGCCGAGGGAAATGGTGCTGTAATTGTCGTAAAGCAGAGGATCAATGACCTCGCCCTTGTCCAGCCTTGCCAGCGCCCCGTGCTGCCACAGGATAGGCGCGACATCCGAGGGCGTTCCCTTCAGCCGCTCATGCCGGCACATCAGGGCTTTCCGGCACAGCTCCGTCCGCTCTTCCATCAGCTCCCAGAAACGGTCCTCGTCTCCATCGGAGCTACATGCCGCATCCACCAGATTGATCGTCACGACGCCCTGGTTAAATCGTCCGTAGTATTTGTGGCTGCCATCCGGGTTCAGTCCCTTGGTGTCCGGCGTCAGGAACGATCGGCACCCCATGCAGGTATACACATCACCCTTCAGCTCCTTCATAACCTTGGCGCTGATGTAGTCCGGCACCATACGCCGGGCGGTGCATTTTGCGGCAAGTTCCGTCAGGTACCAGTATTTGCCGCCTTCGATGATGTTGTCTTCATCAAGGACATAGATCAGTTTCGGGAACGCTGGGCTAATCCATGCTCCGGTCTCATTCTTGACCCCTTCCCATCTCTGCTTCAGGGTTTCCTCAATGATCAGGGCAAGGTCGTCACGCAGCCGGCCTTCCGGCACTTCATCCAGATACATGAACACTGTGATGAACGGCGCCTGCCCGTTTGTGGTCAGGAGCGTCACCACCTGATACTGGATGGTCTGAACGCCGCGCTCGACCTCCTTCTTCACGCGCATTTCCGCGATGCGGTTAACCTCTTCATCTGTGGCGGTTTTCCCGATAGCGGCAAACTCCTCCCGCACAGCGGCTTTGAGTTTCTGCCTGGACACATCCACAAACGGGGCCAGATGTGCCAGGGAGATCGTTTGGCCACCGTACTGATTCGACGCAACCTGGGCGATAATCTGTGTCGCAATATTGCAGGCGGTCGAAAAGCTGTGCGGCTTCTCGATCATGGTGCCTGAGATGCAGGTACCGTTCTGGAGCATATCCTCCAGATTGACAAGATCACAGTTGTGGCTGTGCTGGAGGAAGTAGTCCGCATCATGAAAGTGGATGATGCCTTCATCATGGGCCCTGACCACATCTTCCGGAAGCAGGATTCTCCTCGTGATATCCTTGCTGACCTCCCCGGCGATATAGTCTCGCTGGGTGCTGTTGATCACAGGATTCTTGTTGGCGTTTTCCTGCTTGGCTTCTTCATTGTTCCGTTCAATCAGGCTGAGGATTCTGCCGTCCGTGGTATTGGATTTGCGCTCCATTTCGTGCCGCAGCCGGTACTCGCTGTAATGCCGCATATGGTTCATATGCCCCGCTGCGGCAAGCTCCTCGATTACCATGTCCTGAATCTCTTCCACATGGACGGCGCGGTTCAGCTTCTGGCACCGCTCCTCCACGCTTAGACTCAAAACGGTGATATCCGCAGAAGCAAGGACGTCCTTGCCGCCCTCCTCCCGGATATCCGCGTCAGCCTTTGCGATGGCTGACCAGATTTTATTTCTGTCGAACGGAACCTCCCTTCCGTCCCGCTTGATAATCTTCAACTCATACTCTCCATTTCTTTTGTAGCCTCGACCAGATGTCCGGCGCAGCTCTTATCCGTGTATTTCTGCAGCTGCTCATCCAGGCGGCAGTACATGTATGCCTGTTCTTCTTCGGTCAGATCGATGGTATAGGTTTCTTCATTGTCCGGCTGATCGCTGTTCGCAACAATGAAATAGATGCAGTTACCGGTTCTGTATCCGGGCCAGCTTACGAGATCCACATAGAAATCGTACCAGGCATCCTGATCGCAGGTGGACTCGTTAAACTCGTCCATTGGCCTGATAGGCCTGAAGCCCCGATCTTTCCGAATCCGGTCAGCGATCCGCTCCAGCCCTTCGGTCGCTATCAGGGGGATCTCCACAGTGGCAAAACGTACTGGGTAATTGATGAATGCCTGATCCTCTCCATATTGGAGATCGCTGCCGAAATCTATATACACATTCTCATGAAGGAATGCTTCTGTCAGTGTCATAGCGTTTCCTCTCCGCCGCCCTTCCGCTGTTCGCGCAGGCACGGCTACAGTATTTTCTTAGATGCCCGTATTCCCGCTCCGCGGTGAATTCCTTACCGCACCATGGGCAGATGGCGATTCGCACGGTATCTTTCCAGTTCTGCTTATTCGGGTGGCGGTGGTTCCATGCTGTCCGGCATCGCTCGGAGCAGAACTTCTTTCGCCGCCCTCTTGGATTCTGCGAAAACAGTCCGGCGCAGTTCGGGCAGATATCCACATATTCTTCATTTCGGATGATCTGCTCATCCATCGCGCTTCTCCTTCCTGCTTTCATATAGCGTCGAAATCAAAACCGAAACTACGGAAAATCTCAAAAATTACCCGAAAAACGATGAGGTTTTCAAAGATTCCGCAGCGGTTTTGCGTGCGGTGTCCAATGGCTTTCCAGTCACAACGCCGGAAGGGCAGAAACTCCAAAAAGCCCTTAACACTTGACTTCTCAGATGATTCTGCCCTTCCATTCCGGAGGTTTTATCTTTTCATTTTGCGTCGTAACGCCGTCAGGGGACCCCGGGGGCCTCAATTTTGCGAATTTGCACGCAAGACCCTGCGCCGGTCTTGGGGAGCAAAGGCTGTAGAGATTTGACCCCGCCCCCGGCCGGTCAGTTTTGTCTTGCAAATCGCTTGCAATTGTTGTACAATGCTTGTGAAAGGTGGGATAACAAATGGCAAAAGATGCAACCGTCAGTGCTCGCGTAGACTATGCGGTAAAGACACAGGCTGAGGAGATCCTTCAGGGTCTTGGACTTCCGGTCTCCGTTGTCATCGACGCACTTTATCACCAGATCATTTACACCCGAGGGATTCCATTCCCCCTGACGCTGCCAAGAGAACCGAGGACCATGGATAGCATGTCCAAGGCTGACATCGATGCCATGCTCCAGCATAGCTACGAACAATCCCTTGCAGGTCAGGGCCGTCCGTTCGATCAGGTTTTTGACGAGATTGAAAGGAGCATCCCGTAATTGAAAACCTATCACATTATCGTAACACCTGATGCAAACGAAGATGTTCTCGCCATTAGGAACTACTTCGTCAATGTGCGGCATGACCCCAGAACTGCGGCAATACATGTCCGCGCTATAAGGGAGGAGATTGCGAATCTGCAAACCATGCCCTACAAGTATAAGGTTGTGGATGATGAGCCTTGGCACTCAAGAGGTGTTCGTCTTACTCTTGGCGGAAAGTATTTTGTGTACTACCGTGTTGATGAAGATGCCACTATCGTCTATATACTCAACGTTGTTCTCGCAAGCCGGGACCAGCTCAAAGCTCTAGCACATATGGATCTCGATTGGTAACGTATACCCTCGCAATCTGGCGTGGGTTTTTTCACCTTTGTAAGACCAGTACTATGACTATGATCGCAATCACAACTATCGCGCTGATCCATAGAGGACTGAGCACCCATACCCAAGGCCAGCTGATCACATTCAAGAGCCGAAGGGCGATAAAGAGAATGGTCAGGAATCCGGCAAAGCTAATGCCCTGTGGATTGTAATGGTACACGTTTTTTCTCCTTCTCTGAGGTGTAGCCCAATTGGGCATGACCTCAAAACCTGTACTCGGGATGCATGTCCTGCGTCCCGGTCTTGATGCTGTGGTGACGGTGGCAAAGCGCCTGCCAATTGCTTCTGTCCCAGAAAAGCGTCTGATCTCCTCGGTGTGGAACGATATGGTCGACGTCGGTTGCTTTGACGTACCGGCCTTCCTTCATGCACTCTACGCACAGAGGGTTGGCGGAAAGAAACTGCTTTCTCGCTTTCTGCCATTTGCTGCCGTAGCCGCGCTTTGCCGCAGACCGCGCTTCCTCCGGGTGGAGGGGTTTGTGTTTATAGCAGTATTTGCTGTTTGCGGGTATCAGCGCGGGGCAGCCGGGATGCGCGCATGGCTTACTTGGTTTGTAGGGCATTATTCTCTCCTGTGTTTACAATCTATTGTTTCATATTACTATGTAAATCAATTATACTGTGATCAGTTTCATCTTCCGCACGAAAGGAGGCAACATGTATGAGCACATTGGAATCAATCGTGTCTATGCTCGAAACGATGCCAGAAGAGGCAAGAATTCAGGTTTTTGAATTCACTCAAAACCTGTTTTCTTCATACAAGCCAGCAAATCCTTTCATGAAAAAATCAACCGCAGATATTCTTTCCGACCTTGAGATTTCGCGTAAGCAGGCTGAACAAGGTGAATGCATGAGAATGAAGGCCGCCATAGAAAGCATGGGAAAACAGCATGGATTTATTTGATGTAATAATCACTCCTCACGCTCTTGAACAACTCGACAGCTAAGAGGATAAGGCCCGCGGGTAATCCCGGGTCTTTACTTTTCCCACGGAAGCTCGCTCTTTCCGAAGTGGCCGTATGCGCTCACAGCGTTATAGTCCACATCCAGAAGGCCGAGGCTATCGATGATTCCCTTTGGGGTCAGATCATAATTGCCGCGGATGAAGTCTTCGATGAATCCAGTCTCCTGGTGCTCAGTGCCGAAGCACTCAACATGGATGCTCACGGGTTCAGCCACACCGATAGCATAGGCGATCTGAACTTCGCACTTGTCAGCAAATCCTGCGCGGACAATGTCCCTTGCAATCTTCCGGGCGGCATAGGCTCCGCTCCTGTCAACCTTTGTCGGATCCTTCCCGCTCATGGCTCCGCCGCCAATATGGCCGACTCCGCCATAGGTGTCGCAAGCCAGTTTTCTTCCGGTAACGCCTGAATCAGCAAACGGACCGCCGATCGCAAACCGGCCTGTCGGATTCACGAGAATTTTGAAGTCCGTATTCAGGGCGAACTCTGAAGCTACATCCTTCATGAGCTTGCTGACCAGCTCATGAATCTCAGGCTGTTCGGTCTTTTCGCTGTGCTGCACCGAACAGAGAAATGTGTTGATCTCCCATTTGTCATAATCGAAGCTGACCTGGGCTTTGGCATCCGCGCGGAGGAATCCCTTCTCCTTCTTCAGCTTTTCCAGAAGTTTTGTCGCGAGGACAAAGGGCATCGGCATTAGCTCCGGGGTTTCATCCGTCGCATAGCCGAACATCATGCCCTGGTCTCCGGCGCCGCCTACGTCCACACCCTGTGCAATGTCCGGGGACTGCTGGCTGACCAGAATCTGGATGTTGAAAAGAACGGGATCGTAACCAAGGCGCTTAACACCAATGCGCTGGAAAACCTCAGCCACCAGAGCCTTGTAATCTGGCTGATGGGAACTGCTCAGTTCTCCGGCGATCACAATGCTATAGTCTTTGATCAGGACTTCAATCGCCACGCGGCTGTTCCTGTCATTCTGCAGGCAGTCCGTCACAATGGCATCCGCAATCTGGTCGCAGATTTTATCCGGATGTCCGTTTGACACCTGTTCACAGGTGATAATGTTGCTCATAAAATGCTCCTTTCAGGCATAGTGAAAGCGGGGAGCATTTCTGCCCTCCCGCTTTTCCACGATATCAGCGTATCACAAATTTCAATAGTTTTCATCCCAATTTTTCCCCCGATCACCATTTTCCGTAGAGCAAAACACTGAGATGCTCTTCAGCCTTGTATTTTTTGTTGTACGCAGTCTTCCTGTCGATTCCAAATTCTTCAGCGATGCGATCTGCCGCACCTGTAGAATCACTCAGATAGAAAAGCTCAAGAACAAACCGCTCATCATCTGAAAGCTGCTCCCAGGTAGGCTTGAACCAATTCATGTACTCCACGGCCTGACGGTACCGCTCTTTCAGTACATCGATCTCGGCAATACCGTTTATCAGCCTGTCTTCTCCTGACTGGGGATCCCCCGCTTTCGGCATCCCGCTCAGATTCTGTGCGCCGACACCTTCAAGGCCGGATCGAACCTCCAGTATCTCTTCATCCGTATGATTGATAATGAACTCCATACTGGTAAACGCTTCTATTGCGCTCACCGCAGCCTTCTTCTTGTCCAAAAAGCTCCAGCTTATATGCATGGCAAACCTCCTCGAAATATAGATATTTCTCGGGTTTACTCTGATTGCCTCTTCACTTTTTCCCTGATTTTCCGAATCAGTGTAGCGGGGTCATAGTTCGATAAAACCAAAAACCAATCCGAATAGAAGAAATCCTCTCCCCGCCTGACTGCATTCCGGGCAGAGACACTGTTTGGATTCCGATCCAGACGATGCAGCGCGAATTCATAATCCTCCGCGGCGCTGACAATGATGGCGTTGGCAAGATTCTCATATGCCTGCTTCTCGCTTACATACATTCTCTCACCTGCGCTTTCACCGCTGCGATCAAGTCCTCTTGGGTTGCGTCCTTTTTCTTCAGCACCCACAGAATCCTCTCATCTATGGTGTTCTTCGTGATGATGTGGTTGATAACAACCGTCTGGGCTTTCTGGCCCTGCCGCCAGAGCCGTCCGTTCGTTTGCTGATATAACTCGAGAGACCAGGTCAAGCCAAACCAGATGATATGGCTGCCTCCTGACTGGAGGTTCAAACCATGCGCGGCAGATGCCGGGGATAGCAAAAGAACCGGGATCTCTCCCCGGTTCCATCGCTCTATACTGTCAGAATCATCCAGTTTTTCCCAGGTGATGCTCCGTTCCGTCAGCCTTTTTCCGATCCGCTCAAGATCATGCTTGAACCAGTAAACCACCATGACCGGTTTGCCGTTAGCGGCTTCGATCATATCCTCCAGTGCGTCCAGCTTTCTGTCATGGAAAATCTTTACCTTGCCGTCGTCGGTGTAGACTGCCCCGTTCGCCATTTGTGACAGCTTTCCGCACAGGGCTGCGGCATTGGCGGCAGTGATCTCATCTCCCTCAATATCCAGAACCAGATCCCTCTCCAGCCGCTGATACTCTTTTTTCTCCCGTTCATCCATGAACACTGTGTTTTCGCTCATGACTTTTTCCGGCATGGGAAGAAAGTCCGTCGATTTCATGGAGATTGTTATGTCCCCTATTCTTCTGTAAATCTCCTCCTCGGCAAATGGGAGGGGTTTATACGAATAAACCACCAGCCCGTTGGTCTTGTCCGGCCGGAAGAACTCCTCCCGGTACCGGGAGATAAACCTTCCCAGCCGTACTCCCTTATCCACCAGCCGGTACTCGGCAAAAAGATCCATAAGTCCGTTGGATGCCGGAGTGCCGGTCAGTCCGACTACCCGTTTTATTTTTCCCCTCACTTTCATCAGGGCTTTGAACCGCTTTGACTGAGGATTCTTGAATGAGGACAGCTCGTCAACAACCAGCATATCCCACTGCCATCTGATCCCGCTTTTCTCCACCAGCCACTGGACGTTCTCCCTGTTTATCACATATACATCCGCCTCCCTGGTCAGCGCCGTCCGCCTTTCTGTTTCGTTGCCGACAGCGACGCTTACTCTCATATTCTTCAAGTGATCCCACTTTTTGACTTCTTCCGGCCATGTGTCCCTTGCCACCCGGAGAGGCGCGATCACCAAAACGCGGGAGATGAGAAACGAATCATGCAGCAGATCCGCAATAGCGGACAGGGTAATGACGGTCTTGTCAGCCCAAGCCCATATCCAGCAGCACCGCCGCCTCCTCATGATTTTTGATAAAATCAATCGCATACTCCTGATACGGATGTGGAATGAACTTCAATGGGCATCACCTTCTTTCTCTCATTTCGTTTCATCCTTCTTTCTCTTTTTTCCCTCCTCCAGGGAAGTCATCAATTCCCGAATCCCTTCTTCACTGTCGATCACCTCGACCCTGAAGCCTAATTCTCTTATTTTGCCTATTATCCGGTTTTGAAGGGGTCTGGGGTGCGCCCCATGCCTTTTCAACTCGACGAAGACAATAATCCCTCCCTCAAACAAACATAACCGATCCGGGACACCCGCTATGGAAGACAAAAACTTCCAGCACACACCGTTTCTTTTTTCTACTTCCTTTTTGAGCTTCCGCTCTATATCTTTTTCCTGCATCAGCTCTATATCCTTTTCCATTAGCCCTCCTGTACCAAAGTCTCAAAAATCCCTATACGCGCATATACGGGCGCTTATTACTCCATATTCCTATTATTATCTATTATTTCAGTCACTATAGAAAAAACAGAACAACAGGAACAAAAGCAATTTCAGAAACAAGAAACATAGGGCTTCCCGCCCGATCCCGATATCTGTTCCCGGCGGCGTTCCCGCAAAAATGGAACCAGGAACAAAAGATAAGAGACAGAACAGAACGCCGCCAAGAACAGAATAAAGAACATCAAAAACCCCGGGCCAATCACCCTCCGAACACGAAACAATACTGAGGGCCATAGACCGGAACCCGCTCCTTCTTCTCCTGCTTCACCCATCCCAGGCGCTTAAGGATAAGGGTGATCTCATTGCTGTCAGCCCGGCGGATGGATGACCGCTCCCGTCCGTAGCACTCGCACCAGACTTCCATATTGCACACAGACTTTCTCTTCACCCTGCCTTCCGGGCCAAGCCCTCCGCTCAGGAACTCCCTGCGCTGAAAAAGGTCCATGCCGTCCCAGTTTTCCGGGAGAAGGGTTTCCAGATAGTTTTTGACGATACCCTCGCGCTCATCAGATTCCATTGCATCCCGCTGTTCGGCCTCGGCCATCTTCGCCAGCCGCTTTTCCAGAATCAGGCTTTCTCCCTTTTCCACATATACCAGGGTTTCAGCCCAGATCTGCTTTACATCATCTTCCTTCAGCTCCCATGATGCTTTTTCTCCAAGGCCCGGCGTCTTCACCGGCCAGAACCGGCGGTTGCCCGTCGTGTCGCGAAGATAACCGTTCTCAGCATTGGTGGTGCCGAAGAAAATGCACTGGCGAAGATGCGGCGTTGCCCGTTTGCCGAAAGCCGCCCTGTAGACGTCGTTCTGGCGGGACAGGAAGGAGCGCAGCGTCTCCACTTCAGCTTTCCTCATGCCGGCCAGTTCTCCGATCTCATGAATCCAGTAGCCCTGCAGCTTCTCAGCAGCCGTCTTATCCTTCGCCTCATTAAGTGTTACGCTGTCGCAGAACCATTCTCCGGCAAGCCGCTGGATCAAAGTGCTTTTGCCGATTCCCTGAGGGCCGTTCATCACCAGCATCGTGTCAAACTTGCAGCCCGGCTCCATCACCCTTTTTACCGCGGCGCAGAGGGTTTTTCTTGTAACGGCCCGGACGTATTCGTTATCCTTTGCGCCCAGGTAATCGATCAGCAGTGTATCCACGCGGGGAACGCCGTCCCACGGAGGAAGCGATGCAAGGTAATTCTTGATCGGATGGTAGCTGCGGTCATCGGCTACCTTCGTCACAGCGACGTCGTAATACCTCGCGGAAAACTTGCCGTAGTGAAGCTCGATGTAACTGACGAGCTGCGCATCATCCTGATCGCGCCAGTACTTATTCGGATGCTTCCAGGGAACCTGGCCTCTGATCTCCATTCCGTCAGAAAGCTGGTTGAAGGCGATGGCTTGCAGCTGCGGATCGTTTTCAAGGATCAGGAGCAGGTTGTCGAGCGTGTTGACGATCTTTCCGGCTTTATCGAAGGTCAGATTTTTCTTCCAGTCCTCTTCATCAGCAAAGTCTTCATTCGCCTCCGCATCCCTCTCCCGTGCCAGCTCAACCTTCACATCAGGCAAGGTAACCGCCCATTCCGCCATCTTCTGGAAGCTCTTTTTCTCGTCCATGTCTCCAAAACGGTGTACGCGCACAAGATCAAAACTATTTAACAACATCCCACAAGCGGGATCAGACGCATGGAAGGAATAAGCGAATTTGTTGTCGTAGACGATAACGCCGGATGCGCTGTCCGCTTCCTTATACTGGTACCGTCCCGGGATTGCGGCCTCCTCATATACATCGCTCAGTACTTCCGCCATAACCCGGTCAATTCCATACGCTCTGCAAAAGGCTCCGACCACACCGCCTTTCGTAAGCGGGTCTTCCGCTTTTTTGTTATTTGTATTTCGGACTTCGCTCTCTCTGCTGCTGGTCGGCAGCCGGCTGCAGTCCTTCCACTCTTTTCCTTTCAGGAAAATATCCGGATCCAGCCATTCCCCTTCAACTTCCTTAAAAACATACTCCCCGTTCGCAGGAGTGGTTGGCCAGTACATCAGCTGGTGCGGACGGTAGCTGCATTCGTCGAATTGATCGATGCCCCATTCCGCAGCGAAATACCTGGCGATTGCCTGATACTCTTCGCTGCTGACGTCTCTGGTCAGCGGGACGAGGATGCGAACGCGAGGTTCTTCCGGGGTATGGGAGTGAGTAGTATAGAGGATAGAAGCGTATGGGGAGAGCATGGTGTAGCTTTCGATAAAGCTACCTTGGGCGTTATCCACATCCATGGTCAGCATGGAGCGGGACGCAACATTCTCCCGTTTCCTCCTGCCGCCGGTCAGGTGTCCGCCGACAAAGCCGCCTTTGTCTTTGACATTTTCCCGTTCCGACCGCTTCATCTTTTTGTATTCTTCTACGGACTCGGTTGTCCGTATTGTGGTTTTGAGCCGCTCTGCCAGCTCCTCCCACGCGACGGTTTTGTTAGACCATTTCTTCGCCATACAGCTGTTGCCGTAGGCGATATTCAATTCTCTCATTCAGTTCCTCCTTGTTTTTCGCCGCTCTATGCGTCTCAATCTTTTTTATACCAGGGCGTGACAAATCCATCCGACCGCAGAATCAAACCTTCCGCCCAGGGAGGCGTCCGTCCCATTACTTCACAAATTTCCTCAAGGCTCGTATCCTCAGGGGCCTCGATCACCAGTTCATCATGGATGTGCATGCATATCCTTTTCTCGCGTAAATTCCGCATCGCAAAACACAGCACATCCCTGGCTGTCGCCTGGATAATGTTTTCCACAAGTTTCGGGCCGTAAGTCTCAATCCGCTCCCACTTCTTCGTTCCACCTACGCCCTCATAGGTTATGCTTTCCTCCCCGAATCTGTTCTCTCCCTTACGGGGCTTGACATAGGCGAGGCGGCGGCCGGATGGGAGCGTTATGAATAAATAGCCGGACTGGTATGTGAAGGAAAGGTTTTTTACCTTTGTGGTTTTCTTTTTGAAAACCGCGTCCTTTGCGGAACGGTCAACCGCCCACCAGAATTTGACGATATTGGGAGAAGCTGCTCGCCACGCTTTGACCAGCGGATCCAGCTCCAACTCATCCAATCCCATATCCAGAGCGCCCATACTTTCCAGGGCTCTGACCGATCCGCCATAGCCGAGGGCCAGCTCCGCAACCTTGCCCTTTTGCCTGAGTTCTCCGTTGACTCCGTGCTTTTGAACGGGGACATGGAACATTTGACTGGCGGAGGCGCAGTAGATATCTTCTCCATTGGCAAACGCATCGATCCTCCACTGTTCTCCTGCCATCCACGCCAGCACGCGGGCTTCAATCGCCGAGAAGTCGGCGACATAGAGGAGGTGGTCGGGCGGCGCTATAAAAGCGGTGCGGATCAGCTGGGAGAGGGTATCTGGAATATCGGGATAGAGGAGCTGCAAAGCGGGCAGGTTCCCTTGTCTCACCAGCTCCCTGGCTTCAGCCAGATCTGGAAGATGATTCTGAGGCAGATTTTGCAGCTGAACCATACGGCCAGAAAACCTTCCGGAGCGGTTGGCTCCGTAAAACATGAACATTCCCCTGATTCTTCCGTCTGTACAGGCCGCGTTTTCCATTGCCTGATACTTTTTGACGCTGGATTTTGCAAGCTGCTGCCGGAGCAGCAAAGCTTCTTTCACCTCACCATCCGCATCTTCCAGCATCTTTTTCACCGTCTTCTTCCCCAGGTCGCCGACCTCTACTCCGTTTTCCCCAAGCCAACCTGCAAGCTGCTGGACGGAGTTTGGGTTTTCCAGGGCAGTCAGTCCTTTCATTTTTTCCTTCAGCTCTTCTCTGACTTTCCCGTCAATCCGAATCGCGTTCTTCACCAGGTCACCGTCTACCAGTATCCCTCTGTCATTGATTTCCTCGGAGATCCAGTACTCTTCCCATACAGAATCGGGGACGGGGAAAGCGGCGAGCCGCTGCTCAATCTGCATCTCGACCTCAACGTCCCTCCCATTATATTTTTTAAACATCTCCCACTTTTCCGGGGCGTCTTCCGGCCTGTTTCTTTTTCTTTGATTATTTGATTTGGTAGGAGCGCATGGAACGCAGAAGAAGCGAATAAGCTCCTTGCCTTCTTCCATCTTCTGTTTATCCAGCCCGAGTACCGCTCCCGCTCCTTTAAGTGACAGCGGAAGACCCATATACGCCGCCCAGGTCATGGTGCATTTCCATTGCGATGGCGGAAGATATGTGTGCGGCGGAAGATTGAGATAACGGGAAAGGCAAATTCTCTCGAATCCTGAATTGTGAGCGAATTTTGTAACGGCGGGATCCGTGAGAGCGGATTTAATGTGAGATGGGAGTTCTTTCCCGCCGGTCAGGTCGTACACTTCGACATCCCCGCCGTCAATGGAAACGCCGAAGAGGAGAATCTCAAAATCCTCCGCTTCAGCGTACTTGTACACACCGCATTTTCCCAGGTCGACAGAGCTATAGGTTTCGATGTCGCAGTGCATGTAGGTCATCGGTTCATCTCCCTCCAGAGCGCCGGGGCCATTGTGACGACCTGCCAGCCGACTCCTTCCAGGGCGGAAGCGCGGTCATAGGAGTCTACATCCTGAGAGTAGCGGGTCACTGCATTGCTGAGTCCATAAAGGCTCAGATCCCCGCCCTCAATCAGATACTTCAGCACACCGTCCTGTTCTCCCTGATTCAAGCCGTATTCTTTGCCCGTCAGCTCTACAACATTCATTACCCGTCCGGTGATCTTTGCGCCGGCCGCTTCTTCCAGTTTTCCAATGATCATCTTCTGTCTTGCCTCGTCGAAAGCGGCATTTGTGACGTCGCGAAGCCGAAGAAGAAATGCCCGGTCTTCAGCCTCTGCGGCCTCATCACTCAGCACTTCCCATCCATCCTCCAGCCCTTTTGCAGCCCTGCCGACATGCGTTTTCTTCTCGCCCAGGGAGTTTACTACCATGCCGTTGAGGCAGCGAAGTGTATATACCAGCGGCTGAACAGATACTGCACCAAGCCCCACCTCCGAATTGCTCACTACCACACCAAACTGGACGGCATCTCCAACGCAGACTGCTTCCCGCCTGGTATCCACAACCTTGATGAACATCTTCTGTGAGGTAACCTCCGCACTCATCACCTGCATGCCTGGGACGCCGGCAAAGAGAGGAAGAACTGCTGTGGCGACTTCCAGATTGTCGATCCGTCTGTAACGGTCAGAGAGGAACGCCCGTGCGGTTCCGCTCAGGGTGCGAATCATGTAGTTTTGGTCTCTATCGCAGAACCATGCGTTTACATTGTCCGCCAGAAGCTCCGGTTTCTCCCTCTGCATAAGATCATAGTATTTTTGCGGGATGGACAATGAGGAGGCGACCTGCCGGTGGAACAAATCCGTTGTCCCCATCTCCTGGTCTCCCATCAGCAGTGTCCTTCCATCCTGGAGAATGGAGAGCGACGATGCGGGACTGATATAATCCCGCTTGCTATTCTGCTGTCTCTGAAGCTCCAGCAAAACTTCCTGGAGCGGTCTTCCTGATTTCAACTTATTTCTCCTCGCTTTCAATCATCTGAACGGTCAGCTTATTGGGCTTGAGAGCGCCCCTTCCTCCTCCGCGGTTAAAGATGGTGACCAGAGCGTATGCAAACTGGTAGCCGGGGGATATGCCCGGATGCTTCGAGGCCTCCTTCAGGATTTCGGTACGGGATGAGGCGGAGAGTTTGCTGACGAACCTCTCCTGATTGAATTTCCCGTAAGTCTTATAAAAGATTGCCATTCCGCTAAGCATATTCTGAGAAACGGACCAGGACTCTCCATCCCATGTCTTTTTGATCAGGCGAAGCATGTCCGTATACATTTCCTCACCGAGCATTGCGTAGACTGCATTTGCCTTGCATACAGCGGCGATAGTATCCTTCTTGTTTGACCGCTCTCCGGGTGCAATCTCAAATCCGCAGTTGCGGGTCACTTCGAGGAAATGGACGGTCGGTTCGTCCCCTGCCTGTTCCAAGGCGCGGAGCTTATAGGGCATACCAACGCGGGCGGAATTACCTGTCTGCATAGCGAAGAGCATAGCCTCCCGTTCATATGACAGGCCCTTGTACAGCTTACAGACAACCGGGAAGTGTTCCTTTCCGTTCACTTGCCGCAGCGCCTCCAGAGTGTGGGATCCGTCAAAGACATAGTAGTGGCCATCCCTGAAGGAGACTTTCAGGATGTTGACAAGGTCGGCATCAAACTCAGATACGATCTGCCTGACCCGGTTCATGTTTACGGGACGCTGATACGAGAAATCGCGCTCAAGAATAGCTGCGTCAAGGTTTTCCATGCTGGTTTTCAGTTCCATAGTATTTTTCTCCTTTGTAGTGTCATTGTTTTTTCTGGCTCGTTTCAGCCTTCTGCTCCGTCTGCTCATGTCAATCCTCCAGCTCATGCAGCCTTGCCTCAATGGCAAGTTTCATCCTGTGGCTGAATGCATCGATTTCTGCACACATTTTTTCTGCGGCATTGGCGTTTTCAGCTGTGAGTTTTCCGATCAGTTCAGACGCATCTTCCAGGCAGTCTTCGAGGAAATCGGAAAAATCCTCTGTGATTTCATCTGTGGTGGCATCACGCTGTACCGGCTCAAAAGGCATGGATTTCTCAAGATATGCCGCAACTACCGGCGGATTCTCTTTTACAGGCAGAACTTCTTCTCTTTCATTTGTTTTTTGGGATAGCATTCCCGTTACTTCAGCCGCAGGTTTCTCTTCGTTTGAAGGCTTTTTCCGAGACGGAAGCTTGGAGAAGACTGACCAGATTGTTACATCCCCGCTCCGGAGCTTTTTCTTTACATCTTCATCCGCTTCCAGGGAGATCTTCTTTGCCCGTTCGTAAGTTGTGTGAGGCACACCTGATAACGCTTCTATAGCCTCACGAGTTGTTGCAGGTCCTGCCCAATTGGGCATGACCTCAAGACCTTTACGCTGGGCGCTAATTGTTTGCCGCTTTCTTTCCGCCATTAACGGCCTGAGCTTATCCTCAATTGGAATCAGGAGCTCACATCTTCCATATTCGCTGAGATTTCTTCTGCCGATCTGATTTTTGATAATCCAGAATGCAGCTTCTGTTCGGTCCGGAAAATCCATAGTCTCTATGGAAAACGGCACATTATATTCATGACAAATTTTGTAGCGGTTATGCCCATCAATCAGAATGTCTCCCCAAACAACCAGGGGTGTGATGCAGCCATGTTCCAGGATATCCTCTTCAAGAAAGGAATATTCCTGCTCTGTCAAATTATGGTTGATCTTTTCAAAATCAGGATCGATATTCAGCTCATACAGTTTCTTTTCCATTCTGAATCTCCTTCATGACCAATTTCTGGACATCAGTCAGCATGCTGATCAGAAAGTCTCTGTCGAGATCCCCGGCATACAATTCTTCAAGAAGAGCATCAACGACATACTGGATGTCGTCCAAACCGCTTTTTGACGCTTGAGGAATTTCAACATCGGAAAAACAAATATTCTCCGTTTTTTCCTTTTCAACATGCGGAGCATGAGTCAGCGTGTTGAGCGCGTGGTTAATAGAAATCTCACCCATTCTCAGACGCCGTATGGTTTCTTCATCACCAATTTCCATGATGACTTTCGCTTTTGCGATTGTCCCATGTGAGACGCCGGCCATATCAGCCAGCACATCTCTCGTCTTCTTTCCGTATTCCATTCTATCTCCTGTTTTCCGATAGAAGCTAATAGCTTCCTTACGTCTCTTCTCCGCGGCGGCTTTCAGATCCGGCTCAAACCGGAGAACCATTTCGCATCGTTGAAAGGAACTGAGGTTTCTTCGTCCCAGCTGGTTAGTTAGGATCCAGACCTTTGCCTCCTCTCTGCTTGGGAACTCCATTTCCTCACACCCAAAGGGAATGTTATGCTCCCGGCAAATCCGATAGCGGTTATGACCGTCAATAATCACATCTCCCCAGGTAATCAGGGGAGTTATACAACCATGCTCCAGAATATCCTCCTCCAGTATCCTCAGCTCACACTCTTTCAGAGGCGGGGCAACGGCTGCAAATTCGGGGTCTATGTTTAAGGTTTTCATGTGTTTTCTCCTTCAAAAAACGTGGGTGACGGATATTTCACCGCCACCCTGATATGCGGGCTTTCTCCGCAGAGAAATGCCTCAGCTCAGAAAATCGTCGTCATCGTCCGTGGCGAAGTCTTCCTCTGCGCTGGCGTGTCCGCCGAGAGGCTCGCCGTCACGGAGCTTCTGCAGGTTATTGAGCGCACACGCGATACCCTTGTTGCCGGAGCTGTTGAAGGCGAAGAAGGTAATGGATGCGCGGCCATATACTCCGCTGTAAACTTCCTTCCGCTCCAAAATGGGCTGGCGGTCAGCGTCGACGATGCCGGGAGCGGTAGAGTTGTTGGCGTTGATGAAATAGCAGCCAGCGTACACCGGATCATCGGGACGCTCAGCGTCACCGTCGCGGAGGGGATTCTTGATCGCCGCCAGGGGCGGGACGCTCTTGCCGTTGCCCTTCAGCTTAGCAGCTCCTTCCTCATATGCGGCCTGAATCGCCGCCTTGATCTTCGCCACACAGGGGTCGTCCTTCTTGATCAGAAGGGAGACGCTGTACTTCGGGGTGCCGCCATTGATGCTCTTTGCTTCCCATACATTTGCGTAAGACCAGCGGGTCTCGGGTCCGGTGATAACCTTCATAGGATTATTGAATTTTGCCATAGTTGTTTTATTCCTCCTTAAAATCTTCTTTGGCATTATTAATCGGCGGACGCTTATCATCCGCCGTTACGAGTGTCGGCTTTCCGGACGGCTTCGTGATCAGGCCGCCCAGGAGCTCTTCAAATTTTCTCTTCCCCAGCATGCGCTGCATATCTGTGATGGGAAGAACCTTTTTCAAATACGGATCATATCCGGCGGACTCCACTGCCTCCGCCACAGCCTTTTCATTCGTGTACTTTCGCACACTTCTGCCTTCTACCAGCTTCCAGCCTTTCCATTCTTTCCCGGCGACCGCCTCCTGCAAAGCGAACTCTTTGACGTCATTCGCCCAGGCGATCAGCTTGTCTGCCTTCTCCAGAATCTCCGATATCTCCTCGTCCGAAAGGAGCGGCGGCTCGGCAAAATCGTAGGCGGCAAGAGCAAGATTCTCCTTCGCCCTCTCCCGGCAGATGTGCCGCGCCTTACAAAAACGGCACCAGTCGCCGGCGTGGAATTCGCCGTTGCCGGAATCCGCCTCTTCCGCGGCGGGCTTCAGAACCGTTTCCGCCCATTCGTACAGCTCGTCCCTGCTAATCTCGTCTACGGAGATATTTGCCTTTCTCGGCTGAAAGATCGTCATGCGGACCTTCTCTATATCATAGAGATTGTCGAAGATCTCCAGCGCCCCGATGGCGTAAATCCGCATCTGGGAATTGCCCCTGGCATCCACCTCTACACCCAGGCCGTACTTGAAGTCGACGACGTTAAGGGTTTGGTCTGCAATAATGATGCAGTCGGCAGTTCCGAAACCGCCGGGGACAAACCGCTCATAGGAAATTCTCTGCTCAACCAGCAGTACGGGATCATCCGTCTCGCGTTTTGCTTCTTCATAAAGCTCCATGACGTAGTCCCGGTAGCCCTGGGCGCAGTCTTCCATTTCGGCGGTATAGTATTTGAGATCCGGCCGGGGGTCTTCGCATGCGATCCCCATTTCCGTCTTCAGGTAAAATTCGCAGAGAGAATGCGCCTCCGTCCCTTCTTCCGCAAAACTTGTAGCCTGTTCTGGCATGTTGCGGCAAAAGGGAACGGAGGCGGTGCAGTGAAGCCAGCGGTGCGAGGATGACGGGCCTAATTCACTGTGTCCCGCCATCTCCAAGTTTCTCCGCGTCACCGATCAGTGCGGCATAGTCTTCCGGCTTCACCTCTGACAGGCGGCTGGCGCCGTACTTTTCGAGGAGAGCCCTGACTTCCGCGGTAAATCCGGAGCCGGACTTGGCGGACATGACCTTTCGCACTTCCTCAAAGGTGTACACCTTCTCTTCTTTTTCTCCCGTTACTACCTTCACCTCACCGAATTCAGCGGCAAGCTCAGCGACCGTCCCGGTCAGGTCTGCGAGGAGATTTGCGATGGCGACCAGCTTGGATTTCACAGCCTCATTCATCCGCATTCTCCTTCAGCACTTTCAGTGCGGTCTCCATAATCTCCTGCACACACTCCTTTTTGTAAGGGGTATGCTTTGTGATCTGGTCGATCAGGGTGGAAAGCTCAATGCTGTGGGTGGCCGGTTCGCCGTCCTCCAAATCTGTCGTGACCTCATCGAAGGCCTCCATTGCGGCACATACCGACTTCGCGATGGTGCAGAGAAGCAGCATACCCGCAACCTTTACCTTTTCTTCGTTACTCATTTTGTTTTTTCTCCTTGTATTTTGATGTCTGCCCGTCTCTCCGGGTCCGTCCTTATTTTTCTATGATTTCCACTCATTTCTCGTTTCTTCACATCACTTCCTTCATAACACCCAAAAGAAAAACAGCCGCCGTATCAGGCCGCTGCTTTCTCTTTTCTGATTATCCTGTCAATTGCTTCTTTCGGGGTGGGATCAAGGTTTCCGAAGTAGTTTCGGAGATCAAGCCTTTCTTCAGCCGCGGCAAAAGCCGCATCCGCCTTGGCCTTCTCCTCAATACACAATCTCTCCTCTTTCGTCATCCCGTTCTTGCGATGGCTGCGCTGTTTGTCTCTGGTTTTCACATTTTCCTCCATTTCCGCCCCTTCTTATGTGTTTCCCTTCTCTGAAGAGGCTCCGCCGACATCTGGATCACTGCCAGGCAACTGCGGTTTTCCTGATTTGATTTTTGGACTTCGGATTCTTTTTGGCTCTTTCAATGTTCCTGAGAGCCAGAAATGCTGTCGGATCGCGGTAGCCCTCCGCGTTGAGCCAGTCTCTGCTTCTCCGGGCCTCCCGCTGTTTTGCTCGGTTTCTCATTTCATATGTTCCTTTCGTTCCGTTGTTCCATTCCCCTTGGGATGGTCATATTATGCCACCGTTTTTTCTTCCCCGGGACCAGTATACTGGTTCACTTTTCTGATTTTGGACCAGTATACTGGTCCATTTTTTCTCTTCCTCCTGGAATGGTCATATCCTCATTATTATTGACCCGGAATTCCGGTTCACCTTGTCACATTGATAACTGTGTCTATAGTTGCGTTGATCAGCGCCATCACCTGGCTCCGCTGGTATGGTGTTAAGCTTTCGAGACGGTCCGACAGTTTTTGCATATCCTGCGAGAGAGGACTCTTCGCTTTCAGCCGGTCGGGCAGTATTTCAGAAGGCGAGGCATTAAGCGCCTCACAGACGGAGATGAACTTGCTGATACCGAAATCAGACTCCCCACGCTCCATTGCGCCAACCGTCTTTTTATTGACGCCCAGTTCTTCAGCCAGGTCGATCTGTGCCATACCGGCCTGATCACGCAGTTTCGATATTTTCAGTCCAATTTCCTGATGGTCTTTGGAAATAGCCGCCATCTCCGTCTCACCTCCGTTCTCTTCCTTTTTTTATATTGTATGGTCTCTGTGCCCGATTTGCCACGAAGCGCCTTTGCGGGTTTTCGGACAGAACCCGCAGTGGAAATGCGGGTAATAAAAAAGCCGGGACAGAACTACAGACCGGCACCTTCTGTAAGGTGCTATTCTGACTGTTCTATCCCGGCAAGTAGGTGACCCTTTCGGCGTCCCAGTTAGCTTGGTGATGAACCGATCTTAAGTTTTCGCCTCGTTGCGCCCTTTAGGGGCTTTATAGTTGCTGCTGACATCTGCCCGGTATCAAATAGCGTGAATTTTCCGCATATTGGACACTGCACTGAAAATCGCGCCTTTGTTCCCTCATAGATCAGTGCTCTCGCTTTACAGCAAGGAAAGTCTATGCTGCCGATTAGTGCGCCAAGTTCTTCATCATATTCCATCTTCGCTCCTCAAATTACATTTTTCTTACATTTTGTTGACAGAGTCCGTTTTTTTGGACAGTTCTTATGCTAATATAATAATGTCAAAGCAAAGAGTTCTCATCCTCAGGAAACTTTTCTCTGCTTTTTGTGAATTCTTCTTGACAAAGTGAATTCTTGGTGGTAAAGTGTTCTCATAGTTCACCGAACAAGACGCATTATACAGGCAAGATTTCTCATTGTCAAGAGAATTCTTGAAAACGCATCACAGAGAAATTAAAGAATGAAAGGAATGAGACCATGGCTACTTTCGGAGAGAAAATCAGGATGAGGCGCGAGGAGCTAAATCTCAGCCAGGAGCAGCTCGCATCTCTCGCAGGCCTGACCCGACGTTCTATTGTAAGCTATGAGACAACCAGCAAACGCCCCTACGCTTCTTCAATTCGGAAGATAGCGGCTGCTCTCGGCGTCACGGTTCGTTATCTGGAGCGTGACGACATCGACGATCCGCAGGCAGGCATCGACGAAGAGCCCTTTATTCAGGAGGCAAGAGAAATGTACGGCAAGAAGGGCGCTGATGAAATGGCGGCGGTTCTGGCGCAAAACGAAGCTCTCTTCGCCGGCGGAACTCTGACAGAGGATCAGAAGGATATGTTCTATGAAGCAGTCACTCGCGCCTACTTCATGAACAAAGAACGCGCCCGCGAGAAATTTGGGAGAAAAGCTCCTAAGAAGCAGATGGAGTGATCTCACCTCATAGAACTTGGAGGTGTAATCTGTCATGATTGACTATTATGACATTGTTGCGCAAGTTGCGGCCTTGAAGCGCGACTTCCCCTGCATGAAGCCGGAAGAGATTATTGAAGAACGTGGAATTGCTCTCCTGGAAATCCCCATGGGCAGCGGACCGAATGCTCTTAAAGGCTTTATTCAAAAGAACAGCAGACTTCGCACAATCGTTGTCAACTCCGATTTGCCCTATGCCATCAAGCACAAAATTCTGTTCCATGAGCTGGGTCATAATGAGAGAAAGCATTTAGAATTGATACGGACCGGAACACTCGCTGATACAGATATTTCTTATAGGAAGGACCATACTCTCGCGGCGAGGTATGAAAATGAAGCCAACTTCTTTGCCGCTGAATGCACCCTTGATACAGCTGAGACTCTTGAGGTCATTTCCGAGTATGATCTTGTCACTGCCGCAAGACTTCTCCGCGTACCCCTGGAATTTTTAGACTACAAGCTCCGGCTGATGCATCATACTGGTCAACTGGACAGGTATGTAGATGTCTTCAGTGTCAGGAGTGACTGCCTGCTAAAAATAGGTAACGAGGGCTATGAAAACTGAAAGAACCTACGTCAAAGTCACATCCGACTTTGACTCTACCGGCTATATGCAGCCCCGGACGATCACCTGGAAAGATGGGAGAACTTTTCACATCGATGCAGTGAAGGATCTTCGCCCCGCATCCATGTTCGGCCGCAGTGGAGACTGCTATACCATAGTTATAAAAGGTGAAGAGCGCCACCTGTTCTTTGAACGCTCGACTGAATTTCAGCCTAACCGGTTCGGCCGGTGGTTTGTGGAAAGCGCGGGATAATGCAAGGAAGGGGGTAACGGAACATGCGGACCTATGTGGCGATAGACTTGAAGTCCTATTACGCCTCCGCGGAAGCCGCGGACCGGAAATATAATCCCCTGACCACGCATTTGGTAGTCGCCGACTCCTCCCGAACAGAAAAAACCATATGTCTTGCCGTCTCCCCTTCCCTTAAGGCTTATGGAATTTCCGGCAGAGCAAGACTGTTTGAAGTCGTGCAGCGGGTGAAAGAGGTGAATGCCGAACGCTTTCAGAAGGCGTTAAAACTGGGTGTGCTTCCGAAAGATGAAAACGGGGTCTACCATTTCGCCTCTTCTTCCTTCGATGCTGAAGCCCTCGCCGCCGATCCGGCACTCGAGCTCTCTTACGTCATAGCTCCGCCGAGGATGAGGTATTACGAAGAGGTCAGCACAAAGATCTTCAGCATCTACAAGAAATACATCAGCCCCGAGGACATACATGTCTATTCTATTGACGAGTGCTTCCTCGACGTCACCCGGTATCTCGAAACCTATCACCTCACCGCGCATGAGCTTGCCATGTCTCTGATTCGTGAAGTTCTGTTTGAGACCGGCATCACCGCCACAGCTGGGATCGGCACAAACATGTATCTGGCAAAAATCGCCATGGATATCGTCGCGAAGCACGTCGCGGCGGACAAGGATGGTGTCAGAATCGCAGAGCTGGATGAGATGAGGTATAGGGAGCTGCTGTGGTGCCACAGGCCGCTCACCGACTTCTGGCGTGTCGGTCATGGGATCGCCCGGAGGCTGGAAAACATGGGTCTCTACACCATGGGTGATGTTGCTAGAAGGAGCGTTACTGACGAAGAGTCCTTATATAAAGAATTCGGCATTAACGCGGAGCTGCTGATCGATCACGCCTGGGGCTGGGAACCCACTGAAATCAAAACCATCAAGGTATATCGTCCAGAAGCAACTTCCATCTCCTCCGGCCAGGTTCTGGCAGAGCCATATACCTGGGAAAAGGGAAAACTGATAGTCCGGGAAATGACGGAGCTGCTGGTGCTGGATCTGGTAAGAAAAGGCCTTGTGACGAAGAAGATGGAACTGACCATCGGCTATGACAGGGAGAGCCTGAAAGTGATGATCCCCGGCGAAACCTGGCGGGACGCGGTCTATTCCGTCGCCAGCACCGGCGAGGTTTATGAGGGGAAAGTTACCCTCGATCCTTACGGCCGCCCGCACCCAAAGCACGCCCACGGCACAGGGAATCTGGAAAAGTGGAGCAACGGCACAAAGCGGATTATGGCCGCGATGATGCGGCTGTATGACGAAAAGGTCGATTCCCGGCTGCTGGTTCGGCGCGTCAATATCGCCGCTGTGAATCTTCTGCCTGAGAATGAGATACCGGAAGAACAGCCGAAGGGCGTAATAAAAGATCAGATGTCCTTTTTTGACATCGAGGAACTGGATACAGCTGAAGAAAAGGCAAAGAAGGAGAAGAAGGCTGCGGAAGAAGCCGCCGAGGCGAAAGAGAGAAGAATTCAAAAAGCGACTCTGGCCATGCAGGCCAAATATGGGAAAAACGCCATACTGAAAGGCACCAATTTCATGGAAGGCGCAACGACCAGAGAGAGGAACATGACCATCGGCGGTCACAAGGCGGGTGACGAAGAATGACCAAAGGAATCACAGGAAAAGAACCTGATCCCCGTATCGTCTATGCGGATATTATCGGCCTTCCGCATCACCAGTCCGCTACCCATCCCCATATGAGCCTTTATGACCGGGCGGCGCAGTTCAGCTCGTATAAGGCGTTGAGCGGTTATGAAGATATGGTTGCGGAAGAGGCCCGCCTTACGGACAGAGAAATAGAATTGGAAGAGCATGATCTTGAAGTGCTCAATCAGAAGCTGACTTTGATTTCTGACGTCATTGCTGACGGGGCCTCCCCCGTTCTGACCTTCACTGTTTTCATTCCGGATGAATCCAAAGACGGTGGAATGTACGTGGATATGACGGAAAAAGTGAAGAAGGTCGATGTGATCACCCGGAAAGTCGTCCTGGAGAAAAAGCGGGAGCGCAGCCGGGTCAACGAAACGATCGATTTTGACAGGATCATTGATATTCAGGGCGACCTGGTGGATTACATCACTTAAAATACCACGCGAAAACAGAAACACCAAATAATCGGAATGTAAGAAGAAAAAGAAAGGAGCCAGACGATGACCGAAGAAAGAAGCACAGTTGAAGTAGATAAGCCGGTAAAGGACGATGACGCGAAAAACGCCATCGGAGAGAAGCTGGGACCCTTCGCGGCAAGATATAAAAACACGAGAACCCTGAGAGAAGCAAAAATAGAAATAACTGTCACGATCTTTGAACCCAAGACGCCGTCCTCAAAAAAGGGTTACTTCGTTACCCTCACCGGCATTCTGGAGGCCATTGATTTTACCGCGATGGCTCCGATGATCAAAATTGAAGGCCGCAAGGTAAAGCTCAGTGAGATTGTGAACATTGAGGCTCCTGAGATTGAAGAGGAATACACGCCGCATGAACTGACTGCCAGGGAGAAGGAAGACCTCAAGAAAGCCCAAGCCGCCCTGGAAAAGGAAATGAGGACCCAGTTTGAAAAGCAGATGGCCCGCGAGCGCCAGAAATGGGAAAATAGCGATCCTTTCCCAGATTACGACAGTTGCGAGATGCCGGCGGAGGAAACAAAAGAGTCAAGAAAGAAAACAAGTAAATGGGACGGCTACACACTGTACGCTAAAAAGCGCACTGAAAAGAAAAAGAAGAACGCGGCATAACCCCCGTACTCTCTGAGAAAATCCGGCCATATCCATATTCACAATTGTTATTTTTTTAACATACAAAGCCGCAATTGAGGGTAATTTTTTGGACAGGTATGGTGGTAGAATAGACTCAAGAAAAACAAAAGGAGGCCAGCAAAATGAAGGGTTATTACACGGCTCAGGGTTTCTACGGATTGGTCGATGGCAAGTATCTGCTGTTCTCCGATGAAACCGAGTACTACGAGTACATGGAGGACGAGGCGGCATAATCGAACCGCAGGCAAGGAGGAAAAGAAGATGAGTAACGATTATTACAGAGGATACGCCGCTGGCCGTCAGGCCATGCAGCCAGAGTGGAACAGTGCGGATATCATCCCGCCCCGTGATGGACATTACTATACCGTGAAGGAAGCCCTGCGCGGCTTCCCCGGCCACCCCATGGGAAGCGTTGTTGTGGACACCACAGAATGCTGGAGGCGCGGAAAGTGGAACCAGAACGACAAGTTCTGGAGGGTGCTCTACTGGGCTGTGCCGCCGATCATGGAACTGCCGGAAGAGCTGGGGGCAAGACACAGAATAAACGCGGCGTGAAGGAATTGACCGTTCTCCCCTCCTGTGGTATCCTTCCACTGAGGTGAGTGCCATGTTCGATTCCCTGCTTTCCGCCTACGACAGCATCATCTTCGTGGACACGGAAACCACCGGCTTCAATACTGAGACCGATTACATCACAGAGTTTGCTGCGATAAAAGTAAAAAAGTCACAAGCAACAGGAAACAAGACAGCAGAGGAAGAACGGCTGCTCGCGTTCGTGCAGTTGCCGGATGGTGTGTCCATCCCAGAGGCTCTAATCTCCAGCACCGGGATCACCGATGAGATGTGCCAAACCGGCATTACCCCCGCCGAGCTCTACAGCCGCTTCTCTTCCCTGCTTGACGCCCACACGCTTATCGTCGCCTATAACGCACAATTTGACGTGTCATTCCTCCTCCGCCTTGAGCGGGAGTATGGTGAGAAAAAGATAGTGGGTGCGTGTGATTACCTCGACGCGCTCACCGTCTACCGCGACCGGGCTGAAGCTCCGCACAAGCTGTGTGATGCGATTAAATATTATGATGTGGAAGGCGTGAACTCCCATCGCGCCATGGAAGACGCGGAAGCGTTGAGAAATGTTATGGTTGCTATGGCCGAGGAGAAAGACGATCTCCTGGGGTACATCAACCGTTTCGGTTATAAGCGAAAATACGGGATCAGCGGCGGCAGGATTGAAGGCGTGGAGTATTTTGAGCAGCTGGAGTGAGGCACCCCAGAATGAGAACAAACAGAAGAGGAAAAGTCATGATCAACCTGAATAAACATACCGTTCAAATCGGCGCAGGGGATGTGGATGTTAACGTTCTGTCCTCCCCCGGTGGAAACCCCATCCTTGCCTTCACGCCCGTCGGCGCGAACCCTACCCCATCTAATTCCATCTTCCTCGGCTTCTCCTCCGCTGAGAGCATTGACAATCTTATCTCCGTTCTCAGGGCTGTGAAGAAGAAATACTATGCCGCCCCTGAACTATCCCATACGCAGCAGTTTCGGATATATACGGAGGATTGAATGCTTCTCGACCGATTGACCAACATCTTCATTTTTATTTATACGGTTTGCGCCGTCATTCTATGTTTTCGTAAAGACGGAAAATGGGACAGGAGTGCTGGGCTTTACTCTCTGCGCTTCTTTACAATTCTGTCTAATCTTTTCGCAGGCATCGCCGCCTTTCTCGTTGCCATCACTCTTCCCAGCTCCCCGTACTGGATCTGGCTCGCCAAGTACATCGCCGCCTGTTCTGTCACAGTAACTTTTCTCACGGTTATGGTATTTCTTGGCCCCGCTCTCGGGTATAAGGCGATGCTCTCCGGCAGAGACTTCTATCTGCATCTCTGCGGTCCGCTTCTTACACTGCTGTCATTTGTTTTTCTGGAACGGTTTTATACACTTCCTTTTTCGACGGCGCTTCTCGGCGTTATCCCGGTCATCGTTTATGGCCTTGTGTATCTCTTTGAGGTTGTGGTTTGGCAGCGGTGGGACGACTTCTACGGATATAACAAAAACGGCAAGTGGCCGGTCAGCATGGCCGCCATGTATGCCGGCGGTTTCCTGGTCTGCGTTATAGTCCGGGCATTGTATAATTGGTGATTCTCAAAAGCTGAACTCGTGTTGATAGAAAAAAGAGAAATACGGCGGTGAATAACTCGAAAACGCCGTTACTATTTTTCACTTTTTGTCTCTTCTCTTTTGTTGCCATGCTCCCATATCTAGGGTATAATTCCCGTCGGTTGTCACAAAATACAGCTTTCCACTTCACACCTCTCTTAGTGGAGGGATTATGGAGCGGAGGCGGGAAAGAAAACAAAAATCTGGAGAATATGGACATGGAAACGGACGCAGTGAAACGCTGGATGGAACGCAGACAGAAAAGCAAAGATAAACCCGATGATGAATTCCTGAACAGGCTGGAAGAGCTGCATATCCCGGTGGAGAGGACAACCTCTCCCCGC
>JAFTGD010000068.1 GCA_017458065.1 Oscillospiraceae bacterium
CTGTATACCAGAGGCGAGCTTCGCACCCTGAAATCTTCCGTGAAAATCTTCTGATCTGTAGGTGCAAAAAATTATGCGAAAAAGCGCCCTAAGCCCAAGCATAGCTTAGAGTTTCGCTTTACCCAAGTGGCAAACTCGGGTAGACGCCAAGCTTAAGAGACAGGGTGAACTTGCCTTGATGGAAGATGATAGTAGAAACGCTGGTTCCTTCCTGCATTTTCAGAGAGGTTCCCAAATCTCCTCGCAGATAATTCTTGATATAATTCCACAGCTGAACATACAGCGGCTTATCAAGCCCATATTTTGCATTTGCACGCGCTATCATTTCCGGTGTTGACTTTTCCGTAAGGAAAGGGCTGCCCGGGATGGCATTCATCAGCAGAAAAGTAATGCACATGATAACCAGCAATGTCAATATTGCAACTGCAATTCTTTTGACGATGTAGCTTGCCATTTTCAAACCACCTGTTAGAGTTGATAAGACCCATCATCTTTTCCCTCCGGAAAAGATGCAAGGGGTACCCCTTGCGGTCTTTATACGACACATTAATGTTTTACTATTATAATGAAATGAAGAGAAAAATGCAAATAAACTTCGCATTCTTTCGCTTCTTTTGTGGCCTATGTAGGGTTTTCCCCGCCACAGGCCGCGCGTTTTGTCAAAACTACACGAAAAAGCCTCAGCGATTCCGCATCAGGGTCTTCATGCGCAGGCTGTGATCCAGAATGCTCTTGCGCAGGCGCAGGTTCTTGGGTGTGACCTCCAGCAGCTCGTCATCGGCGAGGAACTCCAGGCACTGCTCCAGGCTGAGGATGCGGGGCGGCACCAAGCGCAGCGCTTCATCCGAGCCGGAGGCGCGGGTGTTGGTCAGGTGCTTGGTCCGGCACACGTTGACCGGGACATCCTCCGCCTTGGGGCAGACGCCGACCACCATGCCGCCGTAGACCTTGGTGCCGGGCGTGATGAACATGGCACCGCGCTCCTGCGCGTTCCAGATGCCGTAGGCGACGGCTTCGCCGGTCTCAAAAGCGATCAGCGAGCCGGTGTTCCGGCGGGCAATGTCGCCCTTGTAGGGTTCGTACTTCTCAAACACCGAGGCGAGGATCCCCTCACCCTTGGTGTCTGTCAGAAACTCGTTGCGGTAGCCGAAGAGGCCCCGGGACGGCACCAGAAACTCCATCTTCATGCGGTTTCCGACCGGCGTCATCTCCAGGAACTCGCCCTTGCGCGCGCCGAGCTTCTCCATGACAGAGCCCATGTAGTCCTGCGGTACGTCGACCACGACGCGCTCGACCGGCTCGCAGAGCTTGCCGTCAATTTCCTGGTACAGGACGCGCGGAGGCGAGACCTGAAACTCGTAGCCCTCGCGGCGCATCGTTTCAATTAAAATAGAAAGGCTCATCTCGCCGCGGCCAGCGACGTTGAAGCTGTCGGTGCTGTTTTCCACATCCGTCACACGCAGGGACACGTCCTTCAGCGTCTCGCGCATCAGGCGGTCGCGGATCTGGCGGGAAGTCACAAACTTCCCCTCTCTCCCCGCAAAGGGGCTGTCGTTGACGGAGAAGGTCATCTCCAGCGTCGGGGCACTGATCTTTACAAAGGGCAGCGGCTCGGCAAAGCCCTTTGCGCAGACGGTGTCGCCGATCGTGATGTCAGGGATGCCGCTCATGGCGATGATGTTGCCGGCTCCCGCCTCGGTCACCGGAACGCGGTTCAGCCCGTCGAACTCGTAGAGCGACACGGCCTTCGCCTTCATCGTCGGATCGTCGGGGTGATGGTAATTGCAGACCTCGATCTCCTGGTTCTGCCGGATCACACCGCGCTCAATTCTGCCGACGGCGATGCGTCCCACGTACTCGTTGTAATCCAGACTGCTGACCAGCATCTGGAACGGCGCGTCCAGATTCATTTCCGGCGCCGGAATATATTCCAGGATCGTCTCAAAAAGCGGCTTCAGATCGGTCCCCGGCACATCGGGGGAGTAACTGGCGGTGCCGTTGCGGCCGGAACAGAACAGCATCGGGGAATCCAGCTGCTCGTCCGTGGCGTCCAGATCCATCAGCAGTTCCAGCACCTCGTCAATGACCTCGTGGATGCGCTGGTCGGGGCGGTCAATCTTGTTGACGACCACAATCACCCTGTGGCCGAGCTCCAGCGCGCGGCTCAGAACGAAGCGGGTCTGGGGCATCGGGCCCTCGGCAGCGTCGACCAGCAGGATAACGCCGTTGACCATCTTCAGGATACGCTCGACCTCACCGCCAAAATCGGCATGGCCCGGGGTATCTACAATATTAATTTTGGTATCGCCGTAATAGACGGCTGTGTTCTTCGCCAGAATCGTAATGCCGCGCTCCCGCTCCAGATCGTTGGAGTCCATCACGCGCTCCACGACTTCCTGGTTCTCGCGATAGACGCCGGACTGTTTGAGCATCTCATCCACGAGGGTGGTCTTGCCGTGGTCAACGTGCGCGATAATCGCAACATTTCTTAACTGCTCCATGGGAATCCTCTCCTTTTTTCATACGAAAAGGGATTTTAACATTCCTTTGTTCAAATTGCAATAGCGGAGGGGTCATTTTCCGTGCAAAATCACGAAAAAAGAAAATAATTTCTCTTGACAGTCTCTGCGTCTGATGGTAATATAACTCGCGTCGCCCGCGTACTCAGCTTCGGGGTCATGCCGCCGCTGCGGTAGCCTTTCCGCCCGTTGCCGCGTCGCTGGGCAGAATGAAACAGAAAGGAAAATGCACCATGATTACCAAAGAGAAGAAGACCGAAGTCATCGGCCAGAACGCCACCCACGAGAACGACACCGGTTCTCCCGAAGTCCAGATCGCCATTCTTTCCGAGCGCATCCGTGAGCTCACCGAGCACCTGAAGCGCCACCCGAACGACGACCACAGCCGTCTGGGCATGTACAAGATGGTTGGTAAGCGCCGCCGTCTGCTCGACTATCTGGCCAAGAAGGACATCGAGCGTTACCGTGCCATTATCGCGAAGCTGAACATCCGCAAGTGATGCATTCAGGCTTTGCATCCCCAGCATTCTGAAGGATATGAAGGTTTTTATGGAGGGACAATTGAATAGGTCCCTCCATATTTTTATAAATCCTTGAATTATGAATGTAGCAAAAAATGCATGATCGCACAATCAGAAGGAGTTTAAGCGCATGATCATCACCAACAAACAGTTCCCGAATTACCGCAAGTTTGAAATGACCTATGAAGGCCGTCCTCTCACCATGGAAGTCGGCAAGATGGCCGAGCTCTGCAATGCAGCAGTCCTCGTCACCTACGGCGAGACCACCGTTCTCGTCACCTGCACCGCCTCCGCCCGTCCCAAGGACGGCATTGACTACTTCCCTCTCGCCGTGGACTTCAACGAGAAGCTCTACGCCGTCGGCCGCATCCCCGGCAGCTTCATGCGACGTGAAGGCAAGCCCAGCCTCCAGGCTGTCCTCGCCTCCCGCCTGATCGACCGCCCGATGCGTCCCCTCTTCCCCTCTGACCTGCGCAACGACGTCGTCATCGCCTGCGAGGTCCTCTCTGTCGACCGCGACTGCTCCCCGGAGATCACCGCCATGATCGGCGCCTCCGCCGCTGTCAGCATCTCCGACGTCCCCTTCAACGGCCCCATTGCCGGCATCGTGCTGGGCTGGGATGGCGAGAAGTATCTCTTCAACCCGACACAGGAAGAGCGCAAGACCAACCGCATGACCACCACCATCGCAGCCACCCATAAGAAGATCGTCATGATCGAGTCCGAGGCCGACCAGGTCCCCGACGACGTCATGTATGAGGGCATTGTCCAGGCGCACGCGCACCTGCAGCCGGTCCTCGACCTCATCGATCAGATGGTCGCGGAAATCGGCAAGCCCAAGTTCAGCTATGAGCACGCCGCCTTCGACGACGAGCTCTTTGAGAAGCTGGTCGCAAACGAGTTTGAGTCCATGGAGCACTGCATGGACACCGACGACAAGAACGTCCGGGAAGCCCGGGTCAACGAGTGGGTCACCATGGTCGAGGAGAAGTACGGCGAAGAGCATCCCGAGCTCATGCAGTACATGGATGAGATCCTCTACAAGCTGCAGAAGAAAGTCGTCAAGAAGTGGCTGCTCGCCGGCAAGCGTGTCGACGGCCGCGCCATGAACGAGATCCGTCCCCTCGCCGCGGAAGTCGGCCTGATTCCCCGTGTCCACGGCTCCGGCCTCTTCACCCGCGGTCAGACCCAGGTGCTCTCCATTGCCACCCTCGCCACCCTCTCCGAGGCCCAGAAGCTGGACACCATCTGGGAAGAGGAAGAGAAGCGCTTCATGCACCACTACAACATGCCCTCCTACTCCACCGGTGAGGCCCGTGCCAGCCGCAGCACCAACCGCCGCGAATACGGCCACGGCGCTCTGGTTGAGAAGGCGCTGGAAAGCGTCATCCCCGAAGTGGAGGACTTCCCCTATGCCATCCGCGTGGTCTCTGAGGTTCTCTCCTCCAACGGTTCCACCTCTCAGGGCTCCATCTGCGGCACCACGCTCGCACTGATGGACGCGGGCGTACCTCTGAAGGCCCCTGTTGCCGGTATCTCCTGCGGTCTGATCCAGGACGGCGACGACTTCACCACCTTCATCGATATTCAGGGCGTGGAAGACTTCCACGGTGAGATGGACTTCAAGGTGGCCGGCACCAAGCAGGGCATCACCGCCATCCAGATGGACCTCAAGAACGACGGTCTGAAGCACGAGATCGTGAAGGAAGCCTTCGCCATTACCAAGGAAGCCCGCTTCCAGATCCTCGACGCCATTCTTCTCAAGGCCATCCCCGAGCCGCGCAAGGAGCTCGCCAAGACCGCCCCGAAGATGATCCAGATGCACATCAACCCGGACAAGATCCGCGAGGTCATCGGCTCCGGCGGCAAGGTCATCCAGAAGATCACCGCTGACACCGGCTGCAAGATCGACATCGACGACGACGGCAGCATCTTCATCGCCTCCTCCGACATCGAGGCCTGCCGCGCCGCCCGCAAGACCATCGAAGACATCGTCTTCGAGCCCGAAGTGGGTGCTCTCTACTACGGTGAGGTCAAGCGCGTCATCTCCAACCTCGGCGCCTTCGTCGAGCTCGTTCCCGGCAAGGACGCCATGTGCCACATCAAGGACCTCGAGTTCAAGCGCACCGAGAAGGTCGAGGACGTCCTCAACGTCGGCGACAAGACCTGGGTCAAGTTCATCGGCATCGACGAGAAGGGCCGCTGGAATATCTCCCGCAAGGCCGCTCTCAAGGAGCGCGGCGAGGACTGATCCTCTGTCCCACAAAACCTGTACACATGATTCCGGACGGTTGTGAAGACCGTCCGGTTTTTTGCAGCGATCTCTGACGATGCCGTCCCCGTCCGCGTGAGCTTTTGATGCAAAGCGCGGCAGCATTTTGGGTCTCTTCCTTCCATCTTAAACAATTCTTAATCCGTTGGCACCTTTTTTCTTAATTGCTGCTGTGATATCATCTGCATGTGAGGTGATAAATCAAATGACAAAAATACTGGTTTGCGACGACGACCGGGATATCGTCTCCGCGCTGCGGATTTACCTGGAGTCGGACGGATATGAAGTGATCCCCGCTTACGACGGTCTGCAGGCGATCCAGATCCTGCAGGATGATCCGGAGATTGCGCTTCTGCTGCTGGACATCATGATGCCGGAGCTGGACGGGATCAGCACCGTCGCGAGAGTCAGAGAAGAACGCAACCTACCGGTGATCCTACTGACCGCAAAGAGCGAGGACACCGACAAAGTGCTGGGGCTCAACGTCGGTGCGGACGATTACGTCACAAAACCCTTCAACCCGGTCGAGCTGCTGGCCCGCGTCCGCTCTCAGCTGAGACGGTATCTGCAGCTGGGAAGTGCTGAACAGCGGGAGGATCTGCTCTGTATCGGCGGCATCACCCTGGACGACAGACGCAAAGAGGTCTGCCTGGACGGCGAGCCTGTGGGGCTGACGCCTCGGGAGTACGAGATCTTAAAGCTGCTGATGCAGCACCCGGGAGAGGTGTTTCGCCCGGAAGAGATCTACCGGCGCATCTGGAAGGAAGAACCCTACGGCGCGGAGGGAACCGTGGCCGTGCACATCCGCCATCTGCGCGAAAAGCTTGAAATCACCCCGTCGGAACCGCGTTATCTCAAAGCCGTCTGGGGTCAGGGATATAAGATTGAAAAACTGTCCGCAGTCTCGCGGCAAAAGGAGGGAACATAAACGATGAAACGCTTTGCCTATCGCAGCGCATCCAAAACCGCAGCCGTATTGCTTCTGTGCGTCTGTGCTCTGGTTTTTTTAGGCAGTCTGCTTTGTCTGGTCGAGCTTCAGGAGCGGCAGGCCTTTTCAAACGGCTATGATTCAGCCCGGCAGAATCTGCTCTCGGACATGGGGCGCAGCAAGCTGCAGCAGATCGGCAGCCAGTACTTTTATTCCGGTTATCTCGGTTCTGATATTTTCCCCCATACAAATCTCCGTTTCTCCATCGAGCTGGAGGACGGCAGCCTGTTATACAGCAACTATCAGGATGAGGATGTACTCTGGAGCGGAACGCAGGCTTTTTCCATTCCACGGGGATGGCAGAAAAGCACTGCGGGAACTTATCCGCAGACGACGGATTACGAAGTGGCCGTCGCTGTGACCCCGGTGGTCACACCGAACCCCGTACCTGTAAGCCCGGTGGTCACACCGGATCCTGTACCGGATACACCGGAACCCACCTCTCCTCCTGCGGAGGGGGTTGCCTCCCTCCCTGTCGTCACGCCGGCTCCTCAGCCAAGCGCCCGCATTGACGACATAGACATCGATGTGGATGAGGATACAACACTCTCTTTGTCCTTCCAAAGCTCATCTGAGACTGCCGACGCCGCCCCGGAGAGCGAAGTTCCCGCTTATGCGCTCATCCGCGCTTATGTGCTCAGCGCCCTCCCGGAACAGGACGAATTCTCCTTCCGGCTGAGTCTGTTTGCCTTTCTCTATCAGTTCCGCTATTTTGCCATGGCGGCGGTGTTTCTCTCTGTCTTCCTCGGCATTGCGCTCTATTGCTTCCTGCTGCGTTCCGCCGGAGTCCGGGATGCCGACGGCAATGTGACGCCCGGCTGGCTGGAGAAAATCCCCTATGACCTTTTTACGTTATGCTGTATCTGCCTGTTCTTCGTGCCGGTCATTGTCATCTCGGACTTCGGTACTGCCTATAACATTCTCGGTTTTATGATCCTGGCCGGTATGATGCTGCTTGCCGGGCTTGTCTTCCTGGTATTCAGCATGAGCACGGCGGTCCGTATCAAAACCCGCACCCTGTGGAGCAGCTGTCTGCTGGTCCGGATCTGCCGTCGGCTGATCAGCGGGCTCCGGAAAGCCGGGCGCGGATTGCTCCGGCTGCTTCAGAAGCTCCCCCTTCTCCGCCGCGATCTGATCCTTGTTCTCGGCGTGTTCCTCCTGGAATACCTGATTCTGGCCATGACGTCTTCTTTTGATGCGCAGATTGCTGTTGTCCTGGTCCTGAAAGATCTTGCCCTGCTCGCAGGCATCACCTGGCTCCTGCTCGGCTTCGGCAGAATCCGGGAAGGGACGAAAGCGCTCGCCGCCGGCAGCCTCAGTTCCTCCGTCCCCACCTCGGGACTGCTGCTGGAGCTGAAAGAGCATGCCGAAGACCTCAACCGCATCCGCGACGGGATGAACACCGCAGTGGAAGAACGCCTGAAAAGCGAGCGTTTTCGGACGGAGCTCATCACCAATGTCTCCCATGACATCAAAACGCCCCTGACCTCCATCATCAACTATGTCGATCTTCTGCAGAAGGAACAGCCGTCGAGCGAGACCGAGCGGGAATACCTGGAGGTGCTCGGAAGGCAGTCGGTGAAGCTCAAAAAACTGATCGAAGACCTGATCGAAGCCTCCAAAGCCTCTACCGGTAGTCTCCAGGTCAATCCTGAAGCCTGTGATCTGATCGTCCTGATGCAGCAGATGGCCGGCGAATATGAAGAGCGCTTTTACGCGGCCGCTCTCACCACGGTGCTCTCCGCTTCCGCCGACAGCGCTGTCATCCACGCCGACGGGCGGCATATGTGGAGGATCTGCGACAACCTGCTGTCCAACATCTGCAAATATGCCCAGCCCGGGACACGGGTCTATCTCAAAACCGAGATTACAGACGGAGCAGCCGTCGTCACCTTCCGCAACATTTCCCGCGAGGAACTGGACATCAGCCCGGAGGAGCTGACGGCACGCTTCACCCGCGGGGACAGCTCCCGCAGCACGGAGGGCAACGGACTCGGTCTCTCCATTGCGGAGAGCCTGACCCGGCTGCAGGGCGGTGACATGACCCTCACGGTCGACGGCGATCTGTTCAAGGTGGTGCTGCGTTTTCCATTGATGGAAGCGGACAGCAGTCCGCAGGCGGGCTGACCCCGGAACAGGCAAAACTCCTCAGCCGGTTCAAAGCTGAGGAGTTTTCATATCCCGTCGTCCTGAACAGGGATGCACAAAGGAGGAGCTGAAGCTCCTCCCTTTTGTCTGTGTGATCAGTCTTCTGCGTTGTCCTGGATCGCTGCGCTCTTGTCGGTTTCGTCAACCTCCGGGCTCGCTTCAGCCAGCTTCCCTTTTCGGATGTCCCGGAGGAGAGCCCGGAAGGCAGAACAGACCGTCATAGGCCAGAAACGGGATTCCAGTTCCTCGTCAACAGAGCGCACGACGACCTGCTCCTCCCCGTCTTTGGAAAAACGGACGGTGATGGTTCTTTCCTCGATCCGGATATCCACATCCCGGTACCGGATATGGGCAAGGAAGAGCATAACCTTCAGGAAAAACATGGGCGTCGCATAGTAATACGACACATACAGGATGTATAAGCCCAACAAAAACAGCGGTATCATTTGAAATTCCATTGCAGTCTCCTTCCGAGAACACGCTGCGGACAAGCCGCACACCAGGCCGATTAACACAGCGGGTCACAGGTTCAGCCGTACCCAAAGGGTGCCGCCGGACGGCATCCGCGACTGCCCCATATCCCTGTCTTATGACAAACCCAGTATAGTAGAAAAACGCTGTTTCGTCAACTGATACTCGTTATGATCTGTTATTTGTTAAAATCCGTTTTATGTTAACCTACCAATTGGGTCGGCTGTCTTTGAAAACACAGATGAAAACTGTTTGAAAAAACCTCCCGAACGAGCGGGATCTGTGATATAA
>JAFTGD010000006.1 GCA_017458065.1 Oscillospiraceae bacterium
CAGCCGGCGCCACTGGGGGAACATAGTCGTATTCGTCCTCGACAATGGCCTCGCCCTGCTCGACGACTACTTCATAGGTTTTGCCCTTTAGTGTGATTTTATACTTCATTCCTGGTTGTCCCCCTTGATTTCTTTAATAGAGAGAAATTGCAGTTCTTTCAGCGGGATCTGGGTGGTCTCAGCGACGATGGCCATGATCATGGCGGCGTCGCGCGGGTCAGTATCCCATAGCTTCAGCTCGCGGGTATAGCGCGGACCGGGTTTTTCTTCTTTGACCGGCTCCGCTGCCGCAGTGGGCGCTGCTGCAACCGCCGGCGCGGCGCCGGCCGCGGCCAGGGCGGCCTTCTTCTCGGCGGCGTCGCCGACTGTGGTCATGATCTTGATGATGCACATCAGCAGGATCAGGGCAAAGAACACCACCAGCAGACCCGTCACGGAATACAGGCAGGCATCTCCAAACGTCATGGCTTACTCCTCCACGGCCTGAATGCTGTACTTGACAACATTCTCTTCCCGTTCCTTGCGCTGCTGGAAGAACTTCTCCGCGACCTGCGGGAAGGCGATGTAGCTGAGGACATCCTCTTCGCAGCGGGCGGTATCGCCAAGCTCGGCCTCCGCCTTCTCATAGATGTCTGTGGGCAGGGTGTCGGCATAGCGGACCTTGAGAGGCTCTTCGCCGTTCAGGATCTTGGCGCGGATCTCCGGATCGATGGGAGCCGGGGTCTTGCCGTATTCGCCGCGGCAGTAGGCCTTGATCTCGGCGCCGACGTTCTTGTAGCGCTCGCCGGCCAGGACGTTCTGCACGGCCTGGGTGCCGACCAGCTGGCTGGTCGGGGTGACCAGCGGGGGATAGCCCATGTCCTTGCGGACCCGCGGGGTCTCGAGCAGGGCTTCGTCGAACTTGTCCAGCGCGTTCAGAGTTTTCAGCTGGCTCAGAAGGTTCGAGAGCATGCCGCCGGGGATCTGGTAGGTCAGACACTGGGTGTCGGTTGCCATGGAGATCGGGTTCAGAGTGCCCTTCTCCAGGAACTCGGCACGGATGGGCTTGAAGTAGTTGGCCATCTTCAGAAGCTTGTCGTCATCCAGGTCGACCTCGTAGCCGAACTCTCTCAGCGCATAGGCGAGGGTCTCGGTGGCAGGCTGGCTGGTACCGCCGGAGAAGGGGGAGATGGCGGTGTCGATGACATCGCAGCCGGCTTCCACCGCCTTCAGCGCGGTCATGAACGCAAGACCGGCGGTGCAGTGGGTGTGCAGGACGACCGGCAGATCCACGGCGTCCTTGATGGCGGAGACCAGGTCATAGGCGGCCTTCGGCGTGCAGATACCGGCCATGTCCTTGATGCAGATGGAGGCAACACCCATCTGCTTGAGCTCTTTGACCATCTCGACATACTTTTCGAGCGTGTGGACAGGGCTGGTGGTGTAGGAAATGGCGCCGGAAGCCATGGCGCCGGAATTGACGGCCTCTTCGATGGCGACCTTGAGGTTGTCAACGTCGTTCAGGGCGTCAAAAATGCGGATAATGTCGATGCCGTTGCGGACCGAGGCGCGTACGAAGCGGCGGACCACGTCGTCGCTGTAGTGCTTGTAGCCCAGGATGTTCTGCCCGCGAAGGAGCATCTGCAGTTTGGTGTTGGGCATTTTTGCCCGGATCTTCCGAAGCCGTTCCCACGGGTCCTCATTCAGGAAGCGAAGGCAGACGTCAAAGGTCGCGCCGCCCCAGCACTCGACAGAATAGAAACCCGCCTCATCGATCACGGGGAGAATATCCTCAAACTGATCGTAAGCCAGACGCGTCGCGATCAGGGACTGACCAGCGTCACGCAGCACGGTTTCGGTAAATTGAACTTTCTTCATCCGTTTTCCTCCTGCTGGTATGTGTAGTTATTTTACATGAAGCGGGGGCACGGAGTCCCCCGCTTGATACAACCGGATAATCAGAGCTGCGGACCGGCGGCGACCAGGGCCTTGCCGGCTTCGTTGCTCTCGTATTTGGCAAAGTTCTTGATGAAGCGGCCGGCCAGATCCTTGGCCTTGGCATCCCACTCGGCGGGATCGGCATAGGTGTCGCGGGGATCCAGAATGCCGGTGTCGACGCCCTTGAGCTCGGTGGGTACTTCAAAGTTGAAGTACGGGATCTTCTTGGTGGGGGCGCCCAGAATATCGCCGTTGAGGATGGCGTCGATGATGCCGCGGGTGTCCTTGATGGAGATGCGCTTGCCGGTGCCGTTCCAGCCGGTGTTGACGAGGTAGGCCTTGGCGCCGCTCTTTTCCATCTTCTTGACGAGCTCTTCGGCATACTTGGTCGGGTGCAGCTCCAGGAAGGCCTGGCCGAAGCAGGCGGAGAAGGTCGGGGTCGGCTCGGTAATGCCGCGCTCCGTGCCGGCGAGCTTTGCGGTGAAGCCGGAGAGGAAGTAGTACTTGGTCTGCTCAGGCGTCAGGACGGAGACCGGGGGCAGCACGCCGAAGGCGTCGGCGGAGAGGAAGATGACGTTCTTGGCATCCGGGCCGGAAGAGACCGGGCGGACGTTCTTGACGATCTTCTCAATGTGCTCGATGGGATAGGAAACGCGGGTGTTCTCGGTGACGCTCTTGTCGGCGAAGTCGATCTTGCCTTCGGCGTCGACGGTGACGTTCTCAAGGAGGGCGTCGCGCTTGATGGCGTTGTAGATGTCAGGCTCGGAGTCCTTGTCCAGGTTGATGACCTTGGCATAGCAGCCGCCTTCAAAGTTGAAGACGCCGTTGTCGTCCCAGCCGTGCTCGTCGTCGCCGATCAGGAGGCGCTTCGGGTCGGTGGAGAGGGTGGTCTTGCCGGTGCCGGACAGGCCGAAGAAGATGGCGGTGTTCTCGCCGTTCATATCGGTGTTGGCGGAGCAGTGCATCGCGGCAATGCCCTTGAGCGGAAGATAATAGTTCATCATGGAGAACATACCCTTCTTCATCTCGCCGCCGTACCAGGTGTTGATGATGACCTGCTCACGGCTGGTGACGTTGAAGGCGACGACGGTCTCGGAGTTGAGGCCCAGTTCCTTGTAGTTCTCGCACTTTGCCTTGGACGCGGTGTAGACGACAAAGTCAGGCTCAAAGTCCTCAAGCTCTTCCTCCGTCGGCTTGATGAACATGTTGCGGACGAAGTGGGCCTGCCATGCGACTTCCATGATGAAGCGGATGGCCATGCGGGTGTCCTTGTTGGCGCCGCAGAACGCGTCGACGACATAGAGCTTCTTGTCGCAGAGCTGATTCTTGGCCAGATCTCTGACGACAGCCCAGGTCTCCTGGGTCATGGGGTGGTTGTCGTTCTTGTAGCCCTCGGTGGTCCACCACACGGTGTCCTTGGAGTTGTCATCGACGACAATGTACTTGTCCTTGGGGGAGCGGCCGGTGTAGATACCGGTCATGACGTTGACGGCGCCAAGCTCAGTCAGAACGCCCTTGTCAAAACCCTCGAGAGAGGGGTCCATCTCGTCTTTGAAGAGCTGTTCATAACTGGGATTATAAAAAATCTCCTTGGTGCCGGTAATACCGTATTTGCTCAGATCAATTTTAGCCATAAAATATTACAACCTCCTAAAAAAGATTCGCATATAATATACCACAACAGAGGGCCTTCCGTCAATGAAACGGGGCGCAAGATCTTGTGGTCAGAACGCCGAAATTTTGTTAAAAAAACGTCCAGGATTCGAGACCTTTCTGGTGAAAATTGCTTTTGAGCGGTCTGAAAAAAGGATCACACGGCGGAATCCGGGCGGGATTTGCGGTATTCCTTCGGCAGAACGCCGTACTGGCCCTTGAAGGCGGAGGCAAACTTGCTCTGGCTGTCGTAGCCGACCTGCGCTGCGATCTCGGCGATGCTGAGGCCGGTCCCGGTCAGAAGCTCTGCTGCCCGTTCCATGCGGTGTTCCTTGATGTGGGAGGCGAGCGAGTCGCCGTAGACCGATTTGAAGACGGACTTCAGCGTTGTGGCATTCATGTGGAACTGTCTGGAAAGTGCGTCAATGGTGATTTTTTCATCCAGGTGCTGCAGCAGATATTCATGGACCTCGTGGATGAGCGCGGCCTGGTCGGCACGGCAGTCCGAAAGGAGGATCGCCTCCTCCGGGCAGGTGATGCTCATGGTCTGCTCGATCATGTGGTGCAGCAGCTGTGCGACCTCGCTGTCCGAGGCCCGGTAGAAGACCTCCTTCCCCTCGCGGCGGCTGACGATGAGCCCGGTGTCCCGAAGCGAGCGGAGATGGTGGGAGATCGCGGGACTGGACATGTCCATGAGCGCTGCGATGTTGATGACGCACTCCTCGCAGTGGCAGAGCATCCAGAAGATGCGCAGCCGCGTCGGATCGCTGAGCTGGCCGAAAACCTCGGCCACGACGCCGAATTCCTTGACGTTGGAGAGCGCCTGCGTGAGAAACAGGCTGTTTTTGTGATCGGTATGGTGATGGGGCAGATGCGCGTCCGCCATGGTCAAAAACCTCCTTTGGCCCGTTTGGAAGCAGTTTTCTCCCAAATGGAAGAGACTGCGGTCCGAGCCTTGATTTTTCGCTGCGGGGACAGTATACTGCAGACACAACAAATAAACAAGTGCTTAATTGTTGAATGAGAAAACCATGGAGGGATTCGCAATGAAAAAGACCTATAAGATCGAAGTGGACTGCGCCAACTGTGCCAATCTCATGGAAGATACGACCCGCAAGGTGGCCGGTGTTGCCGGCGCGACGGTAAACTTTATTACGCAGAAGATGACGGTGGAGTTTGAAGAGGGACAGGATCCCAAAACCGTGATGAAGGACGTGCTGAAGGCCTGCAAGAAGGTCGAGCCCGACTGCGAGATCGAATTCTGAACAACAGCCGCACGCCTCATTCGCCGAATGGGGCGTTTTTTTACTGCGGAACATGGAAACTGTAGGAAACGGACCGGGAAACAGACATGAGCAAGAAACAGAAGAAAATGCTGATCAGGATCATCATTGCATCCCTGCTGATGATCCTGCTGAATGTGCTGAAGCTGCCGAAGGCGGTGTCGGCGGCGGGCTATCTCGTCACCTATCTGGTGATCGGCTGGGATATCCTGCGCAAGGCCTGGAAGGGCGTCCTGAACCGGAGGCCTTTTGACGAGTGCTTTCTGATGGCGGTGGCCACGCTGGGCGCCATCGGGCTTGCGGTCTATGAGCGGAGCGGGGACTACAATGAAGCGGTCGCGGTCATGCTGTTCTACCAGATCGGCGAGTTTTTCCAGAGCTATGCCGTCGGCCGAAGCCGCCGAAACATCACCGAGCTCATGGATATCCGACCCGACTATGCAAACATCGAGCGCGATGGAGCGCTGGAACAGGTCGATCCGGACGAGGTGGAGATCGGTACCGTGATCGTGGTCCAGCCGGGGGAGAAGGTACCCATCGACGGCACGGTCATCGAGGGCAGCTCCACGCTGAACACCAGCGCCCTCACCGGCGAGAGCGTCCCCCGGGAGTGCAGGGCCGGGGATGAGATCATCAGTGGCTGCATCAACCTCACCGGCGTTTTGAAGATCCGTACGACCAAAGAGTTCGGCGAATCCACAGTCTCGAAGATCCTCGAGCTGGTGGAGAACGCCAGCTCCCGCAAATCGCGCTCGGAGGAGTTCATCTCCCGCTTTGCCCGCGTCTATACGCCCGCGGTGGTCTACAGTGCTTTGGCCCTCGCGATCCTGCCGCCGCTGGTACGGCTGGTCGCGGGCATGCCGGCGGACTGGAACATCTGGATTTACCGCGCGCTGACCTTCCTGGTCATCAGCTGCCCCTGCGCGCTGGTCATCAGCATCCCGCTGAGCTTCTTTGCCGGGATCGGCGGCGCCAGCCACGAGGGTGTGCTCATCAAGGGCTCGAACTATCTGGAGACGCTGTCCCAGGTCAAGACGGTGGTCTTCGACAAGACCGGTACCCTGACCAAAGGCGTCTTCGAGGTCAGCGGCGTTCACCACAGCCCCCTGGAGGACGCGGAGCTGCTGGAGCTGGCAGCTCTGGTGGAGTGCGCCTCCTCCCACCCGATCAGCAGAAGCCTGCAGCGTGCCCACGGCAAAGAGATCGACCGCGGCCGTGTCGCGGACATTGAGGAGATCAGCGGCGAGGGCGTCGTCGGCAGAGTGGACGGCCGTCCGGTCGCAGCCGGCAATGACAAGCTGATGAAGCGGCTCGGCATCGCCTGGCAGGACTGCCGCAGCGTCGGGACCGTCATCCATATCGCGGTCGACGGGGCATACGCCGGTCATATCGTGATCTCGGACCTCGAGAAGCCAAACGTGAAAGAGGCGATCCGTGCCCTCCGCGACGCGGGGATCAGAAGAATTATTATGTTAACCGGAGACGCCGAGAAGGTGGCGTCCCATGTGGCGGCGGACCTCGGGATCGACGAATACCATGCCCAGCTGCTGCCGGGGGACAAGGTCGACCTGGTCGAACGCTTCCTCGCGGAGCAGAGCGGCCGGGAGAAGCTGGCCTTCGTGGGGGACGGCATCAACGACGCGCCGGTCCTCTCAAGGGCGGACATCGGCATCGCCATGGGGGCGCTGGGCTCCGACGCGGCCATCGAGGCGGCGGATATTGTCCTGATGGACGACGACCCGATGAAGATTGCCAAGGGGATCAGAATTTCGCGCAAATGCATCCGTATCGTCTACGAGAACATCGTTTTTGCGCTGGCAGTCAAGTTCGGCTGCCTGATCCTGGGCGCGCTGGGCATCGCCAACATGTGGGCGGCGATCTTTGCCGACGTGGGCGTGATGGTGATCGCCGTACTGAACGCGATCCGCGCCCTCCGGGTAAAGAACCTGTAAGAGAAAACAGAAACCGGACTGAGCTCCGGGAGAACGGCAGACAGACGGCATTCTTTCCCCATTCGGGAGAAGGTGCCGTCTGTCTGCGCTTTCAAAGCTTGCGGGAGAGAAACCCATCGTGAAGAGCGGGCAGCGGCGGGCGGAAAAATGTTTTGTCAAAACAGAAGCCCGTGTGTTATACTACATTATTACTGCATTTCAGTCCGGTCAGGAGGTGCGCCGCTTTGGAAAACTTTATGCTATCGGTCAACGCCGTGGCGCCGATGTTCCTGCTGATGGCGGCGGGTCTTCTGTCTCAGAAGCTCGGGGTCCTGTCAAGAGCGGACGTGCCGCGCTTCAACAGGGTGGCTTTCCGTCTCTTCCTGCCCTGTCTGCTGTTCTATAATATCTACTGCTCCGACCTGGGGACTTCATTCAATCCGCGGCTGCTGCTGTTTGCAGTCTGCGGCGTGCTGATCGTCTTCTGCGCGGCGCTGCTTGCGGTACAGCGCTTTGTGCCCCGGGAGGACTGGAAGGGCGTCATCGCCCAGGGCATTTTCCGCAGCAATTTTGTCATCATGGGTATCCCGATTGCCCAGGCGCTGGTCGGCCATGACCGGCTCGGTTCCGTGACGATCCTGATCGCAGTCGTGGTGCCGCTCTTCAACTTCCTCTCCGTCTATGTGCTGGAGCGTTTCCGCGGCGGCAGGGTGAAGGTCGGCGGAGTGCTGCTGCAGGTCGCGAAGAACCCCCTGATCGTGAGCTCCCTCATCGGGATCCTGTTCCAGCTGCTGAAGATCCGCCTCCCCTCCCTGCTGGAGGGGGCCGTTTCCAGCCTGGGCGGCATTGCAAGTCCGCTGCAGTTGTTCCTGCTGGGGGCGTTCTTCCGCTTCGACAGCCTGGGGCGCTATCGCAGGCCACTGGCCTTCGTCACCACCGTCAAGCTCTTTGTGACCCCGGCCATCTTCCTCGGCGCGGCGGCTCTGCTGGGGCTTCGGGGCGGGAATTTTGTCGGCCTGATCGGCATCTTCGCCTCTCCCACGGCAGTCAACTCCTTTACCATGGTCCAGCAGATGAAGTGCGGGGACGAGGAGCTGGCCGGGGATATCGTGGTGATGACCTCTGCGGTGAGCATCCTCAGCTTCTTCCTCTGGATTCTGGTGTTCAAGACCGCAGGCGTCTTCTGAGAAAAGGACGGGTTCGATGAGAAAAAAAGAAGGAACCCCGGCGCAGTCCGCGACCGAGGCAAAGTTCATACGCATGACCACCGAGCCGGTGGAAAAACTGATCCTGAAGCTTGCCGTGCCGACCATTATCAGCATGCTGGTGACGGCCTTCTACAACCTGGCGGATACCTTCTTCATCCGTCAGCTGCAGAGCGACAGCATGGTCGCGGCGGTCGGGGTTGTGATGCCGCTGATGAACATCATCCAGGCCATCGGCTTCTACCACGGCCACGGCTCCGGCAACTACATCTCCAGAGCCTTCGGCCGGCAGGACCTGAAGGACGCGGAGAAAATGGCCGCGACCGGCTTCTTCTGTGCGGTGTCCTTCGGCCTGCTGCTTGCAGTGCTGGGGCTCAGCTTCCGCCAGAGCCTGGTCCGGCTGCTGGGGGCCAAGACGGAGGAGACGATCGGCAACAGCATCCGCTATATGCAGTATATCCTGCTGGCGGCGCCGCTGATGATGGGCAGCATCGTCCTGAACAACCAGCTGCGCTTTCAGGGCAACGCCTTCTTCTCTATGATCGGCCTCACCTCCGGCGCGGTGCTGAACATGTTCCTGGACCCCATTCTCATTTTTAAAGCCGGCGATTCCATCGGAATCGCGGGATTGAGGGCCGCTTTCGGCGCGGGGATGGGCATCTCGGGTGCGGCGCTCGCCACCGGTCTGAGCCAGTGCGTGAGCTTTGTCATTCTGGCCATCGGCCTGAGCCGCAGCGACAACATCAAGATCCGCCTGCGCAACTTCTGCCCCAAACCATACTATCTCAAGGGCATCATGCAGGGTGGGCTTCCGTCCCTGGCCCGGCAGGGGATCGCCAGCATCTCCACAGCCAGCCTGAACCACGCCATCGGCCTCTATGTGTCCGGCGCGCTGCTCATTGATGCGGCGCAGGCGGCCATGACCGGCGTCAACCGCATCATGATGGTTCTGGCATCGATCCTCATCGGCTTCGGACAGGGCTTCCAGCCGGTGTGCGGCTTCAACTACGGAGCCAAACGCTACGACCGCGTGCTGAAGGCCTTCCGCTTCTGCGTAAAGCTTGCGGCGGTGATGCTGGTGGTTCTGGCGGTTGTGGGCTTCGTCTTTGCCTCGCCCGTAACCAACCTTGTGACCGGCGCGAGCGAAGAGGCTTCCCGTATCGCGGTGTTTGCCTTCCGCGCTCAGCTGGTGACACTGCCGCTCTCGGCCTGGATCGTCCTCTGCAACATGATGCTGCAGAACATCGGCGCCACCGGCAAGGCCACCGCGCTCGCGATCTCCCGGCAGGGTCTGGCCTTTATCCCCATGGTGCTGCTGCTCCCGGCCCTGATGGGCGCGGTCGGTGCGGCGCCGCTTCTGGGCATCGAGTTTGCCCAGCCGGTGGCGGATGTGATTAGCTTCCTGATCGCGATCCCGGTCGGCCTCAGCGAGCTGAAGAAAATGCGGGGGACAGATGGCGAGTGCTGACCTTTGGAATGTAGACAGATCTACTCAAAAAGAACTGCCACGGGTGTCCGGTAACGGGCTTGTTCTCAGGCATGGTTGGCGCAGACTGTCTTCTTCTATGTGACTATTGAGCATAGATTGGTTATAATTCATTAAGAAAACTGTTTGCGGTAGGAGGATTCCAATGCTTACGGTACAACAGATCGCAGACAGCGTGAATGTAGCTTCGCGGGAGTATCCGCTTCGGAAGGTGGAGCTGTTTGGTTCATATGCCAGCGGAAGAAACACACCGCAGAGCGATGTGGATCTTCTGGTTGAGTTCGCGCAGCCGCGAGTTTCCCTGCTTACAATCAGCGCATTGAAATTCCGTATGGAGGAACTGCTTGGTGCGGATGTGGACATTATCCACGGTCCATTACCAGAGGGCAGTATGCTGGAGGTAGACAGGAGGATTCCGCTGTATGGAGCGTAGAGATCGAATCATTCTGCAAATTTCCGCGATATCGCGGCGCACAAATACCAGACCCTCCGCATGGAGGATGTTTACGAAACCGTTGTGACAGATTTCCCGTCGCTGAAAGAACAAATTGAAGAGATTCTTCGATCAAGGGGCTTTGTGATAGCAAGGCTCCTTGTCATAAAATCCAGCCCAGCCTTTTGAATTCAGCTCAGATGAAACAGAACAAAAGGAATCCGACCGAAGTTCATATAACATTCCACAATCTGTCGTGATGAAAAGGGAATCCCGTTGATCAGAGAAAATGAATGGGGAATTATCTGTCAGATCTTTCGTATAATTCCCCAAGACAAGGGTAAAAGATAACGTTCTGGGGAATTATAACGGAGATATTGCTTATAATTCCCCAAGTGTACATCTAGTATTATGCCTTAGATATTCATATCCTTCCATACAAAGTCCATATCCGGAATGCCGCTGATGAACATCATGACCTGAACATTTCTGTCCTTCTCAAAACAATATGTCGAAACAGTGGTTTCTGCATGGAAGATAGCACATCGCATTTGATATGGCGTCCAGAAGAACATGAGCGGGAAAATCTGGCAATCGTAGAAATAGCCAAGCCTTGCTGCCATTATTCACAATAAGCTCATCTGAGCTGCTTGAGCTTCAGTCTGCGCCTGAATCAGTCTTCTTTCCGCATCGCGCCGTGCAATTTCCGTTTCTGTAGTTTGGCTTTCAAGGATAGCGCCTCTTTGAGCAACTTTGATCTTTGCCTCAGCTTCAGCCTCAGCAGTCATATACGATGCTCGGCTTTGAGCCTGAGAGGTGCGGACCTCAGCCTCCGCAGCGGCCATCTTCTTTTGGAGTGCGATGGTGTGCAGCTCGCGGAGTCTTTTGAAATTCGGATCACTTTCAGGAAGAACTATATTGGTCAGGAAAAATTGTGGAATTGTGAGTCCATAATCCTCAAAACCAGGGACAATTTTCTCGCGAAGAGCGTCTCCAATGTCTTTCGTGATGTTTTGCCACTGAACAAGAATCTCATTGTAGTTTCTACCCAAGCGATCCACGCTCTTTAGAATCAATAGGTCGCCGGGCTTCAAACGTTTCAGCATTTTCTGATAAGCCGGACGGTCAAAGTCTTTGCCGGACTGATAATCACAATAGATATTCTTCCGTGGAATGTTGTAGGGCTTCAGCGCTGCGAGCTGCCTGTCGATGTTTTGCTCTTTGGTTGAAACCCGTACATAAGCATATTCAGCCATTGTCTTACCTCCTGTATGATGGTCTCAACCATTATCTACAGCAGGCAATATGGTACACCAGCTATACCTTTGCAAAGGTAATCGAATTATAATCAAATTTTCGCCCAGAGTCAACTATGCAAAGGTAAGTTTTAAAGGCTCATCTGCTATCATATTCTTAACTTCACAAGGGTAAGATTATGATTCAGGAGATCCTCCATGCATTACAATGAGCTTTTCGCACTCCGTATCCGACAGCTATGTACAGAGCAAGGTATTACAATCAATCGGCTGGCTACGCTGAGCGGATTAAAACAATCGACTATTGACAACATCATTCGGGGAACCAGCAAGAACCCCAAGGTGCACACCCTCCACCAAATCGCAGTGACCTTTAATATGACCTTGAGTGAGTTTCTGGATTTTCCAGAGCTTAACGAATACCCGATTGATGATGAAGAATAGAAACAGGGACTCGGCCAGATAAGGCTGAATCCCTGTAAAACTTTTATGCCGACATCGGATCTGCTCCGAAAGATGCGGGACAGAGAAAACGGGATCAGTTCCCGAAGGAGCGGACGCCGACGGAGCTTTCGAAGAACAGCGCGAGGGCCCCTGGACCGACGTGGCAGCCCGTTACTGGCTCGTACTCGACGGTGAGGATCTCCTTGGGCGGGTGATTCCTGCGCAGCAGCTCCGCCAGCTTCGCGGCATCCTCCCGGCAGGCGGCCTGGGCGATGCCGACAATCTGTTTCTCCGGCTCGACCACCAGCTTGTCATAGTACTCCGCCAGCGTCTCGATGGAGCGCTTCCTGCCGCGGACCTTGCTGAAAGCCACGATCTTGCCCTCCTCGTTGCCTTTGAGCAGCGGCTTGATCTGCAGCACCGAACCGACCACAGCCGAGAGGTTCGAAAGGCGGCCGCCGCGGCGCAGGTGCATCAGGTCGTCCACTGTAAAGACGTTGAACATGCGCTCCACGTGGTCGCGCAGGGCCTCGATGGCCTCCCGTGTGCTGCGGCCCGCTTTCTGCAGCTTTGCGGCGTAGAGCGCGATGATGCCCTCGCCGAGCGAGGCACCGCGGGTGTCGATCACTTCGACGAGGCGGCCGGGATAGGCCTCCATCATCATCTGGGCTGCGATCCTGGCGGAATTGCACGAGCCGCTGATCCCGGAGGACATGCAGATAAAGATCACATCCTTCCCGTCGCGCAGCGCGGGCTCAAAGAAGTCCGCATACTGCTGAGGCGGGATCTGAGAGGTGGTGACTTTCATTCCTTTGCGGATTCTGGCGTAGAAATCCTCCGCGTCGAAATCCGGATTCTTTACGGTGTTGTATTCCTTTCCGTCAATATAATAGGAAAAGGGGATGACGCTCAGCGAATTGTCCCGGATCAGATGCAGGGGCAGGTTGCCGGACGTGTCGGTCATGACTGCAAAAGACATAAGGCAATACTCCTTTACGGTTGCTGTACATAAAATAAACCCGGATGCCGACAATGGCAAGCTACCGTTGGAAAAGCAGGCAAAATCGGACTTCTACTCTCTGTAGAACGGCGTGAAACGGGCGATCTCTTCTGAGTAGAGTCCGGAGGAGACACAAGATTTTCCTTGCATTTCCGGCGGGGCATGGTAGAATACAGACATTGAAACCGACACTCTCTTAACCGGAGATTTTTCATATGAATCGGATGAAACAAACACCAATCACGATGGGCCTCAGCCTGCTGCTCTGTGTCCTGCTGCTGCTCGGGCTCTGCCCGTCTGGGCTCGCCGAAGGGGAAGCGCCGGAGGAAGCCGCCCTGACGGAGGCAGAGGCAGACGGCGGGGAGAGCACGCAGCGGGACGACTGGGAGACCCGCCTCCTGCTGATGCTGCAGGAGCACGATGCAAACCCCGAGACCGTCGGAGCGGGCTATTATAACCTCGTCACCGGGGAGGAACACTATTATAACGGGGACCAGTACCGCGTGAGCGGCAGCATGTATAAGGTGCCGCTGAACATGCTCTTTCTCAACTGGATCGACGAGGGGAAGCTCACCATGGACGACTCTGTCGGCGGCTATCGCTATGCGCAGCTGCTGGAGGGGACCATCATCGACTCCAACAACGACTACGCCCGCATGCTATGGGACTACGCCGGCGCCACGATCGAGACAAACCCCGCCTCGACCTTCTATCACCGCTACCGGATCCTGATCGCCCCGCTCATGGGGGAGGACCCGGACAACGTCGACGACAAGTATTACGAGAACAACTTTTTTACCCCGCGACAGGTGATCTCTTGCCTGCGTCAGCTCTATGAGGGCCGTGAAAAGTACGACCGGCTGATCGAGACCATGCAGCGCGCGGAACCGGAGAAGTACTTCAAGCTCCGCGAGCGGCGTTTCAACATCGCGCATAAGTACGGCTGGTTTGCCGAGGACCCCGTCCTCTATCTGAACGACTGTGCGCTCTGCTTTACGGATGACCCGATTGCCATCGTGCTCTTCACCAGCGGGACGGAGAACGCCTACGGCGTCCTGACGGACTACTGCACCCTGATGTGCGACTATGCGCAGGAAAAGCACGAGGAGCGCATCGCGCGGGAACAGGAAGAGGCGGAAGCCGCGGCGCTTCAGGCGGAGCGGGACCGGCTCGCGGCGGAGGCCGCAGCCACTGCGGCAGCAGCCTCGACGGCGGAGCCCGCGGGAGAGAGCCGCCCTGCCGCAGAAACCGAGAACCGCGAGCCGCAGCCCGCCGCCCGGAGAGCGGATGCCGACTGGCTGCATGAGCTGACCCTCGGGCCCATCATCTGTATGGGGCTGATCCTCGCGGGAACGCTCGCCGCCGTGATCTGGTTTGCGCTGCGCCGCAGAAGCGGAAGACTCAACCTCTGGTACGGGCTGGGGGCCATCCTGTTTGCCGCCCTCGCGATGATCCTGTGTTTCCCGGGCATGAGCGGCTGGAGCTACGTCGCCGAGCAGGAGGAAGACCCGCGCGAGGTCATTGAGGACTTCTTCACCGCCATGAAGAGCGGCGATCGGGAAGCCGCCGACGCCTGCCTCACAAGCGGTGCGGAATCGGGCCTCACGACGCTGCCGACGGACGAGATGCATGCCGCGGTCCGCGAGGCGCTGCGGGAGAGCTGGGACTTCAGCTTCCTGGGCGACTGCAGCTCGGAAAAGGCTTCGGCCTGGCAGGAGATCCAACTCCGCGTCCTGGACTTCTCGCGGATGGAAAAACAGCTGCAGACCGAGACCCGGATCCAGCTTCTGGAACTGGCCAGAACCATGGACCGGGAGAGCGTCTATGACGAGGACGGCAACTACCGGCCAGAGGTCGCGGGCATGGCCTACGACCAGGCCATGGTCAGCCTGCTGCAGCAGCCGCAGGACTATTACGGTTCCGTCGGCGTGCGGGTCGAACTGGCCCTCACGAAGGGCGGCTGGAAGATCGTCCCGACCAAAGCGCTGGTCTCCGCCCTGACCGGCAGCCTGGCATAACGGAAACATAAAAGCAGCAAGCCCGCCGTGAGGCGGGCTTGTGTGTTTACTTGCGGTGTTTGATTTTCATGAACAGGTCAGGGGCCTGTTCCCCGACCAGGGCGACCATGCGGAAGGTGTTCATGATGGTGCGGGGACTGCCCTTACGGAGGATCTGACACAGGGTGTTGGCGGGGAGACCGCCGGCCGTGTCACGGCAGCGCTGCTGCACCCGCGGGTTGGAGCGGATCTCTTTGATATAAATCATCCGGCCCTCATCCGAGAGCGTACACGAGGGACTGAAGAGCGTGGTCACACACGAGAAGACGGACTTTGCGAACATGTAGCGCAGGTCCGCGTCGTCTGAGATGTTGAACTTCTCGCAGAGCTCCTGCGCGCGGATATCCGCCTCGATACAGACGGAGAACTTTTTCGGATAGAACTTTGAGATGAGGCTCTCGCCGTTGTGCATGATATAGCGGTACTTGCACTCGCTGCGCACGGCGATCAGCGAGCAGCGCTCCAGATAGTCGAAGACAAACAGCCTGTCCTCGCCCCAGAGATAGTCCTTGAAGCAGAGCCCGCTCTCCCGCAGCAGGGGGGCGGAATACAGCTTCGCCCAGACCTGATTCAGCAGATTGGCCTTGTACAGGCGGGAGAAGGCGGTCTTCATATCCTGCGGCCGCACCAGACAGTCAAACTCGTTGTAGTCCCGCTCGCGTCCGTCCGCCTCCACGATGCAGAAGCCCAGCAGGATAAAGTCCGCTCCGCTGTCGGCCGCTTCCAGCGCATAGTCCAGCGCGTCCGGCAGCAGCTCGTCGTCGGCGTCGATAAAGGTGACAAACGCGGCGTCCTCGGCGATCAGCTTCAGCGCGGCGTTGCGCGCCTCGGCGGGACCGTGGTTTTCGGTGCGGATATAGCGCAGTCTGCTGTCCGCGGCAGCCAGGCGGCGCAGGATCCCCGCCGTGCGGTCGGTCGAGCCGTCGTCAACCACGATGAGCTCCAGATCCTCGTGGGTCTGGCTGAGCACGCTCTTGACCGAGCGCTCAATATACTTTTCGGAGTTGTAGGCGGGCATGATCACCGAAACTTTCAGGCTTTTATTCTCGTCCATCGTCTGTTCTCCTCAGTTCGTCACGGTTCTGCTCCCGGACGGAGCGGCAGCATTCCTCAAAATAGTCATACAGCGGCATTAGTCGCTCATAGGCGCGGGTGATGGTCTTCGTGAGCTCCGGACCCAGCAGCGCGGGGTCAAAGTCCTTTGTGTGTTCGATGCCGGCGAGTCTCCGGTTGTACCAGGGGTTGATCACCGGACCCAGATCCTTCTTCATCCGTTTGTATTCCGGCCCGATCACCTTGAAGCCGCGCATCTTCATCGCCTGAGCGGCCAGCCGCTCAAAGCGGGCGGGGTTCGCGTCCACACTGCTGCGGAAAGCGTCCATCTCGGCCGGCGTGATGTCGAAGAAGCCCAGGCCGTAGCTGAAGGTGGAGGCGGAGATCTCAAACCAGAAGCTTGGCCCTTCGGTCTGGCGGTTGTCGCCGTTGAAGATCGTAAACCACAGATGGTCCTTATAGGGCCCGCGGCCGAACAGGCGCCGCGCGTCGCGGTAGATCCGGGAGACATGCAGGGTGAAGTTCGCCAGAGGATAGTCCTTCTGCAGGATCGCCAAGGCGTCCTCGCCCAGGGCGTGGAAGGGCTCATGCAGGACTCGCATATACTGGTCCTTGTGCTCCTGGAACCAGGGGCGTTCGTTATGAAAAGTGAGCTCCCAGAGAAAATCGCTGGTCTCACGGGTGAAGCCTTCGAACATGAATCTGCCGTCCGTTTCTGTCATATTGCTGTTCTTATTATAAACAATCCGAAGGACTTTCGCAAGTGTTGACAAACACGAAAAAAAGCGGTATATTGAATAAGCAAAAGCTGAGAAATAAGCAGTTCTTTATGAAAGGCGTGCAAAGCGTGACACTGAGGGAGCGCCAGATCCTCAACTGGATCGAAGAAAACCCCATGATAACACAGGAAGAGCTGGCCCGCAGGGCGGGGATCACAAGATCCTCGGTCGCGGTGCACATCTCCAACCTGATGAAGAAAGGGCATATTGCCGGCCGCGGCTATGTCCTGAGCGGGGCCGCCTATGTGGCGGTGGTCGGCGGTGTCAACATCGACATCGGCGGCAGGCCCTTCCGTCCCCTGATCGCGCGGGACTCCAATCCCGGCCGGGTCTCGGTCAGCCTGGGCGGCGTCGGGCGGAACATCGCCCACAACATGAGCCTGCTGGGCCTGAACGTCCGTTTCCTGACCGCCTTCGGCGACGATCTCCACGCCCAGCGCATCGAGGCCAGCTGCGCCGACCTCGGCATCGACATCAGCCATGCCCGTAAGGTTGCCGGGGCCTCCACCTCGACCTATCTGTTCCTGGATGATGCGGACGGCGACATGGCGCTGGCCGTGTCAGATATGGAGATCTGCAACAGGATCACGCCGGACTATCTTGCGGCGAATCTGAGCCTGCTCAACAACGCCCAGGTCGTCGTGGCCGACGGCAACCTGCCGGAGGAGAGCCTCGTCTATCTTACCGAGCACTGCACGGCGCCGGTCTTCGCCGATCCTGTGTCGGTCGCCAAGGCGGGGAAGTTCCGGCCCGTTCTCGGAAGGCTCAACACCCTGAAGCCGAACCGCCTGGAGGCGGAGCTTCTGAGCGGCGTCCGGATTACGGATGAGCGCTCCATGCGCCGCGCCGCCGAGAAGCTGCTGGAGACCGGGCTACACCGGGTCTTCCTCTCCCTCGGCGCGGAGGGCGTCTATGCCGCAAACCGGGACGAGCAGTTCCGCTTCCCGGGGATGCGGGCTGACGTCCGCAGCACCACCGGCGCGGGCGACGCTTTCATGGCGGCTTTGGTATGGGCCTATCTGCAGGGCATGGACCTGAAGGAGACGACCCGGGCTGCATCCGCCGCGGCGGCGATCGCCACTGAGAGCAGCGAGACCATCAACTCCGCCCTCTCGGAGGCAGCAATACAGCAAAGAGTAAAAATGGAAAATAAAGGAGAAGCAACATGAATCAGTATCTGGATGTTAACCCCGAAGTCGCGGCGGCCATTGCCGCCGGCAAACCCGTTGTGGCGCTGGAATCCACGATCATCTCCCACGGCATGCCGTATCCGCAGAACGTGGAGACGGCCCTGAGTGTGGAGAAGATCATCCGGGAAAACGGTGCGACGCCTGCGACGATCGCCATCATCGGCGGACGCCTGAAGGTCGGCCTGACGCCGGAAGAGATCGACTACCTGGGCAAGACCGGCACCGCCGTCACCAAGGCCAGCCGCCGTGATCTCGCGGTCCTGGTCTCCAAGGGGATGGACGGCGCGACCACGGTGACGACCACCATGATGATCGCTGCCATGGCCGGGATCAAGGTCTTTGCCACCGGCGGCATCGGCGGTGTGCACCGCGGCGCCGAGACGACCATGGACATCTCCGCCGACCTGGAAGAGCTGGCCAATACCCCCGTGGTTGTGGTCTGCGCCGGGGCCAAGGCGATCCTCGACCTGAAGCTGACCCTGGAGTATCTGGAGACCCATGGCGTCCCCGTTATCGGCTACGGCACTGAGGAGCTCCCGGCCTTCTACAGCCGTCACTCCGGACTGAAGGTGGACTACCGCATGGACACGCCGGAGGAAGTCGCGGGCGCTTTCCATGTGCAGCAGACGCTGGGCATGAAGGGCGGCATGCTGGTGACGAATCCCATCCCGGAGGAGTACTCCATGGACGACGCCGTCATCAACAAGGCCATCGACGACGCCATCGACGAGATGAACGCCCTCGGCGTCCACGGCAAGGAGGCGACGCCCTTCCTGCTGGCGAAGGTGAAGGAGCTCACCGGCGGCGACAGCCTCGAGTCCAACATCCGCCTGGTATTTAACAATGCCATGGTTGCTTCCCGGATTGCCGGATGCTTGTGCAAAATGAAATAAAAGATAGTCCCCTCCGCGGCTGCGGAGGGGAATCTTTATGCCTGGGACTGGGCGCGTTCGAGGGCGGCGTAGGCGCCGTCCTTTTTTAACAGCTCCTCGCGGGAGCCCTGCTCCACGATGTGCTGATCGTCGATGACGGCGATGCGGTCGGCATTGCGGATGGTGGAGAGCCGGTGGGCGATGACGATGCAGGTTTTCCCTTTGCTCAGCAGGTCCAGGCTGCGCTGGATCTTCTGCTCGGTGACGCTGTCCAGCGCGGAGGTCGCCTCGTCGAGAATGAGGATCGGCGGGTCCTTCAGAAACACGCGCGCAATGGAGATGCGCTGCTTCTGCCCGCCTGAGAGCACCACGCCGCGCTCGCCGACAAAGCTTTCATATTTGTCCGGCATGGCCATGATGTCCTCATGGATCTCGGCGCGAACGGCGGCCTCGATGACCTCGCGGTCGGTGGCGCCGGGGCGGCCGTAGCGGATGTTCTCCATGATAGTCCCGGCGAAGAGAAACACATCCTGCTGGATGATGCCGATGTTCTGTCGAAGGCTCTCCTGCGTGAGATGCCGGACGTCTTTGCCGTCCACCAGCACCGCGCCGGAACTCACATCGTAGAAGCGGGGGATCAGGTGGCAGATGGTGGTCTTGCCGCCGCCGGAGGAGCCGACCAGAGCAAAGGTCTCGCCGGGCGATACGGTCAGGTTGATGTCGTCCAGGACCTGTGTGCCCTCCTGGTAGGAAAAGCTGACATGGTCGAAGCGGATCTCGCCGCGCACGCCGCCGAGGACCTCGGCATCCGGCGCGTCGGAGATCTCCGGCTGGGTCCGCATGAGCTCCACAAAGCGGTCGAAGCCCGCGCTGCCCTGCGCGTAGACCTCCATGAACTGGACCAGCTTCCGAATCGGGGAGATGAAGGTGGAAACGTACAGCGTGAAGGTCAGCAGATCCACAAAGTCCAGCTCGCCGCGCATGATCAGCAGCCCGCCCGCCGTCACGACCGCCACCTGCATGATGCCGATGGTGGCTTCGATGCCGGCGTTGAAGAGGCCCATGGCCTGATAGTAGCGGACCTTGCTCTTCTTGAAAGCTTCGTTCGCGAGGTCGAACTTGGCGTCTTCGGCCTTCTCCGCGGCAAAGGCCTTGGAGGTGCGGATGCCGGAGATGCCGCTCTCGATGGCGGCGTTGATTTCGCCGGTCTTCACCTTGACGTCGCGGTTGGCATCCTGCATGTTCAGGCGCTGCCGCACCGAGAAGAGAATGCAGATCGGCAGAAGCACGATCAGCACCAGCGTGAGCCTCGCATTGATGGTCAGCAGGATGATCAGCGCGCCGAGCAGCGTGACGCTGCAGGTCAGGATGTTCTCCGGCCCGTGGTGCGCCAGCTCCACGATCTCGAACAGGTCGCTGGTGACGCGGGACATGAGCACGCCCGTCCGGTTCCGGTCAAAAAAGGAGAAGGACAGCGACTGCATATGCAAAAACACGTCACGACGCATATCGGCCTCCACAAGAGTACCCATGCGGTGGCCGACAATCGTAATCATGTATTGGAACCACGCCCGCAGCAGGTAGGCGGAGAAGAGGACGGCCATCACCGTGAAGAAGGCCGCAAACTTGCTCTCCGGGAGCAGGGTATTCATCGCCTGCCTTGTCACATACGGAAACGCCAGATCCACCAGCGCCACGGCGAGGGAGAGGCCCATGTCCAGGGCAAAGGCCGCTCCGTGCGGACGGATATAGGATGCGAAGATGGACAGCTTGGACTTGTCAAAGTCGATGTCTCGGTTCATGAAAAAGGGGACCTCTTAGGAATTGGAACTCGGTTTGCCGGAGGACTTCTTGCCGTGGTAGTATCTGCGGCGGGGCTTGTGCTTCTTTTCCGCCTGTCCCTCTCCGCCGGAGACCGGCTGTACGGTGACCTTCTGCGGCTTGATGTCGGCCGCGGGGGCGCTGTCGGCGCTCTTGCGGGGCGCGCCCTGCTCAGCGTGCTGGGAGGGCTTTTTCTTACTGTGGGACTTCCTCCCGGCGTCGGAGGCGTTCTTGCTCCGGACGGACTCTTCCTTTACGGGGACCACGATAGGCGCGGCATCGCCCGCAGCGGGTTTCGCGCCCTTGCGGCGGCTGCGGCTGCGGCGGCTCCGTCTGGTGTGCTCCTGCTCGTCGGCCGCGGGGGCAGGGACGGGCTCCTCGGGAACGGGCGTGACGATCATCGTCGGTACGGCCCACTCGTCCACAGGCTCTTCTGCGGGCTCTTCCGCCTCCGGCTCCACATACTCCAGTACGTGGGGCGGCTCCACGCCGTCCTTGGGGCGTCCGCCGGGCACGGCGGCCAGCTCGTAGGACTTGTACTCGTGCAGCACGTCCTCCCGGTCGTCGTCCAGTCTGACCTTCACGGTCGAGCGCAGAAGATTGACCTGTACGGCGGTGCCGTAGCCGTCCTTGGTCTCAACGAAAGCGCCCTGCTTGGGCACCTTCTTCACCAAGTCCTCATAGGCCTCCTGCTCATAGCGCAGGCAGCACATCAGCCGCCCGCAGCTGCCGGAGATCTTGGCCGGGTTCAGGGACAGGGACTGGATTTTCGCCATCTTGGTCGACACCGGGTGAAAGTCGTCCAGAAACTGGCTGCAGCAGTAGGGCCTGCCGCAGATGCCGAGACCGCCCAGCATCTTGGCCTCGTCGCGGACTCCGATCTGCCTCAGCTCGATGCGGTTATGCAGGATGCTTGCCAGGTCCTTGACCAGCGAGCGGAAGTCGACTCTCCCGTCGGAGGTGAAGAAGAAGGTGGTCTTGTTCCCTTCAAAGTTGCACTCCACATCCACCAGCTTCATATCCAGCTGGTGTTCGCCGATCTTCTCTTTGCAGAGGTCGAAGGCGGTCTTTTCGCGCTGACGGTTCAGCTCCTCCGTGCGCAGGTCCATCTGCGTGGCAATGCGGAGCACGCGGCGCAGCGGGTGGACGACGGCGGTGTCCTCCACGGGGTGGTTCTCCCGTGAGCAGACGGCGATCTCCATCCCGTTTGCGGTGTCGACGATCACGGAATCGCCCTCGCGGATCTGCAGTCCGGCGGGGTCAAAATAATAGGCCTTTCCGCGGTTCTTAAAACGAATGCTAACTACTTCGGTCATGTTGTCTCTCCAATATTTTGATGCGCGGCGCCTGCTTCGGCCGCGCTGTCGGAAAACGGCAGCGCGCTCACCGTGAGCAGGCTGAATATATGCTTCGCGTTTACATTTACTTTCAGGTGGTCCGAGCACTGCTGCAGCAGACGGTAGAGATGCATCGTCTGCTCCGGTGACAGGGCGCCCGGCGGCGTCCTCCCGCAGAGCATGTCCGCCGTGCCCTGAAGCGCGGCCTCGATAAAGGCCGCAGTTGCGTCCAGCTTGCTGAGCTCGTTTTTCGCGATCCAACGGTACAGCTTCTCCCGGTTGCCGCTGCGCACCGCGGCGAGGAAGCCTTCTGCCAGCTTCCGGTTCTCGTCGTCGGGGGCGTCCTCCTCGCCGTTTACGGTGATCAGGGCGCAGCGCGAGCGAACGGTCTCCAGCAGGAGGGCGGGGTTCTGCGCACAGAGCAGGAAGACCACCGTCGCGGGCGGCTCCTCCAGCAGCTTCAGCGCGGCGTTCTGGGCGCTCAGATTCATAAGCTCGGCCTCTTCGATGATGTAGGCCTTGCGCGGGGATTCGTTCGGCAGCACCTGGGCGTCGACTGAGATCTCGCGGATCTGGTTCACCGTGAGCTCGCGCCGCAGGTTGCCGCTCTTGTCGGTCTGACGCCGGACGGTGATGATGTCCGGATGGATCCCGTCCGCCGCCTTCCGGCAGCCCCGGCAGACCCCGCAGGGCACGTCATGCCCGTTCAGGCAGACTGCGGCGGAGGCAATCTCCCTCGCCTTGCGCAGCGCGTCCTCCCGGGAGGGGGAGGAGAGAATATACGCGTGACCGACCGCGGCGGGACTGGAAAAACGGGACGGCTCCAACGAAACGCTCCTCCTTCTGCCCGAAAACAGGCGACTTGCGAAAAATAACCAACTAATTTACTATACTTCCAAATTGCCCCTGCGTCAACTGTTTTCCGTGCCTGCTTCGGGCATCCGGGACAGGACGATCAGCAGCAGGCCCTCCCGCACACAGATCTCCGCTTCCGCCTCCGTCCACTGGTTGCTGACGCCGAGCGGGAAGGAGGGCAGAAGCTCCGCATCCCGGAGCGGGTACTTGGCCCCGGCGATGGAGACGCCCCGGCAGGGGCCGTCCATGGCGAAGACGGACAGGGACCAGCCCTCGCGGCGCGGGACGTGAAGCGACCCGTCCTCGAGGGTGATCATTTCGGTGTCCTCGCTGCGCAGAACGGCGCGGACCCCATGCCGCTGCGCGAAGACCAGACTTTGAAGATTGGCGATCAGGTGGTCCAGACGCCCGCCCAGCGCGCAGCAGAGCAGCAGACTCTCAAAACCGTGCTCAACGGCATAGCGCACTGCCAGCATGGTGTCGGTGTCGTCCTTTTCCGAGGCGTAGGTGTTCAGCGGGACCGAGGGGGCCACGGGCCCGGAATAGGAATCAAAGTCCGAGATGACCAAATCAGGCCGGATGCCGAGCCGCTCGCAGTAGACGTAGCCTCTGTCGCAGGCGATGACAAAGTCGTCCGCCCCGAGACCGTCAACGGGACTGAAGTCGCCTCCCGAGACGATCACACAGCGCCTGTCTTTCATCCCCGGCTCAGTAGTCCAGCGCTTCCAGACGCAGAAGCGCGACGATGTAGATCTTCAGCGCCTCAAAGAAGTCTGACTTGCGCGCGGCCTCGTTGATGCCGTGGATCGGCCCGCAGAAGTCCGGCATGGGGCGCTCCGGATGCTCGGGCCCGAAGGCCGCCGCACTGGGGAAGTGCCGGGCGTAGGTGCCGCCGCCGATGGTGATGGGGCGGGCATTCTCGCCGGTGATGAGGTTGTAGCTCTCGATGCAGGCCTGGATGGCGGGGTTGTCCAAAGCGGCATAGAAGGGGACGTTGTCCGCGTCGACGAAGATGTCGGCGCAGCTGACGGCTGCCTCCTTCAGCGCGGAGGTGATCTTCTCGCCGGTGACGGTGATGCCGTAGCGGCAGTCGATGGTCTGGGTGATGACGCCGTCCTCGGTGGTGATCTTGCCGCCGACGGCCGTAAGGGGTGTGAAATAGTCGTCTTCGCTCTGCAGGCCGAAGCCGCTGCCGTCGGTGGCCTGAAGCAGCCTTGCAATGAAACGGAAGTACGGCAGCTCCTCCTCCACGGGGATCCCGCGCTCCAGCAGGTACTCGACGATCAGCGCGATGGCGTTGACCGTGCCGGCGGGCATGGAGGCGTGGCCGCTGATGCCGGCTGCTTCCAGCTCCCAGATGCCGGGCTCGGTCTCGCGGACGCTCACCCGGTCGCTGGGCTCCAGCCGCCCGGCCCGCACCGTGGCGGAGGCTTTGGCCGGGACGGCGTTTGCCGCGACGCCGCCGTTAACGGCAAGGACGTTCACCGGCGTGTGGCGCGAGACCAGCCGCCCGTGGTAAATGCCTTTCTCGCCGTTGATGAGGGGGAAGTCCGCGTCCGGACTGAAGCAGAACAGGGGAGCGGGATAGTGCTCCAGATAGTGCTCCACATCCAGCATGCCGGTTTCCTCATTGCTGCCAAGAAGGGCGCGGACCGGGTAGCGCAGCTCCACGCCGCTTTCCTTCAGGTACTTCAGCGCGTAGAGGCACAGAACGCTGGGGCCCTTGTCGTCCATTACGCCGCGGCCCAGCAGATACCCGTCCTGTTCGCGCAGCGTGAAGGGGTCCGAGGGCCAGCCCTCGCCCGCAGGGACGACGTCGAGATGGGTGATGGTGGCAAGATACCCCCGGCCTCTGTCTTCACCCACGGCGGCGTAGCCGATCTTGTTCTCGCAGTTGACCGCCTCGAGGCCAAGCTCGGACGCGATCTGAAGCCCGCAGTCCAGGGCGCGGCGGGACTCGACGCCGAAGGGGGCGCCTTCCGCGGCAGGACCCTCGACGCTGGGGATGCTGACCAGGCGAGCAATATCGCGGATGACGGCGTCTTCGTTCTCGCTGACAAAGCGTTCGATATCCGCAAGTCTCTTTTCGTCAATCGGATTGCAGTTCACTTGGGAACCTCCTTATTAATAGACGGAGCATTACTCCGTAAAATGAATGTGGTTGTTGATGTGGTCGATGCAGAAGCAGTGATACCCGGCGCAGCGCGAGCAGTAACGGAACTCCAGCCCCGGATACTCGGTGTCCGTCCGTCCGCAGACGGCGCACTTGTGGTGGTACAGCTGCTGGCGCTGTTCCTGGCGGATCTGGCGCGAGGCCTTGCGGAAGTTGACGGTGGAGGCGGAGGGCTTGCGCGGCAGATTGCGCATCAGCGTCCCCGAGAAGAAGATCACAAAGTTCAGCACCGCGACGATCGGCAGCAGGTTGAAGGGGAAGGGATTTGAGACCACCGCGAGGATAAAATACACCGCGTCGATCAGCGCCATGTACTTCATCCTGATCGGGATGAAGAAGAACAGCAGCACCTGCTGATTCGGGAAAAGCGCCGCGTAGGAGAAGAACATCGACAGGTACAGATACTGCGCGTCGATGCGGATGCGGTAGCCGCCCAGGAAGTACACCAGGAAGCCGTAGACCACCGTGATGAACCAGCCGATCAGCAGATAGACGTTGAACTGCGCCGTGCCCCAGTACTGCTCCAGCGTGCTGCCCATCCAGTAGTAGAAGTAAAACACCAGGAAGGCGAGCATGCCCATGCTGGGCGGATAGACCATGAAGGTGACCAGACGCCAGACCTGGCCGCGCAGAATCAGCGCCGCGTCAAAGCTCAGATAGCTCAGCAGCACGCTGTTTGCGGTCCCCAGAATCCAGAACACGACGTTCGCAATCGTCAGATAGCGCATCAGATTCGGGATCCCGAAGTTGGGATGACGGTAACAGAACCGGTCAATCAGGCGCATGGGATCTTTCACGGATCATTCCTCCGAACAGTAAAATAATAAATAGTATGATAGAGTACTATACTGTTTTTCCGCGAGAAAGTCTACTGAAAATTGTTAAACTTTCAAAAGAAACTTTGAAAAGAACTCTTTCCATTTTCTGTATCTTGTGTTATATTGTAAGTTGCATTCAAATATTTTGTGATGAGGGCGGCGTTTTCTGCCGCTGACGGAGATCGGAATGGAGCACGCAAACGGAATCGAGAACGAACTGATAGAAGGCCGCAACGCGGTCACCGAGGCCCTGCGCGCCGGCAGACCTATCGACAAGATCTTTCTTGCCGGCGGGGAAGGGGACCGGACGCTCGGCTTTATCTCCACCGTTGCCCGGGACAAGGGCATCACGGTGGTGGAGTGCGACCGCAGGAAGCTGGACGGAATGAGCGAAACCCACGCCCACCAGGGCGTGATCGCTGTCTGTGCGGTGCGGGAGTACGAGTCGGTGCAGGACATTCTCGACCGGGCCGCGGCGCTCGGGGAGGACCCCTTTGTTGTGGTCTGTGATGAGATCACCGACAGCCACAACCTCGGCGCCATCATTCGTTCGGCCGAGTGCGCGGGCGCCCACGGCGTCATCATTCCGAAGCGTCGCAGCGCCGGTCTCACCGCGGTGGTCAACAAGGCCTCGGCCGGCGCGGCCGAGCATCTGCCCGTGGCCCGGGTGCCGAATCTCCGTGCGGCTCTGGAAGAGCTGAAGGAGAAGGGCGTCTGGATCTACGGCACCGCGGCGGACGGAGCATGCCCTCTCTGGAAGACAGAACTCACCGGCCCCATCGCTCTGGTGATCGGGTCCGAGGGCTCCGGCATGGGGCGCCTCGTCCGTGAGAGCTGTGACTTTATCCTGTCGCTCCCCATGAAGGGGAAGATCTCGTCCCTCAACGCCTCTGTCGCGGGGGCCATCGTGATGTATGAGATCATGCGGCAGCGCAGTACCTGAGCGAAGATCGTGCGCGAGTACAAAATCAGAACGCCGTTTGCACGGCGGAATGGGGTACATATGAAACGGGACAAATGGGACCCGGAGACGGCGGAGCCTCAGGAATACCTGACGGACGACGCAGCGGAACCGGATGCCGACGCGGAGTCAATGGAGTTCTCGCTGGAGGATATCCTCTTTGAGTTCTCCGGCGGCGGCCGCGCCGGGGTCGAAGAGCCGGAAGAGGAAGAAGCGCTCTTCGATTCTGACAAGGAATACGAATTTCATATTGACCCGGACGAGGGGAAAGCAGCGACAGCGGAGCCGGACCTTGATAAGCCGGAGTCCGGCGGAGAAGCGGCCTTTGCCCTTTACAGGGACGAAACGCCTGCCGCCTCCCGGGAGGAACCGGAAGCGGAGGAAGCCGAAGAAGCCCCCGAAGAGCCGGAAGAATACACCGACAGCTGGTATGAGGAAGAACCGGAGCAGGCAGCGAGTCTGCCCGAAGAGGAGCTCCCCCCGCCGGAGGCGGAAGAGCCCGCCGGGGAACCGGAGGAGCCTGCCGGCGCGGAACCCGAGGAAGAGCCCGAACAGCCCTCCCGCGGACGCAGATGGCCGCTTCACGCAAGGAAGCACAAGGTCTGGGAAGAGTTCCCGGACAGCAGCGCGGAAGAGGACCTGAGCGCCCAAAGCGGAGAGGACACGGTGGATTATTCGGCCCTGTTCCGGATGTTTGCCGACCCCGTGGAGGAAGAGACCGGGAACCCGGCGGCGGACCGCCCCGCGGTGGACAGCCCCGCCGAGCGGGAGAGCCCCCGGCGCGAAGCGGGGGAGACCGGCGGCGCCCACGAGCCGAAAATGGAGCCCGCACCGGAAGAGGAACAGCCTCTTTTTGCCGAGAACCCGCTGGACTTCCGGGATATTCTGAGAGAGTTCATGCTGGGCGACCAGCATCCCATCTATGACGACACGCCGGGCATCGGCTCGCGGCCGGACAGCGCCTCACTGATCGACAGCGGCCTGGACGACCTGGACGATATGCTCCGCGGCGTCATCAACAACGTCCCGGAATCCAAGAGCCGCACCGGGGAAGCCCCGCAGAAGGAAGAAGAACCGGAAGCGCCGAAAGCTGAAGAAACCGAAGAGGCTCCGGAGACGCCGAAGCCCGGGAAGCCTGCACGCTCAGCTCTCGCGGACGCGGGCCTTGCCAAGTGGAAAGAGCGCTGGGGCCGCCCGAGGCAGAAAAAGGAGCCGAAGGAAGCCAAAGCGGTCAAAGAGCCCGGCGAGACCGGTAAGCCGAAAGAATACACCGTCGAGGAAGACTTCCCGCTGGACCGGGCGGAGAACCCGGAGCCTGCGGAAGCGCCGGAACAGACCGGCGACGGCCGACAGAATGAAGCGGGCTGGAACAGCCTGCCCGACCTCGACAGCATTGTCGTCCCCGGAACGGCTCCGGCCCTGGATCCGGCCGCCCCTCCCCACAGGGAGGAGCCCTCGCCGGAGGAGGAGACCGCCGAGGAGACGGAGGAAGAGCCGGAAGGCGGCATCAGCAAGCTGATGCGCCGCTTCGGCGTCCGCAGCGGCAACAGCAAAAAGCGCGCCCTGAACGAGCCGAAGGCCTATGCCGGCTTCGAGGACTATGTCCCGCAGGAAGAGGCCCCGAAACCCGCCGAGACCGCACCCGCTTCCGCAGGCGAGGCGCAGTCTGCCGAGGCCGCTCCCGAAGCCCCGGAGGCCCGGATCCCCACGCCGAGCCAGGAAGAGCTGGACGACGAGATCCTCTACTCCGGCGACTTCCCCTCCTTCGGCCAGTGGATCCTGAACGAGCTGATGACGCTCTGGATCCGCCTCAACGGCATCGGAGACCGCGAGAGCACGGCCACGATGGAGGATGACGCCGAAGACCTCGGCCGTGAGGTCAACGTCGCCAATGCCTCCCGCTACTACGGGTCGCAGGTGACGATGCTGCGGATGCGCTTCCAGATCGGCCTGGTGCTGCTCGCGATCCTGGCGTATATCACGTTGGGCTTCCCGCTGAGCGGCATGCTCAAGACCGCCAAGGTCGCCTCGGCCATGTGCCTCGGCCTGCAGCTGACCATCATGCTGCTCTGCCTCGACATTGTGACGAACGCGGCTGTCAATCTCGTCCGCCGCAGGTTCGGCGCGGACGCGCTCGCGGTGCTGGCCTGTGTGATCAGCTCCTTCGACGCGCTGAGCGTCGCCGTGGGCGGTTTCGGCAACCCGCATATCCCGCTCTGCCTGTTTTCCAGCCTCGCCCTGATGGGCGTGCTGTTCTCCGCTCTGCTCTCGGCCAGGGGTCTGCGCAAGGCAACCCGCGTCCCCGCCATCGGAAAACGCGTCTACTGCGTGACGGCGGAAGAGGGCGTGCGCGGCGGGGGAGACCTGACCCTCCTGAAGTCAGTCCGGCCCAGCGCGGGCTTTGTGCGCCGCGCCGAGGAAGCGCCGCCCGATGAGGCGCTCTTCAACCGGACGGCCCTGATCCAGCTGCTGGCGGCGATCGTCCTGTCGCTGCTCACGGCCGTGGTCAAGCACAGCGTCGGGGATATGCTGTATATCCTCTCGGCGATTCTGTCCTGCGCGGTCCCGGTGACGGCGCTGCTGGCCTTCGCGCTGCCGTTCTTCATCGGCTCCGAGCGCATTTTCTCCAGCGGTGCGGCGGTCGCCGGCTGGTCCGGCATCCATGACATCGGCTGCAGCCGCAACCTGATCGTGACCGACCGCGACCTCTTCCCCGAGGAGACCATCGCCATCGAGACGGTCCGCATCTTTGCCGACGACAGCGCCGAGCGCGTGATCGGCTTTGCCGGGACGATGATCGCGGCCTCCGGCTCGGGTCTCGCCCCCTGCTTTGCCGAGCTGATGGAGAAGAACAACTGCCGCATGCGCCAGGTGGAGGACTTCCAGTGGCTCTCCGGCGGCGGACTGCAGGGCCGCATCGAGGGCAGCACGGTCCTCTGCGGCAGCTCCGATCTGATGCAGCTGATGAACGTCAAGGTGCCCTACCGCCTGGTGGACCGGACGACGGTGCTGCTGGCGATCGACGGGGTGCTCTACGGCATCTTCAAGATCAACTACACCGGACTGCCCGAGATCCGCACGGCGCTGCAGGAGCTGATCGCCTCCAACCGCCATCCGATCTTTGCCATCCGTGACTTCAACATCACGCCCGAGATGCTGCACGAGGTCTTTGACGTGGCCACCGACGGCTACGACTTCCCGCCCTACGGCGACCGCTTCCGCATCTCGGAGGCCAAGCCCTCCGAGACCAGCAAGGTCTCGGCCGTCATCTGCCGGGAAGGCCTCGGCCCCCTGACGCACCTGGCCGACACCGGGCGCAGTATGTATGTCGCCATCCGCCTGAACCTGATGATCACCGCGCTGGTGGCGGTGCTGGGGATGCTGCTGGTCTTCGTCAAGCTGATCGGAACCGGCGAAGTGAGCGCGTGGCTGCCCTTCGTGCTGATGCTGCTGGATGCCGTTATGGTGACGCTGATCAGCCTGTTTATGAGATTTTGACACGGAAGATAAAATTTCTGTTGCCAAACACAGGGTGTATCGTGTAAAATAGAACGAATCACGCTTCAGACTCCCTGTCTGTTGAAATCAGTCAATTCATTATATTTTTTCGAGAGAGGAAGCATACTATGGAAAGTAAAAACATTCGCAACATCGCCCTTCTCGGGCACGGAAACAGCGGTAAGACCAGCCTTGCCGAGAGCATGCTGTTCGTCACCGGCGCGGTAGACCGTCTCGGCAAAGTCAGCGACGGCAATACCGCGTGCGACTATGACGCGGAAGAGATCAAGCGTCAGATCACGATCGCATCTTCCCTGGCCCCGATCTCCTTCGGTGCCAACAAGGTGAATGTTCTGGACTGCCCGGGCTACTTTGACTTTGTCGGCGAGGTCCTCTGCGCCCTGCGCGCGGTGGAAGCGGGTGTGATTCTGTGCTCCGCCAAGGACGGCATCTCCGTCGGCGCCGAGCGCAGCTGGAAGTATCTGAAGGCTGCTAACCTCCCCACCGCTTTCGTCGTCTCCAAGTGCGATGAAGAGCACGGCGACTACTTTGCCGTGGTCGATGCGCTGCGCGCCAAGTACGGCAGCATCGTCGCTCCCGTCACCATCCCGACCGGCGACGGCAAGGGCGTTATCGACCTGGTCCACAACGTCTGCTACACCACCAACGGCGCCAAGAGCACCAAGGGCGCCATCCCCGCGGACGATGCCGGTCATGCCGAGGACCTGAGAATGGAACTCATGGAGACCGCCGCCGGCGCCACCGAGGAGCTGATGGAGAAGTTCTTTGATACCATGGAGCTGGATGAGGCCGACATGATCGCCGGTATCCGCGCAGGTATGAAGGACCGCAGCGTCGTCCCCGTGTTTGCAAGCTCCGCCATGCAGAACATCGGCACCGAGGCCTTCCTCCAGGGTGTTGTGGACTATGTCCCGGCTCCCACTGAGATGGACGGCATCGACGCCGCCGCCCCGACCCAGGGCTTTGTCTTCAAGACGGTTTCCGACCAGTTCGGCAAGTACAGCTTCGTCAAGGTCATGAAGGGCAGCATCAGCTCCGATCTGTCCCTGCGTAACGTCCGCGCTTCCTCCACCGACAAGCTCGGCCGTCTCTACAGCATCTGCGGCAAGAAGACCACCGAAGTCAAGGACGCCTGCTGCGGTGACATCGTCGCCGTCGGCAAGATGGACTGGAAGACCGGCGACACGGTCTGCGACCCGAAGAACGAGGTCGAGCTTCCCGCCATCGAGATGCCCGAACCCTGCTACTCCATGGCCATCTCCCCGAAGACCAAGGGCCAGGACGACAAGGTTGCCGGCGGTCTTGCCAGACTGAACGAAGAAGACATCTCCTTCACCCTCGTCAACAACGCCGAGACCCACCAGATGGTCATCTCCGGCCAGGGCGACATCCAGGTCGACGTCCTCTGCGCCAAGCTGAAGAGCCGCTTCGGTGTTGAGACCGAGCTGGCCCCGGCCCGCGTCGCCTACCGCGAGAAGATCAAGGGCAAGGTCGAAGCCCACGGCCGTCACAAGAAGCAGTCCGGCGGTTCCGGCCAGTTCGGTGATGTGTGGATCCGCTTCGAGCCGCAGGATGAGTCCGACGAGATGGTCTTCGCCGAGGAAGTCTTCGGCGGTTCCGTTCCCAAAAACTTCTTCCCGTCCGTTGAAAAGGGCCTGCGCAACGCGGTGCAGAAGGGCGTCCTTGCGGGTTACCCGCTGGTCGGCCTGAAGGCCACGCTGTATGACGGCTCCTATCACCCGGTCGACTCCAACGATATGGCTTTCCAGACGGCTGCCCGTCTTGCGTATCAGGACGGCATCCCCAAGGCCAAGCCCACCATCCTCGAGCCCATCGGCCTGCTTCAGGTCACCATCCCCGATGCCAACCTCGGCGACATCATGAGCGACATCAGCTCCAAGCGCCGCGGCACCGTGCTCGGCATGAACGCCGAGGACGGCATGCAAACGGTCGAGGCCGAGGTCCCGATGGCCGAGATGAGCTCCTACACCATCGACCTGCGCTCCATGACTCAGGGACGCGGCTCCTTCTCCTGCAAGTTCATCCGCTATGAGGAGGCCCCGGGCAACGTCCAGCAGAAGGTCATCGAAGAAGCCAAAGCTTTGGCTGAGCAGGAATGAGAGGCAGACTGACTGCAATTAAAAACATCGCCTGGGCACTGGCGATTGTCCTGTGTCTGCTGGCGGTTTTCATCGGGCTGCTGTTTTCGGCCTTCACCCGCAACAGTGAGGAACAGTTTCGCGGCGGGGTGAAGCTGGGCACCAAAGCGGTCAAAACGGAAACCGTCGCGGACGCGGGCACTCGTCCTGCGCAGATGGGCGACGGCACGCTCCAGACGCTGCCGGAGACCCAGGATGCGGGCCAGGAGTACATCGATTCTCTCACCTTCCTGGTTGACAGTCCGTGGATCGGCCTGCGCAACTACGGCATGCTGAGCGGCGGCGAGAGCACCTCACAGGTCTGGACCTCGCCCTCGGGCGTGATGGCCGTCGCGGACCTCGCCGACAGCCGGATCGTCTTCCCGCGCGACGGCTCCATCGTCACGGCGGCCAACGCCGCCATGATCCTCGCCCCTCCGATCCTTGTGATCGCGCTGGGCAACGACGGTATCCAGAGCGTCGACCAGTTCGACTTTATCGACCGGTACGAAACCCTGATCCGGAGCATCCGCGCCGTAAGCCCCAACACCTGGATCCTCTGCATCCCGTTGACCTCGGTCACGCTGGACTATGACACCTCTGACGGCCTGAGTCCCGCCCGCTGCAACGAGGCCAACACCTGGATCCAGACGGTCTGCTCCGACACGGGCGCCTACTATGTGGACGCGGTGTCCGCGGTACAGGATGTGAGCGGTACGCTTCTGCAGGAGTACGCCTCCGCAGACGGCAGGACGCTCAACTCCACCGGCATCAACCAGATCCTGCAGTACCTGCGCTACCACGCAGCCCAGTGACCGGACAATATGAAAGCAACAGAAAGCACCCCGAGGCGCTGCCTCGGGGTGCTTTCATTGATAGCAGGGATTATCCGCGGATGATTTTGCGGACGAGCGGCGGGCGGCTCACAGCCTTGTCGCTGAGCTCGTAGCACTCGCGCAGCATCTGCACCGCGTCCCTGGCGCTCGCTTCGTCTGCGGCGTGGATGCTGGCGAGGGACTCGCCCTCTCTTACCGCATCGCCCAGCTTCTTGTGCAGGATGACGCCGACCCGCGGGTCGATGACGTCCTCTTTGGTGGCGCGGCCGCCGCCCAGCTTCATGCTGACAAGGCCGACGGCCTCCGCGTGGATGCGGCTGACGGTACCGGCCCGCTCGGAGAGCGCTTCACACACGACAGGCGCCTGGGGCAGCAGCTCGGGCTGGTACACGGCGGCGCTGTCGCCGCCCTGCGCCGCGACCATCTCGGCCAGCTTGTCCAGTGCCTTGCCGCTGCGCACAGCCTCGCGGAGCAGCTGCTCGGCCTCTTCGGTTGTGGCGGCAAAGCCCGCCTCGGTCAGCATGCAGCTGCCCAGCGCGAGGCAGAGCTGCAACAGGTCGCCCTCTTCCTCGCCCTTCAGGACCGCGATCGCCTCTTTGACTTCCAGGGCGTTGCCGACGGCGTAGCCCAGAGGCTGGTCCATGTCGGTGATGATGGCGGCGCACTTCTTCCCGGCGAGGCGGCCGATCCTTGTGAGGTTCCGGGCCAGCTCCTCCGCGTCCGCCTCCGTCTTCATGAACGAGCCGTCGCCGCACTTGACATCCAGCACAATGACATCGGCGCCGGAGGAGAGCTTCTTCGACATGATGGAGCTCACGATCAGCGGGATCGAGGGCACCGTCCCGGTCACGTCGCGCAGAGTGTAGAGCTTCTTGTCCGCCGGGACGAGGTTGGCCGTCTGGCCCATGATGGCAATGCCGTGCCGGTTCACGTTCTCAAAAAACTGTTCCTCTGTCAGCGCGGTGGAGAAGCCACTGAAGCTCTCCAGCTTGTCGATGGTGCCGCCGGTATGGCCCAGCCCGCGGCCGGACATCTTTGCCACCTTCAGTCCGCAGGCGGCCACCATGGGGCAGAGCACCAGGCTGGTCTTGTCCCCGACGCCGCCGGTGGAATGCTTGTCGACCTTGATGCCGTGGATAGGGCTGAGGTCCAGCATGTCGCCGGAATGGGCCATCGCCATGGTCAGGTCCAGCACCTCGCGGTCGTCCATGCCACGCAGCAGGATCGCCATACACATGGCGGACATCTGGTAATCCGGGATGATGCCCGCGGTATAGTCGCGGATCATGAATTGGATCTCTTCTGTGGACAGAACCTGTCCGTCGCGCTTCTTCGCGATCAGATCGGTCATACGCATGAAAACCTACCTCCTAAAATAAAAAACCGCCGTCTACGGTCAGAACCTGGCCGGTGATGTAATCCGCCGTGGCGAGGTGCAGCACGGACCGGGCGACTTCCTCCGGAGTGCCGAAGCGCCGGAAGGGCATCTCCTCCCGCAGGACCGACAGCGTCTCCGCGCCGAGGGCCTGGATCATGTCCGTCTCGATGACGCCGGGCGCCACACAGTTGACCCGGATACCGCTGGGGGCGAGCTCGGCCGCCAGCGAGCGTGTGAGCCCGATGATCCCGTGCTTGGATGCGGAATAGACGCTCTCGCAGGAGGCGCCGTGACTGCCCCAGATTGAGCTGATATTCACGATGCAGCCGCTGTGCGCCTGCAGCATGGGCCGGATCACGGCCTGGCTGCAGTTGAAGCAGCCGCCGAGGTTGACCGAGAGGACCCGGTGCCAGGTCTCCGCATCCACATCCTGAAACTGCTGCTGACGCGCGATGCCGGCGTTGTTGACCAGCAGCGTCACATGGCCGAGGGAATCCTCCACCTGCCGGACCATGGCGTCCACCTGCGCGCGGTCGGCGACGTCCGCCTGTACGCACATGGCGATGCCGCCCTCCGCCCGCAGCGCGGCGACAAGGGCCTCGGCCTTTTCGCGCTGCTCGATATAGTTAATGCAGACGGCCCAGCCTTCCCGGCAGAGCAGCGCCGCGATGGCAGCGCCGATGCCGCGGGAAGAGCCTGTGACGAGCGCAGTTTTTTCCATTTTGTCAGCCCTCCTGCTTTTCGCTGCGGTCCAGGTCCGCCTGGATGATCGCTCTTACCTGCTCCGACAGGGAGTCGGTACGCAGCGCGCAGACCGTCTCCGCGGGGATGACTTCCAGGATGTCCAGATATACCTTCTCACCGGCGAAAAAGCGAAAGCGCCGGAGATCTTCAGTCCCGCGAACAGAGGCGACAACGATCGGCGCCTTTGCCCGCTGGGCGATTTTGAAGCTGCCCGCATGGAAGGGGAGCATCTCGTTGGTCTTGCTGCGCGTCCCCTCCGGGTAGATGCCGATGCTGCAGAGGTCCCGCTTCATATAGTCCGCCGCAGTGAGGATGGTCTTCAGCGCGTTCCGGTCATTCTCACGGTCGATGGCGAGAAAGCCCGTGGCGTAGGCAATGCGCCCGCCCAGAGGAATGTTCATGTTGGAGGGCTTGGAGATGAAAGAGATGTTGTACTTGCGCAGCTTGTCGATGACAATGATCGGGTCGAGCATCGAGCGGTGGTTGCTGACAAAGAGAAAGCGCCTGTCCGTCGGAAGCTTCTCGGTTCCGCTAATGATTACCCGGGCTCCGGCATAGAAGTTGACCAGGGAGAGAATGGAGGCGGCGCCGAAGCGGCAGATGGCGTTCTGCTTCTCCAGCGGCCTGTCATTCGGGACCGTCGATGCCACCAGCCCGAAGAAAACAAAATAGAGCGCGTGCAGCAGAATAAACGCCGCCGCCGTGATCAGAATCGACGCCGGCAGCGAAAGCTGCCACACGGAGAGGCAGAGGGGCAGCACGCCCAGCAGAGACACTGCGGCAAAACAGAGAACCGGGATCATAAGGAGCAATCACCTCGGATAAAGAGTTCAGTCAAAAGTCAGATTCCAAATAAAACCCTCCGGCAAAGGCGCATCAGAGCAGAGGTAGGGGACGGTGACCGGTGAAAAGGCCTCCGGGACCGGCTTCAGCGGGTCAAAGAGAAGCAGCTCCGGGACGACCCAGCCGTCCGCTTCCTGATAGGCGCAGAAAATCCCGTCTTCAAAACGGAAAAGGCCTCCGCCGTAAACCCTGCACAGTTCCTGCTGAAAGGCCATGGAAGCGGGGGTGGGCGTCACATGCGGCACCTCCCGCAGCAGCGTCTCCCGCGTGGCGGAATAGTCCTCCGCCCGGAGCGCTTCGGCCGGCGGCAGCTCGCGGCTGCGGTACGCGGTACGTTCGGTCCGATGACGCAGGTCGAGGATCTCTCCGTACCAGCGGTAGAGTGACCCCTCCGCGGGCAGCGTGCAGAGAATCTCCGCGCCGTTCTGCCGTCCGAGCGCCGCCGCCTCCCGGCTGAGCGCCGTCCCAAGGCCAAGACCCCGGGCGTCCTTATCAACCCCCACCGCGTACAGATAGCCGCAGCGGACAGGGGAGGAGCCGGGGGCGCTGAGCATGAAGCCGTGGATCAGATACGCCGCCCCCAGAATCTGTCCGTCCCGTTCGGCGACGGCGCCGCGGCCCATCCCGGGCAGCAGCGCGAGGAAGCGCTCGGCCAGCTCCGGCGGATCGCCGAAAACACGGTTCCAAAGCGCAATCAGCTGCTCCGCGTCCCGCGCCTCCCAGGGCCTCAGCAGAATTACGTGATCAGAAGCCGTCATCGTCTCAGCCGACCCATCTGGCCAGATACTTCTGCAGCAGAAACTCCGGCTTATAGGAGAGTTTGGAGGTGCGCAGCGCCTCAATGCCCATGTCGTCTTCGCGGTTGATATACCGCAGGCCCGGGTGCACCGCTATCATGCTGCGGGTCAGCTCCCGGCAGACCATGGGATAGGCGCCGTTGATGCTGATTTCGGCCTTTTCAAAGTGGACGTCAAAGGTGTCCGGGCTCGTCATCTCGCCAAGGGAGAAGCCGATAATCTTCCCACCGCTGCGGAGGACGCCGCCCTCCAGCCCCAGCATCTCAAAGGCCGCGAAGGCGCGGATGATGGCGTCGTGTTCATAGCTGACGCTGTCCTCCAGCCGCCCGGAGTTCTCCTCCGTCCAGACGTCCAGCATGTCAAGGCAGCCGGGGATCAGCGCGCGTGTCAGAGGGAGAAAGTCCCAGTCCTGTTCCGCCTCAAAGCGGTTGCAGTGGTTCTTCTTCCCGTGGAGCGCCTTGCCGGAATAGGTGGCCAGCTTCTCGGCCGGATAGATGTAGTCAGACAGCCGCTCTTCCAGCGTATAGCTGAAGCAGCCGGGATAGGTCTCATCCAGCTGGGCGCGGTGTTTCTCCGTCACACCGCGGAGCAGCAGGGGATAGCCCCGCTCGCGGCAGAAGTCCCGCAGCGCCTCAATCGCGGGGACCAGGGGGCCCGTGCCGATGGGGAAGACGAAAGCGCGCTCGCCCTCATAGCGCAGCTTGGTGATCATGCGGTCCTCAAAGCGGCAGATCAGCTGCTTGTAGAACTTGTCCCAGATATAGATGTTGCCGAAGTTGTAGTCGGCGCTGGGGCTGTTCTCCGCCATCACGATGGAGTCGACCCAGGGCTTGTCACAGAGCGTGACGGTTTTGAAGGATAAGGAACTCATATCTTGTCGGCGCTGTGCAGCGCGCGGTACTCCTTTCGTATTTCACGCAGGTCCATGAAAGCCTCCGGACGCTTCGACGGATCCCGAAGCAGAGCGGAGGGGTGGAAGGTGGCGAGGATGCGCCGGTCGCCGATGTCGAACCAGATCCCGTGCTCCCGTGTGATGCGGAAGTCCTCCCGGATCAGCGCCGTGGCCGAGATCCGCCCCAGACAGACGATCAGCTTCGGATTCACCAGGGCGATCTGCCGCTCCAGCCAGCTCCGGCAGGCCGCCATCTCCGTGCCCTGCGGGTCCCGGTTGTGCGGCGGGCGGCATTTCACCATGTTGGCGATGTACACCTTGCTGCGGTCCAGGTCGATCATCTCCAGCATCGAGTCCAGCAGCTTCCCGGCGGGCCCCACAAAGGGCAAGCCCTGCAGGTCTTCCTGCTCGCCCGGACCCTCGCCGATCAGCATCAGGTCGGCGCTCTCGTTCCCCACGCCGAAGACCAGGTTGTGGCGGCCTTCGCACAGGGGACATGAGCGGCACCCGGCGCATTCTTTTTTCAAGTCTTCCCAGCTTTCCATCCCTGGCATCCTCCCGGAGAAAAAGCTTGCAATCACACCCATGCTGGTTTATAATACACAAGCTTGTGCAGATGACAATTATTTTATCATCTGCAGGGAAGAAACTCAACAGCATTTTTGTTACGGAGTAGATTCATGGCTGAGTTTGCAAATTACATGTCACCCGGCAGAAAGGGCTATCTCATCGGCATCGGCGGCGTGTCCATGTCCTCCCTGGCGGAGGTCCTTCTGGGCATGGGGATCACGGTCTGCGGGTCCGATTCCAACCGCAGCCGCAACGTGCGTTCGCTGGAGGCCAAGGGCATCCATATCGAGATTGGCCACCGGGCTGAGAATATCCCTTCGGATACCGACTTTGTCGTCCGTACGGCGGCTGTCCGGGACGAGAATCCCGAGGTCATCCGCGCCCACGAAATGAATATCCCGGTCTTTGAGCGGACCGAGGCCTGGGGCGCTATCTCAAGGGACTACGGCAACGCACTTTGCATCTCCGGTACCCACGGCAAGACCACCACCACGTCCATGTGCACCCATATTCTCATGGCCGCGGACAAGGACCCCACCGTCATGATCGGTGGGACGCTTCCGCTGCTGAATGCGGGGCACCGCGTGGGCCACGGCAACGTGATCGTCATGGAGGCCTGCGAGTATTATAACTCTTTCCTGTCCTTCCATCCTACCATCGCCGTCATCCTGAACATCGAGGCGGACCATCTGGACTTCTTCAAGGACCTCTACGATGTGGAGAAGAGCTTCCGCGCTTTTGCCTCTCGCGTCCCCCAGGACGGCTATGTGGTCGCCAACTACGACGATCTCAACACCATGCAGACCCTCATGGATCTGGACCGCAAGATGATCACCTTCGGCCTCAGTGAAAAGGCCGATGTCCACGCCGAGAACATCGAGTACATCGGCGCCAACTCGCACTTTGACATTGTCTACAAGGGCAAGCGCTTCACCGACGTGACGCTGCATGTCCCCGGCGAGCATAACGTGAAAAACGCTCTCGCCGCCACCGCCGCGGCCATCTGTCTCGGCATCCGTCCCTACGCGGTCAAGTACGGCCTTGCCGGCTTCAACGGCGCCGGCCGCCGCTTCGAGTTCAAGGGCAAGTTCAACGGCGCGGACGTGTACGATGACTACGCCCACCATCCCGGCGAGCTGAAGTGTCTGCTCGACACGGTGGAAACGCTGAACTACAAGCGCACCGTGCTGGTGTTCCAGCCCCATACCTATTCCAGAACCGCCGCCCTGTTCCAGGACTTTGTGCGGCAGCTGAAGCGGCCCGACGTGGTCTTCCTGGCAGAGATCTTTGCCGCCCGCGAGCAGAACACCATCGGCATCTCCTCCGCGGCGCTGGCGGAGCAGATCGAAGGAGCCTGCTTCTGCCCCTCCTTTGAGGAGCTGGAGGCCGCCCTGCGCGAGACGGCCCAGCCGGGCGACATCATCCTCACGGTCGGCGCGGGGGACGTCTACAAAATCGGAGAGCATCTGACCGCCGAATAAGCCTTGCTTCTGGGGCTTGATTTTTGAGGTACTTTTCGTTATAATATCTGCGCAATTGGAGAGATACCCAAGTGGTCGAAGGGTCCGCACTCGAAATGCGGTAGCCGGTGCAAGCCGGGCAAGGGTTCGAATCCCTTTCTCTCCGCCAAATAAACAGCTTGAAATTGTTGCGATTTCGGGCTGTTTTTCTTTTTAATCGCAGTGTTCGACACGAAATGGTTTCTAAATTGTAAGACAAGAAACTGTTTTCCCACTACTTTTCCCGCTACCAGCGTCTAAACAATGAAGAAACCGCCCTTTAGAGGGTTGAACTTAGGGATTTGCCAAAACAAGCAATTGTAAGCCGACCTTCTTCAAGCGGGACAACGAAAAGAACGACCATGTAAGAGTAGAAATGCTCCTGCATGGTCGTTTTCTTTATGTTGCATTGGCTTTATTCTCTACTGATAAAATGAAATCTGCCATTGCCATTGCTGTATTAACAAATAGACGGGCATGGTGCTCATCAATCGCGATTCTGTTTGCTCCAACGCCGTGAGCATCGCTATCTTTGTTTCTCATTTCAGAGATTGCAGATAAAGGACAACCACTTGCTGTGTCTATAGCCATCTAAAGCATCGACATAATTATCATCATATATAAAATCTTCGCTTCCAGTATTGTATGGTGGATTATGGGTTATCTGGAGTCTTGGGGTAGCACAGAACGGGTCCCAAGTCAAGGCAAAGGAAGGGTCCTCGCCGTGCGGCCTTGACGTGAGACCCGTTCTGTACAAGGAAGTAGATAAGACATCATAGGAGATGTCTTTTTTCAAGGAAAAGGGAGGCATATTGTGCATCATGCTGCTTCCTCCAGAGGGCTGTTTGGACTCCAGATATCGATATAAATAACATCAATCAGGCCTTTGTGAGTTTTCTCCAGCAAATACAAACTTTGCAGATTATCCCCTTCAAGTATAAAGTTATAGACACCGTCTGCGGATGCGGTTATTTTCTTATCAACATCTTCTGTGAAAATGGGAATATTTCCTTCGAGCATCTCATCCACTCGCTCTGAATGCTCCTCCCAAACAAGTCCATATTTTTTGTCGCGCAGATGGTTTTCAATTTCCGTGAACGCCCGGATTGATTCATTATCCGTATGCTCTTTGCGAAGCGTCTCCAGAAAATCCAGCATCCGCTGACGCTTTATCTGCGATAGGTTAGGCATTATCACTACCTCCTGTGTTTTCTTCGATCTCCGGTAAGTTGGACAATTCCTGCAGTTTCTTTCGCAGGACATCCTTATCCGGCAGTTGTAACTGATACTGTGATACCATCATAGGCGAGAGTGTGCGGCTCATAGCATATTCGACCACCTCGTCATTTTTGGACGCACACAGCAGCAGTCCCACGCTCGGATTCTCATCCGGTTTTCTTATCTGCCGATCCAGTCCCTCAAGATAAAAATCCATCTTGGAAACATATTCCGGCTTGAATTTTCCGACTTTCAATTCTATCGCAACAAGACAGCGCAGGCTGCGGTGGAAGAACAGTAAGTCGATACGATAGTCCTCGCCGCCAACCTGAATCGGGTATTCTTCGCCGACAAAGGTAAAATCCCTGCCCAATTCGAGTATAAAGTCGCGCATTCCCTTGACAAGTGCTCTGCGGAAGTCATTTTCATGGAAAGTATCCGGAAGGTCAAGAAATTCCACCACATATTGATCGAGGAACGGATTCTGCTCTGAGTGCAGCGGTTCCGGCAGCAGTTTGTTCTTGGAAAGCATATAGCGCTCATAATATCCGCTGTCCATCTGCCGCTCAAGCTGACGCTTACTGTAGCGTTCCTTAATTGCAAGACGCATATAAAATTCCCGTTCTTCATCACTTTTACTGCCAGACATAATGAGCAGATGATTCGTCCAGCTTAATTGTGTCACCAGTGGAGACACTTTTTCGTTTCCGGCGTAGGTCTCGTAAAATTGCTTCATACGATAAAGCCCACGGCGGTTGAAACCTTTGATTCCGGGAAACTGATTTTGGATATAATCTGCAAGAGAATCGATATAGCCATCACCATAGTTTGCTTCTTTTGATTTTTCTGAAAGAAACTGCCCAACGCGCTGGTACATCAGAATCAGTTCCTCGTTCACCTTGCGATAAGCGTTGTCGCGAGCTTCTTCTATTATCATCGCTATTTCAGCGAACGTATTATCAAGTTCGTTCATAACTCATTTCCTTTCGGATCAGATTGTGTCACCAGTGGTGTCACTTTTTATTTTTCTCCGCCTGCGCTTTTTCTATAGCCTTGCGGCGGCGGTAATCCCGCTGGTTTTTTGCGTTACGCGCCTTTTGGCAATCCGGGCGGTCGCAGTACTGCTGATGCTTTGCATTCCTTATAAAGAAGCGTCCGCAGTGATGGCAGCATATCATGATACCTTCCGGGCGTTCATCCTCTTTGCCGAAGTCTTCCGGCGCGGGATCTTCCGACATCATCCGTGCCAGCACATACCATGCTATATCAAATACGGAATTCACATCGGCGGAGAACACGAGCCTGTTGTTTTGCGGATTGACCTTTAACCGCAGCTTGAAATCCGGGATACAGTCAATCAGCCGTTCACGCAGCTTCTCGTATTCATCATACGGCTCGGTATAGAATTCTCCCTCCGGCGGCTGTTCCAGCGGATGCTCCGCAAGATACTTATTGCCGAGTTTCATCTCTTCGAGCAGGTCACCTTTTGCCGCACTCAAATCGATATCGGGAATCTCCATATTCAACTTGTACCGTTCGAAATACGGAAGACCCTGAAAATGCCTTCCTGTTTGGTACATCTCGTAGGCAGGCTCATTATCCGCGAAACAGAAAGCCTCCAGCGCAATGTAAAAACGCGCGGCATTATAAAGATTCTCCAGATCGGTCATAAAATCCTCTATGGAGAAGATGCCGTCACGCGCAGCCATCTCCGCGTCAATATCAGCGATGTCGAAGTTGTCATCGGTAAGAGCGTTATAAAGGTAGTCGATAGCGTAGGGATGCATATTTTCTTTGCACCACTCGATGATTAACGCCTTGTGGTCGTTCTCCTCTGAAACATCATCTACCCGCCGCGCAAGTTCGCACAGGCTGGTCAATATCTCTTTTCCCGACAGATTGTCCTTCGGTGTTAAATCCGGAGGACTTTTTTTGTTGCAGACGGGACAGGCAAGCAGCCCGGACTTTTTATCATTCTTCAATTTGTAGTCGGCAAAGCGGAAGTTGTGATAGATAAGCTGTCCCACGCCGCCGATCTCACCAAAGCCGAGGATGTCCGTATTCTTATCGGCTCTGGATTCTATATAATCGCCGTTCCAGTTATATGGCATCTGTGAACCCCTTTCATTAAATCGTAAGCGTGACCGTAAGCGGCTCTAATTAGATTACGATTACATTATAGTCTACAATAGCGTTAAACACAATACCAAATTGTAAATTCGCTTTGATTTTTTTTCGCACCTTGACAACTGAACAGTCCGATCCGTAAGGGTTACCCGCCGGAGCACAGCGCGATGACCGCAAGAGAGCCTGTCCCTCCCGGCAGAGAAAACGCGGAGTCCTTAGACAAGAGGCTGCCGCAGGAAACGTAGCGGACGGATGCAAAAGCAAAATCTACAGAAATGGAGGTAATGAAGATTATGGAAAAGACAACCATGAGCGTGCAGGAATTATCCACCCAGATGGGCATCTCCCTTCCGAAAGCATACGAACTTGTCAAAACGCCGGGATTCCCGTCCATCCGCATCGGAACGAGAATCCTCATCCCGATTGACGCGTTCCGGGAATGGCTGGTCATCACTTCTAACAAAGAGGAATGACCGCCGCAAAAATATCGAAGGAAGGAGGTGACGCCGGATGCACATGGATGAGCTGATGCAACAAAAAATATGGTTCTGCTGGAACTATGAGACCCGTAACGGTAAACGGACAAAGGTTCCCATATCCGCCTGCGGTACACCGACAGGCACGAACGCTCCGTATGCGAATACATGGGTAACATACGAAGAAGCCGCAAAAGCCGCCAAGGATCGAGGTTATGACGGCGTCGGATTCAAAATCCCTGAGGGCTACTTATTCCTTGATATTCCTGACAACAGGGATGGCGAGAACGATTATGCCGATTTTTTCAGGGATTATATACTCCCTAAGTTGCACCGCCTTTTGAGGCGGTCTTTTTTAGCTTATAAGACTTTCAATAAACGCCTGTTGCCGTCGTGCGCTTTCTTCCTTCATCCGCTCCGATACATGCCCGTGTACGTCAAGAGTGAAAGCGGCTGTTGCATGACCCAAAACAAGATAATAAGCCGAAGACCCCACTGACAGGCATGAAATGTCTGTTAGCGGGGGTTCTGCTATTGTTTACCCTTTGTTCACTTGTGTTATGACACATAATGATTGAAAATAACCTATTCGCATGGTATGCTTTATCTGGTAAAAGTTCGCCGCCGGTTTCATTTGCCATCCCCGGATGACTCCGGGGTCAGAAAGGTCTCTTATGCAGTACATTTTTGTCCATGGCCTGTCCGGATGGGGCAGTTATGATGAGGCCTACCGCTGGATGCCCTACTGGGGAATGCTGGGCGGGATTATGAAGGTTAATAACATTCGGCCTTTTTACTCGGAATTGCTGAAAATGATCGACAGCTTACCTGTCTGTGAAACAGAGAAAGGATGATCTTATGAAAACCGCAGTTCGATACTATTCCAAGCTTGGGAACACGGAAAAGATCGCGCAGGCGATCGCAGAAGGAGCGGGCATAGAGGCACGATCCATCGTGGAAGAGCCTGCCTTGCCTGAAAAGGTGGACGTCCTTTTCCTGGGAGGCGCCCCTTACGCCAACATCATGGCGCCGGAGCTGAAGTCATATGCCGAGAGGTTGACAACGGAACTGGTAGGAAAGGTGATTTTGTTTACTACCTCCAACTGGTCGCGCCGCACGGTGCTGGCTTTGAAAAAGCTGCTCAAGGAGAAGAACATTCCCGTCGAAGAGGAATATTTCTATGCGCACATGCTCAATATCAGCGGTAGAACAGAAGCCGCGAAAGAATTTGGGAGGAAAATGGTATGAACGTTTATGATTTTACCGTTGCAGACAACAAGGGCAATCCGACGTCCCTGGCCGCCTATGCCGGCAAGGTGCTGCTTATCGTCAACACCGCCACCAAATGCGGTCTGACCCCGCAGTATGAGGGCCTTGAAGCGCTCTACGAGAAGTATCATGACCGGGGCTTTGAGGTCCTGGACTTTCCCTGCAATCAGTTTGCCTTCCAGGCGCCCGGTAGCGCGGAGAAAATCGATTCCTTCTGCAGGCTGCGCTACGACACCAAGTTCCCGCGCTTTGCCAAAATCAAGGTGAACGGCAGTGACGCCGATCCGTTGTATGTTTATCTGAAGGAGCAGAAGCCGGGGCGCATCCAGTGGAACTTTGCAAAGTTCCTGATCGACCGGCGCGGCGAGGTTGTCGCCCGCTTCGCTCCAACGGAAAAGCCTGACAGCCTGGAGGCAGTTATCGAGCGGGAATTGGCGAAAGAATAAAGGATCGTCGGAAGTCCTCTTTTGAATACTTGCACAACGACAGCATGAAAAAGGTACGACGAGTGGGGCCGTAACGAGTTTTCTCCAGAGGTAATATGTTTATGGGTCGGTTATAGAACAGATCTGATCCCGGCTGTCTGCAGGATCCTGCCTTCAATCTCGGCAGCCTTCGGATATCCGCTTGCCTGAAGATCTTCGGAAGCCGCATGAAGAGCTGCCCGGAACCGCTCGGCCATCGCATCGAACCGACGCATGGCCATCCTCTCACCGAGGCCAACTTCCTGTGCAGACTGCCGGAAAGAATCCCGGGTCAGCTCATCCAGTGATAGTGCGCCGCCGATGCTGAAAGCCATGTCCCTGGTGCTCTGCTCGTATATAACTGTACTCACGATGTCGTAGGCCGGAGCGAGCCTGATCTGTTTCAGGTCCTTCCCGTACAGCAAAGAGAAGTTCTTGATATGCGCGTCGGTATTGCCGATCAGGTAGTCAAAAACAATGATGTCCCACAGCTTCAGCTGATCAGTGATAGGATCGGCAGAATGCTTTCTGAGGATTTCAAACATGCCTTTCAGGTATCCCCGCGGTTCTTTCTCATACTTTGCCGTGGCCGGAATCCCCATAGCCTGGGCAAAATCCTCCTGATGGAGACGGTACGGCTTCGGCATCCCGTCGATAACCGCGCCGCCTGGCTCAAACATCCTGTCGTACCGCTGCGTGGCAAAGAGCACCTCATGTTCCTTGCCCTTCCCGGTGTTGATAATGAAGCTGTCCGGTGTGTCGAGTCCGCAGCGAGCGGCGGTCATCAGCGACAGTTTCTCATTGGTCACGATCGCCTCAAGCCGCACGTGGCTTTGCTTAACAATGTGAGTGCTTGGCGCCGTTCCACGGGGCAGATACCACGTTCCTGTCCGGGCATCGTAATATAGACCGACCTTGCCGGATGCGCCAGTAAGCGACAGGTGCGACTTGGTGACAAGCTCTGCGGACTTTGACGCTCCCTCAGCTGCAAGTTCCTGAACCTCCGCTTCTGTAATCCGCTCATAGGAAGCGCCTACCGAATCGCTGTCATCCGTGATGCAGACAGCACCCAGGCACTCGCGGCCTAACCCATGAAGAATGGACAGATAGTCTCCCTCGTCGACGTGCATCCACTGGGCAACCGTACGCCGGGTGAAGCCTTCCGGGAGAAGACCCTCAAAATAGCTGGCCGTCTGTTCTGCGGTAAAGTCGTCTTCCTGCATGGGCAGGCTGACGGAAACCGGCGTTCCGTTTCCGTTCCGGTACTCGTCGAGGTACCGAAAACGGGCATCTGAAGCCGCCTCTCCTGTTATCGTGCCAACGGGGACAAGCTCTCCGTTCTTTTCTATGCTTACATGCAGCTCTTTCATCGGTCAGCTCCTCGGTGTTAGCGAACAGTCCAGTCCGAGAAGGTTGGCAAGATAGATTGCTTTTCCCAGTTCCGCGGTGCTCTTTCCGTTTTCCAGATCAGAGATAAAAGTCACGCTGAACCCGCTGAATTCGGAAAGAAAAGCCTGCGTATATCCCAGTTCTTTGCGCCGCCGGCGCAGAGCTTCTCCGAAATCTTTTGCATCCGTGACCATAAAATCGCCTCCAATTCAGCCGTTCGGCGAAATTGCCATCAATATCGATTGCATTTTGCCGTTCGGCTAATTTCTTTTGCCGCCATTATACTCTATGCCGTTCGGCTAAGTCAAGAAGAACAGGAGGAGAGTCAGAAATTCAGTTATTGACACATCGCATCAAAATACAGCATCGTCCAGCAAAAAATCGATAATTCCGATGTTCAAGACTCCATTGTCGTCATACGGCATCTCCTGCTGCTACACTACGCCGCCTGCTGGGCGCCAAAGGCCGAGGAGATCTGGGAAGCCAGAAAAGAGCAGCAGGCCCGCGAAAAAGCGGCCATGGAGCAGTAATTTATTAACGAAACCGAGAGGAGGAAAATGACGTGAACAAGAAAAAGCTCACCGCACTGTGCGCTCTTTGCATCACCGCCGCTGCGGCGCTGGTCTTTGCAAAGAAAAAGCTGAGCAACTGATGTTTCAGCTGATAACGGTCATGGCCGATCCCATCAAACGGATCGGCCATCACTCCATCTCTCTATACTTTCTCATTATAATGGGAAGTTAAGCATTAATTTCTGATTGTCCGTACTCATGTTTGCGTAATATTGGTAAAATGTCATCACGAGAAGAGGTGGTACTGTGGCCCTGCGTGAATTCGGGGAATCCAAACAACTGGAACAGTTTTTGCTCTCGCGCCTCGCCAAACGCGAGGTAACCGATATCGTACACAAATATGCCAGGCCATATAAAGAACTCATGGCCTACTATCGCTGTGCCATGATGGAGGTATCCGCAAAATTCAATGTACTCAATGAGGAGCTGTCTCTCCAATACGACCGCAATCCCATCGAAACCATCAAGACCCGGCTGAAATCCCCAGAGAGCATCGTGGAAAAGCTGCAGCGCCGCGGCTATCCTCTGACCGTGGAAAGTATTGAGAGCAACCTCAACGACGTAGCAGGCGTACGGGTGATCTGCTCTTATACTTCTGATATTTACATGCTGGCGGAGGCGTTTATCCGACAGGATGACATTTCGCTCCTGGAGCGGAAGGATTATATCGAAAATCCAAAGCCCAACGGTTACCGGAGCCTCCATCTGATCGTGGAAATCCCCATCTTCCTGCACGATGAAAAGCGGATGATGAAGGTGGAGGTACAGTTCCGTACGATCTCCATGGATTTCTGGGCCAGCCTTGAGCACAAGATCCGCTATAAAAAAGATCTTCCCGTCAATGAGGAAGTGGAAAAAGAACTCTATGAATGCGCCATCGTGTCGGCGGAATTGGAAAACCGGATGGAGAGGATCCAGAAAATGGCTGACCGGTACCGGACAAACGAGGCCGATCAGCAGGGCGGCCGCCCATGGTAACGGCCGTCCTGCCCCGCACATTTGCGGAATCCGTCGCACTTCTTACGGAAGTGTAAAATCATAGTACCATCAATCACCCGCAGCTTCAACGGATCAGACAAGATGGATATAGAAACAGGTACGGCAGCTGTGCCATACCTGTTATCGTGGGGCGTTATCATGGATCTTACGCTTCTGACAGGGCCGATCGGTTTTTTTCTCTCAGGTGCTTCGCCAGAGCTTGCAGCATTGCAACATCCTTCTCGGATAGTCCTGCGGTGTCGATCGTCTCTCTCCGATCGAGGCCAAGAAGATAATCCGTTGAAACGTGAAACACACCTGACAGCTTTACCAACACAAGGGGTGAGGGCGAGCGATCCTGCAGTTCGTAGAAACTGATGACCGACTTTGTCACGCCGATCAGTTGTCCCAATTGTTTTTGGGATAAGCCTGCGTTCTTTCGCAGTTCCTTTAAGCGCTGGCCAAATTCCACTAATATCACACTCCATTCCACATACATTATGCAACAAAGAGGTGCAATATTGGTAGATTTAGAAACTAAAATTGTTGACTGATTAGCCTGAAATCTGCTATAATAAAAAAAAGCAAATCGGGGGAGACAGTCCATGGCGAATACCAGTATTACAAAAAAGGTGATTCGGGAAGCTTTTGTTGAACTCCTGAATGAGCGCGCTCTGAGCAAAATAACGGTCAAGGATATTACGGATCGCTGCGGCATCAACCGCAACACGTTTTATTATCATTATCAGGACGTGCCGGCGCTGGTAGAAGAGATTTGCTCCTTGCAAGTTGACCGTATCGTACAGGATTATCCGACGCTTAACTCCCTTGATGGCTGCATCCAGGCTGCGATGAAGTTCGCGATGGAGAACAAGCGTGCGATCTACCATCTTTATTATTCTGACAATCGCAGCACCTATGTCAGTGCCCTGTGGCGCATCTGTGAGCAGGCCGTCCGAACTTATATTGATACGGTCTTCTCAGAGAACGAGCTCTCCGGTCGTGATCGGGAGATCATCATCCGTTACCATAAATGTGAATGCTTTGGTCTGATTATCGACTGGATCAGCAATGGGATGCGGGAAGATCTTCTTGAGGATATGCACCGGCTCCTCCAGCTCCGCAAGGGCTCGACAGAGGAATTGATCCGAAGAAGCAAGAAAAAATCATAAAGTCAGAATTGCAGAAAAGGCAGCCGCCCGAGAGAGAACGGGCGGCTGCCTTCCCGCATCGTTGGAACGGAGTGCGGTAACGCTCCGGGAGTGAAGCGCTGCAAACAGTATATAGGGATTTAGACTGGATTTCAATAATCAGGGAGCTTGAATCGGCGAAGAATTGTGCTGGCAGCCACCGGGTGTTCAATAATTCGGCATTGGAAGAATATTGAATAACTTTTTCTCAAATTTGCAGTCTTGCCAGTGGTCGTTTCCCTCCTTTAACATTACAATAATGCTGAAGTATGTAACAAGGAGGGCGGTCCCATGCGCTCTGTGGCCCCCATGCGGGTAGCTAAAATCGGATATATCGTAATATCTTTGGCTCTTTGCGGCTTAGGTATTATGCTTATCATTAATCCTGGCATTTCCATCACGGCTTTTGGTTTGTTCACCGGCGTCTGCCTGATCGTCTTTGGGGCGGTCAAAATCATTGGCTATCTCTCAAAGGATCTCTATCGTCTTGCGTTTCAGTACGACCTGGCTTTCGGGATCTTAATGATCGCACTCGGCATTATGGTGATCCTGGAGCCGAATAACGTGATCGACACCATCTGCGTTGCCATCGGGATCGCGTTTTTAACCGATGGCCTTTTGAAGATCCAGATCGCCATCGATGCAAGGAGCTTTGGCATCAAGCAGTGGTGGCTGGTTCTGTCCATGGCAGTTCTCGCTGTGGTTGTGGGTATTCTGCTGGTCTTCCGAACGGCAGAGAGCGTGCGCACGCTTATGGTGCTGCTTGGAATATCTCTGCTGGCGGACGGTATTCTGAATCTGACCACGGTGCTTACCACGGTGAAAATCATTCACCATCAGTTCCCCGATGAAATAACCGTTGAATACGGAGACGTGGTCCTGGATGATACGGACACTCCGTAAAGCATAATACCTTTCGCCCTCTCTTTTCTCGGCTCCTCCGTTATTCTCTCACGGGAATAATGAAGGAGCCGTTTTCACTATAAAAAAGGAATACCACTCATGCGATCCGGGGGCATTGCTCGCTTTTTAAGCAAATCCACAGATTTGATCGTATTTCCCGGCCTTTGGTTTCCCAGGGTGAAAATGCGGGATTTCGGAGGTTTTGGTTGCTTTTTCAGGCCGCAGATGGTACATTGAGAACAGAAGAATCGAGACGACGGTTTTGAATCAGACAAAACGGAGGTATGAGATGAAACAGACAATCGCGATCCTGATCACCGTCCTGCTGGTACTGAGTCTGCAGATCGGCTGCGTGAGCGCCTTCGCGGCGGAGCTTCCGGGCGCGGCTCCCGACGCCTTCGTGGTCCGGGATCCCGCTCCGGAGATGGACCCCGCCCTGACCTTTGACTGGGAACTGCTGCTGAAGCAGAACGACCTGAAGAACATCCTCAGCTGGTTCCCCGCGGTGAAGATCTACAGCAAGAGTTTTGACATGGATAACTGCACATGGCTCTTCCGCCACGGCGAGAACCCCGTCATGCTGACGGATGCCTATGGCTCGGTCTACGGCCAGTTCAGGGGCTGCTATTTCGAGCTGGCGGAGAGTACCGACGGCGTGGTGCGGCCGCAGATCAACGGCCTGGCTGACGCCGCCGGATCCCTGGAGAACCTCAACAGCTTCTTCCTGGGCTATATCGGGGAGCCGGTGCGCATGCAGCTTGACCGCATCGAAGGGGATCTGATCTGGGCGGATGCGTACTACCTGGGCGGTTACCGGGAGAAGATCGCCTTCGACCGAGGGATCCTGGTGATCCGCGAGATCATGGGAATCTCCGATACGGGAGAGGTGGTCAACGTGACGGCTTTCGACTATGACAAGCTGCCGACAAAGTACGCTTTCCTCGACAGCTGGGACGACGTGCTGCGGAGAGTGGACGTCCTGTGGGAGAGCTATTCCGGCATGGAGCGGCAGCTCCGCAGCGAGACGCTCTGGATCCCGATGGACTGGGAATACTATCCCGTTGAGTGCCGGTGGGGCGAGGTGACCCCGTATACCAACGACCGGTATATCGGGCCGTATCAGTATCCGGGAGACGGCGTGAACTACTCCCTGTACCTCACAACGGCAAAGGGCTGAGCAGAATACAGACCAAGACAAGGGGCGGAGACGATCCGCCTCTTGTTTACATAATGATACCAAAATGTTAATCTTTGAATGAAAACAGAAACTTTATCGCCTTAAAACTGTGACTTTTTCACGGATTTTTTTGTAAAAAGGCGACTTTTTTGGAAGATTTATATGGAAATACTTCTCGTCATGTGATATACTTATCATGCGCTTTTGTGCGGCAAAAAATGGAAAAGCACTGAAAAAACTTGCCAACATGGCGATTCTGTGGTAGTATGTTTTGCTGGTGTTGCACGTGCGGCGCCATAGCAAACGGGAAGGTGTTCCATGGATCAGTATATTATTCACGGCGGTACCACGCTGCAGGGCGAGGTTGAGATCAGCGGAGCGAAGAATGCGGCGGTTGCGATTATTCCGGCCGCGCTTCTGGTGCAGGGGGTCTGCCGCATTGAGAATATCCCTCAGATCAGCGACACGGACACGCTGCTGACGATTCTGACTCAGCTCGGCGCGCGGGTGAGCTATCTGAACAAGAGTACCATTGAGATTGACTGCACGGATACCCGCTATCAGGATGCACCCTACGACCTGATGCGAAAGATTCGCGCGTCCTACTACCTGATCGGCTCGATGCTGGGCCGTTTCGGCAGTGCCAAGACCACGATGCCCGGCGGATGCAACTTCGGCGTCCGTCCCATCGACCAGCATATCAAGGGCATGCGGGCCCTGGGCGCTGATATCAGCGTCAAGAACGGCTTTGTCTACGCCGACGCCAAGGGCGGCAGGCTCCACGGCGCAAGAGTGTATCTGGACAAGGTCTCGGTCGGCGCAACGATGAACATCATGATTGCCGCGGTCCTCGCCGAGGGCAGAACGGTGATCGAGAATGCGGCGCGCGAGCCGCACATTGTCGACCTCGCCAACTTCCTCAACTCCATGGGTGCGGATGTCCGCGGCGCGGGTACCGACACCATCAAGATTAACGGCGTGGAGGCCCTGCACGGCGGGACCTACACCATTATCCCGGACCAGATCGAGGCGGGTACCTACATGGTCGCCGCCGCTGCGACGGGTGGGGAAGTCCTCATCAAGAACGTGATTCCCAAGCACCTTGAGGGCATCAGCGCGAAGCTACGCGAGACGGGCACCCTCGTCGAGGAATACGAAGAAGCCGTCCTGGTCAAGGGACCGGATACGCTGCGCCGCATCAACCTCAAGACCATGCCCTATCCCGGATTCCCGACGGACATGCAGCCTCAGTTCGGCGTGCTGCTGTGCCTTGCAAACGGCACCTCCGTCATCACCGAGGGGATTTACGACAACCGCTTCAAGTATGTCAACGAGCTGCGCAAGATGGGTGCGGAGATCCAGGTGGACAGCCGCGTCGCGGTCATCGACGGCGGGCGGAGGCTCACCGGCGCACCGGTGCACGCCTGCGACCTGCGCGCCGGCGCCGCCATGGTGATTGCCGGCATGGTCGCCTCCGGCGTGACGGAGATCGACGATATCCACTATATTGAGCGCGGCTATGAGCGCTTTGTGGAGAAGCTGAACGCCCTGGGGGCGAATATCCAGGTCCACTATGACGAGGAGGCCGGCGCTTCCTCGAGGATGTTCTCGGTCTGCTGATGCTCGCCGTCAGGCTGATCTGCGTCGGGAAACTGAAGGAACGCTACTTTGCCGACGCGGTCGCGGAGTACGAAAAGCGCCTCGGCGCGTTCTGCCGGCTGGAGCTGATCGAGATCCCGGAAGAGCGGCTGCCGGAGCGGCCCGCCCCGTCCGAGATCGAAGCCGCCCTGGAACGGGAAGCCCGGCAGATCGAAAAGAAGCTTCTGAAAGACGGCTTGCTTGTCTGCCTCTGCGTGGAGGGGACCCAGCAGAGCAGCGAGGCCTTCGCCGGGCTGCTCTCCCGGGCGGAGAGCTCCGGGAGGCCGCGCATCTCCTTCGTGATCGGCGGTTCTTTCGGACTGTCGGAGGGACTGAAGGCGAAGGCGGACGTCCGCTTGAGTATGTCAAAGATGACCTTTCCTCATCATCTGGCCCGCGTAATGCTTGCAGAACAGCTTTATCGCGGGTTTCAGATTAAGGAAGGCACCAGATATCATAAATGAAGAAAGGGAAGAAGGAAATATGCATACGTACATGGATGAGTATAAGCGCTGGCTGGACAGCCCCGCGCTCAGTGAAGCGGAGTGGGCCGAGCTCAACGCCATTGCCGACGACGAGAAGGAAATCCGGGAGCGCTTTTACGCCCCGCTGGAGTTCGGTACCGCCGGACTGCGCGGCACCATGAAGACCGGTCTGCACAACATGAACATCCATATTATCCGCCACGCAACCCAGGCATTCGCGGATGTGATCTGTGCAGAGGGCGAGGCCGCAAAGAAGAAGGGCATCGTCATTGCCCACGACTGCCGCCTCAACGGCAGGCAGTACGCCGAGGAGGCTGCCGCAGTCATGGCCGCCAACGGCATCTATGTACGCATTTTTGACGCGCTGCGCCCCACGCCGGAACTGAGCTTTGCCGTGCGCTACTACGGCGCCACCGCCGGCCTGAACGTGACGGCCAGCCACAACCCCAAAGAGTACAACGGCTATAAAGTCTACTGGTCCGACGGCGCCCAGCTGCCCCCGCAGCATGCCGACGCCATCGCAAAGCGCATGGCCGAGACCGACCTCTTCACCTGCTTCAAGACCTGCGATTACGCAGAGGCCGTCAAGAACGGCCAGATCGCCGTGATCGGCGACGAGACCGACGAAGCTTTCCTGGCGGAAGTTATGAAACAGGCCATCAACCCCGAGGCTGTCGAGGCGGTGGCGGACGAATTCCGCATTGTCTACACCCCGTTCCACGGCTGCGGTCACAAGCTGGTCCCCGAAGCGCTCAAGCGCCTCGGCATGAAGCACATTTATCCGGTGCCCGAGCAGATGGTCATCGACGGCAGCTTCCCGACGGTGGTGAGCCCGAACCCGGAGAACCCCGAGGGCTTCTATCTGGCGGTTGACCTGGCGAAGAAGGTCGACAGCGACCTCATCATCGGCACCGACCCGGATTCCGACCGCGTCGGCACCATGGTCCGCAACGAGAACGGCGAGTACGTCACCATCACCGGCAACCAGATGGGTGTGCTGCTGCTGGACTACATCATCCAGGCCCGCAAGACCACCGGCTCCATGCCGCCCTCCCCGGGCACCCTCTGCAGCCTGGTCTCCACCACGATGGCCCGCACCGTCGCGGAGGCAAACGGCGTTCATTTTGAAGACACCTTCACCGGCTTCAAGTTTATGGCCGAGAGAGTCGCCGCATGGGAAGCGGAGAAGAGCTACAACTACATCTTTGCCTTTGAAGAGAGCTACGGCTATATGGTCGGCGACTACGTCCGCGACAAGGACGCCGTCACCATCTCGATGCTGATCGCCGAGATGGCGGCCTGGTACCATGCCAAGGGTATGACCCTGCTGGATGCGCTGCATGCGCTGTACGAAAAGTACGGCTGGTACATGGAGAAGACCCTGAACCTCGTGATGCCCGGCGTGGACGGCCTGGAGAAGATGCGCGCTCTGATGAAGACGCTGCGCGGCAACCCGCCCACCAGCATCGGCGGCACCGAGGTGATCCGCCTGCGCGACTACCAGGACGGCAGCATCAACGTCATGGGCCTCGGCAAAGTCGATAAGACCCCGTACTATGGCTCGAATGTCCTGTATTTTGAGCTCGCCGACGGCAGCATCTTCATCGTCCGTCCGTCCGGCACCGAGCCGAAGATCAAGGTCTACCTGATGGTGCGCGGCGGCAGCGCCGATGAATGCAGCGCGAAGCTGGACAAGCTTGTCGCATACGCCCAGGAACTTGGAAAATGAAACTGCTTACACTGTTTCTCAGCTTTGCCAAGGTCGGAGTGATGACCTTCGGCGGCGGTTACGCGATGATTCCGATCCTGGAGCGCGAGATCGTTGATAAGCACGGATGGGCGAGCAGTGAAGAATTGATGGACTATTACGCCGTGGGTCAATGTACCCCCGGCGTAATTGCCGTCAATACAGCCACGTTCATCGGATACAAGGTCGGCGGGGGTGTCGGCGGTGTCGTCGCGACCATGGGCGTCATTTTCCCGTCGCTGATCATCATCATGCTGATCGCCGGGATCCTGACCAACTTTGCCGAAATCCCCGCGGTGAAGAGCGCCTTCTCCGCGATCCGCGTCTGCGTCTGCGTGCTGATCTTCAACTCGGTCCTGAAGCTCTGGAAGGGCGCCATCAAGGACAAGGCGGCGGTCGTGCTGTTTGCAATCGTATTTGGCATCTCGCTGTTTTTTGACGTGTCGCCGATCGTGTTTGTGGTCTTCTGCGCGGCAGCGGGCATCATCCTCACCAGAACGGGGGTGCGGGGGAAATGATTTTTCTTCGGCTGTTTTGGGAGTTTTTCAAGACCGGACTCTTCGCGGTCGGCGGCGGGCTCGCGACGCTTCCGTTCCTCTATGACATCAGTACGAGGACGGGCTGGTATACACAGGCGCAGCTGGCCGACATGATCGCGGTCTCCGAATCCACACCAGGCGCCATCGGCGTCAATATGGCGACCTATGTCGGGTTTACGACGGCAGGGATCCCCGGCGCGGTTGTGGCAACGCTGGGGTTGGTCTGCCCGTCGATCATCATCATTATCCTGATTGCCCGGGTGCTGAAGCAGTTCCGGAACAACAAGACGGTGGACGCGGCCTTCTACGGACTGCGTGCCTGCTCGATCGCGTTGATCGCGTCTGCGGGCCTGCTGGTGGCCAGGATCACCTTCCTGAATCCCGGCGCCCTGCAGCTGGAAGGCGCGGCGGCCGTGCTGAAGGGCCTTCTCAACTGGAAGGCGGTGGCGCTGGCGGCCGTGCTGTTGGCGGCGACGCGGGGCATCAAGCCGCTGAAGAAGCTGCATCCCATCGTGTTTATCGCCGCGTCTGCGGTGATCGGTATTTTGTTTTCCTTCTGAGGAGTTGATCAAACCCCATGATAGACAGAAGCATCGAAGTGGAGAGAATGGAGCACGTCATCAGCGTGTTCGGCTCCTTCGACCAGAACCTCCGCCTTATTGAGACGGAGCTCAATGTAAAGATCCTGGACCGGGATAACCTGATCCACATCACCGGCGAGGAAGAGAACGTCATGCTCGCCGAGAAGGCCATCAACGGTCTGTTGGCCCTGGCGGCCCGCGGCGAGAACATCGATGCGCAGAACGTGCGCTATATTCTCGGTCTTGTCCGCAGCGGCAAGGAGAGCGAGATCCAGAAGCTGGCCGGGGACGTGGTCTGCATTACGGCCAAGGGCAAGCCCATCAAGCCTAAGACCCTTGGACAGAAAGAATACTGCGACGCCATCGCCAAGAACACCGTCACCCTGGGCATCGGCCCCGCGGGCACCGGCAAGACCTATCTCGCCGTGGCGGCCGCGGTGGCCGCCTTCCGCGCCGAGAAGGTCAACCGCATCATCCTGACCAGACCTGCCGTGGAGGCGGGGGAGCGGCTGGGCTTCCTGCCGGGCGACCTGCAGAGCAAGGTGGACCCCTACCTGCGGCCCCTGTACGACGCCCTTTTTGACATGCTGGGCGCCGATACCTACCAGAAGTATCTGGAGCGGGGGAACATCGAGGTCGCGCCGTTGGCCTATATGCGCGGCCGCACGCTGGACGACAGCTTCATCATCCTCGACGAGGCGCAGAACACCTCCCGCGAACAGATGAAGATGTTCCTGACCCGCATCGGCTTCGGTTCCAAGGTCGTCATCACCGGCGACATCACCCAGATCGACCTGCCGGAGGACAAGGTAAGCGGCCTGAAGGTCGCGATGCGCGTTCTGGAGGGCATCGACGACATTGCCATCTGCACCCTGACCGGGGCCGACGTGGTCCGTCACCGGCTGGTGCAGAAGATCATCGAGGCCTACGAGGACTACGAGAAGCAGAACCCGGTGGAAGAGCCCCGGCGGGACGGGCGGTCCGGCGGAAGGAACGCGGGACAAAAGCGCGGCAGCACGGGAACCGCCTCGACCGGCGCGGAGAGAAGCGCCGCCCCGAGAGGCAGAGTGCCCGCCGGAAGGAGAAAAGGCCATGCATGAGATCGCAGTCAGCAGAGAAGTGGCAAATCTCGGCCACCGCAACGCGGCGGCGCTGATCCGGAAGGCTGTGAACCGGGCGCTGGACGCGGAGAACGTGCAGGTGCCCTGCCTGATCAGCGTGATGCTGACAGACGCCGAGGGCATCCGGCAGGTGAACAGGGAGTTCCGCGGCATCGACCGGGAGACGGACGTGCTGTCCTTCCCGCTGAACGAGCTCACGCCCGGCAGCTTTGATCCCGAGGCATGCGAGCGCGACTGGGACACCGGCGCCGTGATGCTGGGGGACATGATGATCTCGCTTCCCGCCTGTGAGAGGCAGGGGGAGGAGTTCGGCCACGGCTTTGAGCGCGAGATCCAGTATCTCGCCGTGCACTCGGTACTGCATCTGCTGGGTTATGACCACGTGGACGAGGGAGAGCAGAAGCGCCTCATGCGGGCCCGGGAAAAGGCCATCATGGGCGACGACTGAACAGGGAGATAAAAAAGAGCGATCAGCTGATCGGATGAATAAGGAGCAAAGAGTGAACAACGAGATGACAAGAAGCGCCATGATCACCATCTGCGGACGGCCGAACGTGGGCAAATCCACCCTCACCAACGCCCTTGTGGGTGAGAAGATCGCCATCGTTTCCAGCAAGCCGCAGACGACCCGCAACCGCATCACGGCCATTGTGAGCCGCGGTGAGACCCAGTTTGTCCTGATGGACACACCGGGCTTCCACAAGCCCCGCACGCGACTGGGCGATTACATGGTGAACGTCGTACGGGAAAGCGTGGCGGACGTGGACGGCGTGCTGCTGGTGGTGGAGCCGATCCCCGCCATCGGACCTCAGGAGGAGGCCCTGATTGCCCGGATTGAGGAGCAGAAGCTGCCGGCTGTTCTGGTGATCAACAAGATCGACACGGTCGAGAAGGAGAAGCTGCTGGAGGTCATGGCGGTCTATGCGGCACGGCATAACTTCGACGCGATCCTGCCGATCTCGGCGAAAACGGGCGAAGGCCTGGACGAGCTGATGACCGAGCTGGAGCGCTATGCCGAGGAGGGTCCGCATCTCTTCCCGGAGGACATGATCACCGATCAGCCTGAGCGCCAGATCTGCGCCGAGCTCATCCGCGAGAAGCTGCTTCTCTGCCTGGAGAAGGAGATCCCCCACGGAACAGCGGTGGAGATCACGGGCTTCTCTGAGCGCGAGAACGGCATCGTGGATATCGAGGCCACGATCTACTGTGAGAAGGAAAGCCACAAGGGCATCATCATCGGCAAGAAGGGCGCCATGCTCAAGAAGATCGGGGCGCTGGCCCGCGAGGACATGGAGGACTTCCTTGGGACAAAGGTCAACCTCCAGACCTGGGTCAAGGTGAAGGACAGCTGGCGGGACTCCCTTGCGCAGCTCCGCAACTTCGGCTACACGGAGTAAGGCATGTTCCGCACGGAGAACGCGCTCATCCTGCGGGAGGTGCGCTTCAAAGAGTCGGACCGGATCCTCACCGCGCTGACGGCCGACGCCGGCAAGATGACCCTGGCGGCCCACGGCGCCCTCAGCAAGCACAGCCGCATCGCGGCCGCCACCCAGCAGCTGACCTATGCCGAGCTCACGCTTTTCGAGAAGAACGGACGCTATACGGTCCGGGAGGGCGTCACAAAAGAGGGCTTCCCCGGCCTGCGTCAGGACCTCGGGAAGCTGGCTCTGGGCAGCTATTTTGCCGAGTGTCTGGAGCAGTACGCGGGGGAGGACCAGCCGGAGCCGGAGCTCATGCAGCTCGGGCTCAACAGCCTCTATGCCCTGAGCGAGGGGCTCGGCAGCTGTGAGAAGATCAAGGCCGCATTCGAGCTGCGGCTTATGACGCTGGAGGGCTACGCCCCCGCGGAGGAGAGCTGCCCGGTCTGCGGACGCGGGGACATCAGGGAACCGGTCTTTCTCCCGGAGGAGGGCCAGACCGTGTGCCGCGCCTGCCGGAAGGCGGGGCGCTCGCTGCCCCTGACGGAGAACGCCCTTGCCGCCATGCGGCATATTCTGCACGCGCCGGCAAAGAAGCTGCTGGCTTTCCGCCTAACGGAGGAGGAGCAGAGTCTGCTCTCGGCGGTGGCGGAGAGCTGGCTGCTGCACTGCTCGGACAGGAACTTCCCGACGCTGGCGTATTACAGGAACCTGAAGCTCTGACGGGGCTGCCCCCGAACGGGAGCGGAACGCTCCGGACAGAGCAGGACGATACAAGACCTGCGAAGACAGGAGAACAACATGCTGGAGAAATCTTATCAGATACTGGAGCTGCCCGCCGTGCTGGAGATGCTGGCGGCGCAGGCGGAGTCGGAACTGGGGAAGGCGGCGGCGCTGTCGCTGCAGCCCTCCGCAAACGCGGAAGAGGTACGCCGGCGCCTGCTGGAGACCACGGATGCCGCGCGGCTGATGACGCTACGGGGCAGCCCGTCGTTTTCCGGGGCGAAGGACATCCGCCCCGCGCTGGAGCGCGCCCGGCTGGGCGGCGCGCTGAACACGAGGGAGCTGCTGGACATTGCCGGGCTTGCCCGCTGCGCCAGACTCTGCAAGGCCTACCTCGCCGACGAGAAAAACGAGAAGACCAGCATTGACAGCCTTTTCCACGCCCTGCGGGCCAACAAGTACCTGGAGGAGCGGATTTACACCGCCATCCCGGGCGAGGACGAGATCGCCGACAGCGCGTCCTCGGACCTGGCGGATATCCGCCGCAAGATGCGCGCCGCGGCGGCCCGGGCGCGAGAGGCCCTGAACAAGATCCTCTCTTCCCCGTCCTATGCCAAGGCGCTGCAGGAGCCGATCATCACCATGCGCTCGGACCGCTATGTCCTGCCGGTAAGGGCGGACCACAAAAGCGCGGTGCCCGGCCTGGTGCACGATATCTCCTCCTCGGGGATGACGCTGTTTATCGAGCCGATGGCCGCCGTCAAGGCCAACAACGAGCTGCGCGAGCTTGCCGCGAAGGAGAAGCTGGAGATCGAGCGCATCCTGGCGGAGCTCTCGGCCGAGTGCGCGGACCACGCGGACGACTTTGCCGAGGACTGCGTGCTGCTGGTGCGGATGGATCTGATCTTTGCCAAAGCGCGGCTGGCCTACAAGATGGAGGCCGCCCCCGCTGAGACCTCCGAGCGCGGCATCACGCTGCACCGGGCGCGGCACCCGCTACTGGACCCGGCGAAGGCGGTGCCCATTGACCTGACCCTCGGGGAGGAGTTTGACACGCTGGTGATCACCGGGCCCAACACCGGCGGCAAGACCGTAGCGCTGAAGACCATCGGCCTGCTCGCGGCAATGAATCAGTGCGGCCTGCACATCCCCGCCGCCGACGGCAGCGCCCTGCCGGTGTTCTTCCATATCCTGGCGGACATCGGCGACGAACAGAGCATCGAGCAGAACCTCTCCACCTTCTCGGCGCATATGAAGAACATCGTGGAGATCCTGGAGGTCTGTGAGGACCGGTCTCTGGTGCTGTTTGACGAGCTGGGTGCCGGCACCGACCCGACGGAGGGCGCGGCCCTCGCCATCGCCATCATCGAGCACGCCCGCAAGTGCGGCGCGGTCATTGCCGCCACCACGCACTATGCCGAGCTCAAGGTCTACGCCACCAATGAGCCGGGGGTCCAGAACGCCTCCTGCGAGTTCGACGTCGAGACGCTGCGTCCGACCTACCGCCTGCTGGTGGGCATCCCGGGCAAGTCCAACGCCTTTGCCATCTCCAAGCGGCTGGGCCTGGACGAGAACATCATCCGGGACGCGGGCACCCGCATCGGGACCGAGACACAGAGCTTTGAGGCGACGATCGAAAAGCTGGAACAGACGAGGCACGCTCTGGAGCGCGACCGCGAGACCGCCGCCGCGCACCTGAAGAAGGCCGCCGAGGAGGAGAAGAAGGCCTCGCAGCTGAGGGCGGAGCTTTCCGTCCGGCTGGAGAAGGCCGAGATCAAGGCGCGCCGGGACGCCCAGCGCATCCTGGACGAAGCCAGAGAGACCGCCGAGGGCGTGTATGCCGAGCTGGATGAGATGCGCCGTCACGCAAACGACGAGCAGCAGGCGGACGAGATCAACCGCGCCCGGACCGAGCTGCGCCGCCGCCTGAACGAGAAGGAAGCCTCCCTGAGGGAGCCGGAGAGCCTGGTGCCGCAGGAGGAGAAAAAGTCCTCCCGGGCGCTGCGCGTGGGGGACACGGTGCAAATCAGGAGCATGGGCGTCAAGGCAGAGGTGCTCTCCGTCTCCAGGGACGGCAGCGTGAACCTCAAAGCCGGGATCATGAACGTCACCGCGAAGGAGGACGAGCTGCTCCTCCTCGAGGGCGAGACAAACCGGAAACCGAAGCCTGTCCCGGCCGCCTCCGGCGGCAGCAGACTGATGCACGTCGCACCGGAGATCGACCTGCGCGGCATGGAGTCGCTGGAAGGGGTGCTGGCGGCCGAGCGCTATCTCGACAGCGCCGTGATGGCGAAGATGAAAACCGTCACCATCATTCACGGAAAGGGGACCGGAGCTCTGCGCGAGGCCGTCCAGCAGATGCTCAAGCGCAACAAACTGGTCAAAAGCTATCGCCTGGGCCGTTACGGAGAGGGCGAAGCAGGCGTCACCGTGGTCGAACTGAAATAAATTTCAGCCCGTCAGGGTGTCTAAAATAGGCAAAACAACGAAAGCACGAAAAGCAGTTGACGCGGGGCCCGAAATTTGATAAAGTATCACACAGCAAAGTCTCAGATTATGTTTATTCTTACTGCAAACAAGGAGTGGCAAGTATGATCAGCAAAGAGGTAGTTATTGACAATCAGGTCGGCCTGCATGCCAGACCCGCGACTTTCTTTATTCAGAAGGCCAATGAGTTCAAGAGCAGTATCTGGGTGGAGAAGGAAGAGAGAAGAGTCAATGCGAAGAGCCTTCTCGGCGTGCTCTCCCTTGGCATTGTGAAGGGGACTGCTGTGAAGATCATTGCCGACGGTGTGGATGAGGAAGCCGCAATCGAGACGCTGTCCGCGTTGATTGACTCCGATTTTTCTGAGTGATTGCCGCCGTTTGGCAAAATAAAGTTCAGGACTGCCATTGCGGGAGACGCAAGGGCAGTCCTGCTTTTTAGGACGGAACGATGGAACGTTTGCAAACGCTGCTGAAAAAAGCAAATCAGCTTCCGCTGCTCCCCGGCGTATATATCATGCTGGACGGACAGGGGGAGGTCATCTATGTCGGCAAGGCGAAGAAGCTCAAGAACCGTGTCAGCAGCTACTTTCACGGGGAGCACCTGCCGAAGGTGGCCGCCATGGTGGACAAGGTGGCGGACTTTCAGGTCATTGTGGCCGGGAGCGAGTTTGAGGCGCTGGTGCTGGAAAACTCCCTCATCAAGCGCCACAAGCCCCATTACAACATCCTTCTGAAGGACGACAAGGGCTACCCCTTTATCCGGATGGACAACAGGCAGGAATACCCGAGGCTGGAGATCTCCTCCCGGGCGGAGAAGGACGGCGCGGACTACTATGGCCCCTTCGGAGGCCGTTACCAGAGCCGTGAGATCATCGACGCCATCTCCAAGGCCCTGCTGCTGCCGGACTGCTCCAGAAGCTTCCCGCGGGACATCGGGAAGGAGCGGCCCTGTCTGAACTATCATATGGAAAAGTGCGCGGGCTGGTGCCTGCGCGACGCGAGCGCCGAGGACTACCGCACGCGCTGCCGCCAGGCCGCCCTGATTCTGGAGGGCAAGAGCGGCGAACTCATCGACAGCCTCCGGCAGGAGATGGAGAAGGCGGCGGAGGAACTGCGCTTTGAGCGCGCGGCCGAGATCCGCGACCGGATCCGCGCCATCGAGGGCCTGCAGAACCACCAGCGCGTGATCGCCACCGCCTTCAACGACACCGACGCCGTCGGCTTCCGCCGGGGGGCGAAAAGCTGCTTCACCGTGCTCCATTTTGTCAGCGGCGACCTCGCCGGCAAGGACGTGGAGATGATGGACGAACCGCTGGAGGAGGACGGCGAGGCGGTGGCGGAGCTGGTCCGCCAGTACTATACCGCGTCCGGTGCCGGCCAGCCGAAGACCATCCTTCTGCCCTGCGATATCGACGGGGCGGAGGATCTGGAAAAGCTGATCGGGGAACCGTCCGGCAGGAGAGTGCACATCGAAGTGCCGAAGCGCGGCGAGCGTCTGCGCCTGGTGGAGAGCGCCCAGCTCAACGCCCAGGAGGAGATCCTGCGCCGTACCACGGTCGAGCAGCGCCGCAGCAAAACGCTGGAGTGGCTGCAGAAGGCGCTGGAGCTGGAGAGCTTTCCGCACCGGATCGAGGCCTTCGATATCTCGAACCTCGGCAGCATGGGCATCGTCGCCGCGATGACGGTGTTCCAGGACGGCAAACCCCGCAAGTCCGACTACCGCAAGTTCCGCATCCGGGACCTGGAGGGACCGGACGACTACGCCAGCATGTACCAGGCGGTGAGCCGCCGTTTCCGGCATTATCTGGACGGGGATGAAAAGTTTGCCCCGCTGCCGGATCTGCTGCTCATCGACGGCGGCGATGTCCACACCGCCACCGCCGAGCGGGCGCTGGCGGATCTGGGGCTGCGGGTGCCCTGTTTCGGCATGGTCAAGGACGACCGGCACCGCACCCGGGCGCTGATGACCGCCGACGGCAGAGAGATCGGCATCAGCGGCAACCAGGCGGTTTTCTCCCTGATCGGTAACATCCAGGAGGAGACGCACAACAGCGCCATCTCGTATCAGCGCTCGCTTCGCAAGGAGGGCTTCGCCTCAGAGCTGGACAAAGTGGAGGGCATCGGCCCGAAGCGGAAGAATGACCTGCTGCGCCGCTTCCGCTCGCTGAAAGCCATCCGCGAGGCAAGCATGGAGGAACTGAGAGAAGCAGTGCCGCAGAACGCGGCGGAGGCCGTGTACAGGCATTTTCACGAGGAGGAAGCAGAGAAATGCGAGTCATCACCGGCATCGCCGGAGGGCGGAAACTGAAGAGCCCCGACGGCGAGGCGGTCCGCCCCACCGCGGACCATGTGAAGCAGGCCATGTTCAACATCCTGCAGTTTGACCTGGAGGGCAGAAGAGTGCTGGACCTCTTCGGCGGCAGCGGCCAGCTGGGCATTGAGGCCCTGAGCCGCGGCGCAAGGGAGACGGTCTTTGTCGACAGCAGCCGGACCTCGGCCGCGCTCATCCGGGAGAACCTGAAGCGCTGCGGCCTGAACGGAAGGGTGCTGCAGACGGATGCGCTGAGCTTCCTTGCGCGGGGAGAGAAATTCGACGTGATTTTTATCGACCCGCCCTATGACAGCGGGCTGTACGCCGCCGTGCTGGAGCGCATAAATGCCGTTGACAACTTGACCGAAGGTGGTATAATAGTGTGCGAAGCACGTGCCGGGACGGAACTGCCTGAGATGACGGGGCCCTATCGAAAGCTCCGCGAGCGGCGTTACGGCAGCGTGAAAATCTGCTTGTATACGAAGGCGGCTTATGAACAGCGACAGTAAACGCATTGCCATCTGCCCCGGGAGCTTCGATCCTATTACGCTCGGGCATCTGAACATCATCCGCCGCAGTGCGCAGATTTTTGACGAGGTGGTTGTCTGCATCATGCAGAACTCCACCAAGACCTCGCCGATGTTCAGCATCGACGAGCGCGTGGAGATGGTGCGGCGCGCCATTGTGCGCTATCCCAACGTCCGGGTCGATACGGCGTCGATCCTGCTGGCGGAATACGCCAGGCAGTTCAAGCACGCGGTGATCGTAAAGGGCCTTCGGGCCGCGTCGGATTTTGAGTATGAGTTCCAGATGAACCTGATCAACAAGAAGATCAATCCGGAGCTCGAGACCATGTTCCTCACCTCGAGTGAAAAGTACACGTTTTTGTCCTCTTCCGTGGTACGTGAGATGGCAATGTACGGAGCGGACCTGACCGGTCTTGTCCCGGTCGAGCTGATCCCCGATATTGAGAAAAAAGCCAAGTTATGGAGGAAAACCTGATGGAGAACGGAGACGTCATAGAACTGCTGGACACCCTGTACAGCATGATTTCGGAAGCGTGGGGCGTCCCCCTGGGTAACGACAAGTGCATCATCGAGCGCGAGAAGGCCCTGGATATCATCAACGAGATCAAGGCCGCCATGCCCTCCGCACTGGCCGAGGCCAAGCGTCTTGTCGCCGCCAGGGACGAGTTCATCGGCAACGCCAAGAAGGAAGCGGAGGCGCTGCGCAAGAGCTCGGAGGAGAAGGCGCGCTCCATGATCGAGGAGCAGGAGATCATCCGCGTGGCACGGGCCAGAAGCGCCGAAATGATTTCGTCCGCCGAGGCCAAGAGCGCCGAGCTCAGGAGAGTCGCGGGGGACTATGTGGACGATGTGATGCGCCAGGCGGAGGAGAGCCTGCGCAACTCCCTCGAGACCATCCAGTCCGCCCACACCGCCGTGCGCACCGCAAACGGCGGCAGGACCGCATCCGTGAGTTCCAGACGCGACCGCGAGCCGGAAGAGAAGGACTTTATCTCCTTCCAGTAAGCCCTCAGGACAAGTCCATATCGATACGCATATCGGCAGACCGCCTCATTTTGAGGCGGTCTTTTTGCGCAAAATGACGAAAATAAAAAAAGCGAAAGAAGCCCTTGATTTTTCCTGCTGTCTAACCTATAATAGTGGAGCATAGTGGTGCAAAGTGGTGAATTGTGGGAAAAAGGGGTGGACACCGTGACTGGCGAATATCAGCACGCGCTCGACAACAAGGGAAGGATTTTTATCCCGGCCCGGCTTCGTGAAGAGCTGGGTCAGACGGTCTATGTCACGCTGTCGATGGACCGCTGCCTGAGCGTCTACAGCACGGAGAGCTGGGACGGTCTGACCGAGAAGGTCAACGCCCTGCCCTATGTCCGCCAACGCAAGATGCGCCCGCTTTTCGCCTATGCCGTACGCTGCGATCTGGACGCGCAGGGGCGCGTGCTCCTGCCGCAAAACCTGCGGGACTGGGCCGGCCTTGTGAAGAACGTCACGGTCGTCGGCTGCAACAACCACGCGGAGCTCTGGGACAGCGACAGCTGGCATGCCGTCTTTGAGGCGGAGACCACGCCGGAGAACATCGCGTCGGTCCTGGAGGAGCTGGAGTTCTGATGGCGGAGCATGTCTCGGTCCTGCTGGACGAGTGCATCGAAGGGCTGAAGATCCGTCCGGACGGTATCTATCTGGACGGGACGCTCGGCCTGGGCGGCCATTCCGCGGCCATCGCCTCCCGGCTGGAGACCGGCAGGCTGATCGGAATTGACCGGGACGAGACAGCCATCGCGAGGGCGGGAGAGCGCCTGAAGGAATACGGCTCCCGCGTGACCCTGGTCCACGGCAGCTTCGGCGCCCTTGGTGAGATCCTGGACGGGCTCGGTATCCGGGCGGTGGACGGCATGCTTTTTGACCTCGGCGTCTCCTCGCCGCAGCTGGACGAGGCCGAGAGAGGCTTTTCCTACCGGCTGGATGCACCGCTGGACATGCGGATGGACCGGACGCAGGGAAAGAGCGCCTGGGATGTGGTAAACCGCTATGACGAGGCCGAGCTCAGCCGGATCTTCTTCGTATACGGGGAAGAGCGGCATGCCCGCAGAGTCAGCGCCGCCATCGTACACAGACGGCAGGAGAGCCCCATTGAGACCACCCTGCAGCTTGCGGAGATTATCCGAAGCGCCATGCCGGCAGCGGCGCTGAGAGAGAAGCAGCATCCCGCGAAGCGCTGCTTCCAGGCGATCCGGATCGAAGTGAACAACGAGCTGGGCGAGGTCGAGCAGATGATGCGCACCGCGCCGGACCGCCTGAACACGGGCGGGAGGCTCTGCGTCATCTCTTTCCACTCGCTGGAAGACCGCATTGTGAAGCAGGCTGTCGCCGCGAGAGAACACGGCTGCACCTGCCCCAGGGAGGCGCCGGTCTGCACCTGCGGCTTCCGCCAGACCCTCAAAACGATTACAAGAAAGCCGATTCTGCCCACACCGGAGGAGTGTGCCGCCAATCCGCGCGCACGCAGTGCAAAGCTTCGGGTGGCGGAAAGAATATAGACATGAAACTGAAAGATCTGATTGCGCCGCTGGAGATCGTATCCATGACGGCGGACCCGGAGACGGAGATCCGCGGTCTGAGCTACGACTCGCGGAGAACGGAAGAGGGGGACCTCTTTGTGGCCATCCGGGGCTTTGAGACGGACGGCCATCGCTTTATCCCGCGCGCGATCGAAAAGCGCGCCGCCGTGATCCTCTGCGAGGTCGCGCCGGAACAGGATATCCCCTATGTGCAGGTGAAGGACAGCCGCCATGCGCTGGCGCTCTGCAGCTGTGCGTTCTACGGCAATCCCTCGGCGAAGATGCGCGTCATCGGTATCACCGGCACCAGCGGCAAGACCAGCGTCAGCACCCTGCTGAAGCACGTCCTGGAAGAGACCCGCGGCCCGAAGGTGGGGATGATCGGGACCACCGGCATCCAGATCGGGCAGGAGGAGATCCCGTCCGAGTACACCACGCCGGAGAGCCTGGAGCTGCAGAAGCTCTTTGCCCACATGGCCAAGGAGAACTGCAGCCACGCGGTGATGGAGGTCTCGTCCCACGCCCTGGCGCTCAGCCGGGTGGCCGGGATCAAGTTTGACACGGCCCTTTTCACCAATCTGAGCCAGGACCATCTGGACTTCCACGGGACGATGGAAGACTACGCCCTCGCTAAGAAAAAGATCTTTTCCCAGTGCCGCAGTGCCTGGGTCAACGCCGACGACAGCTGGACCCCTTTCATGACGGAAGGCGTCATCTGCCCGGTCAGGCGCTTCGGCACCGCCGAAGAGGCCGCCCTTCGGGCGGAGAACGTCCGCTTCTATCCGGACCGGGTCGTCTTCGACGCGGTGTATGAAGGCGGACGGACGGAGACCGTGCTCCACATCCCGGGGACCTTTTCGGTGGCCAATGCTCTCGCCGTCATGGCGGCGGCACTCTCGGAGGGGATCAGCCCCGAGGAGAGCGCCCGGGCCCTTGCCACCGCCCACGGCGTGAAGGGGCGGCTCGAGTCCGTCCCGACCGACGGGAACTATCACATCCTGATTGACTACTCCCATAAACCGGATGCCCTGGAGAAGGTGCTCCGCAGCCTCAGACCCACCACCGCCGGACGGCTGATCTGCCTGTTCGGCTGCGGCGGGGATCGGGACCGTCTGAAGCGGCCGCTGATGGGGAAGATTGCGGCGGAGCTGTCCGACCTGGTGATCCTGACCAGCGACAACCCCAGAACCGAGGAGCCGGAGCGCATCATCGACGAGATCCAGGCCGGTCTGGAGGGGACTTCTACCCCGTGGATCCGCATCTGCGACCGGGTGGAGGCCATCCACAGGGCCATCGACCTGGCGCAGGACGGCGATGTGATTCTGCTGGCGGGAAAGGGACACGAAGATTACCAGATTGTCGGCCATGAGAAGCGCCACATGGATGAGCGGGAGCTTGTAGCCGGATACCTGAGAGAAAGAGAGACGAAAGCCCTATGACGATGCAGATGCTCTGTGCGTTTACGATCGCGTTTTTGTTCGTAACTGCTTTCGGAAAATGGTATATTCCCTGGCTGGAGAAGGAAAAGGCGAGGCAGCTGATCAAAGAGAACGGCCCCACCTGGCACGCCTCCAAGAGCGGTACCCCCACCATGGGCGGCGTCATGTTCATCCTCGGTACCATGCTGGTCTGTTTGACAGTCGGGTTTCCGGGCATGCTGCAGGGACGCTATGAGCACATTTTTGTGCTGCTGTTCGCGCTTGTCTTCGGCGCCATCGGCCTGCTGGACGACTGGCAGAAGATCCGCAAAAAACAGAACCTCGGTCTCTCCACCAAAGCCAAGTTCCTTCTGCAGCTGGTTGCGGCGCTGCTCTTCCTCCTGCTGATGACCAAGATGGGCTTCCTCCACACGGTGCTGTACCTGCCTCTCTCCGGTAAGACGGTCAAAGTACCGCCGGTGCTCTTCTATATTTTCGCAATATTCGTGATTGTCGGTACGGTCAATGCCGTGAACATCACCGACGGCGTCGACGGCCTTGCGACGGGGACCTCGATCCCGGTGTTTCTGTTCTTCGTGCTGGTGACTTTCGCCTGGGGGAGGGAATACCTGCAGCTCGGGCTCTTCGCTTCTGCCATGGTCGGCGGGCTGATGGGCTTCCTGGTCTATAACTTTAACCCCGCCAAGGTGTTCATGGGTGACACGGGCAGTCTGTTCCTCGGCGGCGCCATCGCGGCGATGGCCTTCGCCTACGACATCCCGCTCATTCTGATCCCGCTCTGCGTCATGTTCATCATCGAGACCCTCTCGGATATCATCCAGGTCGGCTATTTCAAGCTGACCCACGGCAAGAGAGTCTTCCGCATGGCGCCCTTCCACCACCATCTGGAGATGGGCGGCTGGACCGGAAGAAAATGGAAGGAAAAGGAGATCTTTGTCCTCTACACCGGCGTTGCACTGCTGTGCATGGTGTTCTCCTTCCTGATCGTGTTTGAAAGATTTCAGTAAGGACCTGATTATGAAATTTGTACTTACCTGCGGCGGGACCGCAGGTCACATCAATCCCGCGATCGCTGTGGCACAGCGGTTGCGGGAAATTGTTCCCGAGTGTGAGATCCTCTTCATCGGGGCGGAAGGCAAAATGGAGATGGACCTGGTTCCTCGCGAGGGCTTCGAGATTGTGCCGCTGCGGGTCACCAACCTGAGCCGCGGCATCCATCTGGCGGACATCGGGCACAACATCCACTCGCTCAAGAATGTGATCGAATCCGGCCACGAGGCAAAACGGATCCTGAAGGAGTTCCGGCCCGATGCGGTGCTGGGGACCGGCGGATACGTCTGTTATCCCGTGCTGCACGAGGCGGCAAAGCTCGGCATCCCCACGCTGGTCCATGAGAGCAACGCAGTCCCCGGCCTCACCACCAGGATGCTGGCCGACCACGTGAGCTGCGTCCTGCTCGGCTATGAGGAGAGCCGCCAGCATTATCCCGCCGCGGCCGATGTGCGCGTTACCGGGACGCCGGTGCGCGGCAAATTCAGCATATACACGAAGGAGCTTGCGAAGGAAGAGCTGGGCATCGCGCCGGATATGCCGCTGGTGGTCTCCATGTGGGGGTCGCTGGGCTCCGGCCATATGAACGAGACCCTTGTCAAAATGCTGCCCCTGATGAAAAACCAGAAAGACTTCCGCATGATCCACGCGACGGGAAGCTATTACTATCAGGATGTGACGAAGAAGCTGCAGGACGCGGGCGTCGACACCGTCGACTGCAACACCGATGTCCGGGAGTATATCTACGACGCGGCGCGGGTCCTCTGCGCTGCGGACCTGGTGCTCTGCCGGGCAGGGGCGTCTACGCTCTCCGAGCTCAGCAGCATCGGAAAGCCGGCGCTGATCGTCCCGTCCCCCAACGTCACCAACCACCATCAGGAGAAAAACGCCCGTCTGGTGGAACGCGCAGGCGGCGCCAAAGTCCTGCTGGAAGGGGAGTTTGACGAGGCGAGCTTCCTCGCCGAGATCCGGAAGCTGGTCTCCGACAGCGAGACGCTCTCCGCCATGTCCCGGTCGATGCTGGACCTCGCGGTCCCCGACGCGCTGGATCAGATCGTGGACACGGTGCTGGAATACGCCAGAAAAGGCCGGACAAAAAAATAAGCTTTTCCTCACAGGAAAAACATGCTATAATCAACAGACCGTATTCTGCGGTCTGTTTTGCGTAACGCCTTGGATGATACTAGTTCCCCATTAAAAGTAGAAAAAACTACTTTTAATAGCGCGTTAGCGCGTCGGGAACTGCATGAGACGACTTCTGCGCCTTTCGCGCAGAAGGGCGATGCGTCAAGCAGCGCCTTTTCAATAAAAAGTGTCTGCTTTTTATTGAAAAACAGTATGAGATGGGAGAGCCCGAATGGCATCGAAGAACTGGAGAGAACGCCTGAACCTGAACGCCTTCACCGACGAGGCCCAGGAGGAGTATCTGCGCGCCAGGCGCCGCAGAGGCTTCAGCCGGCCGCTGATTTTCGTCGTTGTGGTCGTCGCGTCCATTTTTGTCCTGAGTCTTTTCTTCCGTGTGGAGGATATCCAAGTGGAGGGGAACACCCACTACACCGATGAGGAGATCATCCGCGCCATCGATATCGAGGAAGGGGACAACCTCTTCTTCTTCGACCGCTTCGCCGCCATCAGCCGCGTATTCTCCAAGCTTCCGTATATCGAAGAAGTCGCCCTGAAGCGCGCGCTGCCAAACCGCATCACCATCTCCGTACAGGAGAGCACGGCCCTGGCATACCTGATCCTCGGCGACGAGGAGTGGACCATGGACCATAACTGCAAGATCCTCGGCAAGGCGGCCGAGGGCGAGACGGTGCAGCTTGTCCCGATCGAGAACTTCAACCCCGGCACCCTCTTCATCGGCGAGCGCCTCACCGCGGCAAACGGCGATGAAAACCCCGTGGAGTACCTCAACGAGATCCTCATCCAGATCGAGGGACGCAACATGATCGACCAGGTGGACCGGGTCGACTTTGAAAACGTCAACAGTCCCGAGGTCGTGATCAACGGCCGCTTCACCTTCGTGCTCGGCCGCTATGCCCAGACGAGCCAGAAGTTCGCCATGCTGGCGGGTGTCCTGCAGACACTGAAGGCCGGCGACGCCGGCGTCGTGGATCTGTCCGACGGGGTCAGGGCGGTGTTCAGCCCGAACTGACGGGATAGTCCGGAGCGGGGGAGCGCCCGCAGCACCGGAAACCGCCCGGGAGAGCGCCCTGTTCGGGACAGGCGGAAAATGGAACAGAGACAGAGTCTGCCGATTCGGTTTTTAACGCCGGACCGGCAGAATTTTGATTTAAAAAAGCGTTCTAAACAGAAAAAATTACAAAGCGTTTACAAAAAAGTTGCCCGAAAATGAAAAAAACTATTGACCTCTGAGGAAAAATGTAATATTATAGGGGACACGAAGACAGAATTGTTACACGCTGTTTGCGTTATTGATTCAGCTTTGATACAGACAGGAGGCACAGGATATGGATTTCAAGGCCGAAGCTGGTCCCGAAAATGTCGTTACAATAAAAGTCGTTGGTGTCGGCGGCGCCGGCAACAATGTTGTCAACCGGATGGTGAAGGACGGCACTCAAGGGGTCGAGTTTATCGCGATCAACACCGATAAGCAGGCGCTTGCAATTTCCAATGCCGATCAGAAGATCCAGATCGGTGAAAAGATTACGAAAGGCCAGGGGGCCGGTTCCGATCCGGAGGTAGGCAGACGTGCCGCGGAAGAGAGCCGCAACGCTATCACCGCTGTACTGGAAGACACGGACATGGTCTTTATTACCGCCGGTATGGGCGGCGGCACCGGAACGGGTGCAGCCCCGACTGTCGCGGATATCGCCAAGGAAGCCGGCATTCTGACGGTCGGCGTCGTTACCAAGCCCTTCAAGTTTGAAGGCAACCGCCGCATGGTTCAGGCCAACGCCGGTATTAAGGAACTGCTCGGCAAGGTGGATTCGCTCCTCATTATCCCGAACGACCGCCTGAAATATGCCACCGACCAGAAGGTCACCCTCGCAAACGCTTTTGAGATTGCCGATGACGTCCTCCGTCAGGCTGTGACCAGCATCTCTGACCTCATTAAGAACACCGGCTTTATTAACCTCGACTTTGCCGATGTCACCTGCATTATGAAGAATGCCGGCTACGCCCACATGGGCGTCGGCCATGCCGCCGGCAAGGGCAAGGCGGAAGAGGCCGCCCGCATCGCTGTTGCGAGCCCCCTGATGGAGACCTCCATCAACGGCGCCCACGGCGTGCTCATCAACATCACGGGTTCCTCCGACATGGGTCTGGAGGACGTGGAAGCGGCTGCGGATCTGGTCCAGGAGGCTGCCCATCCCGACGCCAACATCATCTTCGGCGCCAGCTTCGATGAGAGCATGCAGGATGAAATCCGCGTGACGGTGATCGCCACCGGCTTCGAAGAGGGCGCGGCCCAGGCCGCTGCCGCGGAGAGGGCCCGCAGGGCAGCCGCCGTGGAGCCCGTCAGCGTGGAGCCTGCGGCTCCGGCAGCGCCCGCCGCATCCGGCGGCCCGTCTGTCCCGCCGGTCTTCAAGGTCAGCACCGGGATGAAGCCCGTGGTACCGGCGCCCGCGCCCGAGACGAAGGAAGAGGCTGTCGCCGATGAGGAGCCCGCAGAGGATCCCTTCGACAACATCTTCAAGATCTTCAACACCAAGTAAATCCAGTGCAACCTCTTGGATGAGAGGCTGATACTTGCAACATATCAAAAGCTCCTCCCGTCGGAGGAGCTTTTGATTACACCACACCTGATCCTGATGGGAGAAACGGTTTTGAGACGTTTTTTTGCGCTGATCAAGCGCATCGTGTATTACTATAACGAAAAGCAGATTCCCATCGCGTCGGCGGCGCTGTGCTATTACATGATGATGTCGGTGTTCCCGCTGATTATCTGCCTGTACACGCTGCTCGGCAGCAAGTACGACGATGCGATGCGGATCCTTGCGTTTGTGGAGAGCTTCATCAGAAACGAGACCTCCGAAAGCATCCACGGCTTCCTCGCCTATGTGGAACGGAACCACAGCTCCGCCATGTTCTACGCGGGGATCACCGTTCTGCTGACTTCCGCCTCCGCCGCGATCCGCAGCATGGAAGTGACCATCGGCCGGATGCAGGGGGGAGACCGCTATCCCGGCTTCGGCAGAATCGTCTTCAGCCTGGTCTTCGCTGTGGTCTTTCTGCTTGCAACCTGGTTTGCGATCTTTGTCATGTTCACAAGCCGGGACCTGATCGAGCTTGTCAACGCCTATATCCCCTTTGTGGATATCCGGGGCAGCTGGCTCTGGATCAAGTATCTGATGCTGGCCGGGATTCTGTTTCTGTTCCAGTGGGGGATCTACCGCTTCTGCCGCAAGAAGCGGGCCCGTTATCCCACCTGGCCCGGCGCCATCCTGGCGACTGTCGGTACGGTCGTGATGAGCCTGATCTTTTCCGCGTTTATCGCCGCGTCTGCGCGCTATTCTCTGGTCTACGGGTCGCTTGCCTCGGTGATCCTGCTGATGCTGTGGCTCTACTTCAGCTGTCAGGTGATCTACATCGGGGCTGCCTTTAACCTCGCGATCAGAGATGTCAGAAGAATGGAGTACAGTACAGTATGAAGACGGACAACTGCATGTGGATCGCCGACGGATGGCGTGACTACGAGCTGATCGACTGCTCCCGAGGGGAAAAGCTGGAGCGCTGGGGGGATGTCTATCTGGTGAGACCGGACCCCCAGGCCATCTGGGACACCCCGAGGACCAACCCTCACTGGAAGACCCGCAACGCCCGCTACATCCGCAGCGAAAGCGGCGGCGGGAGCTGGGAGAAGGGCAGCATCCCCGAAGTATGGGAGATGCGCTATCAGGAGCTGCGCTTCCGCGTCAAGCCGATGAACTTCAAGCATACAGGGCTCTTCCCCGAGCAGGCGGCCAACTGGGACTGGGCCATGGAGAAGATCCGCTCCGCCGGACGGCCCGTCCGGGTGCTGAACCTCTTTGCCTATACCGGCGCCGCGACCGTCGCCTGCCTGAAGGCGGGGGCCGAGGTCTGCCACGTGGACGCCGCGAAGGGCATGGTCGCCTGGGCCAAGGAAAACGCCGCGGCGAGCGGCGTCAGCGCCGCGCCCGTGCGCTGGATCGTGGACGACTGCGCCAAGTTTGTCGAGCGGGAGATCCGCCGCGGCAGACGCTACGACGCCATCATCATGGACCCGCCCTCCTACGGCCGCGGCCCGGGAGGGGAGATCTGGAAGCTGGAGCAGAACCTCTGGCCCTTTGTGTCGCTCTGCGCGGGTGTCCTGTCGGACACGCCGCTCTTCCTGCTGGTGAATTCCTACACCACAGGGCTCTCCGCGTCGGTCCTGAGCTATGTGACCGAGAGCGTCTTTCAAAAGCGCTATGGCGGCGAGGCCGAGTCCAGAGAGCTCTGCCTCCCGGTGACGGAGAGCGGACTCTGTTTGCCCTGCGGCGCCAGCTGCCGTTACGAATTCTGATCCGGGTATCTCATAAGCGCCCCGACTGCCGGACGGGAAGATCAATACCCGCAGTCAGCAAAGCACCCCGCCGAATCCGGCGGGGTGCTGCCATATTTTGTGGTGTTGTGTGGGTGCTGCCGGTCAGCCCAGGCCGCGCCGGCAACTGAGAAAAAGCCGGTTCTCGCGCTCCGTGACGGTAAAATCGGTAAAGCCGCGCTCTGTCAGCTGCGCGGAGAGCACCGCCGGGTCATGGGCGTATTCGATATGCTCCTCGCGGCTGCGCCGCCAGAGCCGCCCCTCCCGCGCAAAGAGGTCCATCCCGTAGACCAGCGCCGGCATCTCCGGGTCAAAGTCCGCCCGCCAGAGACAGAAGACCTCGTCGTCCTCGTCGACAAAGGTCTCGCCGTCCAGCGAGGCCAGGTAGTCCGGCGCGCGGAGGTCGAAGAGAAAGAGGCCGCCCGGCCGGATGAACAGGTGCAGCCGGCGGAACAGCTCGTCCAGCTTCTCCGGCGGGAGATAGTTGATCCCCTCCAGCGAGCAGAAAGCCGCATCCACCGTCCCGTAGAGGTCCAGTTCCGCAGCGTCCTGCAGCAGGAACAGGGGCGGCACCGGGAGGGCGGAGCATTTCTCCCTGGCTTCCATCAGCATCTGTTCTGACGCGTCCACCGCGATCAGCTCGTAACCCCGCTTCGACATCTCAAGGCTCAGGCTCCCCGTCCCGCAGCAGAGGTCCAGCAGCAGACGGAACTCCCCGGCGTCGGCGGTGAAGGCCTGCTCGTACCAGTCGGCAAAGCGGCTGTAGTCCACGTCGGCGGTCAGCCGGTCATAGAAGCCCGCAAGGGATTCGTAACAGCTCATTGATCTCCGTTCTCAAGGCGGGAGAAGATCAGGTCGTAGCCGCCGGCGCCGTACTGCAGCGTGCGGTTGACCCGGCTGATGGTGGCGCTGGAGGCGCCGGTCTCGGCCAGAATCTCGTTATAGATCTTCCCGTCATGCAGCCCCTTCGCAACCTGAAAACGCTGCTCCATGGCGGCCAGCTCGCTCATCGTGCAGAGATCCTCAAAAAAATCCAGGCATTCCTCGACCGAGCGGAGGGAGAGAATGGCCTCATAAAGTGCAGGATTGTGCTCGCGCTTGGAACGTGTATTCATGTTTACCTCCGAAGTGAGTTCTTCCGTTGCATTTTACTTCATTTCACTAAAAAAGTAAAGAGCGGGAACGCTCCTTTTTGAAAGAATCGGTGCGAAGAAATGCCTGTGTTTGTTGACATGGGAAAGGCGATATGGTAAGATGCGCTTTGCAAAAAATCCCAATGAAACATGAGAGGGAAATGACGCTATGAGCATCCGTTTTGAACAGAAACAGGGGATCCTTACGCTCCTGACCGATCAGACCGCTTATCAGATGCAGATCGGCCCGCTGGGCTATCTGCTGCATACATATTACGGACGCCGCTGCGAGGGAAGCTTCGCCTATCTCCATCTGGAGCGCGACTGCGGCTTTTCACCGAATCCCTATGAGCTCTCCTACGCGAGGAGCTTCTCCATGGACAACATGCCTCAGGAGTACAGCGGCTCCAACGCCGGCGATTTCCGCCTGGCCTCGGTGCTGGCGGAGACAGAGGATGGGATCCGCGGCGCGGACTTGCGTTATGTTAACCATGAGATCCGGAGAGGCAAGTACAGCCTGCAGGGCCTCCCGGCTGCTTTCGCCGCTGCCGGAGACGAGGACGCGGTCGAGACGCTCTCCGTCACGCTCCGCGATGCCGCAAGCGGGCTCGAGGCGGAGCTTCTCTACGGTGTGTATGAGAAACAGAACGTGATCACCCGCGCTGTCCGCTTCCGGAATGCCGGGCAGAAGAAGGTCAAGCTTCGCAAGGCGGCTTCCGCCTGCCTGGATCTGCCCTTCGGCGAGTGGGACAGCATCAGCTTCCACGGGCGGCACGCCATGGAGCGCATGCCGGACCGCGGGCCGGTCCGGAACGGCATTCAGACCGTCTCCTCCGGGCGCGGCGCCTCCAGCCACCAGCATAACCCCTTTGTGATCCTCTGCGAGCACGACGCGACGGAGGACCACGGTGAGTGCTACGGCCTGATGCTCTGCTATTCCGGCAATCACCGGATCGAGATCGAGCGGGATCAGACCGACTCTGTCCGCGCGGTCGCCGGCATCGGCGGGGACGGCTTCTGCTGGAAGCTGGAGCCGGGCGAGAGCCTCGACACCCCCGAACTGCTGATGTGCTTCACCGCGGAGGGACTGGACGCCCTCTCCGGGACATATCACCGTTTTATCCGCCGCAGCCTCTGCCGCAGCCCCTGGAGCGGGAAAAAGCGCCCCGTTCTGCTCAACAGCTGGGAAGCGGCGTATATGGACATCAATGAGGACCGTATTCTGCAGCTGGCCCGCGACGCGAAGAAGCTGGGGGTCGAGATGCTGGTGCTGGACGACGGCTGGTTCGGCTCGCGTAATGACGACCACCGCGCCCTCGGCGACTGGACGCCCAACCTTGAGAAGCTTCCGCACGGCCTGGACGGACTGATCCGCCGGGTGAATGACGAGGGGCTGAAGTTCGGCCTCTGGATCGAGCCCGAGATGGTGAGCGAGAACTCGGATCTTTATCGGGCGCATCCGGACTGGGTCCTGGCGGTGCCTGGACGGAAGCCCGCCATCGGCCGAAGCCAGATGGTGCTGGACCTCTCCCGGGATGAGGTCGCCGACTGGATGTACGAGACCGTGGCCAGGCTCCTGCGGGAAAATCACATCGAGTATATCAAGTGGGATATGAACCGCAGTATCACCGATGTCTACAGCGCTTTGCTGCCTGCCGACCGGCAGGGCGAGGTCTCACACCGCTATATGCTGGGGCTCTACCGTGTGATGGACCGGCTGGTCAGCGAGTTCCCGCAGGTGCTCTTTGAGGGCTGCGCCGGAGGCGGCGGGCGCTTCGACGCAGGGATCCTGGCCTACTTCCCGCAGATCTGGTGCAGTGACAACACCGACGCCGTTGCCCGGCTTCTCATCCAGCAGGGGACGTCCTACGGCTATCCCGCCTCCGCGTTGGGGGCGCATGTCTCCGCCAGTCCCAACCACCAGACCGGGCGCTCTACGCCCTTCGGAACCAGGGCGGCGGTGGCCATGGCAGGGACCTTCGGCTACGAGCTGGACCCCGCAAAGCTCTCCCCGGAGGAACAGGCGGAGGTCACCCAGCAGATCGGCCGCTTCCACGAGGTCGAGGAGCTGGTACGGGAAGGGGACTACCACCGGCTGACCGGCGCGGAGAATAACCGATACACGGCCTGGCAGTTTGTGAGCGAAGACAGGAACGAGAGCCTCTTCACCCTGGTCCTGACCGAGCCGGAAGGAAACCCACGCCCGCTGCATCTGCGCCTGAAGGGACTGGATCCCGAGCGGGCGTACCGCGTGGTGTGGGCCGAGTACGCAGGATGCCGCTACCGCGAGGAGATGAAGCTGCCGGCGCCCATCTCCGGCGCAGCGCTGATGTACGGCGGAATCACCGTACCGCGCATCTATGGCGATTACCCCTCGGTGCAGGCGCTGTTCCGAGCGGTCTGAAAGCGGAAAACAGCGGAAACGGAGAAAGAAATTCTTTACTTCTCTGCCGTGTGAATGTATAATACCAGCGTAAAATTCGAGCCATCTGGCTAAAGGAGCAATATAGAAGTATGAGAACTGTTGGAACTGTTGTGCGCGGCGTGCGCGCACCTATTATCCGTCAGGGTGATGATATCGCGAAGATCGTGTCCGATTCCGTACAGGCTGCCTGGCAGGAAGCCGGCTTCCTGCCCTGCGACCGCGATGTCGTCGCGGTGACGGAGTCCGTGGTGGCCCGCGCTCAGGGAAACTATGCCTCTGTCGGGCAGATCGCCAAGGATGTCCGCTTAAAGACCGGCGGCGGTACGGTGGGCGTGGCGTTCCCCATTCTCAGCCGCAACCGCTTCTCGCTGTTGCTGCGCGGCATGGCCGCCGGCTGTGAGAAGATCGTCCTGCTCCTCTCCTATCCCTCCGATGAGGTGGGCAACCACCTGGTCGACTGGGATCTGCTGGACGAGGCGGGGGTCGATCCCTACGCGGACGTGCTGACGCTGGAGCAGTTCCGGCAGAACTTTGGCCATATTGTCCATCCCTTTACCGGCGTGGATTATATCGACTTCTATTCCGATCTGATCCACGGCGAGGGCTGCGAGGTCGAGGTCCTCTTCGGCAACAAGGTCACGACCCTGCTGGATTACACCGACACCGTCATCACCTGCGATATCCACACCCGCGAGCGCTCCAAGCGCCTGCTCCGGAACGCCGGTGCAAAGACCGTCCTGGGTCTGGATGATATCCTGAACGCCCCTGTGGACGGCAGCGGCTGCAATGAGACCTACGGTCTGCTGGGCTCCAACAAGGCGACGGAAGACACCGTCAAGCTCTTCCCCCGGGACTGCACTGCGGTTGCCGAAGCGATCAGCCGCTATCTCAGTGAAGCCTCCGGCAAGCGCATCGAGGCGATGGTCTACGGCGACGGCGCATTCAAGGATCCTGTCGGCAAGATCTGGGAGCTGGCCGACCCGGTAGTCTCTCCGGGCTACACTGCGGGTCTCGTCGGCACCCCGAACGAGCTCAAGCTCAAGTATCTCGCGGACAACGAATTCGGCAGCCTCTCCGGCGACGAGCTGCGCTCCGCCATCGAGGCCAAGATCCGCGCCAAGACCGGCGACAGCCTCGTGGGCAACATGGTCTCCGAAGGGACCACGCCCCGCCGCCTCACCGACCTGATCGGCTCGCTCTGCGATCTGACCTCCGGTTCCGGCGACAAGGGCACGCCCATTGTTTACATCCAGGGTTATTTCGACAACTATACCAACGAATAATCTGAGGGAAAATAAAACGAACCTGCGCTTTTCACTCAAAAATCCTCTATCATGGGCTCTGTCCGGGACCATCCGGAACAGAATGACATGATGGAGGATTTTTTGATGGAAATTACGAAAGAGAGCGGAAAAATCTACGGATATGCCCGCGTATCGACAAAAGAACAGAAAACCGATCGGCAGCTGGATGCGCTTTTGGAATATGGAATTCCGCGCAAGCAAATCCTGACGGATCAGATATCGGGCAAGACCTTTGAACGCCCTGCCTGGCAGAAGCTGTTAAGAACGATTCGTCCGGGCGACACACTGGTTGTCGTCAGCATTGATCGCATCGGCCGTGATTATGACGAGATCCAGGTCCAGTGGAAGCATATCACGCGGGACCTCAAGGCCAATATTGCGGTACTGGATATGCCGCTGCTGGACACGCGACAGGGGCGAGATCTCACCGGGACGCTGATCGCCGATCTGGTGCTACAGATTCTCAGCTATGTAGCGCAGACCGAGCGAGAGATGATCCGCAAGCGACAGCGGGAGGGGATTGACGCGGCACTCTCCAGAGGAGTCCGGTTTGGACGCAGACCGAAAGCGCCGCCGGAGCACTTCTCCGAAATCTGCAGGCAGTGGCATGACGGCGCATTTAACTCCGTCGAAGCGGCCAGACGCACCGGTGTCTGTCAGAAGACCTTTCTCCGTTGGGCGAGGGAAGTGTGACTGGCATGGTGTAGGAGTTCTTGAAAAAAGATGAAAAAGAACGCCATGCAAATGCGATAAAACAGAATAAACGAATAACGCAAAAGCGCCTGAACAAGGGGACAAAGCCCGTGTTCAGGCGCTTTTTGCGTTTGGTAACGTTCAGCAGCAGAAAAGTATACTTTTTTTATGCTCAAACAACTTGTATTTTTTATACCGTTCTGGTATACTAACTTAGTTGTAACTGGTAATTTTGGTCACTTTTTTAGAGTGTCTTTTCGCGTGTCAAAAAGTATACCTTATGACAGCACGATCGGAGGTGGAGCATGAACAGCATCCTGTTTCCGCATAACGCGGAGGCCTACAGCGCCGTGACCGAGATGCTGTCTTCCTGCGGCAAGGCCGCTGTCATCCACCCCACCGGAACCGGCAAGAGCTTCATTGCGCTCCAGCTGGCAGCGGACCACCCGGACGGGCAGTTCCTGTGGCTGGCTCCGTCGGAGTATATCTTCCGCACTCAGCTTGAGAACTGGCGGGAAGCAGGCGGCCCGGAACCGGGCAACATCGTCTTCCTCACCTACGCCAAGCTCATGCTCCTGTCCCGTGATGAAATGCAGTCCCTGGGAGACTTCGAGACCCTCATCCTCGACGAGTTCCACCGTTGCGGCGCCGAGCAATGGGGCGCCGGGGTCCAGCGTCTGCTGGCGCTCTGCCCGGAGACACCCCTTCTGGGCCTCTCCGCCACCAACATCCGCTATCTGGACAACCGGCGGGACATGGCGGACGAGCTCTTCGACGGGCATGTCGCCTCCCAGATGAACCTGGGCGAGGCCATCGTCCGGGGCATCCTGAACCCGCCCAGGTATATCCTCTCCGTCTTCCGCTATGCCGACAGCCTGGAGAAGTACGAGGCACGGATACGGAAAGCCAGAAGCAAGGCCACCCGGGATGCCGCCGAGGCGGTCCTGGAGAAGCTGCGCCGCGCGCTGGACAAAGCCGACGGCATGGACAGGCTCTTCGAGAAGCACATGACTGACAGGACAGGGAAGTACCTGGTCTTCTGCGCCAATGCCGAGCATATGAGCGAGATGATGAGCCATGTGCCGGAGTGGTTCGGGAAGATCGACAGCCATCCCCATGTCTATTCCGCCTACTCCGCCGACCCGGAGACGGAGCAGTCTTTCGCCGATTTCAAGGCGGACGACTCCGAACACCTGAAGCTGCTCTTCTGTATCGATATGCTGAACGAGGGGATCCATGTCGCGGATGTGAGCGGGGTGATCCTCCTCCGCCCGACGGTCTCGCCCATCGTGTATAAGCAGCAGATCGGCCGCGCTCTCTCCGCCAACAAGACGACGGAACCCGTCATCTTCGACATCGTCATGAATATCCAGAACCTGACCTCCATCGGCGCCATCGAGGACGAGATGGAAATCGCCATGACCTACTACCGCGAGCTGGGCCTGGAGGACAGCATCATCCATGACAGCTTTGAGGTCATCGACGAGGTGCATGACTGCCTGGCCCTCTTCGACCGGCTGAACGAGACCCTCTCCGCCTCCTGGGACCTGATGGTTGAGCAGGCGAAGCAGTATTCGGAAGAGAACGGCGACCTGGACGTGCCGCGCCGGTATGTGACCCCGGAGGGTTATTCTCTCGGCTCCTGGCTGGACACTCAGCGTCGGGTGCGGAAGGGCAGTGTCAAAGGCATCCTGACACCTTCCCAGATCCGCCAGCTGGATGCCCTCGGCATGCGCTGGGAGAGCGCAGCGGACCAGAGCTGGGAGCGCTACTACGCCGCTGCAAAAGAATATGTCGAACAATATGGCGCGCTCACGCCGAAGGCCAGATATGTCTCGCCGAACGGCGTGCCGCTCGGTACATGGCTGGCCCAGCTTCGCACCGCCCGCAAAAGCAGTATCCGTAGCGGATACCTGACGCCGGAGCGTGTCGCGGCCTTGGACGAGCTGGGCATGACCTGGGATATCCCGGATTACATCTTTGAGCGCAACTATGCCGCGGCTGTGGATTATCACAAGAAGAATGGAGATCTGGATGTTCCCGCGGAGTATGTGAGCCCGGACGGAATCCGTCTGGGCGACTGGCTGACCAATCTCCGTCAGCGTCGAAAGCAGGGCAGTCTCTGCCTGACCGGACAGCAGATCGCCCGCCTGGATGAGCTGGGCATGCGCTGGGGCAGCAAGTACGACAACGACTGGGAGAACGCCTTTGAGGAGGCCAAACAGTATATGGCCGCACACGGCGACCTCAATATCCCTGTGGCCTATACCTCGGCCAACGGAATGCGCCTTGGCCGATGGATTCGCCGCCAACGGGAAGCAAAGCAGAAGGGAACCCTCAGCGCTCTGAGAAAAGAAAAGCTGAGTACCCTGTCCGAAGCATGGTGAAATTGAAAAAGCATTCCGGAGAATTGGCAACAAAGTTTTCCCCAATTCTTCAACATCCTTATGGGGGAGATACCCGCCATAGAAGAATGACCGGCGTGGCCGTTGTGTTTAAAAGAGAGACGAGAGCGTCGTCAGCAGAAAGAAGGAACACATAATGTATAAGAGAAATGCACAGGGCTGGTCGAAGCATTTCGATTTCATGATAGTTGATGAAATCAGCCTTCAGATCGCATTTATCCTGGCGGCTGTTATCCGCAACCATATTTGGGCATATGCAGTCCCTCTTTATCGAACAATGGGAATCACACTCATTTTAGTGGATGCTGTTGTTCTTGTACTGCATAACTCTTTGCATGATGTAGTGAAACGCGGGGTTTACGCTGAAACAATAGAGACCTTCAAGCATTGCTTTTATGTATTGGCCATCGCAGCGATCTACATGTTTGCCACGCAAACGGGTGATGCCTATTCCAGGATTATTCTTTTCGTTACCTTCCTTCTCCATCTCCTGTTTGGCCATTGCACTCGCATTGTTTGGAAAACTTTTATCAAGAAACATGGCGCTGCAAAAGAAAAGAAAAACAGTATGCTCGTTGTTGCAGCTTCGGATACAGCAGAAGACATCCTGAAGCGCCTGAGCAGCGATGATCTTGCTGATTTTAAGATCACCGGCGTTGTCCTTACAGAACAGACTGAAAATAAAACGATTGGCGGTTATCCCATTGTTGCGGACATGGATGGTGCGGCTGACTACATCGTCCGTGAATGGGTCGACTCTGTGTATATCGATGCGCCGTTAACCGATGAGAAGGTCATCAAACTGATGGACGACTGCTCAATCATGGCAGTTCCAACTCATTATCACGTCCCGAACATGAGCCGCAACGGAGTAAAGAGGTTCTCCGAGAAGATCGGTGGGACGACCGTACTTACGACCTCGATCAACTATGCTACGCCGATTCAGATGCTGATGAAACGCTGCTTCGATATTGTCGCAGGGCTGATTGGAAGCCTTATTGCGCTTATCATTATGGCCATCGTTGGACCGATCATTAAGAAACAATCGCCGGGCCCGATCTTGTTTTCACAGGAGAGAATCGGGCAGAACGGCAAGCGATTCAAAATGTACAAGATCCGCTCGATGTATATGGATGCGGAAGAGCGCAAGAAGGACTTGATGGATCAGAACCGCGTGAAGGACGGCATGATGTTCAAACTCGACTTTGATCCTCGCATTATCGGCAACGAGATCCTGCCAGACGGAACCAAGAAAACCGGCATCGGAGACTTCATCAGGCGTACGTCACTGGACGAATTCCCGCAATTCTTCCTGGTCCTAAAAGGGACGCTCAGTACCGTAGGAACACGGCCTCCCACAATCGACGAGTACATCCGGTATCAGTATCACCACCGTGCAAGAATGGCTACAAAACCGGGCATCACAGGGATGTGGCAGGTCAACGGACGCAGTGAAATCACCGATTTTGAAGAGGTTGTGCGGCTTGATACGGAATACATCACCAACTGGAGTATCGGCTTGGACTTAAAAATCCTGTTTAAAACAATTGGAGTGCTCTTCTCTCACGAGGGTGCAATGTAGAGGTCATGTCCTGACGAGCTAACTGTTACTTCTAATGTGCAATTTACATAGAAGAGATACAAAATATGGTATTTAGAACGTCGGAAAGCACAATATGTAGTCTTATCAGAGCCCATATTGCATCATAAATCGCTCATATTGCGTCGAAAAGGGCTTGTACGAACGTGAGCAAGCCGAGAGAAAACTATTACTTCTAATAGGCAATTGTCGTGGCAGGGCCATATATAGCGTTTGCGGAGCGGAAAACCACAAGATATAGGCGAGCAAAAGTCCATATTGCGTCAGAAAGGGCTTCTGCGAACATGAGCAAGCCGAGAGAAAACTATTACTTCTAATAGGCAATTTTTGAAATAAGAACTAGGAGGCCAGATGAATGGCTGATAACACAAAACAGAATATGGCCTCTGTGCAACATGTTTTCGTCATTGGAAGCAAGTCCATTGGACAGTACGGAGGCTATGAGACCTTCGTAGATAAACTGACTGAACAGCATCAAAACGATCCGACAATCAAATACCACATCGCCTGCAAAGCCAACGGCGACGGATTTATGGACGAGTCAAAGCTTGAGGGCGTGGAAATCACCAAGAAGAACAGCGATGGGAGCGTGGCAGAGTTCACATACCACAACGCTCATGTGTTCAAGATCCCCTGCCCGAATATTGGACCCGCTGTGGCGATCTATTATGATCGGGCAGCTGTGAAGTATAGCATTCAATATTGCAAAGATAACAAGATAGAGAATCCTATTTTCTATATCCTCACCTGTCGTATTGGTCTGTTTATAGATGGACTGGTGAAGCAGATCAAAGCAATTGGTGGTTCATATGCCCTAAACCCCGACGGGGATGCACAGATAATAAGCCGAAAAAATATAGGGCTGATGGCGGCGTAAGGAGGCCAAAGGAAATGGAGAAAAAACAGAATAAGGCCTCAGTACAGCATATTTTCATCATAGGGTCTAAGTCCATTGGACAGTATGGAGGCTATGAGACCTTCGTAGATAAGCTGACTGAACAGCATCAAAACGATCCAACCATCAAATACCATATCGCCTGCAAAGCCAACGGCGACGGGTTCATGGATGAGAGTAAGTTGGATCACATTTCTGATGTAGCGAAAGATAAGGATGGAAATGTAAGAGAATTTACATACCACAACGCCCATGTATTCAAGATTCCCTGTCCAAATATTGGGCCTGCTGTGGCGATCTATTATGATCGGGCAGCTGTGAAGTATAGCATTCAATATTGCAAAGATAACAAGATAGAGAATCCTATTTTCTATATCCTCACCTGCCGTATTGGGCTGTTCATTGATGGTCTGGTGAAGCAGATCAAGGCAATCGGAGGAAGGTACTATCTGAATCCGGACGGGGATACACAGATAATAAGCCGAAAAAATATAGGGCTGATGGCGGCGTAGAAGGGCCGCAATAAGGGTAGAACAGAAGAAATTTTGTCTCAGGCATTGACAATCTGTTCAGCTGAATGTATTATTAGACATGTTCAGCTGACTGTAGTTGTATTTGCCTATGAGTTTTGAGAGGAGCACAGGCATGGATGGTCAGCTGAACTTTTCTGTTTGTGGTTCTGAAAATGATATTGAGGAGCTGCAACGATGAGTACACAGCATATTTTCATCATAGGGTCTAAGTCCATTGGACAATATGGAGGCTATGAGACCTTCGTAGACAAGCTGACTGAACAGCATCAGAATGACTACTCCATTAAGTATCACATTGCCTGCAAAGCCAACGGCGACGGGTTCATGGACGAGAGTAAGTTGGATGGAATTGAGGTGCTAAAGAAAAACAGCGATGGAAGTGTGGCTGAGTTCACATACCACAACGCCCATGTCTTCAAGATCCCCTGCCCGAATATTGGACCCGCTGTTGCTATCTATTATGATCGAGCGGCAGTGAAGTATAGCATTCAGTATTGTAAAGATCACAAGATAGAGAATCCGATATTCTATATCCTCACCTGTCGTATTGGACTGTTTATAAATGGGTTGGTCAAGCAGATTAAGGCAATCGGAGGTAAATATTACCTGAATCCCGACGGACATGAATGGAAACGCCAAAAATGGAATTTTTTGGTTCGTAAATACTGGAAATGGTCTGAGAAGAAGATGGTCAACGCAGCCGATGTGGTTGTCTGCGACTCAGTGAATATAGAGAAGTATATACAGCAAACGTATCACCATCCTCAAACGACTTTTATAGCTTACGGATCTGATACGGTTCCTTCCACTCTCTCTGATACCGATCCAAAGTTTACGGGTTGGCTCAAGGAGAAAGGACTGAAGGCTGATGGGTACTATCTTGTAGTTGGCCGGTTCGTTCCAGAGAATAACTACGAGACGATGATCCGTGAGTTTATAAAGTCCCATTCCACACGGGACTTTGCTCTGATCACGAACACAAATGAGAAATTCTTAGATGAGCTGGATCAGAAGCTCAGGTGGAGGAGTGATCTTCGGATCAAATTCGTCGGCACGGTGTATGACAAAGAACTGCTGAAGAAGATCAGAGAGAATGCATATGCGTACTTCCATGGCCACGAGGTCGGTGGTACAAATCCGAGCCTGTTGGAGGCGCTGGGAAGTACTGAACTGAATCTGCTTCTTGATGTTGGTTTTAACCGAGAAGTTGGAGCAGATGCTGCTCTGTACTGGAAGAAAGAGGACGGAGACTTGGCGAAGCTCATTGATAAAGCTGATGGAATGTCCACAGAAGAACGAACGGGGTATGGAGTTGCTGCTAAGGCAAGGATAACGAACGCATATAGTTGGGAGCATATTGGAAACAAGTATATGAGTTTGTGGAATTTGTGATTTTTTAGGAGGCAAGCTTGCTTTGAGGATTGCACATTATTTTTTAGGATTTCCTCCATATAGAACAGGCGGCTTGACAAAATACGCCTATGACTTGATGATTTCACAACGAGAGGAGGGAAATGAATTATTCGCATTTTGGCCAGGAAGAATAAGTCCTATTAATAGAAGAATTTACTTTAAAGAAACGATAAAACCTGAAGGTATTATAAGCATAGAGATTATTAATTCGCTACCTGTTTCCTTAGATGAGGGTATAAAAGCTGTAGATGCATATACCAAGGGCACGAATAAAAATGAGATTTTGGAGTATTTGAGAAGGATTAATCCAGATGTTATACATATACATACATTAATGGGATTGCATAAGGAGTTTGTTGATGCCGCTAAATCTTTAAATATTAAAACGATATATACAACACATGATTATTTTGGGATATGCCCTAAAGTGACTTTATATCGTAACGGAGAAACATGTGATAATGATCAGGGTTGTCAAGTGTGCATTATGTGTAATATTAAGGCCTTATCATTAAGAAAAATAGAACTCCTGCAATCTCCACTATATAGAAACTTAAAGAATTCAAATACTATAAGAGCACTTCGAAAGAGGCATCGACAGCACTTTTTTGAAGAAGATGAGACTTGGAGTGGCCCAAAGGGGTTTCAGGTGACTCAGCATGATGCTGCCAAATACCGCGAACTACGAGCATACTATAAGACGATATTAGAAACGATAGACTTAATTCATTTTAATTCTTCACTTACCAAAGAAGTATTCGAGCGATATATAAGCCCGAATAGATCAACTGTTATTTCAATAACGCATAAGAATGTTAAAGATAATCGTCAAAATCGAAGCAAAAAATGGAATGGTAAGCTGTCTATAACATGTCTTGCTCCGGCAAGGCCTTACAAGGGGTTTGACGTTTTACGTAGCGCATTGGACGAACTTTGGGAAGAAGGAAAGCGATTTTTCGAATTAAGAGTTTATAGCCCTGTAAAGAATCCGGCACCGTATATGATAATAAATGAAGATGGATTTAATCAGAGTGAGTTACAAACTATTTTTGGAATGTCTGATGTACTTATCGCACCAAGTATTTGGTATGAGACATTTGGTTTTACGGTTTTAGAAGCATTGAGTTATGGTGTACCTGTGATTGTAAGTGATCATATGGGGTCAAAAGATATTATCGGCTCAGCTGGGATTGTAATATCCGCAGGAAATGTATGTGAACTTAAAGATTCGATTATCTCAATGTATGAATCAAAATGTGCTCCATATGCACATTGTGTAAACGATAATAACATAGTGATTAAGTCTTGGGATACACATGTAAAAGAGCTTACAGGTCTTTACCAATGGAAATAATGAATGGATGCATGAATGATGATTACAGCCTTTGTGATATTGAATTATAATTCTGCCAATTTGACTATTAGGTTAGCGAAGATGGTTGAAAAATACTCAGCAATTGACTATGTTGTTTTAGTTGATAATTGTTCAACAGATAACTCATATGAGGAACTGAAAAAGATAAAGAGCAAGAAAATAAATATATATGAGACCGATAGGAATGGGGGATACTCGTTCGGAAATAATTATGGGGCTAAAGTATGTAAGAACCTTGGCGTAGATATAATGTTTATAGCAAATCCTGATGTTGTAGTTAAAGAGGAGGATATCAATACATTATTAGGTGCATTTGAAAACTCTGATTATTCATTGCTTACTGGTTTACAGTATGAAATAGACGGATCACTTGGACAGCCTCCAATTCAAGTTAGATATTCCTATATGGATGATCTTAAAGATTGCTTTATTATAGGCCGAAAAATATTTGCCTCAAACCATGGGAAGAATGTTGATACAGGTTTAAGTATTCAAGATATGAATATGTTTAGAGGTTCCTTTTTCGGAGTTAGATTGGACGATTTTGTTTCCGTTGAGGGATTTGATGAAGAGTTTTTTCTATATTGCGAAGAAAGGGTGCTGTCTAAGCGATTTGAAGAACGGCATAAAAAAATAGGCATAGTACCAGATGCAAGATATGATCATATGCACTCTGTAAGCATTAGCAAAGCGTATAAACAAAGATATTCAAGAATGAAATTGTTATATGATTCTCGATATTTATATAACGTAAAGTATAACAAAATAGGAATAGGTAAACGCCTACTTATGTTATTTGCAATGAAGCTATCTTTATTTGAATATTTTATCTTCGATGGGGTTATGTGATTACTAAAGTGGGTAGGATGAAGCTATGATATCAGTAGTGATGACTACATATAATGGAGAACAATATGTAGGAGAGCAAATACAATCCATTTTTCGTCAGACTCTACTGCCTGATGAATTGATTGTTGTGGATGACGGGTCGACAGATAATACCGTTAACGTAATATCTGAATTAGTGAAGTGCGCTCCTCCTTCTATAAATGTCAGTGTGACAGTTAACTGTAATAATATTGGATATATTAGGAATTTTTATGTTGCAATAAGCAAGGCAAAAGGTGACTTCATTTTTCTTTCGGATCAAGATGATATTTGGGAGGAGAATAAAATTGAAACGATGATAGATGTTATGACCCAAGAAAAATGTATGCTCTTATGTTCCAATTTCCATATTATTGACAAAAATGGAAGCATAGTTACAAATAGAAATAAATATAACATCAATAGTTTTGTTGAAAAAGCTAAGACTAACTATAAAACAATTTCACTTCATCGCCTGATATATGGGAATGTAGCCCAAGGATGTACATATTGCTTTAACAAAGAAATTCAAAATAAGTATATAGAGCTTAATTGCAACTATATAATTCATGATAAACAATTGATGTTTATTGCAGCAACTATGGGAAATGTTGGTTTTTTAAATCGAAAGCTCATAAGATATCGGATTCATGATATGAATTCCATTGGTATTTCCACAAAGAAAACAGTACTCAATACAGGACACAAAAAAATCAAAAAAACACCAGTAATGGTTCGATTTTTAAGCGATTTGAATGATGTGATACATGTTCCAAGGAACTCTTATTATAAAGTTTTATATTATCTTCGAGTTCCCTATATTGTGTTTGTCTTGAAAAGGATGCTAAAACGATGACAGCTGTTGGAGGGTGTTAGTTGAATACGAAGAAAATAACTTTGCGTCAATTATATATGTTTCTTTTGGGATTAACATCAACTCTGTATATTGTACGTGTTTTTGGAATCCCATTGTTCTATTTCTTGGCGTTAATTGGAATCTTTGTTTTTAGAAAGTTTTCAATAAAGATTGACCGTGCATATGGAGCATATATTGTAGTAATCTTAATTTCACTAGCGGTTAATATAGATAATGGATACGTATATACAATGGTTTTATCGGCTGCTCTAAGCTCAATTATTTGCTTATTTTACATGGGTCTATTGAGACAAAATGTGAAAATAATAGAGTATTTGCTTGCAGGTATCAAGGCTTCTTGCGCTTTACAACTTATTTGGTGCTTGTTGCAGTATGTTTCATATCATGCATTTAGATTAGATATAAATCAGGTTGTATTTAGTCAAATGTTTCACATGATCGATAACGCAAGTAGATATGTTAATGGGAATTTAGTGCTAACTGGTTTTTGCTGGCATCCAAGTAATATGGTTCCGGTACTTGTGCTGTCAATTGTAATGTTTAACACATGGTATATTTGGCTAATCTGCATTTTTATTGCTGTTGGAATGAATAGTTCTACAGCTATATTAGCTTTGCTAACTTTAGGAATTATAAAGATCTTACGTTTACTGATTAGAAAAGAAATATTTAAGCATCTTACTATGACTAAAATAGTTGGTGCTGGACTTGCAATAGTGTTTGTTGTTGTAGCGATAACAACAACTAACTTAGGTATTCAAATTGCTGGTGGGATTACCAGACTAGTTGAAAGAATAAATGGTACTAATGTTACATTAAGTACGACAGTGCATAGAAGCTATTATACACTTCTACCACTGGTTATAAGAAATACTAGCATTGGCAAGATTCTTTTTGGGTATGGACCTGGTTGTTCGGGTCTGGCAATTACAAGGATAAATGGTCAATATTCTCTATTGGGATCATGGGTAGTAGAGTCCGATTATATGAATATTCTGTATGGTTATGGCATTATTGGTTTCATTATATATTTCTTTTGGATTATTAGAACAATTATGAAGAAAAGTCCTCAAAAGATCTTTTTTATCGAATTCCTAATGCCATTACTTGTCGCAGGAATAACATATAATGTGCAATATTACTGGGTTGTGTTTACAATACTAGTTATGAGTGTTCATTATAATAAAGAAGTCCAAGTTCGAGCAGGGAAGTGATGAAATGGAAAAATATGGAACATATAAATTGCCTGACGGTTTTATGAACGAAGAAGTTAGAGATGAATTTGTTGTAACATCGGACCGAAAAAAAATCTGGGCAGTGGAACTTCAGCTGTTGAATGAGTTATTGAGGGTATGTGATAAACATAATATTCGAGTGTATGTATATGCTGGAACATTGCTCGGAGCAGTAAGGCATGGAGGTTTCATTCCTTGGGATGATGATGCAGATGTTTGTTTGTTGCACGATGATTATGTTAAGTTATGCGAGGTTGCTACTACAGAATTCAAAGATCCATACTTCTTTCAAAATGCACTTACAGATAGGAAATACTTTTTTAGATATGCCAGATTAAGAAAGAGTGACACAACAGGATTAATTATTGGTCAGGAATCACCCGACTATAATAACGGAATATTTCTGGATGTTTTTATATTAAATGGTTTGACAGACAATAAGTTCCTGCTAAAAAAGCAGCTGTTTGAAATGAAAATTACTTGGAAACTTTGCAGGGCATACATTGCAGATTTGAGTCAAAAGTCTTTCTATAAGAGGCCGTTTATTTGGTTTGCTCAATTTGTAGAAAAGATACTTTTTAAATATGAGTGGCTCGTAGAATTGAATAGTAAAGTTCAGGGTAGATATGATTATAGTGCGAAAAAAGTTGCATTAATGACACATGGAAAAAAAATGATGTCGAAATATTGGTGTGCAAAGGAGGATTTTGGTGAGCCAGATTACATGCAATTTGAGAATCTGATGGTGCCAGTCCCTAGTAACTATAAGACGTTTTTGAACAATGCATATGGAGACTACATGGAGTTCCCTCCTTTGGAAGAAAGAGGAAAATGGCATGATAATGTAATAGTATTTGCTCCGGATATACCTTATAAGGAGTATTTGCTTAAAAATCGAAAGGGCAACTAATAGATGCTTGAAAAAATAAAGAACAAATATAAATCTATATCGGTTCCGGCTAAGGCATCGTTGTGGTTTATGTTTTGTAGTGTAGTTAATAAAGGCATTTCGTTTATTACTACCCCAATATTCACAAGGTTCCTTACACAAGAAGAGTATGGAACAGTAAATATATATAATACGTGGATGGGAATAATTACGATATTCGCGACATTAGAATTAGCCACAGGTGTATTTAACAAAGCGATGATTAAATTCTCTGATGATAGGGATGGATATACATCGTCATCGCTATTTTTAACAACCTGCACAACATTAACATCGTTTCTAATATACTTGATTATTTCAAGTCTATATCCTGGTATATTGGGACTTCCTTTTTTAATTGTAGTGATGATGTTTTTGGATATTTTCTTCACTACAATTTGGTCTTTTTATACGATTAGAAACCGATTTGATTTTAAATACAGAATAATTGTTGTTGTCACGATTGTTGCCAATACTGCCGGAAGTTTTTTAAGTGTGCTATTAGTATGGTTGCTTCCTAATTATCATGTAGAGGCAAGAATTGGAGGGTTATTAATCGTAAAAATCCTTACGTATGGTTATTTTTACTTCCTCCTTATCAAGAAAGGACATACATTAGTTAATATAGAGTATTGGAAATATTCTTTACTATATAATTTACCCCTTATTCCGCATTATTTGTCGCAACAAATACTTAACCAATCAGATCGTATTATGATTGATGAAATGTGCGGAAGAGCTGACGCTGGGATTTATTCACTTGCTTACCAACTTGCTGTTGTAGTTCAAATTGTCACTAATGCTATTCACGCTTCATTTATGCCGTGGTGCTTTCAGAAGCTCGAGAGTGGTGATGGAAAGAGCATTGGGAAAAGAGCATTTCAAATAGAAATGCTAATAGGTATCATTTGCACATTGTTTTCTCTGTTTGCACCAGAATTAATACTTATTCTTGGTGGGCATAAATACTATTCTGCAATTTATATCGTTCCACCCGTGTCAATGAGTGTTCTATTTGTAACCATATATAGTTTTTTCGGAAACATTGAATTTTACTTTGAAAAAACAAAATTTGTTATGATAGCCTCATGTGCTGTTGCTGCATTAAATATTATCCTTAACTGGGTATTTATTAAAATATACGGTTTTATCGCCGCTGGATACACTACATTGGTGTGCTATGTAGTGTATAGCATAGTGCATTATATTTTTATGGTAAATATATGTAAAAACAATGGAATAGAGAATCCTTTCCCTGGGATTAAAATGTGGACTTTTGGCTTAGTAATGGCATTTGTATCGGTAGGAATCTCGTTTGTCTACTCATTTACATTAGTAAGATATATTGTCATAGCCATCATTTCTGTAATTGGAATAACATTTTTTAAAAGAAACAGAGAATCCTTCTTTTGATAGAACAGAATAAGCAGAGGGTGTTAGTGATAAAATGAAAGACTTCAAAAGTATTATCAGACAAGGATTGTTGTTGGTTAATAAAATATTTGTCTTTAAGGATTATGTTTCATTCTGTTCTCTCCCGGACTTTAGCGATAATCCACAAGCTTTATTTGATTATATGTACAACAATTATGAGTTGTCTGGGCTTAAGATATGCTGGCATTTAATGGACAAAGATAACACTAGTATGGTTAGGGAATGGATTAAAGAGAAATACTCTAATCAAAATATTAAGGTTAGAATTGTACCTAAATATTCTTTGCTATCTGTTATTTATTTTTTTCGCTCCAGGGTTATTATCGATTCACATGGGATGTATGAATTCAAGACAAATAAACAGCTGGACTTATACTTGTTTCACGCAATGCCAGTAAAAAAAGTTGGATACTTGTTGCATACTGATTTAAAGCCAATAAAATTAGAAGGGTTTCATTATTCGGTTACATCTGCATTTTTTAAGAAGGTATTCATGGAGGCTTTCTATACGGATGCTAATTCAATTTCAATTTCTGGAATGCCAAGAAATGATTATTTATTCTTCCCTTTAAGCCAATTTGAAGGAGTAAAGGATTATATACTATTTATGCCTACATTTAGAAAAACAAATGGAAAGTATAATTTCAACAGGACAGATATTATTGAGCCACTTAATACCTTGTTTAATATTTCTGAGATTGGATGGAAGAGAATAGATAATATTCTGACTGGGAAAAAGATCATTATGTATATTAAGCCACATCCGTCAGATAAGCTCCAAAACATACATTTCTTAGATGAGTGTAAAAACATTAAAATAATTAGTGATAAGCTTCTTCTTGAAAAAAAGGTTCCTCTATATCAGTTTATTGCAGGGAGTTTATGCTTAATCACAGATTATTCCTCAACATATATAGACTACTTGCTCACAAATAAGCCGATTTGTTTTTTTATCCCCGATTATGATTCTTATAAGAAAAACCGTGGATTTGTATTTGATGATTTTGAAAGCATGTTAACCGGCAGGGTTTGTAGAAACGAAGAGGAGCTCGAAGAGTTTTTAAGTGGCCAGTATAAAGTATCCAATAATTATCAAGAAGTAAAAGAGTTTATTCATGAAATTAGAGGCCCGTACTCTAGTGAATTATTGATGAAAGAATTTGAAGAAATAATACTAAAAAAACGAGGAACTAAAAAATGAGAGTTATTACTTGTGCGAGCTACTATGGAACGGGATCGAGCGCTGTTACTGATCTTTTTTCAGAGTGTGGAAATATATATTCTTTAGGAGATTACGAGTATAGATTTTTGCAAGAACCGGATGGCATAGCAGATTTAGAATACAATATTGTTGAGAATAATCATCGACATAATACAAGTGATGCTATAAAACGTTTTCAACGATATATGAGTAATAACTGGAAAATGGGGTACGGAGGTTACAAAGTTTTTGGAACAGAATATAAAGCATTAGTAGAACAATACATCGATAGCTTGTGCGAACTGAAGACTCACACCTGGTGGAATAAAGATCGAACAGATAAAGGATGGTTGTTTTGCCAAGCTGACAGGGCATATTCGTTATTACGTCGATTAACTTCTGGAGGCCTAAAAAGTGAAGAAAAGTATTCTTTGTTGCAAGACAGAGAATATGGATATTATACCGCTATTTCTGAAGAGATTTTTTTGGATAGAACAAGAGTGTTTGTAGATTCTCTGTTGCGGACTGTGTTACCTGAAGAATATTCAATGATTATGGTAGATCAAATGATACCGCCAACAAATACCGATAGATATGTTCGTTATTTTAATGATGTACGAGCAATTGTTGTTGATAGAGATCCGAGAGACTTATACTTGCTCGAAAAGCTTAAATGGAAATGGGGAATTATTCCAACTAGTAATGTTGAGGAATTTGTTAAATGGTTTTTAATTACAAGAAAATACAGTGCCCCCTCATTCGATTCTTCAGGTGATGTATTGCGCTTGAAATTTGAGGACTTGATATATCGTTATGAACCTACTGTTGATTTATTGTTTAATTTTGTAGGAGTAAAAAAGGAAGATCATATTTATCCTCGCAAGTATTTCAATCCACAAGTGTCGAGTCATAACACGAGATTATTTGAAAATCATATCGAATACAAAAAGGATATTGATTATATAGAACATTACTTGAATGAATATATTTATGACTATACTAAATTGGAATTAGCAGAGGAAACAAAATGAAAAATGCCATCATCTTAGCAGCGGGGAAATCCTCCCGGTTCGCGCCATTTACATATGAAAAACCGAAGGGACTTTTCCGCGTTAAGAGCGAGGTTCTGATTGAAAGACAGATTGAGCAGCTAAGAGAAGCAGGCGTAGAAGAGATTATAGTCGTTGTCGGCTACATGAAAGAGAAGTTCTTCTATCTGGAACAGAAGTTTCCAGGGTTAAAACTTATCGTCAATAACGAGTTTGGTAAGAAGGGAAACCTTTTTACTCTATATAAAGCCAGGGAGTATATGAGAAACACATTCATTTGTTGTGCGGATCATTACTTTACCTCTAACCCTTTTACATATGAAAACCTCGATAACCACAGTTGGCGTGCTTGCACATATGAGGCTGGGAAGTTCCGTGAGTTTGCAGTTACTGTATCTGACGCTGGGGTGATTACGGAAACCTCTATTGGAGGCTCCGATTCTCTTGCTCAAGTAGGCTGTGCATATGTAAATGAGAAGTTCTCATCCCGTTTCTGCTCTTATATGGAAGCAGAGATTAATGACTTTGGTGTAGCGTCCATGTTTTGGGAGGAGTTTTACGGCAAACATATCCACCAACTTACATTCTATTGCCGAGAGTTTGAGCCGGGAACTATTCTGGAATTTGAGTCTGTGGATGACCTTCGTTCCTTTGATTCTGAGTTCCTTCTGAATGTGGACTCCGAGATTATTGAGAACATAATAACCACACTCCACTGTACGCCGAACGATATATCCAATATTGCGGTTATAAACGCTGGCCTTACCAATGTTAGCTTCGGTTTTGATGTAGGGGAGACGCGTTACGTTTATCGTCATCCAGGTGGAACAGCGGGGAACCTGATAAATCGTCAAGCAGAGCTTTTCGCACAACTCGCAGCGAGGGATATCGGTATTGATAAGTCTGTGATCGACATGAAACTCGAAGGCTGGAAGATCAGCTACTTTGTGCGAAATGCAAAGAATTGCGACTTTGAGGCGAATGAGAGCCAGTTGATTCGCGGTATGGAGATGCTCCATCAACTCCATGCAGTTCCTGTTCCAGAAGAAGCCAACGTCAAAATCTTTGACGATGTGGAAGAAGCTAAGAAACTCATGGAGATTGCCTCTGCCACAAAGGGGCATCTGAAGAAGGAATTTGCACACCTGATAGAAAAGATCGACCGTCTCTATCCAGCTATTAAGGTTGACGCTGAACGCCTCGGTTATGGACTTGTCCTCTGCCATAATGATACATATGAGCCGAACTATCTCTATGATGATAAGGGTGAGATGTTCCTAATCGACTGGGAGTATGCAGGCATGAACTATGCGGCTAATGACATCGGCTGTATCCTGTGCAGGTACGATTGGACAGATGAGCAGATCGCAAGGTATTTGAGATATTACGTTGGCCGGGAACTGACGGAAGATGAGAAGAGGTTCTACTATGGCTTTATTCCCATTTCGGCTTTCTACTGGTTTGGATGGGGGCTGTATAAGGGCTCCGTGGGTGATGATGACAGTTTTTTCTTCCTGCCGGCTTATAGGAATCTTGTAAGATTCATAGATCAGGCTTTGGAGAGTTATGGGTTAAAAGTGTGAGGTGCAAAGATGGCTGATATACAAACTACAGGTGGTCTTTTCACCGACGAGAGTAGGAAGATAATAGAGCGGAATATTTGTACCGTGTTTGGGTGTGAGGTTAAGGATATCGAAGATCTTGTTCCTGTTCAGGCTGGCATGACGAATGTTGTCTTGTCCTTTAAACTCAACGGTGGAAAGTATGTATACCGTCATCCTGGACTTGGCTCAGAAGCTCTGGTAGAGCGTGGCCGTGAGACCATCATGCAGAAGGTAGTCGAAGATGCAGGAATAGACACAACGCTCATTGCCATGGATGTGGACGAGGGCTGGCGTATCGGCCGCTTCATCGAGCATTACGACTTTGACTACAAGAACCTCAATGACATGGTTCGTGCCGTTATGCTCTTTCGCAGACTTCACGCTGCGCCTTGCCATGTCCGTTGGAACTTCGATGTGATCAAGAAGGCTGAGGGGATCAGGGATCAGATTGAACATGAGAAGTACGGGCGTTTTCCTGAGTTTGAAGTGGTAAGGGATCGGATTTATAAATTAGCAGAACTGGCCGAGACCGATGGCATCAAAAAGTGTAATATCCACGGTGACGCACGTGACGTGAACTTCCTCATCAACAAAGAAGAAATCTACCTGATTGACTGGGAATATGGCGGGTACGGGGATCCGGGTTTTGACATCGGTTCCTATGTCTGCGGCGGACAGCATACTTTAGCGGACATTGACCGTATCCTTTTCACCTATTATCGCCATATACCAACAGATGTTCAACGCCGCCACTTTTACGCTTATATTGCCATTACTGGTTGGTTCTTCATGCATTGGACAATGTTGAAGCAGAGCAAGGGTCAAGTTGTGGGCATCCACAAAGAGCAGTGGTATCACTTCGCTAGGAACTTCAGCCTCATTTCGCTCCCTCTTTACGGAGTAGAAGTTGATAAGGATGAGTATGAAAAGGCAATGAAAGCTGCTGTTGAGTGCAAGCTGGAAGACCTGAGCTTTATGAATGACGGTATCGGTGAGGAGGTGCTGCCATGATGACATATATCATACTTGCAGCCGGCAAAGGAAACAATTTGCAGCCTCTGACGCTGAAGTATGCCAAGACAAGCTATAAGTTGGACGAGGAAACTACTGTTCTTCAGCGGATGGTTAGGAGCATCAGGAAGGCAGACAAGAATGCGGAGATTGTGGTAGTTGTAGGTTATAAAGCCGAAGAGATCAAGAAGGAACTGGACGGGGAAAACGTCCACTTTGTCATGAATCCGTTTTACGAGGTTACCAACTCCATCTCATCTGTCTGGTTCGCCAGAGATTATCTGGAACGGGAGAATGTCGCTATTGTCCACGGTGATGCGGTGTTCTCGGATGAGATTGTTTCTTCATATCTCACAGTTTCTACGGATCATCCCTACGTCCTCATTGACAGTTCCTATGTTAAGCCTGGTACCTACAATGCCGTGACGCAGGGGGATCAGGTGCTGGTAATGAGCAAGAAACTGGAGAACTTTACAGCGAAGTATTGCTGCATGACAAAGCTCGATCCGGTATCTTCCCGCCTCCTGAAGCAGGAAGTGGATTCTATGATCAACGGTAATATGTACGATCAGTATTTTGAGGACAGTCTGGTACAGATGATTCTGTTCCACGACTTTCAGCTTTCCTGCGTAGACATTGCCGGAGAGAAATGGGTTGAGGTTGACGGAGTGGATGATCTGCTGACGGCGCAGGAGATACACAGAGGATCGGAGTAATAGTTTTGGAGTTACGGTATGAACACAGTTATTATCCTTGCCGGGGGTACTGGCACAAGAGTCGGAGCAGGACGGCCAAAGCAGTTTATTGAGGTGCTTGACAAACCTGTCCTGGCGTACACAATTGATATTTTTCAGCAGAACGAACATATCGATGCCATTGAAGTGGTCTGTCATCATGACTGGGTGGATTACTGCAAACAGATGTGTGAGCAGTATAGGTTGAGCAAGGTCAAGTGGATTGTGCTTGGCGGAGAAACCTTTCAGGAATCTGTTATCAACGGTGTGAAACATTTAGAGGGTCTGCTGGGAACAGAGACGAGTCTTGATGATAATGTATTCATCCAATACGGTGGTGCCCCGTTCACTTCTCAGAAGATTGTAAACGCTGTGGTTGAAATGACCGAGGAGAGAGAATCTGCGGTCACAGCCACACCTTGCTATCAATTGTTGTCTGAGAGAAGTACGGAGAGTACGAGTACTGTCTGGTGCGACCGAGATAAGTATATTCAGATCGCTTGTCCATACGGTTTTAAATTTTCTTATCTGTTGGACATCTATAAGAGGTCAGCTGAGAAAGGACTGCTCGAAACTATCGAACCGCACACGACCAGCTTGATGTATGCCCTTGGTGAGACTATCAACTATACCTACGGCGATCAGACTAACATTAAGATTACCACAGCTGAAGATATTGATATGTTCGAGGGCTATGTTCTCATGAAGCAAAAACACGGAGAATGGCAATGAAAGCAGTAGTGTTCTTTGCAACTGGATTCGAAGAATGTGAAGCTCTAATCGTTGTAGATATACTACGCAGAGCGGGAATAGAAACTGTGATGGTTTCAGTGACAGAGCTGTTGGAGGTTGAATCCTCAAGACATATCGTTTTACGAGCAGATGCAATGGCTGCAGATGTGGACTATGCTTCTGCTGATTTGATTGTCCTTCCCGGTGGGCGTCTCGGGACGGAGAATTTGAAGGATTCGAGAGCTATACAGGATATAGTAAAAGACTTTGCGGCAGATAAAATGATTGCCGCGATCTGTGCCGCTCCGAGCATTTTGGCAAGTCTTGGCTTGTTGGATGGGAGGCAAGCAACATGCCATCCTGATTATGAGAATCAGATGGCTGGCGCAATCCTTACGCATGAAAGCGTTACTGTAGATGGGAATATCATCACTGGTCAGGGACTTGGAACTACATTCGACTTTGCTTTTGAAATAGTAAAAAGACTGATTGGGAATAGGAAAGTGCAGCAGATAAAGACTGCTATATGCTATAAATAATGAGCGAACGGTTGATGTGTCAGTTTAACACACCTTTCTATGTAACTTATCTCCTACACAGAACAAATACTCAAATGAAAGGAAAAGAAACAAAATGAACATTATAGTCACAGGCGGGGCCGGTTTTATCGGCGGGAATTTTATTCATTATTATTTGAAAGAGCATCCGGAAGACAGGGTGATTTGCGTTGATAAACTCACATATGCTGGGAATCTGTCAACACTTGCGCCTGTCATGGATAATCCAAACTTCCGCTTCTGCAGGCTTGATATCTGTGATAGAGAGAATGTTTTTTCCTTATTCGAGGAAGAGAAGCCGGATGCGGTGATCAACTTTGCAGCAGAAAGTCATGTAGATAGGTCTATTGAAAATCCGGGAATCTTCCTTCAGACCAACATCATTGGCACGGCCACAATGATGGATGCATGTAGGGCCTTTGGGAACATTCGTTACCATCAGGTGAGTACCGATGAGGTGTACGGAGATCTGCCTTTAGACCGCCCTGATTTGTTCTTCACAGAGACCACGCCGATTCATACCTCAAGCCCTTACAGTAGTAGTAAGGCTGGGGCTGATCTGTTGGTGCAGGCTTATCAGAGGACTTATGGCTTGCCGATCACTATTAGCCGGTGCTCCAACAACTATGGACCGTATCATTTCCCAGAGAAGCTCATCCCGCTGATGATTGCGAACTGCCTGAATGATAAGCCACTTCCAGTTTACGGTGAAGGCCTGAACGTTCGTGATTGGCTCTATGTTGAAGATCACTGTAAGGCGATTGATCTGATCCTTCATAAGGGACGCATTGGCGAGGTTTACAATGTTGGCGGTCACAATGAGATGCGGAACATTGACATCGTGAAGCTGATAATTGAAGCTCTCGGTAAGGATGAATCTCTTATCACTTATGTGACAGATCGTAAAGGCCACGATCTTCGCTATGCGATTGATCCTACTAAGATCCATGAAGAATTGGGGTGGCTCCCGGAGACAAAGTTCCAGGATGGCATTAAGAAGACAATAAAGTGGTATCTGGAAAACCGCCAGTGGTGGGAAGAAATCATCAGTGGCGAGTATCAGAACTACTATGAAAAAATGTATGGGAACAGGTAACTGCACCACCTGAGAAGAGTGACAACGGTGTGGAAAGATGGATATAGGAGCCGATAAGGTCTAGGAATAGTTGACTGTTTTTGTAACTGGTGTGAATGGACAACTTGGTCATGATGTTGTCAAGGAGTTATTGAAGCGAAGACATGTCGCTGTTTGCAGCGGTAGTGGTCAGAGTTATAAAGGAGCAGACGATTTGAAGGTATTTGTAACGGGAGTTGGTGGGCAGCTTGGACACGATGTGGTCAATAATCTAACTGCTCGTTGGCATGAAGCTGTTGGGTCTGATATACAGGCCATCTATGCTGGGATACAGGATAATAGCGCAGTTGTGAGCGCACCGTATGTTCAGCTGAATATTACGGATAGAGAAGCGGTGGAGAAGGTAATCGAGGAGCTTCGTCCAGACGCCATCATCCACTGCGCTGCATGGACAAATGTGGATGGAGCAGAAGATCCAGAGAAGAAGGATACCGTCCAAAAAATCAACGCAGAAGGGACGCAGAATATTGCAGATGCAGCAAAGGCAATCGGTGCGAAGATGCTGTACCTGTCTACAGATTATGTCTTTGATGGGCAGGGAGATCGTCCCTGGGAACCAGACGATAAATGCTATGCACCGTTAAATATCTACGGTCAGAGTAAGCTGGATGGCGAGTTGGCAGTAGCCAATACACTGGAAAAATACTTCATCGTTCGAATTGCCTGGGTTTTCGGACTGAATGGAAAGAACTTTATCAAGACGATGATTAATGTGGGAAAGACCCACGATACGGTACGGGTGGTCAACGATCAGATTGGCACGCCGACCTATACGCTGGATCTTGCACGCCTGCTGGTTGATATGATTGAGACAGAGAAGTACGGCTACTATCATGCGACCAACGAGGGTGGCTATATCTCCTGGTACGATTTCTGCTGCGAGTTCTATAAGCAGTATGGTCTGGAAACCAAAGTCATCCCGGTAACTACAGCAGAGTATGGTTTGTCGGTTGCAGCTCGTCCATTTAATTCTCGTCTGGAAAAGCGGAAGTTAGTAGAGGCTGGCTTCGAACCTCTTCCCACATGGCAAGATGCAGTAAGCAGATATTTGAAGGAGGCGAAGCTGTGACATGGGTCAGATAACAGTACAAAGAGACATTGATGGAATTAAAGGGCTTTGCGTGATCATCCCTGCAGTTCATGGCGATAGTCGTGGATACTTCATGGAGACGTACTCAGCCCGTGATATGGCGGAAGCCGGTATTGACATTGTGTTCGTTCAAGACAACCAAAGCATGAGCACCAAGGGTGTTCTTCGTGGTCTGCACTTCCAGAAGCAGTACCCTCAGACGAAACTTGTTAGAGTTATAAAGGGTGAAGTCTTTGATGTAGCTGTGGATCTGCGAGCAGAAAGCCCTACATATGGAAAATATCACGGGGAACTTCTTACAGAGGACAATAAAAAGCAATTTCTAATTCCTCGCGGTTTTGCACATGGTTTCCTGGTTCTTTCTGATACGGCTGAGTTCTGCTATAAGTGTGATGATTTCTATCATCCCAACGATGAAGGAGGCATGGCATGGAACGATCCGGAAATTGGAATTCAGTGGCCGAAGCTGGAGGGAGAATATCACGGTACAGCGAGTGCTGAAGGATACACTGTAGATGGAGTGGCGCTGAATCTCTCAGATAAAGACCAGAACTGGCTCGGCATCAAAGATACGTTCAAGTTTTAAGGAGGTAGGAGATGAAAGGAATTGTATTAGCTGGTGGGAGCGGAACCAGACTCTATCCGCTTACCAAAGTTACAAGTAAGCAGCTCCTCCCAATATATGATAAACCCATGATCTATTATCCTCTCAGCACACTCATGCTTGCGGGGATTAGGGATATCCTGATTATCAGTACTCCGGATGACACACCTCGGTTTGAAGTACTGCTCGGTGATGGTAGCCAGTTCGGTATCAGCCTGAGGTATAAGGTACAGCCTTCACCCGACGGGCTTGCACAGGCATTCATCCTTGGCGAAGAGTTTTTAGATGGTGAAGCCGGAGCCATGGTTCTGGGTGATAACATCTTCTACGGGAACGGCTTCCGGACACTGCTGAAGGCTGCCGTGAAAGATGCTGAGGAAAATGGCAGGGCAACCGTCTTTGGTTACTATGTTCCCGATCCGGAGCGGTTTGGGGTGGTCGAGTTTGATGAGAATGGGAAAGCTCTGTCAATCGAAGAGAAGCCGAAAGAGCCGAAGAGTAACTATGCCGTGACTGGTTTGTACTTCTACCCGGCTGGAGTAGCCGAGAGAGCCAATCAAGTGAAACCGTCAGCACGTGGTGAACTTGAAATTACAACACTGAACGAGATGTATCTCGAAGACAGCTTGCTGGATGTTCAGCTTCTGGGTCGTGGCTTTGCATGGCTCGATACAGGGACGATGCAGAGCTTGCTACAGGCGGCTGAGTTTGTGGAAATGATTCAGTCCCGTCAGGGAATTACCATTTCAGCACCAGAAGAGATCGCCTACATAAATGGTTTCATAGGGAAAGAAAAGTTGTTGGAGAGCGCCAAGGCTTATGGTAAATCACCCTATGGTGAACATCTGAAAGCTGTGGCAGAAGGACGAGTTAAATACTGACACCCCAAAGGGGATTAACTATCCCCTTTTCATTTGCATCATTGTTCACGAAATGGGAAAGGAGATAAGTTCATGAATTTACAAGAGTCAGACATCTTGCGAACATTACTATACGAACCGTTCATCAACCAGAGGATTTTGGCGGAGATTTCCGGCCACAGTCTTGGGGTGGTGAACAGAAGCCTTCGTATCCTTATAGATGAAGGGTATTTGACTGACCAGGCTCAGTTGACTGCTAAAGCAAAAGAAACGGTGAAGAGCTGCGCACCTCGTAACGCCATCATCCTCGCAGCCGGTTTCGGTATGCGTATGGTTCCGATCAATCTGTCCACACCGAAGGCACTGTTGGAGGTGAACGGAGAAAGGCTGATTGACAGGATCATTGAGCAGCTAAAGGCTGTCGGTGTCAACGACATTACCGTTGTGGTCGGCTTCATGAAGGATCATTTTGAGTACCTGATCGACGAGTATGGCGTGGAGCTTGTGGTTAACCCAGACTATTCCTCATTGAACAACCTCCACAGTCTATCCCTCGTTGCTGACCGCATCCACAACACCTATATCATCCCTTGCGACATCTGGTGCGACAGCAATCCGTTCAACAGTACGGAGTTGTACAGCTGGTATATGGTCAGTGACCTGATTGATGAGGAGTCCACTGTCCGCGTCAACCGGAAGATGGAACTTGTGACCATCCCGGAGAAGGATGCAGGAAATGCGATGATCGGTATATCTTACCTTCTTGAGCCAGAAGCAGAGATAATCCGGGAGAAGTTGAAGAAATACGATACGGATGATAAGCACACAGAAGCCTTCTGGGAAGAAACCTTGTACAAGAAAGATCGCATGATTCTGCAGGCACGAGTGGTCAGAAGCTCCGACGTTGTGGAGATCAATACCTATGAGCAACTCCGTGATCTCGACTCCGATTCCAACCATCTGAAGTCTGATGCTATCCACACCATTGCCACAGCTCTTGGGTGCCGGGAAGATGATGTGAAGGATATCAGTGTGCTGAAAAAGGGAATGACAAATCGTTCCTTCCTCTTCTCAGTTAACGGAACTAAGTACATCATGCGTATCCCAGGTGAGGGAACGGATCAGCTAATAAACCGAAAAAATGAAGCGGCGGTGTTCAAAGCGATAAGTGGCCTTGGCCTCTGTGATGACCCTGTGTACATCAATCCGGAGAACGGCTACAAGATTACGAAGTTCCTGGATGGCGTAAGAACCGCTGATCCTGCGGATGTGGGTGATTTAAAACTATGCATGGATAAGCTTTGCAATTTCCATCAGCTCCATCTGACTGTTCCTCACACTTTCGATGTCTTCGGTCAGATTGAGTTCTACGAGAGCCTGTGGGATGGTAGTCCATCAATCTACCGGGATTATGCTAAGACGAAGGAAAATGTTTTAAGCTTAAAATCTTTCATCGATGGCATAGATAAAGAATGGTGCCTGACTCACATTGATGCAGTCTGTGATAATTTCCTGTTCTATCAAACCGGACATGGGGAAGCCCTTCAGCTCACGGACTGGGAGTATTCCGGGATGCAAGACCCTCATGTGGACATTGCCATGTTCTGCATCTATAGTCTCTATAACAAGCGGCAGACGGACAGGCTGATTGATATCTACTTTAACAGCTCCTGTGATCAGCCTACCCGCACGAAAATCTACTGCTACATCGCCGCTTGCGGCCTGCTCTGGTCGAACTGGTGTGAGTATAAGAGAAAGCTTGGTGTGGAGTTCGGTGAGTACAGTCTTCGTCAGTATCGCTATGCGAAGGACTATTATAGATACGCTAAAGAGCTGATGGAACAGAGTGAGGAGGAGTAGGAAGTGGCAGAAGACACGCATATTGTAAAACGCGCCATTATTATGGCAGCAGGTATCGGTAAAAGAATGCAGCCGTTGACATTCACGACCCCAAAGCCTCTAGTGAAGGTGAAGGGTGTGAGAATGATTGATACAGTTGTAGATGGGCTGCGCCAGAATAGCATAAACGAAATCTATGTTGTAGTAGGACATCTCAAGGAACAGTTCTATGAGTGGGGGAAGGAAAAAGGAATAAAGATCATTGAAAACCCCTACTACGACACATGCAACAACATCAGCTCCCTATATGTAGCCCGTGAGCATCTGGGAGATTGTATCATTCTTGATGGCGACCAGATCATCTACAACCCGTACATTCTCGATCCACACTTCACTCTCTCCGGCTATAACGCTGTATGGTGTGAGGGCAAAACAGATGAATGGTTGATGGATGTGGAAGACGGAGCGGTGAAGTCCTGTTCCAGAACTGGTGGCTCACACGGCTGGCAGCTCTATTCGATTTCTCGGTGGAGTGCAGAAGATGGAAAGAAGCTACGAAAGCATCTGGAGTATGAGTTCGAGCGTGGAAATCGACAAATATACTGGGACGATGTAGCAATGTTCTGTCACTTCCAGGATTACAAGCTGGGAATCCGAGAGATGAAGAGCGATGACATCATCGAAATTGACGGCTTGGATGAGTTGGTCGCCATCGATCATAGTTATGATTCTCTCCTTAAGCAGGAGAAGACAGCATCAGAAGAAATAGAGAACACGGAGGTAAAAGACAATGGGCAATAAGACAGCAGAGAAAAGCAGAATCGATTGGATGATCACACTGGTGCCATTCATTCTGATCATGGCACTTGCGGTGTATCTGTTTATCTTCCCGGAGAACGCTAACGGAGTTATCTCCCAGGTGCGTTTCTTCTTTGGTGATACCTTAGGCTCCTACTACCTGATTATCGGTCTTGGAGTTCTCATTGTCTCCGTCTTTCTATCCGTCTCTAAATACGGTGACATAGTTCTGGGTGAACCGGGAGAGAAGCCAAAGTACAATTTTTTCACTTGGGGCTCTATGATGTTCACTTGCGGTCTGGCAGCCGACATTCTGTTCTACAGTTTTGCAGAGTGGGTCATGTATGCTACGAACCCTCACATTGCTGAAATGGGTGGCAGCATTACCGAATGGGCTGGCGTATTCCCGCTGTTCCACTGGAGCTTTATTCCATGGGCGTTTTATCTGGTTCTCGCTGTTGCGTTCGGTTTCATGCTTCATTGCCGGAAGAGGGACAGGCAGCGGTATTCCGAAGCCTGCCGACCTGTTATCGGTAAGCATGCTGACGGTATCCTGGGGCGTATTATCGACCTGTTCGCGCTGTTCGCGCTGCTGGCTGGTACGGCGACAACGTTTAGTGTTGCCACTCCTCTGATGGCTGAGATCATCGTGACACTGTTTGGAATTACAATATCTCGTACAGCCGTTACGATCACAATATTGTTAATCACTTGTGCTGTTTACACCTATGCAGTTCTTCACGGTTTCAAAGGGATTTCATTTCTCGCTAAGCTCTGCATTTATCTGTTCTTCGGACTGCTGATCCTCGTTCTCCTCATTGGTGGACAGGGCCGTTTCATCATTGAGAATGGCGTGCAGAGCCTTGGCAAGATGATTCAGCACTTTGTTGAATTGAGTACATATGCAGATCCGGGACGGACGAACAACTTTCCACAGGATTGGACGATTTACTATTGGGCTTACTGGATGGTATGGTGCATCGCCGCTCCGTTCTTCATCGGAAATATCTCAAGAGGCCGTACAGTCAAGCAGACCATCCTCGGTGGTTATGTATTTGGTGTAGGAAGTACAATCGTTTCCTTCGTAGTTCTTGGCAACTACAGCCTGGGCTTACAGACAGCAGGAGCAGCAGACTTCATCGCTCAGTATAATGCAAGCGGTGATCTGTATGAGCTGATTATGAACATTGTCCACACGATGCCGGGCAGCGGATTGTTCCTTGTATGGATTCTTCTCTGCATGATCGCCTTTTATGCGACGAGTTTTGATAGTATAGCATACACAGCGGCGTGCTACAGTTATAAGAAGCTGGGGGAGAACGAGAAACCGCACACAGCGATAACGCTGCTTTGGTGTCTGTTGCTGATCGTGTTGCCGATTGCGTTGGTGTTCTCAGAGAGCTCTATGAATAACATCCAGAGTGTGAGCATCATCAGTGCATTTCCGATTGGCATTATTATGATCATCATGATCTGGAGCTTTATCAAGGATGCTAAGAAGTACATGAAGGAGAAGGGGATTGAGAAAGATTGAGATCCCCTGAGAGAGCCGGAGGGCGACTTCCGGTTTTTTCTCTCGTGGATATGTTGTTTTGTGATGGTTATTGTGGTAGATTTATACGAAAGGAAGGTGCAGAGTATGGGCAGAAAACCGAAATACGAAAATCCCCAACTCATAATCGATTCCTTCTTCAACGCGATCTCCGATTCTTACCACCATCCGGGGAGCGGTGATGAGGTCGGAGATGTACCAGGGCGGAGAAAGCAGGAACTCCTGGCG
>JAFTGD010000069.1 GCA_017458065.1 Oscillospiraceae bacterium
ACCGCTTGGCAGCGGGGATGGCCAAGCGCCGGGGGCCACCTTCTTGGGAAGGGGGCTCCCAAGAGCGAGAACCCCAATATAACCTATATTCTCTGCACAATGTTCGGGGCTATGTTACCCACCATCAGTGCAGAAGAGCCTCTGTTTAAGATTTTATTGAATTCCGGTTTTTCTTGTGTTAATATCATCTTACGAACTGTGAAAAGCCATACATCTTGACCGGACCGTTGAAGAAAGGGCGGAGGGCAGCAAAACATGGGCAGGCCGAAATACACCGAAGCAGAACGCACAAGAATCATGACGGCTTTTATCCGCGCCGCGCGGACGCTGATCGAGGACGAGGGCATCGAGCAGGTGTCCATCCGGAAGATCGCCGCTCGCACGGGGCTGAACAGCGCGACCATGTATCTGTACTTTCCGGATGTCGACGTCCTGACCACGATGGCCTCCATGCCTTATCTCGAAAAGTACTGCAGCACGCTGGCTGCGGATATGGAAGAAACGACGTCGCCGGAGGACCGCTTCTTCCGCTCCTGGGATGTGTTCAGCCGGTTCGCCTTTGCGGATCCTGAGATCTTCTATCACGTTTTCTACCATGAGCACTCCGTCCCTCTGGCCGAGATCGTCGACCGTTATTATCAGCTCTACCCCGCCCAAGTGGAGAGCGTCCGCGGCAGCGCGCTCGACCTGCTGCGGGCAGGCACGCTCAGCGAGCGCTGCTGGACGGTCCTCTGGCCGGTCGCCGAGGCGCGCGGCCTCTCCGAGGCGGAAGCCAATGTAGCAAACGAGATGTCGGTGGCCTATTTCCGTCAGCTTCTCGAGGCGCGCTGCAAGGATTCGGCCGACGCTGTGAAGAGCGAACATCTGACGCAGAAACTGAATACGGCTCTGGAGCTGCTTCTCAAACAGACGGAGAACTAAAAAGCTCCGGAGCCCGGTTGAAAACAAAATCCCCCGGTGGAAGGACTGCCATTGCGGCAGTTTACCTCCCCCGGGGGATTGCTGTTGCGTAATTTCGATTAACCTTTTTCAGCGAAGCGGATGGGCCCGGCCGGGATTCCGGCAGCCGCTTGCGCTTCCGCAGCTTATTCCTTCACGGCGACAATGCCTGCGCCGGTCTGCTCGTTGAAGGCCTCCACTGCACCATCCTGCAGGACCGCAACCAGCAGCTGGATCGCGGGATTCTCTTCATTGCCTTCCTTGACGGCGACGATGTTGCCATAGGTCAGGGCGGCATCGCCGGAGGCGTCCTCGATGGCGAGCGCATCGCTGATCTGGAGGCCGCCGGCCAGAGCGTAGTTATAGTTGATGACGGCGATGGTGCCCTCGTTGCTGTTCTTCAGCTGGGCCGGGATGGTCTCGGCGTTCACAGCGCTGATGCTGTAGCCGCCGTCGTCCACGATGTCAAGCACGGTGATGCCGTTATCCACGCTGGCGTCCTCCGGCAGGGTGATCAGGCCCTCCTGCTGGAGCAGAAGCAGTGCGCGGGTGCCGTTGGAGTCGTCGCCCGGGATGATGATGGTCGCGCCGGCGGGGAGATCGGCGAGGGTATCGATGCCGTTTGCGTAGATGCCGAAGGGCTCATAATGGATCTTGCCCACGCTCACAAGGTGGGTGCCGTTGGACTCGTTGAAGCTGTTCAGGTACGGGGTGTGCTGGAAGTAATTGGCGTCCAGATCGCCGTCTTCAAGGCCGGTGTTCGGCAGGATATAGTCGTCATAGATCACGATATCAAGATTGACGTTCAGTTCTGCCAGGCGGTCCTTGACAAGCTCAAGGATCTCGGCGTGGGGCGTGGAGCTGGCGCCGACCTTCAGCGTGACGGCCTCGGCCAGGGGCTGGAGAGCGGTCTCTTCCGAAACGGCGACAATGCCTGCGCCGGTCTGGGCATTATATGCATCCACCGCTCCGTCTTTCAGCGCTGCAACCAGCGCCAGAACCGCGGGGTCGTTTTCATTGCCTTCCTTGACGGCGACGATGTTGCCGTAGGTCAGGGCGGCGTCGCCGGAGGCGTCCTCGATGGCGAGCGCGTCGGTGATCTTCAGGCCGCCGGCCAGAGCGTAGTTGTAGTTGATGACGGCGATGGTGCCCTCGTTGCTGTTCTTCAACTGGGCGGGGATGGTCTCGGCGTTCACGGCGCTGATGCTGTAGCCGCCGTCGTCCACGATGTCGAGCACGGTGATGCCGTTATCCACACTGGCATCCTCCGGCAGGGTGATCAGGCCCTCCTGCTGGAGCAGGAGCAGCGCGCGGGTGCCGTTGGAGTCGTCGCCCGGAATGATAATGGTCGCGCCGGCCGGCAGGTCCGCCAGGCTCTCCAGGCCGTTTGCGTAGATGCCGAAGGGCTCATAGTGGATCTTACCCACGCTCACAAGGTGGGTGCCGTTGGACTCGTTGAAGCTGTTCAGATACGGGGTGTGCTGGAAGTAGTTGGCGTCCAGGTCGCCGTCTTCGAGGCCGGTGTTGGGCAGGATGTAGTCGTCATAAATCACGATCTGCAGATCATAGCCCTCTTCCGCCAGGCGGTCCTTGACAAGCTCAAGGATCTCGGCGTGGGGGGTGGAGCTGGCGCCGACCTTCAGCGGGGTCAGCTCGTCGGCAAAGGCCGGGGCGGAGCCTGCAAACACGAAGCCGAGCACAAACACGGCTGTAAGGAGCAGAGAAATCAGTTTTTTCATGTTGGATGTCCTCCTGTTTTGTTTTGTTGCTGTTGATTACTGTCTGATGCGTTTATCTGTCCGGTGGACAACTGCTGTGCCCACCGCCTGAATTATCTGCACGATAATTACAAGCAATAGTACGCAAACCCAGGTTACATCGGGCTTGCTGCGCTGGTGGCCGTAAACAATGGCGATCTGGCCGAGTCCTGTGCCGCCGATGGTCGCCGCCATGGCGGAGTAACCGAGGATCGTCACCATGGAGATAATGCCGCCGGTGATGAGAGAGGGCTTTGCCTCGGGGATCAGCACCTTCGTAACGATCTGGAGGTTGCTGCAGCCGATGGCCTGCGCCGCTTCGATGACGCCCGCGTCGATCTCCTGCAGCGAGCTCTCCACCATCCTCGCGATGTAGGGCGTGGCCGCGATCACCAGCATGACGATCATGGCGCCGTTACCCAGAGAGGAGCCGACGATGAACTTGGCAACCGGCAGCATCGAGACCATCAGCACGATGAAGGGGATGGAGCGGAAGAAGTTCACAATCAGGCCCAGCAGCTTGTTGAGCCAGGGGATCGGATGCAGGCCGCCCCGGTCCGTCACATTCAGGACCACGCCGAGGGGCAGGCCGAGGATGTAGGAGATCACCGTGGAAATGCCGGTCATATATACCGTCTCCCAGATACCCTTCTGAATCAGGCCGTTGTTCCACAGCTTCATGAAAATATCTGAAAATTGCACGGTTTATTCCACCTCCTCAAAAGCAATCCCGCTGTTTCTCAGCCAGAGGATGATCTTGTCCGCCTGGTGGCTGTCAGTCGGCAGCTCGATAATCGTATATCCGTAGATCACGCCGTCCAGCTCTTTGGTGTTTGCCATCAGAATGCTGACCGGGGCCTGACAGGCCAGGATCATCTCGGCGATATGGGGACCGCTGGTCGTCTCGCCGTCAAACTTCAGCCTCAGGCGTTTGCCGCCGTCGGTCTCCAGAACCGTACGCTCCCTCGGGATGATGAGGTTGCGGGCGATTTCAGACCGGGGGTTGGTGAACACCTCGCTGACCCTGCCCTCCTCGGCGATGTGGCTGTGGTCGATGACGGCCACGCGGTCGCAGATCTGGTCGATGACCTTCATCTCGTGCGTGATCACCACGATCGTCACGCCCAGATCCTTGTTGATCTGCCGGAGAAGCTCCAGGATCTGGCGGGTGGTGTTGGGGTCAAGGGCCGAGGTCGCCTCGTCGCAGAGGATATACCGGGGGTTGGTGGCGAGGGCGCGGGCGATGGCCACACGCTGCTTCTGTCCGCCGGACAGCTGGGAGGGGTAGGACGTCTCCCTGTCGCTGAGGCCCACCAGCTCCAGCAGCTCTCTGGCCCGCTTCTTCGCCTCCTGCTTGTTGACGCCGGCGATCTCCAGCGGGAAACAGACGTTGCGGAGCACGCTGCGCTGCTCCAGCAGGTTGAAGCCCTGGAAGATCATCCCGATGGACTGCCGCAGCTTCAGCAGCTCGGCACGGCTGAGCTTCGTCAGGCTCCTGCCGTCCACCAGCACTTCCCCGGAGGTCGGTACCTCCAGCAGATTGATGCATCGCACGAGGGTGCTTTTTCCCGCTCCGGAGAGCCCGATGATGCCGAAGATTTCTCCGTCCCGGATCGTCAGGTTGATATCATCCAGCGCGACGATCTCCTGGTCAGCTGTCCGGTAGGTTTTTCCGAGGTGTTTCAGTTCGATCATAAACGATTTACTCCCGTATGATTTCTGACCGCAAAAAAACGACCCGGAAGCCCGCTCGCGTCCAAGTCGTCGAATCAGAATGTTCAGATCTGAAGTTCAGATGGCTTTTAATCGGTCGAAGCGGAATTCTGCGCGCGCATCATCATGCACATGCTGCACATGTGCATCGCCATCATCATGAAGCTGTGACGGTTTGTACGCATCAGAACTTGACGCTCCTTCCCTTTGATGGGGTGATTATATGCCCGTCCGATTTG
>JAFTGD010000070.1 GCA_017458065.1 Oscillospiraceae bacterium
AAGAAAGCAGGGCAATCAAATAACCTCATTGTGAGGTAGCCAGTATCAGGCTTTCGATACCCCGCCTTGGGCGGGCGCAAGTATTCTGCCCCTTACAGGGGCGATTTCAAACCACCACTTGAAGTGGTGGTCCTGACTTTGGAACTTGTAAGTTCCAAATTGGCAGAATGGCATCATTGGACATTTTGGAATTTGTAAGTTCCAAAATGCCGGAGGCGCTATCCGTTTTATTGCTGAGCTGTTCGGAAAAATCCAGCATCTCCCATTCTTCATAGAATGTACGCATATACCGCAGGTTTCGTGATGTAAAACCACGAAGTCCTGGCAGTTCCTTCTCTAATCTTTCACTGATCGTGTCGATGGCGCCGGTTCCCCAGAACCCTTCTCGGGAGTTGACCGAAATATATTTTCCTATGCCATAGTAAAGCATCAGCTGCCGCTCATTGACAGACTTTGCCGCCTCGTATTGGCTCTGCAGGATTGCCGCCTTGATCTGTCTGACGGCTTCATCATACTTATCTGTTGTACTCATACGGTCCCTCCCAGCTTTTCCGTGATCTCGGCCAGCACCCGGTCGATCTCGGCGTTCAGCGAAGCTCTCTCCTCCTGGTACCGGTGGATCAGGTCCAGAGGATCGAGGATCTCTTCCTCCTCATGGGGATTGCCGCGGACGGCGATATTCCCACGCAGATTCACCTTGCCGTCGGTCACCCTAACGGCGGTCTCCATGGTGATCTTATCCTTCCAGCCCTTCTTCTGGATGGCGGGGGTGATATAGTTGAGCTTGATGTCCTCTTCGGTCATCTGCTGTTTTGTGAGGATGTCCATTGTCACAGCTCCTTATCCGCATGGGATTCCTGCAATTGGTTCATCAAAAGGATTCCGATAAAGGAATTATAACACAGTTTTTTGCGCTGGGAAAGATGGATGATTGACAGCCGCAGGAGGATAAAACAAAACAAAGCAGAAGGCCCCGGGCTCACGCCCGGGGCCGCTGCAGGTTATAAGGCTTTCTGTAAACAGATCAGAGGATCGGTCAGTCTTCGTAGATGGAGCCGGTGACCGCGTGCAGAGCTGCGAGTCTTGCAAAGCAGACCGTCTTGCCCTGGGCCGTGCCGCCGAACATCTGCGGATAGCTGTTGGAGAAGAAGCCGCCCATGTCGTTGCCGACCACATACAGGCCCGGGATCGCCTCGCCGTCGGGCTTGATGGCCTCGAGGTTGGTGTTGACGCGGACACCGTTCATCGTGGCCAGCAGCCACTCGCCGATCGCGATGCCGTAGAACGGGCCTTCCTTGATCGGGGTCATGTCCTTCTTCTGCTTGCCGAAGTCGAGGTCGACGCCGCCGTCGCAGAGCTCGTTGTAGCGCTCGATGCTCTTGAGGAAGTTCTCCTTGTACTGGCCCTCAAAGCCCAGCTTGTCAGCCAGCTCGTCGAGGGTATCCGCCTGCATCAGCTTGCCGCTGTCCAGCGCGGGCTTGATGTAGACATCGTAGAACTGCTCGCCGTCCTTGCAGGGCATCACGTTGGGCAGCACCTCGCTGTTGCGGGCGCCGGGAACCGCGACGACACGGCTGCAGATGGTGGTGTGGAAGGCCTGGACATCGGACCAGTAGTTGCTGTCGAAGATCTGGAACGCGATGTGACCGGGCTGCATCAGCCAGCCGTTGATGTGGAAGTCATAGGTGTTGTCCTCGTTGCAGTAGCGCTCGCCGCGGGTGTTCAGGTTCAGCCAGGGCTGGCTGCCGGGCCACCAGATGTCGCCCAGGCCGGTGGTGTAGGGCGCGCCGGTGTGGTGGTCAAGGTCGACGGCAGCGCGGTCAAAGGCGACGCCGCCAGCATGGTTGCGGTCGATGTCGGCGCCGGCCCACATGGCCATCTTGATGCCGTCGCCCATGGCGAAGCCGCAGCCCAGGTTGTTGCAGATGACGTCCTTGTCGCGATAGCGCAGTGCGTCCATCATCTCGGGGTTGCCGCCGTAGCCGCCGGTGGAGAGGATGACGCCCTTGGCGGCGTTGATCTGGATGTATTTGCCGTCCTTGGCCTGGACGATGATGCCGGTGACTCTGCCGGTGTCGTCCTGGACCAGCTGTTTGGCAGCGGTCTCCCACATGATCTCGCCGCCCTTTTCCTCGATGATCTCGACCCACTTGGGGTTTGCGATCTGAGAGCCCATCCGGTTGGGACCGAGCTCCTCAAAGGTCTCGTAAACGGTGTGGGTCTGGGGCTTGTTCATGTAGCGGCAGTCCTTCATGTCCGTCTCAAGGAACATGTGGACTCCCTTCGCCTCCATCTGGTCGACGAACCAGTCCATGGTGCGGCCGGAGTTGAAGAGCCAGAGGTTGACGAGGCGCTGGTCGTTCTCGTAGCTGGCGTAGCGGCAAATCTCATTGGAGATCTCCAGCAGCTCCTCGTCGGTGTACTCGATGCCGTACGTCTCTTTCATGAGCTTGGTGTTGTAGGCGCCCATCTCGCCGGCCCAGGTGATCACCATGGCGTTCTTCTCGACGAGGATCAGCTTTCCGCCCGCATCGACGACAGAAGCGCCCGCGACCAGACCGCCGTTGCCGGCACCGACGACGACCACGTCGGTCTCGACGGTCTCGGCGATATCGGTGATGGGATCGGGTTTGGCAAAGTACTTGGCGTCATACCAGGTGCTGCTCTGCTCTTCCGCCGCTGCGGGGGCGTCGTCGGCAAAGGCGATGCCGCTGGTCAGGCCGGTCGCCGCAAGGCCGATCGCGCCTGCGGCCGCGCCCTTCAGAAAATCTCTTCTGCTGATTTCTTTCATGGTTTTTCCTCCTTAAAATATATATGAGTTTGCTGTGATCATATCTTATCACAAATCCGGGCAGAAGCACAATACCGGAAACAGAATACGAACGAAAAAAGTCATAAAAACCCGATCATTTTCGTGAAACCGCGAAAATGATCGGGTAAAAGGCTTCGCTTTATACAAGCTCTGCGTTTCGCAGTACCAGATAGGTGTAGGTGTTGCCGCCGGATTCCTCCTGATAGGTGTCGAAGACGCCGGTGACGGTGATGTCGTCGCCGGGGGAGGGGTAGTCGTCCGGAAATTTATAGCTGTCGTTCAGCTCAAATTCCAGCCCCTGGGTGCAGCAGGCCGTGGCGTCCGCTACGAGGCAGGTGAAGTAGCGCCTCCCGTCCTCGGCCTCATAGGCGGTGAACAGACCGTTCATCTTGACGGTCTTCCCGATGTATTCCTCCGGTTCAAAAATCATGGCGTAGACTTCGGAATAAACCATGGTGCTGCTGAGCTGGGTGAGATCCACATCAATTCCTCCGGATGCGGCGGCCGGGGCCGGGGTTCCCGGCTCGGCGGGCGCTTCCGGTGCGGATCCGGTGGGCTCCTCTGCGGATTCGCTTCTTTCAGCCGGCTCCGTGGGAGAGACAGCGGGCGCCGCTTCCGGCGCCGGCGTTTCGGCAGCGACGGGCGTCTCCTGCGCGGCGGGAGCGGCGGAGCTGCCGCAGGCAGCCAGAGAGAGCGCCGTCAGAACGGCGAGCAGAACAGCGATCCATTTTTTCATGTACGGACACCTCCAAGCATTTTACCGAGAATGGAAAACAGAAGAAACAGCACAATATCCACCGCCACGATGGTGGAGCCCACCGGCGTTCCCGCCAGGATCGAAATCAGGATCCCCAGCAGCGAGCAGAGGATGGACAGCAGCGCGGAGCAGACCGTCACCGAGCGAAAGCTCTTGAAGACCCGCATGGCGGACAGCGCCGGGAAGATCACCAGAGCAGAGATCAGCAGCGAGCCTACGAGGTTCATCGCCAGGACGATGATCACGGCGATAATGACGGCAATCAGCAGATTATAGATCCCGGTCCTGACCCCGGTGGCCGCCGCAAAGCTTTCATCGAAGGTGACGGCGAAGATTTTGTGATAGAAGAAGATAAAAGCCAGCACCACAATCACCGAGAGCAGGACGCAGAGGCGGACCTCGGTCTTGGTCAGGGTCAGGATGGACGTGGAGCCGAAAAGCGTGGAGCACACATCGCCGGAGAGGTTGCCGGAGGTGGAGAAAAGATTCATCAGCAGATAGCCCACTGCCAGCGACCCCACCGAGATCATCGCCACTGCGGCATCTCCCTTGATCCTGGCGTTTTGACCGGTGCGCAGGAGAAGAACGGCGCTCACCGTTGTGATGAGAAGCACCAGCGGCATGTCATTTGTCAGATTAAAAACTGCCGCGATGGCCATGGCGCCAAAGGCCACATGACTCAGGCCGTCCCCGATAAACGAAAAGCGCTTCAGCACCAGGGTCACCCCCAGAAGAGAGGAACAGAGCGAAATCAGGACGCCGACCGCCAACGCGTACCGCACAAAGGGATACTGCCAGTAGAGCGCCAGCTTATCCGGAACAGCCGTCATTGTTCATCGCCTCCTCCCGTGAAGAGCGAGCTGATCCCGCTTCCCAGATAGGCGTCTCTCGTCCCGAAGAACACCGTGTCGCCGATGTGCAGAATATGGCTGGCATAGCGGAGCGCCGCCGCGATGTCGTGTGAGATCATGATGACGGTGATGCCGTTTTCCCGGTTCAGCTGTTCAATGAGACGGTACATCTCCGTGGTTACCCTGGGATCCAGCCCTGAGACCGGCTCATCAAGAAAAAGCAGCTTATCTGTGGCGCAGAGCGCCCGGGCCAGCAGAACGCGCTGCTGCTGGCCGCCGGAGAGCTCCCGGTAGCAACGGCGGGTCAGATCCTCCAGACCCATGCTGCGTATGTTGCTGGTGGCGCGCTGCTTTTCGGCGCGGCTGTAAAAAGGCCGCAGGCCACAGCTGCCCTCAAAGCCGGAGAGCACCACTTCCCACACCGAGGCGGGGAAGTCCCTCTGGATCGGCGTCTGCTGCGGCAGATAGCCGATTTCCCGCATGCTGAGTCCGTCCCCCAGCCGGATGAGCCCGCCCAGCGGAGGCTGGAGGCCCAGAACCGTCCGCATCAGAGTGCTTTTTCCGGAGCCGTTTTCTCCGACGATGCAGAGATAGTCCCCTCGGCTTACTTCAAAAGACAGTCCACGGATGATCTCCCGGCCGTCATAGCCGAGGGAGAGATCCTGACAGGTGATGAGCGCCATGGCAGTCTCCTTTATCGCTGCAGCGCGGCCTTCAATACGGCCAGGTTTGCCTCCATGATGACAAGGTAGCTTGCCTCGGCTGCAACATCCTTTGCCGTGACGGACTGCATGGAGTCCATGGTCAGGATCTCCGCGTCCTGTCCTTTGGTGCTCCGGAGAACGGTACGGGAGATGCTGCCGTCGGAGCTCTCCAGCTGCAGGATGGCGGGCAGGTCCAGTTCGTCCACTTTGCTTGCGAGAAAGATGATCGTATCGAAGCTGGCTTCGGTTTCGGCGGAGCAGCCGGCGAAGGCGGCATAGTAGGCCAGTCCGTAGTCGTCCGTCAGATAACGGAAGGGGAAGCGGTCTCCGAAGAGGAGCGTCTTAAGGGAAGCCTGATCCACCGCGGCCCGGTATTCATCATCCAGCGCAGACAGCTGCCCGATATAGGCGTCGGCATTTGAGCGGTATTCGCCTTGGTGCTCCGGGTCGAGCGTCGCGAGCGCATCGGCGATCGCCCGGCAGAGGACCTGCGCGTTTTTGAGCGAGAGCCACACATGCTCGTCAAACTCCGGGCTCTCCCCGTCGTCTTCCTCGTCCTCGTCTTCTTCCATCCCCTCGACCAGCTCTTCTTCCTTCACGGCTTCGCCGAGGACATCCAGAAGATTGATGACGACCATGTTCTTATTGGCCGCTTCCTTCAGCGCGTCGTCCACCCATTTGTCGGATTCGCCGCCCACGTACAGGAAGAGATCACAGGCGGAGATGCGGACAATGTCGTCCACTGTCGGCTGATAGCTGTGCAGATCCACGCCGTTGTCCAGCAGCATGGACACATCCGCGTCGGCTGCCCGGTCGCCGAGGATGTTCATGACCCAGTCGTATTCCGGGAAGATGGTGGTGACGATGCTGAGCTTACCGCCGGCGGCAGAGGCTTTTGCCTCGACAAATCCGGCGGACGCCGTCAGCATCACAGAAAGGCACAGAACGATGGATAATAGCTTTTTCATGGTATAAAATAACCCTCCAATTGAAAATTCTGCCCGCGTTTGGGCGCAAAAAAGCAAGGGGCATGGCAAAGCCAAAGCAGCCTGTCCTTACAGACAGACCTCACCCCTTGTAATTGGCAGATTTAATCGGAGAGTTTGGTTTTCAGCGTAATGAGAGTAGCCTGACGGAAGCGCCCGACTGCGGAACGGATGAAAACAGAGGCGATTCTGCAGCCGGAAACAGACGCCGTCAGCGCCAGAACTGTGAACGTCAGCTTCTGCAGCAGGTTTTCACAGACGGTGATCTGCGCGCAGATCGCGCAGTCGTCCCCGTCGCAGTCATGGTGTGCTTCAACAACGAGAAACAGGACGGAAAAGAGCAGCGCGCAGACCAGCATAGCGGCAACCAGAACGGCGAACCGCTTTGCCGTTTTCGACAGATGCTGTGACATGCTCTGCTTCCCTCCTTGTCTCCGGTGTGACTACAAGTTGTAAAAATACACCTGTTTGATGGGTTTGTCAAGCGGAGGGCGTCAACCGCAATGGCAATCTGGAACGAAATGCGGATACGGAGATAACAGGTCTGTTGTAACTGCCAGAGATAAACAGATCCATAGAGAACACAGGGTCAGGAGACCCGTGAACCGGGCGTGGAGGGAAATCCAACCTGTCATACTTGGGAGGGGCAGAGAGGGTGGAAACCATTGGCAGATAGGCATCATTCCGGCAGCCTCGCAACCACCGAATGAAACCGGATTGTTGCTGGATTTTGCATACAAAGAATGATATATTTTCTCTTAAGATACCGGAAGGTCCCGGGCGCTGCATCCATGATCCGTTTTCTGCGGCGGGATCAACACGGAACGGCAGCCCCCGCAATCGTGAAGGACCATCATGTTTTTACAGTTTTGAGGCAAAAGGCGGATACTCAAAATGCTGTTTAATTCTCTGGAATTTTTGATCTTTTTTCCTCTCGTTATCCTGATCTATTTTCTGATCCCCGACAGGTGGAAGCACTATTGGCTGCTGCTGGCCAGCTACTATTTCTATATGAGCTGGAATGCCAAGTATGCGCTGCTGATTGCGTTTTCCACACTGGTGACGTATTTCTGCGCCATTCTTCTGGAGAGGACACATGCCCAGGGAGGGGCGACGCAAAAGAAAAAATGGATCGTTCTGGCAAGCTTTGTCCTGAATCTCAGTCTTCTTGTCTATTTCAAGTATTTCAATTTCCTGCTGGCAAGCACGGAAAGTCTCTTTGCCCTGTTTCATATCAGGCTTCATGTTCCTCAGTTCGATATTCTTCTGCCGGTCGGGATTTCTTTCTTCACGTTTCAGGCCCTCGGCTACACCGTTGATGTCTATCGGGGAGACGTTCAGGCGGAGCATGATTTTTTTCGATATGCGCTGTTTGTCTCCTTTTTCCCTCAATTGGTTGCGGGCCCGATCGAACGATCCGGGAATCTCCTGAAGCAGTTGTCTGTCCCGCACCGGTTCAGCTATGATCGGATGAAGGAAGGTCTGCTGCTGATGCTGTGGGGATACTTCCTGAAAATTGTCCTGGCAGACCGTATTGCGCTCTTTATTGATATGGTCTACGGAGATGTGGCGGCTTTTAACGGGTGGTACTGTCTGCTTGCGACCGTCCTGTTTGCGGTTCAGATATACTGCGACTTCTCCGGATACTCCGTGATCGCCATGGGCGCTGCCAAGATATTGGGCATCCAACTGATGGAAAATTTTGACGCACCGTACTTCTCGACCTCTGTTAAGGAGTTCTGGCGGAGATGGCATATTTCCCTGACTTCCTGGTTCCGGGATTATCTCTATATCCCGCTTGGCGGAAGCCGGAAAGGAAAGACCAGGAAATACCTCAATGAGTTGATTGTTTTCCTGGTCAGCGGACTTTGGCACGGGGCGTCGTTCACCTTCGTTGCCTGGGGTGGGATCAACGGGATCTTTCAGATTATCGGCGAGATCCTGACGCCCCTGCGTCGGAAAACGGAATTGCTGCTCCACCTGCATCGGGAGAGCTTCGTACACCGGGTGATCAGCTGTGTTGTCACCTTCCTGCTGGTCGACTTTAGCTGGATCTTTTTCCGCGCATCCACGTTTCAGGATGCGGTAACCGTCATTCGTCAGATTCTTTCTCCGGGCAGCCCCGCTCTGCTGATTACAGATCTGCTGGCAGGCCAGAATCCCAGAGCAGCGGCAACGGAATGTGTGTTTGTTTTCTTCTGCCTGCTGCTTCTACTCTTCGCGGACGCCATGAAGCATAACGGAATTGCGCTTCGCAATAAAATCCTGTCGCAGGACGCCTGGTTTCAGAGCCTCTTTTTTGTTGCCGCCGTATGCGGAATCCTGCTTTTCGGTGTTTGGGGACCGGGTTATCGGGAAGCCAACGATACCTAATTTCATATATCTCTACATCTCCTTCAAAAATCCAGTATTTTCAATGGTTTCCGGGTTTCCCCCATTCGGCGTTTACGCACTTTTTACGCACTTTTACGCGCTTTGGGCCGGAATCAAAGGCTGACAAGCCTCGAACTGCCGCACGGCTTTGTCGAGAGATTCGTCAGTTACATGAACATACCTGTCCATGGTTGTTTTTATGCTCGCATGTCCCAATAACTTTTGCAGCACTTTCGGCTGCATCCCGCTTTCTATCGCTCGCGTGGCATAGGTATGGCGTAGCGCGTGCATGCAAAAGTGGTCTATACCAGCTTCGTCGCACAATTTATACAGGTGAGTATCGTAGGAGCTGTTTTTTGCAGGCTCCCCTGTACGCCAGTTGATAAAGACAAGATCACGCATGACAAGTTTCGAGGTCACACCTGTACGCCTGTCTATATACTCCAATGTTTTGTCCAGAAGGGGGGATTCTTTCCGGCCAACGCTTTTTGCTTTCACTTCTTGCAAGATCTCGATTGCCCGATTTGTAAGAGGAATTGTACGGTAGCTTTGCTGCGTCTTAGGCGGGCCAGCCCGCCATTCTATCTGCTTGTGACGATATTCGAGCGTCTTATTGACCGTAAGTGTGCGCTTTTTGAAATCAATCGCATCCCACGTCAAGCCGATCATTTCACCTGTGCGAAGCCCTGTTTCCAGAATAAGCGCGTACTGATAATAATTATGAGACCGCTTTGCTACATCCAAAAACTTAATTTGTTCCTCTACAGTGAGAAAATGAATATCGTCCACCGCCCGCACAGGCTTTGTATACCGCACACCATCCATAGGGTGCTTCGAGATCATATCGTTCATCTTTGCCGCTTTCAGCATTGTACCCATTGTGATGTACGCTTGCCGGATGGTAGATCCCGCATAATTAGGCTCCATCCGATTTAGCACCATTTTACAATGCATGGGTTTCACATCTGCGAGCATCAACGATCCGATTATCGGCTGAATGTTGTGCTTGTACCGCTCCCGGTAGTTTCTGCGTGTATTCGGGGCAAGATCGCCAACGATGTTTTCAATCCAGAAAGAAAACCATTCATCAACCGTCATTTCCCCTACAGGGACAAACACACTTCCATGTTTGTCCTTATATTTGGCTTCCTCTAACCAGTTGCGCGCTTCGGGAAGTGTTTTGAAGTATTTTCCGTGTGATTTGCCAAATCTATCATCAAATCTGGCGTGATATGTACCGTCCTTTCTTTGGTAGATACCCTTACCGCATTCTTTGCCTTTAAGGTTTTTGCCCATTATAAGCTCCTTTCTCAGTGAGAGAAAAAGAGCCTGCTGTAACAGAGTAATTATAGCACAAACAGGCTCCATTCTCAATACTGGCTTTCCTCAAATGACCAGCTTTTTGCTGATGAAGTCCTCAAATTCTTTCCGCTTTACCAGCTTTTTGCTGCCGACATAGAGAACAAAGGGGCAGTTGGGAGACCGAAGCATGCTGTCAATCTTGTTAATCCCAATATTGCTGTACTCAGCAGCTTCTTTGATCGTAAGCGTAAGTTTCTGCGGAATTGGCACGCGCTCCGTTTCACCGTTCAATCAATCTCCCCCTTCCCGAAAATGGATTTCAGTAATTGCAGATTTTCCTCCCGTTGCCCGTGACGGAGGCTCGGCCCCGAAAATAGAACGGGCGTAGTCATGGAAAGCACCCTGTCGTATACCCGCGCCCGGTCGGTGTCCTGCGGATGTTTCAGCTCCTTCGGCGTCAGATTGGTGGTCACGATCAACGGCTTCCCGCTGAGATACCGCCCGTCGATCACTTGATATACGGTTTCCAGCCCAAACTTGGTATCACGCTCCATGCCGAAATCATCCAGAATGAGCAGCGGATAGGCACAGAGCTTTTGAATGTACTCCGTCCGGCCTTCAAAATCGTGGTCGATCACAGCGGAGAGATTCGTCATGCAGACTGGCACCTCTTTCTCGATCAGCGCATTGGCGATACAGGCGGCAAGGTAACTTTTCCCCGTTCCAACGTCTCCCCAGAAAAGCAGTCCGGCATTTTGGCTTGTGACGGCTTCCCAGCTTTCTGCATAGCGGCGGCACTGTTCCAGTCGTTCCGTGCGGATCGGCGCGGCGTCAAACGTCCACTTCCGCATAATCGGATTCTGAAAGCCCTGCTGCCGCAGCCGGAATACCGTGTGCCGGTGCTGCTGTTCCCGATATTCCTTTTCCTGTTTAGCCTGCGCCTCCCGCTGGCAACGGCATTGGGCCGGATGCCGGTCTTTCCCGCCGAGATGAAACCCGCCCTCAAAGAAAGCCTCTTTCGGCTCCCCGCATACGCCGCATCGGAGCAGTCCATCCTCGCCGCGATAATCATTTTCCCTCGGCTCTACCGTCGGAACGTGGATCATGTTTTCTATATTCATAAGCTGTCCTCCCCCTCGTAGCTGTAATCTCTGATTCCCGGATTGACAGCTCGTTTTTTCTTCCTTGTTTTTGTATCTGGAATGATCTTCAAATAGATGCGGTTGACGCTGCTGTGAGGATGCGGCGCTTTCTCCAAAAGTCCCGCTTTTTCCAGATCCCGCAGCGCCGTTTTTACCGTGGTCAGCCCCTTGTGGACTGCCTTGCACATTTCCGATTCCGGGAACAGAATATATACCCGCCCCTCCTTATCCATCCAGCCGTTTTTCTGGGAAAGCAGGGCGCGACTCAGCATCTGCGCATAAAGCAATTTCGCCGTCAATGACAACGGGAGATCCATAAGGAAATTTGGGAACGGAATGTACTGTGGCCGCTGTGTATCGCGCCGGATGTAAACAGGTGTTTGCTGTATATCGCTCATCTGGCATCCCCCTCTCTTTTGGCTTTTTCTTCATCATCCTATTTGCCGCCCGCCCCCGGATGATGGGGAACACCCCAGCTCGCATCTGGCGAATGCGTCACAGGCCGTTTTACCTCTCCGAGGATCGCTCCGAGCTGCCCGGTTGGGACAGGAGTATCATTGTCCCGTACAGGCTTCACCGCGATCTGGCCAGGCCACCCGGCCAGTTTATCTTCTCTGGTGATCGCTCCCCGGCTTGGCCGGATCGTGGCGGCAGAAAGAATGTCGCTCCGCTCTGTACGGAAAGTAACTGGGATGCTGCATATTCAGTTTTCAAAGCGCCTCCACTTAGAAGTGGGGAGAAGATCCGGGAGACTTTTGCACCCTTCCCGAAAAAATTTCCCTTCACTTATAAGTGGGGACGGATTTCAGCCAACCCTAACAGGATTTTTGGGGAAACCTCTCACTTATAAGTGGGGGGTAAGCCGCGGAGTTTTTAACGGGTGTACCAGAAATACTCCTCTCACTTAGAAGTGGGGACGGATTCTGGAAAATCTGGCGTCGGAAATCTGTTTTTTTGAAAGGCCCTCCACTTAGAAGTGGGGACGCAGGGCGCACAACTCTAACGGGATTTTTCAAATTCTTCTCTGGAATTATGGCCGTGCGCAGCATATGAAGAAACAAAAAATCCGTGGCCTCCGGGATCGCTCCCGATGGTCACGGATGACGGAACTATCATTTTGAAAAAACGATCCCGCAGCGCATTTTGTAAAATGGCTGGGGCTGTGAAATCCGCAGGATTGAACTGTGCGGGCTTGGGGTGCAGATAACCCCAACAAGGGCATGGGATAGGAAACGAAAATTGAGTTTTTGTCTGCCAAGGCGAAACTTGCTCTGGCAAGTTTCTGACGGGGGGGCAAAGGCGAAAAATGAGTTTTTGCATCCCAAGGCGAATCTTGCTCTAAGCAAGATCGCCGGTGCTGCCGTGATACGAAACTGCATTTTTGTTAAACAGGGCGAAACTTGCTCTGGCAAGTGAAGCCCGGAAAACGCATTACGGGGAGAATCCTGCTTTACGCATGATCCTCCCCGACATTTTTTGAAAAAGCCTCTGTTTTCGGAACATTCAGACTATAAATTTGCCCGTGCTTGTGCTATAATGTAATTTGAATAATTGTGTGCAGCCCTCGTCTGCATCGGTGGGCTTCATCAGCGTATGTCAAGTAAGGACTAAAAAAATTTTGAGGTTTTTCAGAAGAAAAACTCCGGGCAGATTCGTCTGCTCGGAGTCTTCTTCTGAAGGGATTATCCCAACCTCTTATTCTGTTTTCAGGTACTGAAGGAACATGTCTGAGAAGTTCCACTGGATCTCAATATGCTCTTCATCCGTGATGTACACGTTCTTGATGAACGCCAGAACCATTTCATTTGTAAGCTGCTCTTCACAAGAGTATTTCTTGATGTTGCTCAGGACTGTGCTTGTCTCATCGGATGCTTCAGACTGCAAAACTTCATGTTGTGCGCCAGACTCTCTCTAAATGGGAAAACAATCTTTCTGTGCCGGATGCGGATTAAGGGTTCTCCGACAGCTCTTTCTTTATGCACATTTGTGGGTGGCATCGTGGCAACAGCGAGGTCGGGAGTGACAACAGCAACG
>JAFTGD010000071.1 GCA_017458065.1 Oscillospiraceae bacterium
AGCAAAAAACCGGAAGGAATTGCAATTGCAGGCCGGATTCTGTATAATATACAGAAAGAAAACGTCTGAAACCGGTTCTGAGGGGAGACCCGACAAAAAGAGAGGCCCTGCAGAACAGACAAGAGCATGGAGTATGGAGTATGGCAATGGGTATATACGATTCTGCCAGAAAAGCACTGAACACAGCGAAAGATAAAGCAGCGGAAGTTCTCGGCGACGACACTGTTGAAAACCTGAAGTCCTGGAAAGATGATCTTGCCGGCGCCGGAGAAAAAGTCCTGAAGGTCGCTCAGGAAGTCAGCGAGGACTGCGACAATGGCGTTCTCAGGAATGCCAGGGACTTCTATACCAATGCCGCGAAGAAGACCGGGAAAGGCCTGAAGGCAAGCGTCCGTGCCGCGGAAGCGCTGAGCGAAGAGGATGACGGCCCCCGGACAGTCAGAGAGGATTTGACGGACACAGGGAAGCAGCTGAAACAGCTGGCGAAAGAGGTGCTCGCCGACTGTGACAATGACGCTCTGAAGGATGCCAGAGCCTTCTATGCCGGAGCGGCGTCTTCGGCCAGGACCGGCGTCCGGGACCAGGTCCGGAGAGCGAAAAGCCGTTCCGAAGCGCGTAAACGCCGCCGCGCCGCGGCCAGGCAGCGGAGAGCGGCGCTGCGGGGGAAGCTCACAGGGAAAGCCGGCGTGCTCCTGGTGTGTTTGATCATCGTTGCAACTCTGCTGATCTCGTTTGCGTTCTGGATCGGCAGTCACCCCCACGGGAAGACCGCGCCGCAGCAGGAGACAGAGCCGAAGACACAGTATGCGCCGGAACCCTCCCAGTTGAGTGCGCGTCCTGATGCCGCATATCACACACGATAAAAACTTGAGCGTGAACCCTGAATACAAGAAAAAGCGGAACTTTCGCCAAAGCAGGTGAAAGTTCCGTTTTATTCACAATATAATCATGCGCATTGCCGTTCTTCTCCGGATCTGACTGCCGGGAAGACGCAGCGGAAAAGCGCCCGAGAAGGAATATTGCCTTCCACTCAGCCGTATGAATGCAGTCCGGACATCAGCGTATTGACACCGGCAAAGGTGAACAGCACCACCGGAACCGAGATCACAAGGTACCACGCCATTCCGATCCCCTGTTTCTTGCTGCGAAGACGGAGATGCAGGTAGACGATATAGATGATCCACGTGATCAGCGCCCATACCTCTTTCGGATCCCAGGTCCAGAAAGCGCCCCAGGCCTGCTCGGCCCAGAAAGCGCCTGTCAGGATCGTGATGGTCAGCATCAGCACACCCAGCGCCACCAGCCGGTAGCCCATCCAGTCCATCTGTCTGAGCTTTGTCTCATTTCCGCTCTGCCCCTTTTTGCTGAGCAGGATATAGCGCAGTCCGGCACATCCGGCAATCACAAAGGCGGAATAGGAAATGACTGCCGAACTGATATGGAACGCAAACCATCCGCTTCGCAGCGCCGGCATCAGATCGGAGATTTCTCTCGGCTGCAGGGCAGCATAGGACAGAATCAGGAAGACCATCGGCATGGCCACGACATTGAGCCAGTCGGCTTTCATACGGCTGCGCAGGATCAGCAGCATCAGCGCCACGCCCCAGGCAAAGGCAGTCGCAAACTCAAACTGATTGCTCAGAGGCAGACGTCCGGCCGTAATGCCGCGCCAGACCAGATAAACCGTGTGCCCCGCAAATGCAACAAGAAAAGCAATCCAGGCAGCCTTGACAATTGCTTCCTTTTTAAACGCGAGTGCCGCAAACTGGATCCCCATCGCGATAAAATACACGACCAAACTTCCAAAAAACAGTATATCCATAAAGATCCCCTTCCAGTTTATGCTTTGAATTCACCTGTTATGCAGCAGATTCCACGGGCGGACCGCCTGGCCTTTCCGGCTTTGCAGATCTCGCTCATTGCCTCTGCTGCCCGCTTAAAAAACACGTTCGCACCATACTATGATCAACAACTGCCGATCAGTTCTTCAGAGAGCTTCACCTTCCAGGTTCCGTCCTCCCGGATTACTTCCGTGCAGCTGGCATATTTCATCGGTATCGTTCTTTTTCGATGCATCGGGAAGCCCAGCATGTGACAAAGCAGGATTCTCCCTATACCGGAATGCGTCACAAGCAGATAAGTTTTTCCCGCATGCTCCTTCAGCTCATCCAGTAGCGACATTCCTCGGTTAAGCGCCTCTTCATCGCTCTCTCCGCCGGGCGGGGTTTTTCCCCCGTCGCTTCCTGTGAGGTCAAAATACTCCGGATAGCGGAGGTAGATGTCCGAAAAACGCAGTCCTTCCCATTCTCCGCTCCCAACCTCCGTCAGCGCCGCAGCCGTAATCCTCGGGCAATCCTGCAGGAAAGCATCTGCCGTCTGTCTTGCCCGAAGCAGCGGACTGACGTAGATTGCATCCAGGTGGATGTCGCTCATCCGCTCTCCAAGCTGCGCTGCCTGTATTCGGCCCGCCTCGCTGAGCGGCAGATCAATTTGATCTCCGAGACAGATTCTTCCCTCAGGTCCAAAGTCCGGTTCCGCATGCCGTATGAGATATAGAACAGTCGGTTCCAGCATAAAGGCTCCTTCAACGGCCACCCGACGGGAGAGACCGTTTTTTTGATTATACCCCGATTCACGGAAAATAGAAAGCTGTTTATCCGATTTTTCCTGTCACAGTGCTTTTTTCCCAGCACACCATTCTGCCGCAGGTAACGATGCCCTGCCGGTTCTGCGCTGCCAATTGTGCGTTTTCCTCATCCGTAACGCAAAATCCGCACAGCGAATCGACACCGAACTCAAACATCCGCTCCGACATGGGCGTGGAGGGACCCGTTAAAACGGTAAACGCGTTCTGAGACAACTGCAGCAATCTTGGCAGGGTCTTGTTGCTGACGGTACATCCGGTAATGAACACCAGGTCCATCTCCGGGAGCAGGTACTCGCAGGCAGAGTCCGGATAATCTTCCGCGCCGGGATTCCTCTCCAGCACATACAGCTGACAGATCGGGTTCAGCCGCTTCTCAAGATAGGGAAATCTGCCTACAACGCCTACTTTTTTCCCTTTTGCCCTGTCCCGATATCTCAGAAATGCGTCGGCTTCTCCGCAATCCGGAAAGCGCTCATTACAGTTGTATATGGAATTGATCGCGGCCAGGCCGAGGGAAGCTTTTTCAAAGTCCCAGCTCTTTACCAGCGCTGCCGCTTCAGGCAAGGGCATACCGGCGAAGCTCTCCGAGCACAGCGGAGCACCGTTTCGCCCCTCCTGTACGGCTGCAACGCCCATTGTTCCGTTTTCTGCCTTCAGCAGAACCCAGCTCTCCCCCGCACAGACAAACTGAATCCTGTCATCTGTGTCGATCCCATCCAGAAGCGCATCATACATTTCCCACATTCTGCTTACCTTCTCTCAGGGTTTCCATCCTGTCGTGCGCCGTTGACAGAACGCCGCGTTCCATCTCATGATACATATTGGCAATGTCCCGTATATATTCGATCTCATAATTTTTACCTGCAAGTGATACCAGCTCGACGCGATCCTTGGCGGACTCTGTATCCGCAAGGAACGCCGACCAGGCTTCGTCGATCCCGGCCAGCAGAACGGCTTTTGCAGCAGCCGGCGGATCGTTTTCAAAGCCCTGAGGCAGTTTCCCGCGCAGGATTTCGTTTCTTTCCGCATAGACTGCATCCCGGAACCGCCCGATCACTTCATCCAGTTTTAATGTTGTCTCCCTCTGTGCTTCCGCGATACTCTCACAGTTCTCCTGTGCTTTTTTCACAGCGCGGACACAGGCTTTTTTCCCTTCCGGCCGTTCGGGGCAGTAGCGCCGAATCAGATCATCGTCGGAAGAGATGAATATTCTGGATTTCCCCGGATCCCCCTGCCGTCCGCTGCGCCCTGCAAGCTGCCGGTCTCCCCGGCGTGTATTCTGATGGCCAAAGCCCATTACATAGAGGCCTCCGGCCTTTCTCGCCACATCATCGAGCACGATATCGGTGCCGCGTCCGGCCATGGCCGTCGAGACTGTGACTTTTCCGGCCTGGCCGGCTTTGGCGATGATCTCTGCCTCCCGCTCGTCATCCCTGGCATTCAGCACTTCATGGGTGATGCCATACGCTGTCAGCTCGGCCGAGAGGCGTTCGCTGTCCTCCACAGTCCGTGTCACCAGCAGACAGGGCTGTCCGTGTTCCGTTGCGCTCAACGTCTCCCGCACCATCGCCCTGATCTGTTCTTCGGCGTTCGACTCATAGTGATCGGGCAAATCCACCCGGCGGTTCTCCTGATGGGGAGGGATCACCCGGACCGGCATATGATACACTTTGAGCAGCTCCTGCCGTCCCTCCCAGGCAGTACCGGTCATGCCGGCAAGGTGCGGAAACCGCCGATAATACTGCTGATAAGAGATCGACGCAACCGTTCGGCTCTCCTGAACGACGTCCAGCCTTTCTTTGACCTCCAGGGCCTGCCACAGCCCATTGCAGTAGCGTCTGCCTTCCATGATACGTCCGGTATGGGGATCCACGATATGAAGGCTGCCGTCCTTTACAATATAGTCCACATCGCGGTGCAGCACGCCGTGCGCCTGCAGCGCCTGAAAGATCAGATGATAGAGGCGCTGATCCTGCGTCAGATCCGGGATCCGGAAAAACTGTTCGGCATGCTTTTGCCCGAGCGCGGTCAGCACCGCTGTCTTTTCCCGTTTCAGCACAACATAGTCGACCTTGCTGTCGAGCTCCGAATAGTCTTCTCCGCTTTCAAGCTTCTGGATTTCCGCGGATTTCAGCCAGGAGACGAAACGGTCCGCCGCAAGCATGTTATGATCCGGCGCTTCACCCGAAGACGACAGGATCATCGGCGTCACAGCTTCATCCAGCAGAATACTGTCCGCCTCATCGACAAGCATAAAAAAAGGCTGATTCTGCAGCTGTGTATCGGCGTCCAACAGCAGCTGGTCTCGCAGATAGTCAAAGCCGAACTCGCTGTTGGCCCCATAGAGGATGTCACAGCGATACGCCGTCATTTTCTCCTGATGGGACATTTTCGCTTCCGTTACACCGACCGTAAAACCCAGGCGTTGATAGACCGGGCGCATCCATTCGCAGTCGCGACTGGCGAGATACGGATTTGCCGTTGAAATCCATGCTGCCCCGTCGCAGGCATACAGCATCGCAGGAAAAACCGCGGTAACCGTCTTCCCCTGTCCGGTCTGCATCTGGGCCGTATATCCTTCTGAGATCGCAAGCGCTCCGTAAAGCTGCTCGTCGAAAGGTTCAAAGCCCAGGCTTCTATTGATTGCGATTGCTGTCAGTGCAAACAGTTTTTCCTTCCTGTCCTGCATGGGCAGGTTACGCAGTTCCTGAGCCTGTATGCGCAGTTCGTCGTCCGTCAGGCAGGAAAGCGTCTGCTGCAGCTGGCGTATTCTGTTCACTGTACGGCGGTCACGCAGCGGTATCATCTTTATCCTGTCCTTCTGTACGCTTGATAAGAAAGCTGCCAAACTGACTGAGAGCGCAGTCATGCAAGCTTTTTTGTTTGCTTTCTGACTGCGCTCCTATAATGCTGAATCAGGTACCGATCTGCGCCTGGATCAGATTGCTTCTCCTACGCCTGCCGCATCTTCCACCGTGAACACAACGCTGGAAGCCAGCGGGCTTACCGTACCGTCAGCAGCTCTTGCACGGACATCCAGACGATAGGTGCCTGCTTTTTCCGCAACATAGTCAAAGTTCCAATACACCCACAGCCGCGAGGTGGCGTCTTTTGTCTGATAGCTTGTCCAGGTCTCACCGCCGTCAAGCGAGAACTCCACGGCCGAAATCGCCGTGTTGAAGTCGTCCGCATATCCTTCAAAGCTGATCTGATCACCGACTTTGAAGCTGTCGCTGAAACGGTTGAGGATGCTCACCTGGTAAGTGCTTTCCGGCTGTGCAACATCCGGCAGCGTTTCCGATTTGCCAAGCTCAATCTCGGTCACCTGTCTGGTAAAGTACTTGGCAACGGTATCCGGCATCCAGACCTGGAGGAAGCCTCCGTTTTCGCCGTTGAGCTCGGTCTCGCCGATCTTGTATACCAGCATGGCGTCTTTTTCCGTTACATACTGGAGAGGCAGCGGAATCCCATAACCATCCGCGCTCTTGAACGTGATGGTGTTGGTACCGTCCTCAAGATCCGCCATCTCGAGAATACTGGAAACCGGCACACCGGTCACCTGAGCAGTGGCCAGGGCCTTGCCGCCGGCACAGCTGCACTTTAAGAGCTGCTGGCTGCTTGTTTTGGCCTTGATCTCATCAAGGGTCAGAGAATAGGCCTTTCTGATGGTGCCCTTTATATTGACATAGTAGTCTTCCTGTGTTACCTGATCCATCGCAAAGCCAGGTTTTGCGCAGGCTGCCGTTGCCACAGTTCCGAACAGGTTAAAAATATCATCTGCAGGGGTCGTTACATCCTGGTTAAAACGAAATTCACCTTGAACATTCTGGATTGTATCGAAGCTCTCTTCTGCTCTGGAATCAAGTACGGCGACTGTACTCGGTGCTTCCGCCGCGATTGCTGTTGCCGGCTGAGCCATCATTGCCGCCATGCTCAGTGCACCCGCCATCACTTTTTTCGTGTTCTTTTTCATGCTTCTCTCCTTTTCCGGTTAAAGAATAATATAGTGAGTTATTCTATGTTGTCTTATGAATTCAGTTCTGCGCGGTAATGGTCAATCTGCTGGGAGATATCTTTGCGCCCGGCAAGCGCAATCCCGTCTGCTTTGATCTGGGCTGCCTCAGGAACCTGGAAGAAACACAGATAAAGTCCAAGGGTCAGCAGAACAAACGACAGATACAGCACACATAACGCGCCTTCCGGCTGTGTCTTGACCATGAGCCCCGGGTATGCTTCCGGCGGATAGAAGGAATAATATACTCCTGCCACCTCGAGCGTGGTACCCGGATAAATCAGTCCCGGCTGTTCCGAGCCGTTTTCAATGACGCTGACTTCATAGGCCGGGTTTACGATCTCCGTGTCATGCGAGACACGGATCTCACCGTTTTCTTCCACGACATTGCCGAACATCTGGGAGTACCAGATGCCGTTTTCGCCGTCCAGCGAAAGGAAAGCCGGTTCATCCAGCTTCAGGGCTTCCTCTTCCGCACCAAGGTCTGTTCTGATCCCCAGGACAGCGGCATAGGCATAGTTCTGCTGGTAAATCTTAAACTTACCGAGGTGAATCGGGTGATTCACCTGAACGATCCCTCCGGCTTCGCTTCCGTCCGTCAGCTGTGCAGAGAGCTCGCTTGTATACTCCAGAACGCCGTTTTCATCTTCCGTGCTGAATGCCTCAACCGTAAGCAGGGTCCCGTCTGAGAGTTCAGCCGTGTCACCGACGCAGAGAGGCAGATCTTCTTTCTCTGCCAGCGCAAAGATGCATGCGGCCGAGATCATCATCAGCAGGATGGATACATGCGTCAGAAACGAGCCGTAAAACCCGATCCCGTGCTTGATGTATCCGCTTTCGGTGCTTCTGAAGCGGTGCGCCTTCAGCCACTGCTCAGGATCATCCGGGGCAATCACCGCTTCGCTGTTTGCAGCCTTTTTCATCAATGCGCTCTTCAGTCCGCCCAACTTCATCACACGGACGACAGAGCAAAGCGTCAGGTTCAGACCGAGAATCACAAACAGCAGAATAAAGTACCAGCTGGAGTAGATATCGTCTCTTCCGGTAGTGGTTGCTATCACGCAGAGCGCGCCGATCAAAGCCATCAGGAGCAGGCCGAAGCGCATGGATCGTATAAAGTTATAGACAGTTTTCATGGTTGCTCCCGGATTTCTCAGGTAAATGGTACACTCTGCTCGCCGTAAACCTCCGCACCCTGTCTATCAAAAGGCAGGGTGCAGGGTTTCGCTTCACGTCTTACTGGACGTTGAACATATAATTTGTCATCTGCAGCGGCGCTTCATTGGTGCGGAGAGAGCCGTCAGCCACCTGGCTGGTAGCGCGAATCTTCACAAGATAAGAGCCTGCCGCAAGATCGTTGATATCAAGATTCCAGTATACCCACTGGGTGGTATTGGCGTTCTCCAGGTCGTATTCCTGCCAGGTCTGGCCATGGTCAAAAGAGAACTCCAGCTTCACAATGGGCTCGTTCCATGCATCGGCATAGCCTTCCAGATGGACCGGCTGACCGAGATCAAAGATCTGCCCCTCGTACGCGTTCAGCACGCCGACATTGGGTTTATCAAACTGTTCGCCGGTCGTGGCATCGACAAAGTCGCCGTAGAAGTCCCAGGACGCGCCGGTATTCTTGAAGCAGACTTCCGTTACCTGCTTGGTGAAGTTGCCGGAGCTCATTTCATTGCACCAGAATGCAACCGGCCATCCCTGATCGGCATAGATCGTATCGCCGTTCATGCCGACAACCAGCATCGCATCCTCATTCAGCATCTGTTCCAGTCCGATGGTGTAGCAGTAGCCGTCTGCACCGATCGGGTCAACCATGATGACGTCCTCATGCAGACCGAGGTCTTCCACGATCGCCTTCAGAGGAATACCGGTGATCTCCGCCTGGTAGATCATGCCCTGGCCGGGGCCGTTCACCACGCAGTGCGCCTTCATGAGGCGGGTTTCCGTACCATAGGTTTCGATCAGCTCAGGCAGCGTGTAGGTGCCGCCGTTGTCAATGTCGCCGCTGAAGGTGACGGTCCAGTTGTCAAACACGCTCTGATCCGCTTTGCTGTCATCGTTGATCCAGGTCTCAGGGTTGGCTTTGATGCTCTTGAAGAACATGTTCTCGTGCGGAGTCACTTCCGTCTGGTTCCATGTGAAGGAAGCGTTCACGCCGTCGGAGGCAACGTCGGAAATACCGCGAAGGACGTCGTACTTGACATAGTCCCAGCGCTGATACTCGATCGTGCCGTCTTCATGTCTGGCAATATAGTGGCAGGATTCGCAGGTACCGCCCATCGCCTGGAAGGTGCTGTTGCGCTGATGAACGGTATGGATCGCATCGCGCATGTAGTTGTCATAGAAGCTGTGGCAGCCAAAGCAGTTCTGCAGGCCCTGCTCTGTGTTATAACCCATATAGATGATGCCGTGATAGGTTTCCATCATCTCAAGGGCATCTTCGATGCTGTGACATGCCGTGCATCCGCGGTTGTCCGCATTGAGGAAATAGTTGTTCCAGGAGCGGATGGTCTTGCTCTGCACATCACCGGCCTGTGTGTCAAGCGCCGTGTTATTAAACGGTGTTTTCTGGACCTTTACGCCGTTCTCCATGACCTTGACTCGTGGGGCGTATTTTTCATCCGTCTGGGCATTTTTCTCCCAGCTGGTGCGCTCAGACAGATCCGCCTGTCTCGGCGCCTCATCGGCGAATGCGACGATGTTGAAAAGGAATAACATAGAAAGAACCAGCGCAAGGATCCCAAGGGTTTTCTTCATAATTTTCTCCTCTCTAAAAATATGATTTCGCCTTGCTTGATTTGGTTATCCGGGTAGGCTGTTTCGGGTCCCGGCAAGGGGCCGAAAACGGCTGAAATACACACAGTATTTCGTATTTTAAATAATACCATTTCCTGCGTCGTTTTTCAACTTGTATTCATATACAAGTCGCTTTTTATAGCTGATTTTTTCAGCTTTTATTTTTGGGGCATTTTCAACATTTTTTATGTTTTCTTTTTTCGTTCTTTCATTCATTATAAAGTTTCATGACAGTTTCTGTGTACGGATTGATTTCTCCGGTTTTTGAGGATATAATAATTCAAAAAGACAAGGAGGATGCTCCATGAAACGTTCGATTATCGCACTCTCCCTTCTGATTTTCATGCTTTTCCCCGCTGCTGCCGCTTCGGCCGAACCCGGACAGTCGGCCTTTGAGGTACTGCCGGTGGCCGAACCGAATCCGGAGAGCGATTTTTGCATTGATGTCAATGTCAATATGGAAACCATCGATGATTATCTGAATCTGTCTGACGCGGTCTATCGCGACATGCGCATGCCGGTCGACCCCTATGACTATGCTGCCATCGGCGGAAGCAGCATTGCCTCGGCGACGATTGAAGGATTTGCGATGATTCCCTATCCCAAGCTGGCTCCCTGTCTCAACATGCCGGAGGCGCTTGGTCAAGGCTATGAAGGTCCGACCCTGTTTTCCATGGAAGACGACGGCTCCTATCGGGCGAACTATGCCGAATCAGAAGAGATCCTCGAAAGGCTTTTTCCCAAAGATCAGGCAATCCTGCTGATGTGCGGCGCCGGAGGCTATGCCGGCATGACGAGGAACCTGCTGGTTGGGCTCGGATGGAACGAGGACCTCATCATCAATGTCGGCGGATACTGGTACTACAACGGAAGCCGCTCTGTTCCCATTGTCTCTGAGGATTCCGGAGACGGCTTATACGCTTTCCGCGGCATCGAATTCTACGATATCGACTTTTCCCGTCTTTCGCCTGTGGAATGAGTCTGGTCTCCCTCAAAGCAGTCTGTATTGTTCTCTGTCTGTCCGCTGTTTTTTCCCGTCTTCCTGTTTCATACAGACCGTTTGCGCTCATCGTCTCCGGCCTTCTCTTTTTTGCAGACTCTCCGGATCTTCTGCTCCTGCATTCGGCGCACATCCTTTTGACGCTGATTTCGGCGCTCCTGATGGTCTGGTATGAAAAAGCCGGAAAACCTCTGCTGATCTTAGGGATTTCGGTCCAATGTGTGTCCCTCTTCTGGCTGCACGGCAGGGGCGGATTCTCTTTTGCCGCGCTTGCTCATATCGGCTTCCTGCTGGATATCGCCAGGACCCGGGAGCTCCGAGGGATCGCAGCGTCCGCCAGTGTCCTTGCATATTTCCCCTGGCTTCAGGAAGGACCGATCATCGACGTTCTTGCCGTTTCGGATCAGCTGTCACATGTGGAATCCCCTTCCTGGGCGAGAGCCAGCCGTGCTGTTTTGCGGATTGTAACCGGGTTGGTCAAAAAGCTGGTGATCGCGGACCGCTTTGCGCCTTTTGTCAACAGCGTCTTTTCTTCCCCGCAGGTCTGCGGCGCCGGTGCGCTGTGGCTTGCCGTACTCGCATATGCCGTTCAGGTATACATGGACTTTTCCGGCTGCATGGATATTGTGCTCGGCGCTTCATCCCTTGTCGGCATCGATCTTCCGGAAAACTTCCGGCGGCCGTATCTGGCAGACAGTTTTTCCGAATACTGGCGCCGCTGGCATATCACGATGGGGTCATGGTTTAAACGGAGGTTTTTCTATCCGCTGGTGACAAGCGTTCCGATGCTGAAGCTGGCCGGACGCCTGACAGGGCGCTCCGGAGGTCTTTCCGGGGCAGGCATGGCGATGGCGGTTCCTCTGCTGCTCACCTGGGCGCTGGTCGGTCTTTGGCACGGCCCGGCCCCCCATTATGTCCTTTGGGGCATCGTCAACGGCCTCCTGATTCTGAGCGAACGTTTATTCCCTGCAAAGCGCCTGCGCCTTCCAAAAGCACTGCGGATTGCAAAGACTTTCCTGCTCATGAGCCTGACCCGCGTTCTGTTTCGTGCCGACAGCCTGAGAAGCGCTCTCCGCTTTTATGCCGGTCTCTTTCGTTTTACCGGCGGCGCCTTCTCTCCGAAGTCGGCAAGTCCCGCGCTGTTTGTGGCTGTTTTCGCCGCCTTGCTGTTTTTCCTGAACGAAATACACACGGAACAGGTCGGAGCAAGAGAGATCCCCGTTTGCAGAGCGCTGGTACTGGCGGCATTAGGCGCTGCCGCGGTCCTGATCTTCGGCTGTTACGGGCCGGGGTATTCCCCAACAGAATTCTATTATAATCGGTTCTGAAACCGTGATCTCGGGAGGAAGGAATGAACGGAAGAAAAGCTTTTGCCCTGACGCTGGTTCTCCTCTTCTCGCTGCTGCTCTTCCTCCACACCGCAGATTATACGCTCCGGCCTGATGACGAGGGAGTCCGAACCAGGCTGGAGGATTTTTATGCGCAGCCCGGGGGCACGCTCGATGTGGTGTTTGTCGGGTCCAGCGCCACTTACGCGTTTTTCTCCCCTCTTCGGCTGTACGGTCAGACGGGACTCACGTCTGTTCTTTACGCGACGCCAAATCAGTCTGTCCCGATGCTCCGGTACATTCTGGAAGAAGGAAGACGTTCGCAGCCGGGCGCGCTCTATGTGATTGAACTGCGGCCGATGCTCGCAAGCCATGAGGACAATCTTCGTATCTCCGCCGATCTTCGCAGACTGACGGACAACATGCCCTGGTCGCTGAACCGTGCACGGTGTATCGAGGCGCTCGCTCCGGATCCCGATACCGGCTCGTGGCATTTGGATCTGGTAAAGTATCATGACCGCTGGGCCGAGATGAAGCTCTCTGATCTCCGGCTGCGCTGGGGTAAAGCAGATCCCAAAAGAGGGTTTGCCATCGATACCCGGATCGAGCCTGTTCTGGAAAGCAATTGGATCACCACGAATACCGCCATCTTGCCGGAAGCGGAAAACGAATCCGCTCTGCGGGATCTGCTTGACTACGTTCAGCAGCGGGACCTGAATGTCCTTTTCGTGGCAACCCCCTTCTCTCTTTCCCGTGAGCAGGAAAAAAAGTATAACGCAGTCAGCAGTATCATCAACGAGTACGGTTATGACTTTATCGACCTGAACCGGCGTTACCACGAGATCGGGCTGGATTTCAAAACAGATTTCTCGGATTTCCGGCATGTCAATATTCTTGGCGCGATCAAATGTACAGATTACATCGGCAATGTTCTAAGAGAAAAAACAATGCCCTGCGGGCGTTCCGACCAGAACACCTGGGACAAGGCGCTTACCGCCTATCTCTTGGAAGAGAACGCCGCTGTCAGCGCGATGGAGGAGGGATTGCAGCATGAATGAAGAGACGGTCCTAAACGGAGCTGCTTTGCTGGAAGAGATGATCAGTGCCATGAAGCAGCGGCTTTACGCTGCTTCCATGGTGGAATTCGTGCAGCGCTATGCCCTCGAAACACCGGACAAGCTCTGTATTGCAGACCCGGACGAAACCATGGACTATCAGGGCTTCTGGCAGCGGATCCGTGAGAAGGCTGCGGCGCTGAAGGCGCAGGGTGTTTCTGCCGGGGATCGGGTTCTGGCCCGGGCGAAACAGCGCGGCGACTTCCTTGCACTGCACTTTGCAGTGCATCTGCTCGGCGCGGTATTCATTCCCGTATCCCGCGATCTGCCCCCGGCGGGGCTTGCCGCGCTGGCAGAACAGCTTGGCGCCGACCTGGTACTGGAAGACAGCCGCATGGTGTACAAGGGAGAACCGGCGCCGGTCCGATTCCCGCTTTCCTCGGAAACCGCCACCATCCTCTATACCACTGGGACGACCGGAACGTCCAAAGGGATCGTCCTGACCCATCAGGCCGAAGTCGCCGTGGCGCAAAATGTGTATTACGGGGCACGGATATCCCCGGACACCGTCGAGATCATCCCTATGCCCATCAGTCACTCCTACGGCTTACGCCATGTTTTTGGACTGCTGCTGGGAGGCTGCAGTGTTGTCCTGTGTGACGGCGTCGCAATGGCGGACGATTTCTTCAGCCTGATGGACCGCTGCCATGTAAACGCTGCATCTCTCACACCCGCCGCCGTCAACGTGCTGCGCCGTTTATCCGGCGACCGCCTGGGCGAATACGCCGACAAACTGCGCTATATCCAGCTCGGTACCGCCGGCGTGGATGCGGTAATGAAAGCCGATCTGCGCCGCCTGCTGCCCTACAGCCGGCTCTATCAGTACTACAGCAGCACGGAAGCCGGCTGCGCCTGCATACAGGACTTCAGGAGGTCCCCGGACACAGAAGAGAACAGAGACCGGGATCTCCGCCGTGTCGGACTTCCTGCCGTAAACGCTCATTTTGAGATCGTAGATGAGAATCATCGTCCCATCCAGAGCGACCGTCAGCATTGGGGGCACATTGCCTGCCTGGGCCCGATGAACATGACGGGTTATGACGGTGATCCGGAGCTGACACAGCGAACAAAAGTCGGCGGCTACGTAATTTCCAGTGATATCGGCTATCTGGATCAAGAGGGTTATCTCTGTTTTGTCGGGCGGGCGGATGACATCATCAATTCCGGAGGCTTTAAGGTCGCCCCGCAGGAGGTTGAAGAAGCCGCGATGGCCTGCGGCCTGCTCTCGGAATGCGCCTGCTGCGGGGAGGCGGATGCCCTGCTGGGGAACATCCCCGTTCTTTACGCAGTTGGCAAACCGGGAGCAATTCCGGATGCCGCATTCATTTTATCTTCGATTGCAAAGCGCCTCGAAAGCTATAAGCAGCCTCGAAAAATCGTTTTTTTGAAAGCGCTTCCGAGAAATGCGATCGGAAAGATCCAGCGGAACCGCTGTCGGGAACGAGCGGAGGAGGAAATGCATGAACAGAGATGATTTGACTCGGCTGCTGGCTGATGCAGCGCCCCTGGCCGGATGGACCGGTGATTTCAAAAGCGAAGTGACATTAACCTCCTTGGACGTGATTTTGATTGTCGTCCGACTCTATGATCAGTACGGAATCAGAATTCCGTCCCAGGAGATCAAACGGGAGAACTTCCGCTCGGCCGAAGCCCTTTGGGAGCTCTGTCAGAAAATAATGGGGAGGAAATAAAACATGAAAAAGCTGATTGCTCTGATTCTGGTATGGATGCTTGTCTGCTCCTCCGGTTATGCCTGTGCGGATAACAGCGCCATGGAAGCACTGACAGACGCGCACGGCTGCCTGGTCTCCACAAGCACTGAACCCGTGACCGATGAAGAGATCTCGGCGGTGCTTCGTGCCTGCGAGACCGTCACGCTGGGCACTGAAAAGACGCTCCACCTGAACATCATCACAGATTTGGACCTGCTTCAGGAACTGCTTCCGACCTACACGGCAAGCGGTCTGGTAAACCAGGGCTGTGCTGCCATCATTGTTTCCGTCTCTTCTGACAAGGGAACCAGCGATCAGTATCACCAGGAAGACCTGTCATCCGTCGTGGCCGGCGGCATGATGGCACAGCAGATCTGCGTAGCGGCTCAACTGCAGGGCCTGGGCTTTCGCGTCATTACGGACAGCATCTATGAGTCCGGCTACAGCCTGTACCAGAACAACGAGCCCGCACCGGAAAACGCCGTACACATCGCCACAGACTGGGAGGAATGGCTGCGCATGTTCGCCATCCCCACGGAGAAATATTACCGGGTCGATCCCGTCAGGGAACCTGTCAAACTGATGAACGGCAATCATGTCCAACTGAAGAGCGGCGAATACGCTTATTTTGAAGCGGACGACTCCCCTGCGCTGAAGCAGCGTGTTGAATTCTTCACCGGATACATGACTCCTGTGGCCATCGTGTTGCTGGCACACAGCGACGACGCGCCCGATGTCCGGCATCTTACCGCATCAGCACTGGAGACTTTTTGGGACGGCAGCTATGATCCCTACCCCCAGTCCTACGGCGGAAGCGGTACTTCAAAATAAACCTGCCTCCTGCAGGCTAATTCTGTTTCCCATTCGCTTCACCCAAAAGCCGGGCAGGAGTCTGACGTTTTCGTTCGTCAGGCTCCTGCCCGGTAATTTTGTCCCTTTTCCGCCCGTCACACATCCACGTAGACGGTCAGCACGACAAGCGCAATGGTGATCTCCGTCTCCGGGTCGCCGTCAAAGGCAATTCCGCGCGGATTCGCACCGCCCTGATGCACTTCGGCATCGATCGGCCACCAATCGAGGTAATCGGATACCACGGACGGATCAGCCGATTCCGGATGCGGCACATAGATATCCGCATGGACCCTGGTCTGCGTCATCCGGTCTTTTACTTCAAAGATTTCGGAAATCCCCGCCATACAGCAGTGATGGACCGCGTCCTGGGCTGCTTTCCGAATGGCGTTATTCTGATCACCGCCATGCATGTCCACACCCTGTCCAAATTCAATTAACAGTCTTTTGAATGCCATTTTCCATACCCCTTTCTTTGATTCTTCCCTGTCTTATTTTTCCTTTCTCTGCATGAGAACAGAGAGCTTCGATCAACCGCTTTGCCCCGTCCATAACCAAAAGCCCTTCATACAGTGGCGTATCCCCACATTCACGCGTAGCCGACTGCAAGACCAAGCAGAAGGATACAGGAGGTCAGAAGCAGGTTAAGTCCCTGAAATTTCCAGGAATATGCCGCCCATTTCCCGTAGCTGACGTCTGCCAGCCCGAGGGAAATCAGCAGTGCCGGATTTGTCGGATAGAACACGTTGCTGAAACCGTCCCCGAAGGCAAACGCTACGATACAAAGCTGTGCGCTGACTCCGAAAATCTGCGCCAGAGGCACAATAAGAGGAATCAGCAGGAATGCCTTTGCCGATCCTGAGGGGATAAAGAAATTCATGACCAGGCAGATGAGGTAAACAAACAGGATGAGGCCTGCCTTCGACATGCTCCCGGCGGCTGTTACGGCCGAGTGCAGAAGTGTGTCCAGAATTTGCCCCTCAACCATCGTATACTTGATTGAGCTTGCCATCAGGATCATCAGGACAGAGGGAGAAACCGCAATGACTCCTTTGAGAAAGGACTTGCTCAAGGCTTTCCCGCTCATACCGGCGACGAGCAGCGATGAGATACCCGCCGCAAGAAACATCACCGCAACGATGATCATCGTAAAATCTCTGATCGCAGGAATAAAACCGGAACTGAGCACAAGTGCGATTCCGATACAAATGATAATGCCGAACAGTCTGAGCCCGGATTCCATCTTTCCGCTGCGCTCAGGCTTTGTTTGATCCGGCTTTGAAACCTGGACACCTTCCGTCTTTCTCGCATGCAGATAAACAAAGCCGAAAAGAACCGCGTAAATACAGGCAAAAGACAGCAGACGCAGCCAGATACCGCTGAACATGGGAAGCCCGGCCAATGTCTGTGCCACTCCGATGGTAAAAGGGTTCGCCACTCCGGCTGCAAACCCGCAGCCAACGGCCAGCATGGACATGGCCACGCCTGTCTGCGCATCCCATCCGAGGGCGAGAGCGAGCGGCACAACAATAGGCACCAGAGGAACAATCTCTTCAAAGGACCCGACCAGCGATCCCATTGCCATGAAGAACAGGATCAGGACGGCCATCAGGCGATAGCGTACCGAAGAATAGCGGTCCACAAGTCTCTCCAACATGTAATGCATCAATCCAAATTCTGTCAGGGCGTTGAAAACACCGCCGATAACAAGAAGAAAGATGATAACGGCGATGAGGGCAGCCGAGCCGTCCGCACCCAGCACCAGAATCGGGGAAAGCACCCATTTCCAGAACGGCAGGCCGCCTTCCACATAGCGAAAACCGCTTTCCGTATCAATCACGGCATTCCCGTTTTCATCAAGGAGACGCGCATACTCCCCGCCCGGAATAACCAGCGTAAGGATATAGGTGACCAGCATCAGAAGAAAGATGATCACAATGGCCAGGATAAAGCTTTTGGCGCTGATATTCAGCCCTTTTTTGTTCTCCATCCGCGCTCATACCTCCTTCATAAGGGTTCTGTAGAACTGTACAGCAGGTACGAGCGTTTTCAGATCAAGGTTCTCATTCCGTCCGTGAATGGAATCAAGCTGCTGATCGCTGATTTGAAAAGGCAGAAAACGGATGCATTGATCACAGACCCTGTCGAAAAAGCGGGAATCGGAAGCGCCCGTCATGATATACGGAACAGGTATCACCTCCGGAAAGACGGCGCCAAGAGCCTTTTCCACCAGTTTGAAGGCATGCCCGTTATAATCGGCGAGTCTGGAAGGAACGCCGGGATCTTCTACCTCCATCTCCACATCGTACTTTGCTGCAAGCTTTCTGACTGCATCAAAAGAGCCCTGCTGCCCCTGATGATGAGAATATCGCATGTTGCCGCCAACCCAGGCTTCGGAAGGGATCACGTTAGGCGCGCCGGAGCCCTGCGCCATCGTAAATGCCAGCGTTGTCCGAAGAAGAGCTGACGCTTTGTTCGAAATAACCGGAATAACTTTTGCCAGTACTGCCCGGTGTTTTTCCGGGTTGGACAGAAGCTTTCCTGCGCCGCCCATGTATGGGGCAAATCGGCGAAACATCTCGCACACGGCGGGGCTCATCTCATTAGGGAAGATACGGTTACGGTCCGCCTCCGCCATAAACTTTCCCAGCCGGACCAGCGGGCTGTTCTTTTCCGGCATGGACGCGTGTCCGCCATTCGACCTGGCGATGAATTTGAGATCCGCGCAGCCCTTTTCTCCGATTCCGATCATTGCAAAGGTACCCTTCGCCCCGCTGATCGGTTCATAGAGGATCATGCCGCCCTCGTCAAAGGACATCTCAAAACGGATTTTCTGTTCTTCAAACCAGCGGGAAATCTCATCCGCCCCCGCTCCAGTCGTCTCTTCCGTGCAGGTGGATGAGAACCAGATGTCCCGCTCAGGCCGAAAGCCTTCCTGAACGAGCTCATCCGCGGCCTGGAGCATGGCCCAGAGACCGCCTTTATCATCAAGCGTTCCCCGTCCCCAGATTCTGTCTTCGGTTATTGCCCCTGAAAAAGCATCGTGTTCCCATTCTCCGTTTGCTTCCACCACATCGTGGTGATTCATAAAGAGGACCGGACTTCTGCCTGGGTTCTTCCCGCTCCATTTCAAAACGAAGCCATTGTCGAACTCTGTCATTTCGCAATGGGAAAACACCGACGGAAAGAGCGTCCGCAGCAAAACACGGAATTCTTGAAACTTTTCTCTCGATGGCTCCGTATAGGAAGATACCGTCTCATGACGGATCATCCTGCTCAAAGTGTTCGCATACTGTTCTGTCTTGAACTCCATTGTCATCCTCACAGTCTGATCACAGTCCGAGCCCTTTGCTGAGCGTAACAATAAAATCCTGCACGTTGGTCACAATTCCCTTCGCCGAAAGGCTGCCTCTGTCGCTCAGCTTGTTTGCCGTGAACTCCGAAATATCCACGCAGTAAAAATAAACCTCCCGCACCGTGCCGTCCGGCATCACCCGGTATGACGGAGTCATATTCCCTACTGCGATGGAATGCAGCGTAGTGGCAAGGCAGAGAACGGTTGTTGCGGTTCTCACTTCATCCCGCATCCGATCCTGCGCCGCGTAAACATCGGCCATGACCGGCGGCAGCGGGCCGTCGTCCCGTATGGAGCCCGCCAGGACATATGGAACATGATGCTTTTCGCAGCCCCAAATGATCCCGTTGTCAATATTTTCCTGCTGCAAAAACGCGGGGATGCTTCCGCACTGTCGTACCCGGTTGATGGTATCCAGATGATTGTAATGGCCGTTCGTCTGCAGTTCCTGGGAATAGATGTTCTGTCCGAGCGCTGTATTCAGATACGCGGCTTCAAGATCATGCGTTGCGAGAGCGTTTCCGGCAAGCAGCGCATCCACATAGCCGTTGGCAATCAGTTTGGAAAAGGCTTCTCTTGCGTCATGATCAAACGCGAAAGCCGGTCCCATCACCCATATGATTTTCCCATGATCACGATCATGCCGAAGGATCTCGTAAAGCTCGTCATAGTCTCTTGAAAAAGCGGTTTCTCTGGAGCGGCTCTGCCGAAATGCAAAAGCATCCCGGTGATCTGTTTTCTCTCCCAAGAACCCCTTTGTATGTACAAAAATGCCTTCGGAGCCATCCTCGCTTCTGCCCAGGATCACGGAATCTCCTTTTTTGAGTTTTCGGAATTCCGTGACCTCGATGCGCCCGTCCTGAAAGACCGGAACGCAGTCCATCCTGCTCTCCTCCGCAAGAAGCCATTGACCGTTTATTTTAAAGTACTCAGGGAAAATGCTCATCGCATGGAAACCGGAAGGCGCAACGCCGTCAGCCGGAGCCGGTTCCATTACCGCGTTCGGCGCTGTCTGAAAACGTTCTGTATCAAAATCCGGAGCATGGTACTCTCTTAATGAAAAACTCATCGTCTGTTCCTCCTTCGCCGTTCAACATATTCAGTTGTGGCATCAATTATCATCTTACCTCCGTGATATGTGCAACGGAAAGAGCTTTAATCTAAAACAGAAGTATAGCATAATTCCAGATGGAAAAGAAGAGTTTTCTTTGTGTCCGCAAAGCAAAAGAAAGAGAGCGGCATATTGACCGCTCCCCTCCTGATTCCGTTTCTTATACCGCTTCCTCTTTGTTCAGCATGTTGTTTACGCCGATTCTCTATTCTTTGTACTCCGGGCACCGGCTGACGTCAATAATTCTGAAGTCGCAGCACGGTGATCCTTTGCCGATGGTTCCGGTTCTTGCCCATTTCAGGTTTTGATGCAGACGGCCATATTTTGCATCATCGCTGTCGCAGAAGGCGGGATTCAGTTCCAGGCAGTCATACTTCTCGCACATTGCATGGTAAGGGCACTCAACGATATCGAACCTTGCCACCGCGGGATTTGTCTCTTCCGGCATCCTGTATTCAAAGCCTGCATCCGGGCTGAAATCTCTGAGGGAGTTCTTCACCATTCCGGCCGGATATCTGTGATAGTTTCCACCAATATGCTGATACCAGGATACCGGCGTAAACATAACTGCGCAGATCTTATAAAAGAACCGCCTGATCACATCCGTTGCCTCCTCGGAGCTCATGCCATGCCTGACAAGTGTTTTGTAAACTGCGATTGCCGGGAAAATATTTGTTGAGGTATGCTGTTTGAGCGCCGCGGGAATACCCCTGTTCTCATCTGTCAGGCGTACGAACAGGGCATTCGCTTCCTGTTTTATGTCTTTATACTCTCCCTTTGAAAAGCGCTTTCTCACGCCGGAAGCCATCAGTGAAACAATAATGTTCATGTTTTTTCTCCTATCCCAAAGCCACATCCAGCGCCATCATCAGTGTGAACCCGACTGAAAACATCACCACGCCGATGTTTGAGTGTTCTCCTGCAGACATGCCGGGGATCAGTTCTTCCACCACAACGTACATCATTGCCCCTGCGGCAAAAGAGAGAAGATACGGCATCGCCGGCACAATCAATCCTGTAGCGAGAATGGTAATGACCGCGCCAATCGGCTCGACCGCCCCAGACAGTGCTCCGTCCATGAAAGAACGGAATCTGCTTTTTCCTTCTCCGTGGAGCGGCATGGAGATGATGGCCCCTTCCGGGAAATTTTGAATCGCAATACCAATGGACAGTGCGAGCGCGGCGCCCGATGTAATCTGCGCGCTGCCTGACAGGTATCCTGCGAACACCACACCCACCGCCATTCCTTCCGGTATGTTGTGCAAGGTTACCGCCAGCACCATCATTGTTGTTTTGGCAAGTTTACTTCTGGGCCCCTCAGCCTTTTCCGCGTTGATATGGAGATGCGGTATCACATTGTCCAGCAGAAGCAAAAAAGCAATCCCGAGCCAAAAACCGATCACTGCCGGCAGGAAGGACAGCTTCCCCATTGTATCGGACTGCTCCATTGCCGGCACGAGAAGACTCCAGATGGAGGCTGCCACCATGACACCGCTTGCAAACCCGACCAGTGCCCGCTGCACCAGCTCTCCAAGCTGTTCCCGCATGAAGAACACACAGGCGCTGCCGGCCACTGTTCCTGCAAACGGAATGAAAAGTCCCACTATCATCTCACCGTTGGACATATCGTTCTCATCTTCTCAGTGCCTAAATGTCTTTTCTGGCCAGAACGGTAATCCAAGGCTTGGATGGATGATGATCACTCTTTATTACGGAGAAGCCCGCTGATCTCAACGCCGCTTCAATCTCTTCCACAGTATGGTTCTTCATTCCGTCGATGATCTTCTCATATTTGAGACTGGTCGCGTCCGTACCATCCGATTCATTGCAGATCATAAACCATCCGCCGGGCTTCAGCACCTTTGCGACCTGGGCAAAGCACTTGTCCAGCCCCGGCCAGAAATAAATCGTTTCAAACGCAGTCGCCAGATCCAGAGAATCAGACGGCAGCGTCAGGTTCGACACGTCGCCCTGCTTGATCTCGCAGCGTCCGGCGGCAATCATGTCCCTGTTGTAGTTTCTGGCCTTCTCTACAGAGAGTTCGGAGTAATCAATCGCAGTCACATGCACGCCCGGATACTTTTTGAGCAGTTCTCCTGCATTACGGCCACCTCCGCATCCAAGGTCTGCCGCTTTCACAGGCGCCATGGGCGGGAGATGTGTGAATCCCCAGTCGGCCAGTTTTGCGTGGCCTGAATTCATCCCGCTCAGCATCATTTTCCCCAGAAAGCCCTCCGGTTTTCTGGTCTGACTCACAAAATTCTTAAACAGTCCCATCGTTCAAGCTCCTTTTCTGAAGTCTCAAGTTACCTTCCCGTCGTAAATCGACGGGCTCTCAAGCAGTTTGAGTTCTTTAACCCGTTTCAATAATTATACTACTCTAACTCGCCCATTGCAAGGATCAGCAGGCCACTATTTTCATTTTCTTTTATCGAACCGCCAGAGAAAAAGTGACAAAACGATCAGCTCGTCTCATTATCGTCATATAGAAAAACCCGATCATCATGATCGGGCCTTCTATTAGAGCAGACTATTCCAATTATCTTCTTACGCGATCTTCTTCCCCGGGTTGAAACTGTCCGGCAGCTTCAGCAGTCGAGCGTTGCTTTACCGAGCATGGCGGCTGCCCTGAACAATCTGATCTCTGTCAAACGCCGCGTTGATCTCATTCAGAACTCGCTTCTTATCCCCACTCCAAAGCGGAGCAATCAGGCTGCGTTTTGCACCGTCTCCCGTCAGCCGGTGAACGACCATCTCGGGTGGGATGCTCTCAATACACGATTCCAGAATCCGGATGTATTCATCCAGGGACAGCGTCCGGAATTTGCCTTCTCTATAATCCTTTGCCAGGTCCGTTCCTTCCAGCACATGAAGCAGCTGAAACTTGATGCCCTGGGCGCCGATGTTCCCGATATACTCCGCCGTCTGCCGCATCATCTCCGGAGTCTCACCCGGAAGTCCGATGATCATGTGCACAATAACGGTGAGCTTTCTTTCCAGAAGTCTCGAAACCGCATCGTCAAACACATCTAAAGAGTAACCTCTCCGGATATATTCTGCGCTTTCCGGATGAATGGTCTGCAGGCCGAGTTCAACCCATATCGGCTTTGCTTTGTTGAGTTCAGCCAGCAGATCCAAAACATCGTCTTCGAGGCAGTCCGGCCTTGTTCCGATGGAAAGCGCTACGATATCCGGATGTTCAATGGTTTGCGAATAAAGCGCTCTGAGCCGTTCCAACGGTGCATAGGTTCCGGTATAACTCTGGAAATACGCGATATACTTCTCGGCACCCTTGCCATCCACGACAGATTTTGCCATTTCAACGGCTTCCGCCACATTGTCGTTTACCGGAATGGAGAAATCTCCGCTGCCGCCTGCGCAGAAGATGCAGCCGTTCGTTCCCTTGCTTCCGTCTCTGGTCGGGCAGGTAAAGCCGCCGTCCAAGGCGAGCTTATAGACTTTCCTGCCATATGTTTCTTTCAGCCAGCTGTTCAGGCTTCTGTAGTGCGTCATAGCCGCTTCACTCCGTTTTTCTGACTGCTTCAAGAACGGTTTCGGGAACCGCATCGTTTTCCTTCCTTTTCATCTGTAATTCAGATGCAAAAATCGATTGCCCAGGCGATTTCCTTCTTCTCATGTCCATCCAGAACCTGCATCCCCGGCTTATTCTCCAGCGTTCCGTCAAAGCCCGCATCATCGGTCCGTCCGAACCATGGCTCCAGGCAGATAAACGGTCCCTTCGGATTTGCCCAGACCGCAAGAATCGGGAATTCCTCACAATGTACGAGAACAAAGGGCTTCCGATCGGCCCCGCTTAGTCCCACACAGCCGACTCCTTCATTCTCAAAGATCCAGGTCTCAGGGATATCATTCTGCCATGACGCATAGCCTTTGTCCAGGTGCAAGGTATGTCTGTTTCCCGGCAAGGCGTAGCCTTCCGCGTTCGCGGAAAAGCAGCTCAGTTCTTCTTTTCCCGGGAATACGACCCGGCCCTGCTCTTTTGTGATTCCGTCAGGCGGCAGAAACGCCGGATGCCCGCCAATTGCATACAGCATTCTTTCTTCTCCGCGATTCTCAACGGTCCAGCGGATGTTCAGTCTCGACGGCTCCTGCGGATCCAGTTCATGGCAGACAGTAAGGGAAAAATCGAAGGGGTAAATTCTCAGCGTTTCCTCCGTTGCGGTCAGTTGGTGGATGATATGGTTTTCCGTCTCATCCAGGCAGACGAAGTCCATATCCCGGGCAAAACCATGCTGGGTCTTCATGTCATATTCCTGTCCGTTCACGCGGTACTTCCCGTTTACCACCTTCCCGACGAACGGAAAGAGTATGGGCGCATGCCGGTTCCAAACCGTAGGATCCGCCTGCCACAGACGTTCGATGTCTATGCTCTTGTCAACCGCGCTGACCAGTTCCGCTCCCCTGTCGGATATGGTTACGCGAAGCTTTTCATTTTCAAGAATATGATTGCTCATTTCGATTTCCTCCCTGCATTCTGCATTCTTCATTCAGCACCCGCCAAAACTCATTTCAGATAGTTATCATACCACTTTTTCGTTCTGTCCACAACCTGAACACGCTTCATTTTGTTGCCTGTGCGCCTTTTTCATTGTACAATGGCGTTATGTTATAAAGGCCACCAAGCCGCAGATCACCCGCCGTATCTGTATCCACTGCTTTTGCTGTCAGGAATTCTGTCCAAAAGAGGCTATGAAGGTTGGCCGCACCTGGATCATGAAGCTGATCGGAAAGGATCGCTGAGATAGATGAAGAAACTTGCCGTATTCTTTCCCGGTATCGGATATACGGCGGATAAGCCGCTCCTGCATTTCAGCCGCCGGCTTGCCGCCGACGCCGGGTTTGAGGTTTTGACTCTCCCCTATTCCGGGTTCCCGCAAAAAGTCAAGGGTGACCGCGGCAAGCTGGAAGAGAGCTGCAGGCTTGCTCTGTCCCAGGCCGGAGAGATGCTTTCCGGCATTGATTTCGCCGAATATGATGCCATTCTGTTTGTGGGGAAAAGCATCGGGACCATTGTTGCTGCCGAGATCGCATCCTGCAGTCCTGTTCCGGAGCGAACTCATTTTGTTCTCTATACTCCGCTTGAGGATACTTTTGCCTTCCCCCTCGGAAACGCGATTGCTTTCACCGGCGATGCCGATCCATGGGTAGGAGACGGCGTCATCCCCCGGCTCTGCAGGGAAAGAGACATTCCTTGCCGCATCATTCCCAATGCGAATCATTCTCTTGAAACCGGCAATGTCACAGAAGATATTGAAAACCTGGGAATAATCACGAAGAAAAGGCTCTTCTGCACTGATGGTGGGTAACATAGCCCCGAACATTGTGCAGAGAATATAGGTTATATTGGGGTTCTCGCTCTTGGGAGCCCCCTTCCCGAGAAGGTGGCCCCGGCGCTTGGCCATCCCCGCTGCCAAGCGGCGG
>JAFTGD010000072.1 GCA_017458065.1 Oscillospiraceae bacterium
TAATTATACCGTAAAAGTGCAAAAAAAGCAAGAGAAAGTTTTTGCTTTCTCCTGCTTCTTTGAAAAATACTGTGTTTTATTCTCGGTTTAGTTCAGATTTCTGCTTTTGCTATTCTTGCAAAGTGGCAAACTCGGGTTATATCAAGAATTATCTGCGAGGAGATTTGGGAACCTCTCTGAAAATGCAGGAAGGAACCAGCGTTTCTACTATCATCTTCCATCAAGGCAAGTTCACCCTGTCTCTTAAGCTTGGCGTCTATGCGCTGATTCTGGCCGTGATACTCGGGATTCCGCTCGGGTGTATTGCAGCATACAACCGCGGAAAGTGGATTGATGGATTCCTGAGAGTGATCACCACCGTCGGTGTTGCAGTTCCAACCTTTGTTCTTGCGACGATGCTTCTGGTTACCTTTGCGGTGAAGCTGCAGTGGCTTCCGACTCTGAGCGGAAGCCTGACAAACTGGAAAGGCTATGTTATGCCGGTTATCAGCCTTTCCTTTTACTATCTGTGCTATGTCGCAAAGCTTACAAGGACCAGCATGCTGGATGCGATCAATCAGGATTATATCCGCACTGCCCGTGCAAAAGGTGTCAAAACGCGGTCTCTGATCCTGAAGCACGCGCTCCGCAATTCTCTGATTCCGGTTATTACATATCTGGGTCCGGTCATGGCAGGTATCATCACCGGCAGTTTCGTCGTGGAATCGACGTTTTCAATTCCTGGCCTCGGCAAATACTTTGTCCAGAGCGTTCTGAACCGCGATTATCCTGTGATTATGGCGACAACGGTTGTCCTTTCCGCTCTCGTTATTCTGATGAACCTTGTGGTTGATGTCGCATATAAAATTGTAGATCCGCGCATCACTCTCACTTCGAAGGAGGATTGACCGATGGATGGTAAGTTTGCAAAAATCAGTCCATTTCAGGTTGATCCGGAAATCATCGAAAAGATGGGATTGACAGAAGACGACTTTGCTTCTGCCGGGGACGCTGAAAAAGCGTCGATGGTGGAAAAACATAAAAGCGTATCCTACTGGAAGGACGCCTGGAGAAGATTCCGCGCGAATACGGTCTCCATGGTAGCTCTCGGTATCTTTATTGTTTGTCTGTTTTTTGCCTTTCTGGGACCGCGGCTGATTCCGTACAGCTATGGGGATCAGTATCGTTCCGCCCAGAAGCTTGGCCCTATGGAATATTCCAAAGGGGAGCAGACGATCCTTTCCATTGCGGATGACTGCGACGGCTTCTATGCGACGGCTCTGCAGCCGGGCAGCCTGACTGCACTCAAAAAAGGCGATTTTTATATCGTAAATAAAGGGACGACATATGCTTTCCACTTTGACAAAGGTGTGGAGAAAAGCGTCATTATTCTGCGCGCAGGCGATCCGGAACCTCTGATTCTTGTGAAAGAAGCAGACATCAAAGACGGCGCCTATAATAAATATACTCCGATTGAATTTACGGATACACCCGCGGAAGGAGCAAACGAGGTAAAGCTGGTCCATTCCGTGTTCCCGCACGTTTTCGGGACGGATTCTGCAGGACGGGATCTCATGGCGAGGACGATGTACGGTGCGCGTGTGTCCATCTTGATCGGCATTATCGCGGCTTTGATCGTCCTGGTAATAGGGTCAATTTACGGTGCAATTTCGGGATTGGCAGGCGGAGCGGTCGACTTCGTGATGATGCGCATTGTGGAGTTGATTTATTCGATTCCTGAGGTCCTGATCGTTTTGCTGCTTCAGGTCGTGCTGAAAGACCCACTGCAGGCATGGTTTGATTCCGGTACATCTGCATTCGCAAACGCGATGGGCGATCTTGGATCCGGAATTGTCAGCATCTTTATCACATTTGCATTGCTCTATTGGGTTACCATGGCCCGTATTGTCAGAGGTCAGGTCCTGCAGCTGAAGAAGCAGGAGTATGTGACAGCTGCAACTGCGCTGGGGGCTTCAAACGGACGGATCATTCGCAGACACCTGCTTCCCAACTGTGTCGGTCAACTTGTTATCACAACATGTCTGCAGATCCCGAGTGCGATTTTCCTCGAATCGTTCCTTTCTTTCCTTGGACTTGGTGTTTCAGCCCCGATGGCCAGCCTTGGATCTCTGTGCTCGGATGCACTTGAAACAATCTCCCTGTATCCTTATCGTTTGGTGTTTCCTGGTGTTATTCTGACGATCATTGTTCTTACGTTGAATCTGGTCGGGGATGGCCTGCGTGATGCGCTTGACCCGCGGCTGAAAAAGTGAGGGTGCGTTATGGAAGAGAACAAAACGCTTCTTGAGGTCAAGGACCTGAAAGTTTCTTTCTACACTCCCGCAGGAGAAGTCAAAGCGGTCAACGGGATTTCCTACTCTCTTGGATACAATGAAGTCATGGGCATTGTCGGAGAATCCGGTTCCGGAAAAAGTGTAGAGGCGTATTCTATTATTGGGCTTCTCCAGAGCCCGGGTAAGGTAATCGGCGGCAGCATCACATTTGAGGGCGAGAATGTTCTTGAATATGATGCGGAGAAAATGCGCCAGTTCCGGGGAAACAAGGTCAGTATGATTTTCCAGAATCCTATGACCTGCCTGAATCCTGTATATACCATCGGCAATCAGTTGATTGAAGCACTTATGTGCCACGATAAGGGGTATACAAAAGAGCAGGCCCGTGCGAGAGCCATCGAGATGCTTGAACTGGTCGGCATCAACAACGCAGAAAAACGCATTGATCAGTATCCGCATGAGTTTTCCGGCGGTATGCGGCAGCGTGCTATGATCGCCATGGCACTGATTTGTGAGCCGAAATTACTGATTGCAGATGAGCCCACAACAGCTCTTGATGTGACCATTCAGGCACAGATTCTTGAACTGATGAAGGATCTGCAGAAAAAAGAAAATACATCTATTATCTTTATTACACACAATCTTGGCGTGGTCGCTGAGATCTGTGACCGGGTTTCCGTCATGTATGCGGGACATATTGTTGAACAGGGGCCTGTGAACGACATCTTTTATCATCCGCAGCATCCGTATACGAAAGGGCTGCTCGCATCTACACCTCGTCTGGATGAAGACAGCAAGGAACGTCTGGTCCCAATCGAGGGAACGCCGATCGACCTGCTGAACCCTCCAAAGGGATGCAACTTCGGGCCGCGCTGCAAAGACTGCATGAAAATCTGCCTGAGAGAAAAACCGCCTTTCTGTGAAGTCGGAGAGGGGCACATCTCCGCGTGCTGGCTTCACTACAAAGAAAGCAAGGGGGATGCCGCCCATGAATGAACAGAAAGTCCTTCTTGAGATCGAGAATCTGAGAAAGTATTTCCCGGTAAAGGGCGAAAAGCTTTTTCAGAAGAAATATGTACAGGCGGTTGAATCGGTATCTTTCTCTATCTTTCGGGGAGAGACGCTTGGTCTGGTTGGGGAGTCCGGCTGCGGAAAAACAACGCTGGGCAGGACGATCATTCGACTGTATGAGCCTACAAGCGGCAGAATCGTTTATGACGGGACGCCCATCTATGACAGCGAACAGAAGATATCAGTGGATATGCTTCCTTATCGCCGGAAAATGCAGATTATTTTCCAGGATCCGTCGGCATCACTTGATCCGCGAATGACGGTCGGTGAAATTGTAGGAGAAGCACTGGATATTCACAAGCTTTGTACGAATAAGACCGAAAGACGCGAGAGAATCAATACGCTGCTGGACGAAGTCGGTTTAAATACCGAGCATGCCAACCGGTTTCCTCACGAGTTTTCAGGGGGGCAGCAGCAGCGAGTCGGAATTGCGAGGGCTTTGGCGGTAGAACCGGAGTTCATTGTCTGTGACGAACCGATTTCCGCTTTGGACGTTTCCATTCAGTCTCAGGTTGTGAACATGCTGGAAGATTTGCAGGTGGAGAAGCATCTGACTTATCTTTTTATTGCACATGATATCAGTGTTGTCCGGCATATTTCCAACCGTATTGGAGTCATGTATCTTGGACAGATGGTTGAATTGGCGGAAAGCTATGAGCTTTGCAGTCATCCGGTTCATCCCTACACACAGTCCCTTCTCTCGGCTGTTCCGATTCCGGATCCGGATGTTACCAGGGCTCGGCAGAGAATCCTGCTGGAAGGGGATATCCCGAGTCCGCTGAATCCGCCCACCGGATGCCGATTCCATACACGCTGTCCCTATGCAACCGAACGCTGCCGCCAGGAGCAGCCCAAACTGAAGGAGCAGTCTCCGGGCCATTTTGCAGCCTGTCATCTGTTGGATGGCTGATTACTTTGGTATTACGTTCCGAATGGGACTTAATACAAATATATATTTTCAAAACAGGAGGAAAACAATGAAGAAAACACTTGCCCTGCTGATCGCTCTTTGCATGGTCGTTTCTCTGTTCTCTGCGGCTACTGCTTTTGCAGATGAGCCCTTTGTCGTGAACGCCTGCATCGCGTCCGAGCCCGAAACCATCGATCCGGGCCTGATCAGCTCCGTAGACGGTTCCGCCTACACCCAGCATCAGTTTGAAAACCTGATGAAGTACCAGATGATCGACGACCTCGCCGCTGACGACCCCAACATGCACAACACTGAGGTTGTGCTTGGCCAGGCCGCATCCTACGAGGTTTCCGATGACCTCTGCGTCTACACCTTTACTCTGCGTGACGACATCTTCTGGTCTGACGGCGAGCCCGTCAAGGCCCAGGACTTCGTCTACAGCTGGCAGCGTCTGGTCGATCCGGCCACCGCTTCTGACTACGGCTACTTCCTGGACAACATCGTTCTGAACGCCGCCGCCATCCAGGCTGGTGAGATGGACAAGTCTGAGCTGGGTATTAAGGCCCTTGATGACAAGACCGTTGAGATCACACTTGAAGCGCCCTGCGCCTACTTCCTTGAGATGTGCGCGTTTGCCTCCCTCGTCCCCCTGCGTGAGGACGTCGTCGAGGGCAACGACAACTGGACCGACCCTGCGAACATCGTTGTCAACGGGCCCTACAAAGTTGTTGAATGGGTCCACGACAGCTACATCCGTATGGAGCCCAACGAGTATTATTACGATGTTGAGAACCTCGGGCCTGACGCCATTGTCTGGTGGCTCAGCGACAGCGAGACCGCAATTCTTTCCGCCTATCAGTCCGGCGAGTATGCCTTCATCGAGAACTTCCCGACTGACATGATTGAGTCCCTGCAGGCCTCTGGCGACTGCTTCATCAACCCCTATGTCGGAACCTATTATCTGTATCTCAACTGCTCCAAGATCACCGACTGGCGCGTGCGTGCTGCCATGGTTCTCTCCGTTGACCGTGACAACATCGTTGAGAACGTGACCCAGGGAGGTCAGGTCCCGGCTACCGGTTTTGTCGCTTCCGGCATCCTTGATTCCACCGGCACCGACTTTGCGTTTGGTGTGTCTGAGCTCGGCGCGATTTACAACACCCTTCAGAACATGTATCCTGATGCGGATCTGAGCACCTATTCCGGCAAGTGCGAACTGGCCCAGCAGCTCTATGATGAGGCTGTTGCAGAGGGCGCCTGGGATCCCAACACTACGGTTGTCTACAACTTCAATACCTCTGATACCCATAAGGCGATTGCCGAAGCCTGCGGCTCTGACTGGCAGACTGTTCTCGGAATGAACATCACTCTGGAGAACCAGGAGTGGGCGACTTACACCAATGGCCTCGGCGAGCACAACTTTGGCGTTGCACGTCTCGGCTGGATCGCAGACTATAATGACCCTGTCACCTATCTCGAGCTTATGGTTACCGGCAACTCCTACAACTACGGTCTGTATTCTGATGAAGCTTTTGATGAGGGTATTGCCACTGCAAAGGCCTCTCTGGCCGGACCGGATCGTGACGCCGTCCTCTATGAAGCTGAGGAGACCCTCTTCGGCGAAGGCGGATTCCCTGTCTGCCCGATCTACTACTACACCAACATGTACTGCATGAACGGCCTGACCAACGTCGGCTATACCGGAATGGGTTACTTCTTCTTCTGGTATGCAGAGCAGGCCTGAACATTGATAGCCTGATATCTATCACATTGCAAACGACGCCCTGGGGATTTCCCCAGGGCGTTTTCTCTCGGTGTATAGAATTTATATGTTCGTGTCAGTCGGCTATCTCTTCCGCCGCGCAGATGTTCCGGGCCTCCTCCAGCATGCTCTCGGGAACATAAATATCCGTCCCCTGGCCGCTCATCCCAAGGACCACCTTGCCAAAGCTGCCGTCTCCGGGATAATCCCTGAGGCAGGGGATGCCATACGCTTCCAGCATGTTGATTTTGAGCTCGTCGCCCAAGTCCAGCGCCTTGCAGTTGCAGAGGAACACTGCTTTTTCCGGTTCGCCGGATGAGGTTTTGGGCCAGCGATCCATCAGATCTGACGGTGTGCTCCGCCCCCAGGTCTGTTCCATGATCATGTCTCCTTCCATGGGGTGATTTGTGAGAATATACTACCACAGGAAGCGGAGCGGCGCAAGTCTTTCCCGCTCTCTTGCATCCCGCTTAGATATATGGTAAACTCGGATATCACGTTACGGGAAAGGAGCATTTGCAATGGTCGAGACGTTTTACACAGTTTCTTCCTGCCCTGTGTCTGTTGCTCTTGTGACCGATACGCATGACTGGCCTGCCGCTCCTGTTCTCGAGAGCCTGGAAAAGCGGCAGCCGGAGCTGATCCTGATCGCCGGTGACTTTCTCTATGCCGCGCCGCCCAGGGTTCCGGGCAGACTGAAAATGCAGGAGAGCGGGAACGCCGCGGCGCTCCTGCGCGACTGCGCTTCCGTTGCGCCGACATATGTGTCCATCGGGAATCACGACTGGATGCTGAACGACCTCGATCTGGAGCTGATCTCATCTCTCGGTGTCACGCTTTTGGATAATCGCTTTGTCTCTGTGGACATCAATGGCCAGGCGCTCTGTATCGGCGGGCTCTCGTCATCAAAGTTTACCGCATACCGGCATTGGAGGCAGAGCCAGCAGGTCTCCTTCCTCTATCCCGAGCCGGACAGAACCGTCTGGGCCCACAGGCCGGAACCCGAGACCCAGTGGCTGGATACCTTCGAGCAGCAGCCCGGTTTCCGGATCCTGCTCTGCCATCATCCGGAATATGTGCCGCGCTGTCTTTCAAACCGCGCGATTGATTTGATCGTCTCCGGACATGCTCACGGCGGCCAATGGCGTTATTACTCTCCGATCCGGCGTCAGTGGCAGGGGCTCTATGCTCCGGGCCAAGGCCTTTTCCCGAAGCTCACCGGCGGTATCCGTGGCAATCATGTCATCAGCCGCGGCCTCAGCAACAATACCCTGATCCCAAGGCTGAACAACCCTCCCGAACTTGTGTACATCGAGAGCAACACGCTTAAACAAAGCAACAGGATCTCAAGGTGATGGATGTTCCCCAAATGAGGGATATCAAGAAGACAACATGATCGTTTCCGTCTTGTTTTATCTGTTTTTCCGCTGTGCTTAATTGTACTCCCCGGGCGTCTGTGGTAAACTGACAGAACACAGAACACAAGAAAACCCGGAAGCCGAAAGCGTCTGTTCGGCGGCCTGGGAAGGAGCAGGATATGTTTCGGTGGGGAGACTTTTTGATCTATTGCTTTGTATGCGCCTATACGCCCGGAGCGAACAATCTTCTGGCGATGGGGAATGCCGCAAAGCTGGGCTTTCGCAAAACACTTTCGTTCTGTTTCGGCATTACCGCCGGATTTCTGATTGTCATGACGGTCTGTGCGGTCTTTACCACGACGCTCTTCTCCCTGATCCCGAGCGCGATGTTTTATATGAAAATACTCGGTGCGGCATATCTTCTCTATCTTGCGTGGAAAGTCTGGCGCAGTTCGGCGCAAAGCAATGGAAACGGGGATGAGGCACAGAGTTTTCTTACCGGAATGCTGCTGCAGTTTACAAATATCAAGATCATGATATACGGTGTTACCAACATGTCGTTGTATATCATGCCGGTGTATCAGTCTGCTGCGGCCATGGTTCTCTTTGTTCTTCTTCTGACCGTGATCGGCAGTTCCGGCTCTTTCGCGTGGGCGGCATTCGGATCGGTGTTCTGGAGAGTATTTCAGAAACATGAAAAGGCGATTAATCTGATTCTTGCGCTTGTGCTGGTTTACTGTGCTGCAGCGCTGTTTTTCCCGTAGAGTACACAATCCTTCGACGATTCGAGGATAAAATACAAAGGCGTATCACACGCCGGAAAGGACAAAACATGAATGAAGTAGTCAAGGCAATGCTGGAACGCAGAAGCATCCGGAAATTTACACCGGAAATGCCGAAGAAAGAAGATCTGGAGCAGATTATTGAAGCAGGGCTCTATGCTGCGAGCGCAAGAGGAGAGCAGGATGCAATCATAGTGGCAATCACAGATCCTGCAGTCAGAAGCAGGCTCTCCAAAGACAATGCCAGAATCTGGGGAATGGAAGGCGTCGATCCCTTTTACGGCGCACCCGCCATCCTTGTTGTTCTCGCCCGAAAGGACTGGCCCAATCGTGTGTATGACGGGAGTCTTGCTATGGGGAATATGATGTTGGCAGCACATTCCTTGGGGCTTGGAAGTATCTGGATTCACAGGGCAAAGCAGGAGTTCGAGGAAGAAGAGTGGCAGAACTTCCTGAAAGATCTCGGCGTAGAAGGCGAGTGGGAAGGCATCGGCCATTGCGCGGTCGGCTATATCGACGGTGAGGTGCCAAAGCCTGCGACCCGGAAGGCAAATCGAGTATATTGGGCAGAGTAAAAGAAAGCGGGGGAGACTCCGCTTTTTTTCTAATGGATAGCCGGCTCCGACCTCACACTAATAGAACAGGTCCGGTTTCCCGATTGTTATTCATAAGTTAACATAATATTTTCCCGGCGATTTTGATATTGCCGGTATTTCTCTTTTTCAAATACTCCCTCAAAACTGCCAGACACAAAAAGAAAAAAATAATTCTCATCATTGAACTCTCAACATGCCCGTGATAAACTGCTGAGTATTGCATAAATCAATTCGCACAGGAGCCGATGATGGAGCTGTCAGAATACGATGGAAAGCATGTCCGTGTGACAGATAAATGGGGAGAAACCTTCACGGGCATATATCATTTAAAGGGATTCTTCAATAGGGAGATGATGACATGAAAGCCAGACGCATCCTCATGAGCGCTTTAGGCGTTATCATATGCGGAATCAGTGTCGGGATGTTCAAGCATGCGTCCCTGGGCGTTGACCCGTTTCAAGCGCTGATGAGCGGCCTGGATGCGGTGATTCCGATCAGGTTTGGAACGCTGTATGTGGTTGTCAATCTGCTGCTTCTGACCTTTGCGCTGATCTTTGACCGGCGCAAGATCGGGCTTGCAACGCTGATCAATCTCTTTCTCCTTGGCTACATTGCAGAATTCTCACAGAGCGTCTGCCGCACAGTGCTTCCGGATATCGGCCTGTTTGGCAGGATTGTCCTTCTTCTGGCTGCTATTGTTATCATGTGCCTGGCATCCGCGTTCTATTTTACTGCGGATCTCGGAGTGTCGACTTATGATGCGGTATCCCTGATCTGGTCAGAAAAACAGAGCCGTATCCGATTTCAATACTGCCGGATCAGCTGCGATCTGATCTGTGTAGTTGCCGGAACTCTGCTCTGTAAGATAGGCGGGATCAATATCTTTGGAGAGGTCAATATCGGCACAGTTATCACGGCGTTTTTCATGGGGCCGCTGATCGCGGTCTTTAACAAAAAAGTTGCAGGACCGTTTCTTTACAAAGGCGACAATTCTGCCAGGTGAAAGGAAGCGTGCAAAAAACAATAAAAAACAGCACAAACACAAAAAAACGGGTTTGTGCTGAGCTCCGATGATTGAAATGCTTAAACCCCCAGCTATGCTGGGGAGAACGGAATAAACAGTAGCGTAGAGGCTGACGTAAAAGGCCTCCTATGGTATACTGATCAAGGTGTCGAAAGCCAAAATCAGAATAAATACCATAGGAGGCCATCCA
>JAFTGD010000073.1 GCA_017458065.1 Oscillospiraceae bacterium
ACCGCTTGGCAGCGGGGATGGCCAAGCGCCGGGGGCCACCTTCTTGGGAAGGGGGCTCCCAAGAGCGAGAACCCCAATATAACCTATATTCTCTGCACAATGTTCGGGGCTATGTTACCCACCATCAGTGCAGAAGAGCCGTATAATCCGGAAAAAACAAGTTTTCTTGCTGTCATAAAAACCGCAGCAAGAGAATTGATCCGGTTGGCCAAGCTCACGGTAATCCCCGCTGTTATGTACAGTGTTTATGCTCTTTTTTCCCCGGAGAGTACATTAAAGAGGAAGGCGAGGGGGCTTCATATCTATCTTTGGATCCAGAGTGGGTTGCTTGCAATTAGCGCGTATCAAACACGCAACTGGATCTGCGGCGCAGTTTATGTACCTTTGACCGTGGCTACATTCCCGATTTGGATAATGGCTATCAGAAAAAGACAGCAGAAAACTGCAGCATGCCTCTATGTTCTCGGCATACTGTATGCTATGAGCTATATTCTTACGTCCAATACGGGGGCCGATGCGGGAATGGTTGGGTTTTGTATGTCTGCTGCAGGAGGACTTTGGCTTTGCAGCAACATGCTCAAAGAAACAAGTAGAGAGAAAAGCGCAGAAAAGACGTGCAGAAATCGAGCCGTTTTGATAGTGTTGATCACAATTGTTTTAACTCCTGCATTCTGCCAGAGAGTAATAGGCGTATATCGTGATGCTCCGTTGACTCAGTTGAATACGCGCTTAAATGACGGGCCGGCAAAGGGACTCTATACTACACCGGAACACGCCGAACAATATAAAATGATTTACAGCTCATTAAAGCAGTTTGCGGAAAATGAATCGACAGGGAAAATCCTGGTTTCTAAAAACCTTCCATGGGCGTATGTGCAATTGGAGAAATATGAAAATGCATCTTTCTCTTCGTGGAGAGTTTATACCGACATTATTAAACAGTATTACAGCATTCATCCAGAAAACAGAGCGGATTATATCTGTATCCTTGAAGAACATGTTGCTGGGTGGGAAGAATCTCCGTTTAATCGCAATCCTGGCGTGAGCTCACCAAATGCAATGGATTATAATGATGTATTTTGGGAGCAGGTGATGGCCTGCCCGATTATCACGCAGACAGAATATTTATGTATTTATGATGTCAGAGAGCTGTGGTCTTGACGAAAGGGGATCCATACAATGGGTCAGATATCAGTAAAATATGATGTAAACGGCATCCCGGGACTGTGTGTGATTATACCGGCCATCCATGGCGACAGCCGGGGCTACTTTATGGAGACTTACAACCAGCAGGATATGGAGGAAGCGGGGCTTTGCTTCCGCTTCGTCCAGGATAATCAAAGCGCCAGCAGCAAGGGCGTCCTCCGAGGGATGCACTTTCAGAAGCTGTATCCCCAGGCAAAACTCGTCCGCGTCATACGAGGCGCGGTTTATGATGTGGCGGTGGATCTCCGTGAGGGCTCTCCGACCTACGGCAAGCATCACGGCGAGATTCTGTCAGCTGAGAACAGACTCCAGTTTCTGATTCCGCGCGGATTTGCACACGGCTTCCTGGTCCTTTCGGATATCGCCGAGTTCTGCTATAAGTGCGATGACTTTTACCATCCGAATGACGAAGGCGGCTTTGCCTGGAATGATCCCGAGATCGGGATTTCCTGGCCGGAAATACTCGGCGTCTATCAGGGCAGCGCATCAGCCGAAGGCTATTGTTTCCCTGACGGGACTCCGCTCAAGCTCTCTCCCAAAGACCAGGCATGGCGGACACTGAAAGAGCTGCAGAAATGACCAATCCCATACGAAAACCATCCCGACGCCGGTGAAGCATCGGGATGGTTCTGTATCAAGGAAAATTGTCATTCAGTCTCGGCGGAAGAGGTCGCGGGTATAGACCTTCTCTTCCACATCGTTCAATACCGGGTCATAGCGATTTGCGATGATGCAGCCGCACATGGATTTAAATCTTTCAATATCGTTCACGACCCTGCTGCCGAAGAAGGTGCTGCCGTTCTCCAGCGTCGGTTCATAGATCACTACGGTGGCGCCTTTGGCTTTGATCCGCTTCATGACACCCTGGATGGAGGACTGGCGGAAATTGTCGCTGTTGCTTTTCATCGTGAGCCGATAGACTCCGACTACGACGTCCTTGTGCTGGGATTCACGATCAGCAGAATAACTCTCGCTGTTGCCATAGGACCCGGCAATCTCCAGCACCCGGTCGGCGATGAAGTCCTTCCTTGTGCGGTTGCTTTCCACGATGGCCTGAATCAGGTTCTCCGGCACATCCCGATAGTTGGCCAGCAGCTGCTTGGTGTCCTTGGGCAGACAATAGCCGCCGTAGCCGAAGGACGGATTGTTATAGAAAGAGCCGATGCGGGGATCCAGGCAGACGCCCTGGATGATGGAGGCGGTGCTTAGCCCCTTTATCTCGGCGTAGGTGTCCAGCTCGTTAAAGAAGGAAACGCGAAGTGCCAGGTAGGTATTGGCGAAGAGCTTGGTGGCCTCCGCGTCTGTCGTCCCCATGAACAGTGTGTCGATCGACTTTTTGACCGCCCCCTGCTGCAGGAGGGAAGCGAAAACGCGGGCATCTGCAGCGGTTGTTTCATCACAGCCGACAATGATCCGAGAGGGGTAGAGGTTGTCATAGAGTGCTTTGGACTCCCGCAAAAACTCCGGGCTGAACAGGATCTTGTCCTCCGGGTACCGGGCGGCGACTTGCGCTGTGTATCCTACCGGTACAGTGGACTTGATCACAATCGCGGGTTTCTTCGAGCTACTTGATGAGAGCGCAGAGACAGTCTGAATCACGGAGTCCACAGCCGAGCAGTCAAAGTAATTGGTCTTTGGGTCATAGTTGGTGGGGGTTGCGACTATGACAAAGTCGGCATCCCGGTAGGCACTCTCGGCATCGGTGATCACCGATAAGCGGAGCTGCCTTTTGCCGTCTTTTGCCTCGGAAAAAAACTTCTCGATGTATTCGTCCTGAATCGGACTGATGAACTGATTTAGCTTCTCAGCTTTGGCAGGCGTGGTCGTCACCGCGACCACATTGTGATGCTGCGAGAGCAGGACGGCGAGGGAGAGACCCACGTAGCCGACACCTGCCACAGCGATCCGATACTTCCTCTCAGGAGCGGCAAGCATCTCAGCGGCGTTCTCCTCCCACAGTAGATCCGTGATCTCAAAACCCAGTACCCGGGACAGCTCCTCCAACTGATCAATGGAAGGCATATAGACGCCGTTCTCAATGTTGCTGATCATCGAGCGATTAATACCGGTCTGCTTCGACAGCTCTGCCTGAGACAGATGCTGCTTACGGCGAAAGTTCTGTACTGCCTGAGCCAATCGATCTTGAGAAATCTTTTTCATGATATCAATCCTTTGGAATGTCGCTAAAAATAACAAAAATGCAGAGTCTGAAAATTCAACGTACATATATTATCAGAGAAGAATAGAAAAGTCAAGGGATTGAATTTGAAAATCTGTTAGTAATAACGACAAAACTCGGCTAATCAACTCGCTCAAAAGCTGGCCTTCACGTTTGCTTTTCTATTTGAAAAGCAAAATCCGCTGATCTGCTGATGATAAGAAAAATGTCAAGAGATTTACAACAAGTTTGTAAGATGATCTCAGATAATCTGTTTGCGTATTCATGCTTCCTGTGATATACTTTAATTGTTTTTAGGTGAGAAAAATCACTGTTTGGGTAGTGCTTTGCCCGACTGTTTTACAGAGGATGGCATGAATAGAAAGAGCTGGAGACCGGAGCACTGGCAGATCGTTGCAGCCTGCCTGCTGTTCTATGATTTAGTTGCCCTGCATGCGGCATGGCTGCTTGGTCTGTGGGCAAGATACGATTTTGTCTTTTCAGAAGTCAATCATGATTACCTGCATGCGTATACGCGTTTCATCACGCCGTATGCGGTTTTGTGCGTTGTCCTGTTTCTGGTGATGCATCTCTACCGCAGTATGCTGCGTTTTGCGAGCTATCGTGAACTGATTAAGGTTCTCGGGCTGTCTTTACTGACCTCTGTGCTGCATGTAGTCGGGATCACACTGCTGTTCTGCAAAATGCCTATCAGCTATTATCTGCTGGGAACGGTACTGCAGGCGGTCTTCCTTGTGGGGATACGGTTTTCGTTCCGCTTTGCCATATATATCCAGCGACTGGTGAGGAAAGACGCTTCAGCGGTTGACCGCGTGATGCTGATCGGTGCCGGAGAAGCGGGCCAGATCATCCTGCGGGATATCCGCAATGCGAGTGAGATCCATGAGAAGGTTGTCTGTATCATTGACGACAACCCCAACAAGTGGAACCGCTTTATCGAAGGGGTGCCTATTGTTGGCGGACGAGAAGATATCCTCACCAACGTGGAGAAGTTCCATGTCAGTAAAATCTATCTTGCTATTCCTTCCGCCAAAGCGGAGGACAAGAAGGAGATTCTCAGCATCTGCCAGGAGAGCGGCTGCGAGTTGAAATCGCTTCCGGGACTGTATCAGCTGGTGCTTGGACAGGTCAGCGTCAGTGACATGAAAGAAGTCAGTATCGAAGACCTGCTCGGACGCGAACCGATCCAGCCTGATATGAAGGAAGTATTCGACTTTATTAACGGAAAGACCGTTCTGGTGACGGGCGGCGGAGGGTCCATCGGCAGCGAGCTCTGCCGACAGATCGCGGCGCACACGCCCAAACAGCTCATTATCTTTGATATTTACGAAAACAACGCCTATTCCATTCAGCTGGAGCTGCGGGAAAAGTATCCGGAACTGGATCTCCAGGTGCTGATCGGCTCGGTGAGAGACTACAGACGCCTCGACAGCGTGTTTGACCGGTATCGTCCGCAGATCGTGTATCATGCGGCGGCGCATAAGCATGTTCCCCTGATGGAGGACAGTCCGAACGAGTCCATCAAGAACAATGCCTTTGGGACTTACAAGACCGCCTATGCAGCGATGAAGTACGGCTGTGAGCGTTTTGTGCTGATTTCAACAGACAAGGCTGTGAACCCCACCAATATCATGGGCGCTTCCAAGCGCCTGTGTGAGATGATCATCCAGAGCTTTGATGCGAAGATCAAAGCTGGGAAACCGGCTGAAATACCTGCAGCGGTTCTTGGCAGCTGGGGGGCAGAGAACGCGGTGCTGCCGGAGAAGCCGAGCACGGAGTTTGTAGCGGTTCGGTTTGGCAACGTCCTGGGCAGCAACGGCTCCGTTGTCCCGATCTTCAAGAGGCAGATCGCCCAAGGCGGACCGGTTACGGTGACACACCCGGACATTATCCGGTACTTTATGACGGTGCCGGAAGCGGTCAGTCTTGTGATGCTGGCGGGGACCTATGCCCACGGCGGGGAGATCTTTGTGCTGGACATGGGCAGCCCGGTGAAGATCGACACACTGGCACGTAATCTGATCAAGCTGTCCGGCTTTACACCGGATGAAGATATCAAGATTGTTTATACCGGTCTCCGACCGGGAGAGAAGCTTTACGAGGAAAAGCTGATGGCGGAGGAAGGGCTGAAGAAGACGGACAACGCCCTTATCCACATTGGCTGTCCGATTCCGTTTGATACAGACGAGTTTCTGGACCGGATGGACGATCTGATTACCGCAGCGGATGCCAACAGTGAGGACATCCGAGACAGTGTCCGGCAGCTGGTATCGACCTATCATCCCAATCATCCGGACGTGACCATTGTCAAGGACGCAAGATACATCGCGCTTGCCCATGACGCACAATAACAAAACCGGCCTTTGGCCGGTTTTGTTATTAGCAGAAATATTCGGTTATCATCCGTAGCTGCTGTACCAGTTGCTGTAATCGGCGCCCTGACTGGAGGCCTCATAGCTGCCGTCCAGCTTGCTCAGAACGCGGTAATAGTCGTCAGAGCCTTCTGCATAGGGCGTGGGGCAGTAGTCGTTATAGTTGTCGAGAGTATAGCCCTCGTAGACCGGTCGGCTGCTGACACAGCAGGGGATCACTTTCCAGCCATCCACTGTGATGCTTCCATCCAGATCCCGTTTCAGTGTGACCTGGAAGATTGCTGTATCTCGGTCTTTGGGAGAAGTGCTTCCACCGAAGCTGAACTCGCCCATGCTGTATAGAATGATGCCGCCATTATATTCTTCGATCGGCTGCAGACAGTGTGTATGGCAACCGAAAATCAGATCTGCACCGGCATCAATGCAAGCCCGCCCAATATCAATTTGCGATGCATTGGGCTGATAGTACAACTCCTGGCCCCAGTGGAAGGCACAGATAATATAGTCGGCATTGTCAGCCTTCATCTGCATGATCGCTGCGGCGGCCTTGTCCTTGCTGGGGATGTAATCATTATAGGCACAGTATACGCCGATCCTCAGACCGTGCTCGGTGGTGACGATCTTGAACTCGTCCTCCTTGCCGTAGGCAAGCCCGTATTCTTCCAGAGCAGCATAGGTGGCAAGAAGTCCTGCCTGGCCAAAGTCGAGAGAATGGTTGTTGGCTGTGGTGACAAAATCGACACCGCCCAAAGTGAGAATCTGCGCGTTGGCAGCAGGAGCGCGGAAGTAAAACTGCTGAGGGGAATACATCTGATCATCAGATAGAGTACATTCCAGGTTGCTTATGGTGAATTCATCATTTGCAAAGTATTGGACAGTATTTTTAAACGGATAGGAATAATCCCCGCTCATACGACCGGCGTAAGAGTACTCTGATTGATCACTGAGCATCTGGTGAGAGGTGAGGGTTTCGTCTCCAATCACCGAGATCGTGAAAAGCTCCGGTGTGGGTTCAGGTGTCGGCGTGGGTCCGGGCGTCGGTTCCGGATCCCCCATGATCTGCATCCCGGTTGTTTCCGGCAGGATCATGTCATCCGGGACATCCATATCGCCCATCAAGTCCATATCCGGATCATCTATCATATCCATCTCCGAAAAGGCCATTTCACTTTCCCCAAGAGAGGGCCCCTGCTGTAATCGAAAAATAATAATGACAGCGAGTAAAAGAGTAAGTAGAATAAAAAAAAGGAATTTGATCAGTTTTTTCATGAACAGGCTCCAATAGTTTTAATAATATATTGTAATGTATTATATCGTATTCAGTGATGGAAAACAAGAACAACTTCTATAAAAAGATCTGCCGAGCTGGGATGCCCTGCAGATCTTTATAATTAAAAATTGGTCGATGGGGAGCGATCCGTTACAGCAGGCCGCCGATCCGGACAAAGAGAGGAGCGAAGACCAGCGAGACAACCGTCATCAGCTTAATCAGAATGTTCAGAGAAGGACCGGAGGTGTCTTTGAAGGGATCACCGACCGTATCGCCGACGACCGCGGCTTTGTGCGCTGCGGAGCCCTTGCCACCGTGGTGCCCTTCCTCAATGAACTTCTTGGCATTATCCCAGGCACCGCCGGAGTTGGACATGAAGATGGCCAGCAGAACACCGGTAACAAGAGAACCTGCCAGCAGACCGCCCAGAGCCTCCGGTCCGAGCAGAATACCAACCAGAAGAGGCACAACAACGGCCATGATGCCGGGGATGATCATCTCGTGCAGGGCGGCGGTAGTGGAAATGCCGACGCAGGAGGTGTAGTCCGGTTTAGCGGTGCCTTCCAGAATACCGGGAATCTCACGGAACTGACGGCGCACTTCTTCAATCATTTTGTAGGCCGCTTTGGAAACCGAGTCCATCGTCATGGCGGAGAAAGCAAAGGGAAGCATACCTCCGATCAGGAGGCCAATAACCACATTTGGAGTCAGCAGGTCGATGGCGCTAAGGTTGACCTCCTGCGCATAGGAGACAAAGAGGGCCAGCGCGGTCAGGGCAGCGGAACCGATGGCAAAGCCCTTGCCCATGGCGGCAGTGGTGTTGCCTACGGCGTCGAGCTTGTCGGTGATTTCGCGAACATGAGGATCGAGGCCGCTCATCTCGGCAATACCGCCGGAGTTATCGGCGATAGGGCCATAAGCATCAACGGCGACTGTGATGCCGGTGGTGGAGAGCATGCCGACTGCGGCGAGAGCAATGCCATAAAGGCTGTTTGTAACCTTGTAGGAAACCCAGATACCAACACAGATCAGGACAATAGGTACCCAAGTACTCATCATGCCGACTGCAACACCGCTGATGATGGTCGTGGCGGAACCGGTCTCGGACTGATCGGCAATGCGCTTGACGGACTTATAATCACCGGAGGTATAGACCTCAGTCATATAGCCGATGACCAGACCGACGATGATGCCGGCGATGATGGGCAGGGAATAGAAGATGCCGCCGAAGAACTTGAGGCTCAAGGGGATGGACGCGATGGCGACGAGTGCTGCCGAAACATAGGACCCCATCTTCAAAGCAGCATGGGGATTGGAGTTATCCTTACCTCTGACAAAGAAGGTTGCGATGATGGAGGCGGCAATGCCGACAGAGGCGATCAGCAGTGGGTAAAAAGCGCCGGCCCGCTGGAAGGCACCGCTGATCATCACACCGAGAGTGAGGGCGGAGATCAGCGCACCGACATAACTCTCAAAGAGGTCAGCTCCCATACCGGCAACGTCGCCGACGTTGTCACCGACATTATCGGCAATGACAGCCGGGTTGCGGGGATCGTCTTCCGGAATGCCGGCTTCCACTTTGCCGACCAGGTCGGCGCCGACGTCAGCGGCCTTG
>JAFTGD010000074.1 GCA_017458065.1 Oscillospiraceae bacterium
AGAAAACGAGAACTTGAAAGCAAGGAACTCCTTAAGGCCTTTGCTGAAAGTGACAAATCCTATGATGAAATAATGGCCTTTCTGAAGTCCTCAAAAGGTGAAAAGGATATTGAGTGTTAAAAAACTGCGGAAGTTAAGATACACAATGCGTCACCCAGAGCCGGCGAAGCATTTGCCCATGTAAACTGCGCGGCCCTGCATGAAGGGCAGCTTGAAACAGAGCTCTTTGGCGACGCAGTAGACCGGGATGGAGCGTGTGATCGGCCGGGCCTGCTTGAGAGCGCTTACGGCGGAACGCTTTATCTGGAAAACATCGAGCACCTGAACCCGTATCTTCAGGCCAGACTCCTGCAGGCGCTGGAGGAAAAGGAGCTCAGACGTCCCGGGAAGGAAGAACCGGTTATGATCAATGTGCGGATCCTCACTTCAAGTTGCGAGGATATCCTCAGACTTGTTCGGGAGGGGCGCTTTCGAGGGGATCTGTTCTACAGGCTGAATGTGATTTCGCTGTCGGTACCGTCACTGCGGGAGCGCCGGAGCGATATTCCGCTGCTCTTCCGCCATTATCAGCGCCGGCTCGATGCGGATTTTAAACTGACAGCCCGCGCCAGACAGGCTGTGATCCAGCACCGCTGGGAGGGCAACGTACAGGAGCTCATAAACTGTGTAGAGTACCTGCATTACACGGGACTGCAAATGATTGATCTTGACGACCTGCCCCAATCCATCCGGGCATCGCGGGAGCAGTCTGAGCAGCGGGAAGAACTGGTACACGGCAGCGGTCTGACGCGACAGGAATTTTTGGTGCTCAGGGAACTTGGTGAAAATTACCGTGAAAAAAAAGGCCTGGGCAGGCGTACGATTGTGGAACGATGTGCAGCCAGAGGCGCTGTCGTCTCCGAACACGAAACGCGCAGCGCATTGATTAAGCTGGCCGGGCTGGGCTATGCCGATGTGCAGACGGGCCGGGGAGGCAGCAGGCTGACGGAACAGGGCTATCTGCAGTATAGAAACATCGTATACGGCGACGAAGCCGCTCATAGCTGGACATAACATTCAATAATGGGATAAAAATAGGCGTAAACGGGACCGATAACATCAAAACTCCCGTTTACGCCTTGTTGTTTTGTTGACACGCCAATAACCGCCTGATAGAATGTTCACAGAAGCCGGAATTGTTCTCAATTTCGGAACGGAAATGCCGCATCTCAGCGGCGAACAATACAGAAAAGGAGCGATAACAAATGAAAGAAAAGAAATCTCTCGGCGGTCTGGCATTCCTACCCCTGCTTGTGTTCCTCGTATTGTACATTGGGACCGGCGTCATTCTAAGCATTATGGGAGCGGAAAGCACATTCGGAGCTTTCCCGAGACATGTGGCGCTGCTGGCCGGTTTTGCAGTAGCAATGCTGATGACATCCGGCGATACCATACAGGAGAAGACAGACAAGTTCTGTGAGCATATGGGCAATTCAGGCGTGATGCAGGTTATCCTGATTTACCTGCTAGCCAGCGGCTTCCAAGGAGCGGCAGCTACCATGGGCGGCAAGGAATCTGTCGTCAATCTGGCCTTGCATTTCATCCCGGTTAAGCTCCTGATCCCTGGCGTATTCCTGATGTGCTGCCTGATTTCAACGGCGATCGGTACTTCCATGGGTACAATAGCAGCTATGGGGCCGGTCGCGCTCAGTGTTGCACAGGGCGCCGGGCTGAGTACCGCCATCACCGCCGCGGTGGTCATTGGCGGCTCCTATTTTGGCGACAACCTGTCCATGATCTCGGACACGACCATCTCTGCGGCGAAGGGATGCGGATCCGAGATGCGGGACAAATTCAAAATGAACTTCTGGATTGCGCTCCCTGCGGCGGTTTTCGCGCTGGTTCTCTATACGATGATCGGCGGCGGCGGCAGCGGCGAGGTGGAAGCGGGCGCTTTCAATGTGCTCAAAGTATTGCCTTATATTCTGGTTCTTATCACTGCTCTGGCAGGGATGAACGTCACCACCGTTCTGCTCCTCGGCATCGCAATCACCGGTGTGATCGGTTTTGCAACAGGATCCTGCAGCTTTCTGGAATGGGTTCAGGGAATCGGCGGGGGAATGGCCGATATGTTCTCCATTTCCATCGCAGCGGCACTGATCTCCGGCACAGTTGGCCTGGCCCGCGAGTACGGCGGCATCGAGTGGTTTGTTGGCAAGATCCGTGCAAAAATCAGAAACCGCAGAAGCGCCGAATATGGAATCGGCCTGCTGTCCGGTATCCTGTCTGCCACGCTCGTGAACAACACGCTGGCCATCATCGTTTCCTGCCCTATCGCCAATGAACTGGGTGAAGAATATCACATCGCACCGAAACGGCTTGCCTCTCTGGTCGATATTGCCGCCTGCGGATTCATGATGCTTCTTCCTCACGACGGCGGTATCATGATGCTTACCGCCCTGAGCGGCGACTCTCCGTTTGCCGTGCTGAAGTACTCCTTCTACCCGGTCGCACTTCTGATTGCAACTGTCGTTACGATCCAGGCGGGGCTTCTGCGTACGCCGGAAGAGAAAGAGTTTGAGAAGGCCAGGAAAGCCGCTCAAAACGCCTGAATAAACCAATCATAACATCTGACGGGAGATAGCGATGAAATACAATTTTGATCTGATAACGGACCGCAGAGGCACGGATTGCCTGAAATACGATTTCGGCATGAAGCGGAAGGGCAGAAACGATCTGCTGCCCATGTGGGTGGCCGATATGGACTTCAGGCTCCCGGATGAGATTCTGGATGCGCTTCGCAGTCGGGTCGACCACGGCATCTTCGGCTATACGGATCCTCTCGACGATTATTTTGACGCCCTGAACCACTGGTATTCCACACGCTACGGATTCACGGTGGAGCCGGAATGGGTCACGCTTGGTGCGGGCCTGGTTTACGGCATTCATGTCAGCATTCAGGCCTTTACGGAGCCGGGGGATGGCGTGATGGTTATGCAGCCGGTGTACTATCCGTTCAGTGAAGCAATTCGCAACAACGGCAGAAGGCTGGTCAACTGCCAGCTGCGTTATGAAGGCGGGCGCTATTCGATCAACTTTGCCGACCTGGAGCGCAAGCTGAAGGAAGAAGGGGTAAAAGCTCTGGTTTTCTGCAGTCCTCACAATCCGGTAGGCCGGGTGTGGACAGAGGAAGAGCTGACCCGGGTTGCGGATCTCTGCCTGGCCAACGATGTGGTCCTTATGGTGGACGAGATCCACAGCGATTTTGTCTTCCCAGGGCACAGATTTTTCAGCTGCATGAACCTGGATGAGAAGTACAGGAAAATCCTGGCATTCTACAGCTCTCCCGGAAAGACCTTCAATATTGCAGGTCTCCAGTCTGCTAATATTATCATCCCCGATGAGGTGCTTCGCGCAAAGTATCGGCAGGCAAACCGGGCTGCGGGCTACAGCCAGGCCAATATTATGGGGCAGTCCGCACTGATTGCCTGTTATAATCTGGGCGCGGAATGGGTTGACGAACTCGTGCAGTATATCTATGGGAATGTGCAGTATGCGAAGGCTTTCATCGAAGAAAACCTGCCCAAGGCGAAAGTCGTGGATCCGGACGGCACCTATCTGTTATGGGTGGACTTCTCGGGGTACGGTATCAGCCCGGAGGAGCTGGAGCACCGGATTCTTGATGTGGCAAAACTCTGGCTGGATGCCGGCGCAATCTTCGGGCCGGAAACCGCCCTCTTTGAACGCTTCAACCTGGCAACACAGCGTTCTGTTGTGGAAGAAGCAATGAACCGCCTCAAGAAGGCTTTTTCAGACTGAGACAACTGAAAACAGAAAGAAAGAAGGAGCGTACCAATGAGTTATCCTTACGGCGAAGCAACGAAGGTTATCCACGGCAATCACCCTAAAAACGCTCTCGGCGCACTTGCAGCACCAATCTATCAGACGTCCACGTTTATTTTTGATTCCGCAGAACAGGGCGGCAGGCGTTTTGCAGGCCAGGAGAGCGGTTATATCTACTCCCGGCTTGGCAATCCGACAACCAGCCAGCTTGAAGAGAAAATTGCATTGCTGGAAGGTGGGGAAGACTGCATTGCTTTCTCATCCGGCATGGGTGCCATCTCCGGAACGCTGCTCTCCCTTCTGCGCGCCGGAGACCACATTGTCGCCGACAACACTCTGTATGGATGCACGTTTGCGCTCATCAGCGAAACGCTGCCAAAGTTCGGTATTGAAACTACCGTTCTCGATATGAGCGATGAGGCAGCCTTTCAGGCGGCTATGCGTCCGGATACCAAGCTGGTTTACTTTGAGACCATTGCCAATCCCAGTATGAAAGTGATCGACATCGAAGCGGTCGCGTCATATGCGCACAAGGTTGCGCCGGGATGCCTTGTCGTTGTGGACAATACGTTTGCAACGCCTCTGCTGGTAAAGCCGCTCTCCCTCGGCGCAGATATCGTTGTGCACAGCGCGACGAAATACCTGAACGGGCACGGCGATGTTGTTGCCGGCTTCTCCGTTGCCCGCAAGGAGATCGGCGACACCATCCGGATGGTGGGCCTAAAAGACATTACCGGGGCGGTGCTCGGCCCCCAGGAAGCTTTCCTGATCCTGCGCGGCTTGAAGACGCTGAAGGTCCGGATGGACGGGATCTGCGCCAATGCATTGAAAGTCGTTGAGTTCCTCAAGCAGGCCCCTCAGGTGGAAAAGGTCTATTTCCCCGGTCTGCCGGAGCATCCAAATTATGAGACAGCGAAAAAGGAACTCAAACAGTTTGGCGGAATGATCTCCTTTGAGATGCGCAGCTTTGAGGAAGCGAAAAAGGCACTCAACCATATGAAGCTCTGTGTGCTTGCGGTCAGTCTCGGCGACTGCGAGACCCTGATCCAGCATCCCGCCTCCATGACACATTCCATGTATTCAAAAGAAGAGATTGAAGCGGCAGGCTTCTCCGACCGCCTGATTCGATTCTCTGTCGGGCTTGAAGACGCGGATGACATTATCGCGGATCTGAAACAGGCTTTCGAAGCGGCAGAGGAGAAATAAAGGGAAGGTTATTCCTGTACTTCCGGCTCCGTGACGCAGAGGGCCCGGGCTTCCTCCTGGATCCTGCTTACCTGATCCTGTCCCAGTGACGGACAGTATGCTGATGAATCTGACGCTGTCACAGCTGTTTGGCCGTGTCAATGATCACGCATCGTGCGAAAACCCTGGGCGCCGAGCTGTAAAAAAAGAGAAAACCATATAGCAAACCGCGCCGGGGAACCGATCCTCTGGCGCGGTTTGTTATACAGTAGAGCTGTCCTTCGAGTAAACAGGAACAGTGCGGCAGCGTTTTGCCCTTGCCCAAGCTCTTCTTATCTGCTATAACCCGAGTTTGCCACTTTGCAAGAATAGCAAAAGCAGAAATCTGAACTAAACCGAGAATAAAACACAGTATTTTTCAAAGAAGCAGGAGAAAGCAAAAACTTTCTCTTGCTTTTTTTGCACTTTTACGGTATAATTA
>JAFTGD010000075.1 GCA_017458065.1 Oscillospiraceae bacterium
CACACTTCTTGTGAAAACACAAGAAAAAACTGCCAAAAATCCGGAAATAATTCAGATCTCTGGCAGTAAATGTAGAGTTGAGATAATAAAAACCAGCGAGTTGCAATTTTTAGTCGCAATAAATAGAGGAAGTTAAGGTTTAAAACGGAGGAAAACAATGGACAAAAACATTCGTATCGCCATCATCGGCGGCGGCCCTGCCGGTCTGAGCGCCGGTATGTATCTGGAACAGAAGGGCTATGAGAACTACACCATCTATGAGCGTCTGGACCGCGTCGGAGGCAAGTGCTGGTCCCCGCATTACAACGGACGCCGCTACGAGATGGGCGCGATCATGGGCGTTCCCTCCTACTACGCCGTGCACGATGTGGAAGAGTTCTGCGGCATCACCCACGACGGCCCCCAGCTCAACCGCAACTACAAGGACGGCAGCGGCAAGGTCATCGAGCCTTTTGCCAGAACCGTCGGCAACATCATCAAGAACCCCTGGCTGCTGAAGATGAAGAAGCAGCTCAAGACCTTCGGCGAGCTGCTGGAAACCAAGTACAAGGGCTATGACCTGAACGGTCACCGCGGCGTCGCGGACGGCCGCTATGACGGCTATGCCGTGACCCCGGGCCGCGAAAGGGTCGAGGGTGTGAACCCCAACCTGAAGGATCTGGCTCTCCCGTTCAAAGAGTTCTGCGAGAAGAACGGCGTTCCTCTGGTTCAGAAGATCTGGATCGGGCCCTTCACTTCCTTCGGCTACGGCTACTTTGACGAGATCCCCGCCGCCTACGTTCTGAAGTATCTGGACTACCAGACCTGCATGAACTTTGTCAAGGTCAACCTCTGGACCTGGAAGAACGGCACCCAGTACATCTGGGAGCAGCTGAACGACCACCTCAAGCACCCCGCCGTCCTGAACAGCAGCATCGACAAGGTCGAGCGCAAGGACGGCAAGGTCTATGTCACCGTCAACGGCAAGGTCGAGGAGTTTGACAAGGTCATCGTCACCACCCCGCTCTATATCCCCAACAAGCGCACCGACGGCCAGAAGGGCATGGTCGAGTACTTCGACGCCCGTGAGGACGAGAAGGCCCTCTTCTCCAAGATCGACTACGAGCGCTACGACGTGCAGGCCTTCCTCACCGATCCGGACAAGCACCCCGAGATCTCTTACTATGTGTTTGACAACATGGTTCCCGGAAAGCTCGGCCACCTGATGGTCTATTATCGCCGCTGGAGAGATCAGATCGACCAGGTCATCACCACCTATGCGCTGCGCAAGCACAAGAACTCCGCCGAGATCCCCTATGACACCTGCCGCCAGATGGTGCAGGACGACCTCAAGATCATGGGCAACCCCGCGAAGGAAGTCATCAACGAGTGGTCCGTGTACTACTTCCCCCATGTCTTCTCCAAGGACTATGCCGACGGCTGGTACGACAAGGTGGAAGCCATGCAGGGCAAGTATGACACCTATTATGCCGGCGAGGTCATGAGCTTCGGCGACATGGACGAGACCGCGGAGTACTCCCGCGAGCTGGTAGAGCGCTTCTTCTGAGATCAAAATTTTGCAGGGGCGGTTCCGTGACCGCCCCTGTTTGACGAAAGGACAGCATATGAAATTCTATAAAGACCATTACGACGTCGTGATCATCGGCGGCGCACTGGCCGGCATGTCCGCCTGTCTGCAGCTGCAGGCCTGGGGGATCAAGGGCATCCTGATCCTGGAAAAACACAACATGCCCGGCGGCCTTGCCACCGACTTTGTCCGCAACGGCATTGAGATTGAGGCGACCCTCCATGAGATGATGTCCATCGGCCAGCCGGGCAAGCGGCTGAAGGTCGGCCAGTTCTTTGATGACATGGGCGTGGATATCGACTGGCTGCCCGTGCCGGAATGCTACCGCGTTGCCCTGCCGAACTCCGGCATCGACAAGGTGCTGCACCCGGACTATGACGACAGCTACACCACCGTCGCAAAAGAGATTGACGAGGTCTGCCCCGGCACCTATGACAAGGTCCATGAGCTGATGCTTCTCTGCCGCCGCGTATACGACAGCATGAACATCCTCTCCGTCACCCCGATGAGCAAGGTGCAGATGCTGCTGAAGCATCCGGACTTTGTCAAGACGGTCGGCTACACCGCCACCGAGGTCATCAACACCTTCGGTCTCCCGAAGAAGGCGGTCGAGATGCTGACCCCGTACTGGATCTACGTCGGCAACCGCATGGACGATCTGCCCTTTACCATCTACGCCTTCCTGATGGCAGACTACTTCACCGGCAGCTACGTCTGCCGCGGCTTCAGCCATGAGATGAGCATGAAGCTGCAGGCCAAGTGCGAGGAGCAGGGCGCGCAGTACGAGTTCAATCAGGAGGTTGAGAAAATCCTTGTCCGCGACGGCAAGGTATACGGCGTGCGCACCGCGCGCGGTGATGAGATCCACTGCGACTATGTCATCTCCGGTCCTTATCCCAACAAGGTCTATTCCCAGATGATCGAACCGCTCACCGAGGTCCCGGCCGGCGCGATCCGGATGATCAACAGCCGCAAGCTCTCCGTGGTCCCGGTCTCGGTCATCATGGTCATCGAGGGCACTCCGGAGGAGAACGGCATTACCGATTACTCCACCTTCTCCGGAACCACCATGGACACCAACAAGATCTGGGAGAACTACGCCAACCTGACCGAGCCCTACAACTACATCACCACGATCTGCCTCAACTACGCAAACCCCACTCTCCCCGAGGGCTATACCCAGCTCAGCATCACGGCGCTGGTCCCCTCCAAGCCGTTTGAAAGCGTCAAAGAAGAGGACTACTTTGACCTCAAGCGCCGCCTCGCCAGCGAAATGATCGACGAGTGCATCAAGATCACCAAGGTCGATTTCCGTCCCCGTATTACTGAGATCGAGGTCACCACGCCCATGACGGTCTCCCACTATGTGGGTGCCTGGAAGGGCAACATCTACGGCTACCTCCACTCCATGGAAGACCACGCCGTGGCCCGTCTCCAGATGAAGGAAAAGGATCACTTCATCGAGGGTCTTGAATTTGCCGGAGCGCACGGCATGAGCGGCGACGGCATGGGACCGCAGATCACCAACGGACGCGCCGCGGCCAAAGGTGTGCGCGAGGATCTTGAGAAAAAGAAGGAGGCTGCGAAGAAATGAGCATTAAAGTCAAAGGATTTCTGCAGGACGTCGGCGGAGCCTCCCGCGTCACCAAGCTGAGAGAAGAGAACTTTGCCAAGGGCTCCACGGTCATCGATCCGCGGGATCCGATCCGTGAACTGGCGGACAAGCTCCATCCCGAGCACATGACCTTCAGGGTCGTGGATATCCGCGAGGCCTCTCCCACCTCCCGCGTCTTCCGCTTCGAGTCCGCGGACGGGCACATCCCCGTGTTTCAGAGCGGCCAGTATGTGAACTTCCATCTGAAGATCGGCGAGAGCGTTCTCTCCCGCCCCTATACTATCTCCTCCGCCCCCTATGAGGCGCGGGGTGAGCACCCCTTCTTCGAGATCACGGTCCGCCGCAATGTTCCCTACCTCGTACCGGACTATCTCTTTGAGAACGTGAAGATCGGCGACGAGCTGCAGGGTGCGCTGCCCTTCGGCTTCTTCTACTGGGAGCCCCTGCGCGACAGCCGGGAGATCGTCGCGCTCGCCGGCGGCAGCGGCATCACGCCCTTCCACTCCATGGCCAAAGAGATCCTGAACGGCAAGATGAAGGGCTGCAAGCTCACCATCCTCTATGGCTCGGTAAAGGCAAACGACATCGTCCTGAAGGACGAGCTCGACGCAATCGAGAAGGCCTGCCCGGACGTCAAGGTCGTGCATGTGCTCTCCGATGAGCCCGACTGGGACGGCGAAAAGGGCTTCATCACCCGTGAGATCATCGAAAAGTACTCCACGCCCGACTGCACCTACATGTTCTGCGGTCCGCTCGCCATGTTCCGCTTTGTCAAGAAGGCGCTGGACGAGATGGGCGTCCCCGCGCGCCGCTTCCGCCACGACGTGGTGAACAATCCGGCCGATGTCTCCACCCTCCCCGGCTACCCGAAGGGCACCGAGACCAAAACCTTCAAAATCACGGTGCTGCGGGGCATCCACGAGGATGTCATCGACGCCGCGGCCTCCGAGCCGGTTGCCGTCGCGCTGGAGCGCGCCGGCATCGCCATCGACACTCACTGCCGCAACGGCGAGTGCGGCTTCTGCCGCAGCCACCTGCTGGAGGGCGAGATCTTTGTCTCACCCATCGGCGACGGACGCCGCCGCATGGACAAGGAGATGGGCTGGTTCCACGCCTGCTCCTCCTGGCCCCTCACCGATCTGAAGATCAAGATCCCCATCATGTAAACAACCGCCTATCAAAGCAGCAGCCGCTCCTAAACGGAGCGGCTGCTGTGCTTCTGTAAACAAACGGTTCGGTTTTGATCCTGGCGATCCCTCTCACCTGCTGAAGAAAGCGTTCACCGTGCCGCTTCAGTCAAACAGATGATAGCCGTGGCCGGTCAGCTCCTTGCGGATCTTCATAACGTGCGCTTCGTCGCGGGTCTCCAGCGTCATGGTCACGACGCAGGTGTTGACTGAGGTTTTGGCGTCTTCGCGCTCGTGCTCGATGTTCAGGACATTCGCCCCCGTCTCCGCCACACAGGTCAGCAGCTGAGCTAGGTTGCCCGCCTTGTCCGCCAGCTTGGTCTGGAACTGAACGATGCGCCCTGTCTTCTGCAGGCCCTTGGTGATAATGCGGGAGAGGGTGGTGATGTCCACGTTGCCGCCGGAGACCAGCGCCACGGTGTTGAGGGTGGTGTCGATTTTGTTAAAGATGTAGGCTGCGACCGTCGTGGCGCCGGCGCCCTCCGCCACCGTCTTCGGCCCTTCGAGCAGGGCCACAATCGCCGCTGCGATCTCGTCCTCGGAGACCGTGACAATGTCGTCCACATACTCCTGCACCAGCCGGAAGGTCAGGTCCCCCGGGGTCAGAACATGGATGCCGTCGGCGATGGTCGGGCCGTCCTTCACGGTGGTGATCTCGCCGCTGCGACGAGAGACAAACATGGACGGCACCGTCGCCGCCTGGACGCCGATCACCCGGACATTGGGCCGCATCGACTTTACCGCGACGGCCACGCCGCTGATCAGTCCGCCGCCCCCGATCGGAACGACGATCTGCTCCACCTCAGGAACCTGCTCCAGAATCTCAAGGCCGATGGTCCCCTGTCCGGCGATGACATAGGGGTCGTTGAAGGGATGGGCAAAGGTGTAGCCCTCTTCTCTCGAAAGCCGTTCGGCCTCCTTCGCTGCATCGTCATAGACGCCCGGCACCAGGACGACCTCCGCGCCGTAACCGCGGGTCGCTTCGACCTTCAGGATCGGCGCGCCTTCCGGCATGCAGATCACGGACTTGATACCGAGGCGGGTCGCGGACAGCGCCACGCCCTGTGCATGGTTGCCCGCCGAGCAGGCGATGACGCCGCGCGCCGCCTCTTCGGGCGAGAGCATGCGAATCTTGTTGAAAGCGCCGCGGATCTTAAACGAACCTGTCTTCTGCAGATTCTCAGACTTGATATAAAGGCTTTTCCCGAGGCGCGTGGAGGTGACGATCGGCGTCATCTCGGCGACACCCCGGAGGGCTTCTCTTGCCTCCCGAATCATATCCAGGGTAACAATGTTTTCCATTATAGACCTCCTGTATTCCCGCTCTGTGTTCTCTGTCCTGATCCCGGCAGAGAATCGTTTCTTCATCCGATCGACAGAATGGTGCTCTTTGGATATTACTATATCATATTTTCGGGCTAAATCAAATCCATCAATTTTCCGGATTCGGTTTTTTTGACGCCGCAGAAAAAACCGCGCTTTGACCGTCTATATTTTCTCTTGAACCCGTTCCTGAAACATGGTACAATATTTTATTCTTATGGCCTGTGTGGTGACTCATATGAAAAAATTCATGGTCGTTGTGACCGTTATTCTGATTGTTCTGATTCTCGTTCTGGGGGGCGCGCTGGCCGGGTCCTTTTATGTCTCTCAGCTGAAGACCAACTTCCCCGGGCTCAGCGTCGGGGACGTCTCTGTCGGCAGCCTCACCAGAGAAGAGACCGCCGCGGCGCTGGATGCCGCAGGCTGGGAAGAGCATCTCTCCACGCCTCTGACCGTGACCACCGTCGGCGGTCTGAGCTTCACGGTGGACCCGCTTGAATCCGGCCTTGCCGCCTCCTCCCAAGAGGTCGCCGAGTATGCCTATTCCTACGGCCGCGACGGCAACATGTTCGAGAACTTCGGCACCTGGCTCAAGTGCAAGCTCCGTCCCGTCGCCCTCGAGATGCAGGCCCAGAACGCGAACCGCGAGTACATCCGCTCCTGCATCGCCGGAAACGCTTCGGATATCTCCGCGCTGCTCGGCGAAGCGGAGTATACCCCGGTCTACGATCAGGAGCAGCTGGTTCTCCGCAAGGGCTGGGGGCAGCTTCAGCTGGACGAGGCCGCCCTGCAGGCCGCGATCATCGACGCGCTCCAGACCGGCAGGACCGAGCTGAGCTTCACCACGCTGGTGAGGGATCTCACCGCTCCGGACTTTGACGCCATCCACACGGCCCTCCTGCAGGAGCCGAAAGACGCCGCCTTCACCGACGACGGGCGTTTTGAAGTTATCGACGAGGTGGTCGGCTGCAGCTTTGACGTCGCCCAGGCGAGGGAGCTCTGGGATGCCGCTGAGCCTGCCGGAGAGGTCCGCATTCCGATGACGGTCACCTGGCCGTCGGTGACCGGGCAGCAGCTGCGGGATTCGCTGTTCCACGATCTGCTCGGCGCCTGCACCACCAGCTACTGGAACTCCTCCTCCAACCGTATCAGCAACGTGGAGCTGGCCAGCTCCAAAATTGACGGAACCATCCTGTATCCGGGCGATATCTTCTCATATAACGAAGTCGTCGGAGAACGCACCCTGGAGGGTGGCTTCCTTCCCGCTCCCGCCTATGTGGACGGCGATGTCAAAGACGAGGTCGGCGGCGGCGCCTGCCAGGTCTCGAGCACTCTGTATGCCGCGACGGTCTTCGCCTTCCTCGAGACGGTCGAGCGCACCAATCACTACTTCCCCGTCTCCTACATGCAGCTCGGCACCGACGCAACGGTCACCATCCCGGACGGCGGGAACATTATGGACCTCAAGTTCAAAAACAACAAGCACTATCCCATCAAGATCGTGACCTATTCTACCTTCGACGAGGCCAACTATGTCCGCGATCTCACCTTTGAGATCTGGGGCACACTGGAAGAAGACGACTATATGCCCGTGGAGTTTGACAACTCCTGGGGCTGGGCCCTGACGTATGACCGGGTGATTGAGCCCGCCGACCCGAACCGTCCCGGCTACAAAATCAAGCTGGAGCACGAGAAATACTACTTTACGGACGAGCAGGGCGAGGGTTACCGCACCTTGACCTACCGCAGGGTCTATGACACGGACGGCAACCTTGTTGCCGAGGGCATGCTGAATCCGCTGCTGCCAAACGGCGGACCGGCCATGGACACCTACTACGAACACGGTTAATCCTATCAATATTCAAAAACGGAGAACATGAAAAATGGAACTTGAATATACCGATCCGATCGAGCGGCTCAAAAGCCGGTATAAAGGGTTTAACGCTTACTGTGGCATTCATTTTGACAGCGTTCAGGATGATGTATGCACCATCAGCTGTCCGCTCCGCCCGGAGCTGCTGAACCCCGCGGGCATTGCTCACGGAGGGCTCGTGGCGACGCTGACCGATGTCGCCGCGGGGCTTATGGCGCTGCAGGCCGACGCCTGGGCCCATAACATCGTCACACAAAGCTGCAACATTCATTATCTGCGTCCCGGTACCGGTGATACGCTGCGAGCTGAAGCCCGCGTAATTCGCAAAGGGAAACGCGTCTGCGTCACTCAGGTAGACTGCTTCTCCGGCAACGGCAAGCTCGCCGCCACCGCCATCTACGAGATCGCTTATCTTGATCTGCAGTAATACCGTCGCACCCGCAAAAACATTCGCTGCGTGTTCCTATCTGAAAGACGGAACCCCAGAGGTCACAGCTCCTCTGGAGTTCCGTCTTTACTATGTCTTTTATTGCCGTTGCATTCAGCACACCAGTCTTTTCAGCACAGGAATTCTCCTCAAGAGCAAGCAGATTGCAAGACAGACACACAGCACTGTAAAAGAATAGAGAACGCTGATCGGCACGTTGCATAAAGCCGGCACAGCTCTGAGCGCCGAACGCGTCAGCCGGAGGATGGTCTCGTGCGTAAAGAATATCCCCAAAGTGTTGCAGGAGATCTCACGGATAATCCAAAAGTCTTTGCTGTAATTCAGGCTGAGAATGAATAAAAAGATGACATTGCATAGTGTGAAAACAGTATCGTACCCGTTCCATACCACATCCCACAGTTCATCCCCCATGCCGGTATAGAGAATTCCCGTCGCAAACAGAAGGCCGCAGGATATCAATATGCCGAGGATAGAAAGCGTATTTCTTTTCCCTGCCGGGATTGCAAGAATCTGATCTTCATATGTGCAGATCAGTCCGCCCGCACAGAAGTAGACAAGCGCGTAGTCAAATTGACCTCTGAACGGACTGAGTGTAACAATGAAGAAGTAATTGATCGTTCCAAGCCAACGGTGTGTGAGCACACTGCCAAGCGCAAGCATTTCATTTACAAGGACAAATCCGAAGGTGAAAACAAAGCATGCAGCCGCAATCAGCCAAAGAGAACGTCTGTCCTTATCAAACAACGTTTTTAATGCGGGAAACAGGATGTAAATGCTCACCAGAGTGCAGAAAAACCAGAAATGGTTCATCGCCCATTTCGTATCCATATTCAGAATAGCCCGCACAGTTTCTTTTACTGAGATCGGCTCCCCCGCAATGGACATATAAATCGGTACCAGCAGAAAGCCCCAGATGATAACCAGTATGACAATTCTCAGGGTCCTTCTGATATGCTTTTTCATCTGAAAAGGCCGGTGGAATAACAGGTAGCCATTTGCAAAGAAAAACAGAGGGACACAAGTCGACAGGATCGTTCTGGAAAAATATCTGAGATAGTTGACCGCTGTGCCCTCTGCAGCGAAGTCATACGAATAAAGGGTGCAGTGATAAATCAGCACGAAGAATATTGCCAATGTCTCCAGCAAATCTATATGAGAGTATCTTTTCCTTTCTGACATCGTCAATACCTCTTTGTAAATCTCGCTCTTTATACAATTGGAATGAACTGTTATGTAGTCGTACAGTGCCTATACTTTCTTGCTCTCTTTGTCTTTCCCTGTATTATACGGGAGATTACATTTCAATGCAAGAAAAACCTCCGCTTCTCTGTGATATCGTAATGGACGGCAACCGCTGCCGCTTGGCTATCACGGAGCAAAAAGCAGGGAAACAGCGCGTTTTCACTGTTTCCCTTGTTATCTATCAGTATATTGAAAATTACTGTTTCCGCAACAGCATTGACCGCAACGCGCTTATGTTCCCGCTGACTATCAGAGCCATACAGAAGCAACTTGCTCTTGTCTGTGAGTATTTGGGCTATGAGGGCATCAGCACCCACAGTTTCCGCAAATGGTATGCCACGGAGGTTTACAGAAACAATGGCTATGACATGCCCTTGTGCAAAGACTGCTACAGCATAGCAGTGCAAGCGTCACACAGCGTTATATTGGCAGTGAACCGCAAAGGGTTGAAAAGGCGATTGAAGGGCACGCAGAGTTGATATAAGAATTGCAGAATCAACTATTCCACTCTGCAGCTATCCATCCATCAGAAGATTCTTTCTTTGACTCCGAACTTTGATTCTTAGTTGTAGAAGAACTCATATCTTCATTCGTTTCGAGCAAACTGTATTCCGTGCCCTTATAAACTCCAGAAATCTTATTCCAATAAAAAACATACGGGTTAGTGGAGTCGAGGAACTCTTTATAAAAGTCTTCAGGAAAATCGTTGTAAACCATTAACTGATTTGGTTTGTTTGTTATTACAATTGCAAAGACCTCGAGTTGTGGATAATAGCCATATTGCTCAATTCCAGATACAGGCGGATCAAAAGCGTAAAGAGTGTTACGGATTTTTTCAAGATTGAATTCTGACAGATTATCTTGCGTATCAGTTTCAACAACTGTATTTTCAGTGTTGTCGACGATTGTATCGGTTTCTTCCGTATTGTTTTCTGAAACTGGGGCAACCGTATACTTCGTTTTAATTGTTACTGTTTTTGTTTTATCGTCATTTTCTTTAACATTTATTCGGCTATACATCCATCCATTTTCTCTTTGTCCTGAAGACTGAAGATCTAAGACTATTTTTATTTCATCATCAATGTATGAATGTCCTGATAGCCCTGCCATTATTCCCATATAATCCAAGTACCCTTTTTCAAGGGCTATCACGCTGGCTGCTCTACCATCAAAATCAGTAGCCAAGTCTTTCATTAATTCGTAATATTTAACGCCAAAGATTGTTGGTGCCGTCTCTGGAACTTTGAACACGAAGTGAAGGGTTTTAATCATCCCCTCACTATCTGCTGTCCCCGAAATGTCATAAGTATTAGGTCCGTTAGAGACTTTCTTCGAAAATACTATTCCATTTTCTAGAGTGATCTTTTCAAAAGAGACACTTTTTTTCAAGAATCGTTTGATAATATCTTCTAAATCTGAAATACTTGTTGTCGAAATTAGGTCATGATTATCTAGTTCATCCAGCAATTCATCTGAAACTTTCTCTCTGTTTTTATCCATCTGGCTCTTTGCGTTATTCGTTTGATCACTATTATCTGCACACACGGAACTAGCGAAAGCAGACAGACAAAAGATACAAATAATAATAGATATTATACGTTTCAATGATACGACCTCCAATGATTATAATAATTCACGAAATTTTTGGGATTTCTGCATTGCCAGAGGCATCAACATGGGTTCTAAATGTGCGTGATGATGAATTGTTTCTATAATCATAAAGTATTACGGTCCCTTTAACGTCCCATCCATCGCTCGTTTCTATTACACTATCAATACGCGCTTGCGATGCATTGAGGTTATAATTATCATAATCACCGCTATACATCAGCATAAATACCAATGCTGTGAGAACTTTTTCTTCTATCTCGCTACGTGATAAAGACACTTTAGGTGTTGACGTTGATGTTGGTTTAGGCGTTTCTTGTGTGTCATTACCTGTCAATGCTGTAGTTCCATTTTCAATTACATTATTCAGCGAATTAAAATCATCTTCTGTTACTTCCCATACAACCGAGGCAAGAATAGACAAGTTTTCGATATTCTCTTGTCCAATGTTAGAATATTCACTATAAGAGCAATACTTGCGACCTGGGGTGTAGTAAAAACTCAGCGCATTTGTACCATCAAGCAAAAAAACTTGATATGAGTATGGATCATCCTTACTGAACATTGGAGGAATAAGAGCCATATAAAACTTCGAAGCTTTAGCGGCATATCTATCGTAAAGGCTCTGATTGTTTTCTTTCAGGTCCGAACATAATGAGATAATAAGCCATGCCCTTGACCAATCATAGGTGCCCCATAGCAGTGAATTATCAAAGTCTACCTTTTTTAGTTCATCACTGAGGTCGGCCTTTTTTAATCCATCAACTAAGCCTTCATATAGTTCATTTGTTTGTTTGGGATCCATAGTAGGCGCTGGATCATCTGCAAGCGCATTAACAGGAAGTAGAGATAATACCATAGTTAACACGAGAAGGATGCCGATTATTTGTTTGCCGTTCATCATCTTCCTCCAATCTTAAGGCTTCATGTTTTCCAGAATATACTGAGAATACTTATAATTCTCAATATCTCTTAATTTCTTTTCTGCTTCACGTCTCTGCTGTTCAGCCACTTTTATTGATTTATCATATGATTCAATAGCTTTTTCCGTTTCAGTTTTGCAACCTGAAAGTGACAGAACCAATGTAATGAGCAGAATCAGCACGAGAAACACAGTGGATAGTCTCTTCATATACCTCTCCCTTCTTTTTGATAATAAAAAAGTGCGCAGCTCCAAACGGAACCACGCACGAAAAACGCAGAGCTCCGTTTGCTGCTACACAAAACCCTTCAAATCCGCAAAGATAGGAAAGTGGAGATGCGTTTTTGCCAAAGCAAAAACCCACCTTTACGGATTTGTCATTATTTGGTTTTGTGTAGCACCCTTATGATATCACACCGCTACACAAAACACAATCTTTACTTTTCGTGGTTTTCTGTTAAAATCACCAATAGAAGGGAGATGTTACCGCTATGGATATGGATACTCTTGGCTATTTTCTCTATATGAACGAGATAGAACAGCAGCAAAAAGAACAGGAAGAGAAAGCAATGTGCGACATTCTCGGCCAAAACGAAGACGACGAAGATGAATGATCGCGCCGATGTAAAAACACCGAGCTGTTCGATCAGTCTGTGATCTTGCAGCTCGGTGTGATTACATATTTTCTCTGATTCAATTAGGAACCAAGTTTAAAGATCTGGGGCATTCTCCAAACCGTCTCCTTTAGCGAATCGAAGAATCAGATGCGCCGTAGAATGGACAAATTCGTCATAATAAGCCAGTTCATTCTCTGTAAAACCATTGTTATTCTTCCACTCATACTTCGGGAGCCAGCATTCAACCGATTGGAATCCCAGCATAATTGGCTTCTCAATATACACTTTTACAGAACCGTCTTCTTTCATCTCGGAATGCACAATTTCTGTTCCGTCATTTAATGTCATAAACGGATATACCATTTCGATTCTCCTCCCATACTTTTGGAGTTCTTTCCCTCTCGCGACTTTATTATAACGAAATCCATTTTTCATTTCAACATAAAAATACCCCTTTCCGTTCCGGTGAGGGTTCGGAAAGAGGTATGAAAGACTTTTTGCTTTTTCTGATCGTTGTCATACCAGATGAAGTCTTTCTTACCAAACCGCTAATTCGCGGATTTCATAAGAGACTTCAAAAGTTCAGAAAACAATCAGAAATAACAGCTTTCGAAGCAAATCAGGCCTTGCGGACGCTGTCGATGTGACGGGTGAGGTCGAGCATCTTGTTGGAGAAGCCCCACTCATTGTCGTACCAGGCGACGAGCTTGACAAAGTTGCCGTTCAGGGCGATACCGGCCTGTGCATCGAAGATGGAGGTGTGAGGATCGGTGCGGAAGTCGCAGGAGACGACCTCGTCATCGACGTACTCCAGAACACCCTTCATCGGGCCTTCGGAAGCGGCCTTGACAGCAGCGCAGATCTCATCATAGGTGGCGGACTTCTCGAGGCGGACAGTCAGGTCAACAACGGACACGTCCGGAGCGGGAATACGCATGGACATACCGGTGAGCTTGCCGTTGAGATCGGGGATGACCTTGCCGACAGCCTTGGCAGCGCCGGTGGAGGAGGGGATGATGTTGTTGTACAGGGAGCGGGCGCCGCGCAGATCCTTCTTCTTCGGGAAGCCGTCAACGATGGCCTGGGTGGCGGTGGAGGCGTGGACCGTGGTCATGAGGCCTTCGATGATGCCGAAGTTGTCATTGACAACCTTGGCGAGAGGAGCCAGGCAGTTGGTGGTGCAGGAAGCGTTGGAGACAAACTGCATGTCGGGGGTGTACTTGTCGAGGTTGACGCCGCAGACAAACATCGGGGTGTCGTCCTTCGCGGGACCGGACATGACAACGACCTTGGCGCCGGCATCGATATGAGCCTGGGCCTTCTCCTTGGTCAGGTAAACACCGGTGCACTCCAGAACGTACTCAACACCGAGCTCGCCCCAGGGGAGCTGAGTGGCGTCGCGATATGCCTTGTCGGAAAGGATCTTCACGGTCTTGCCGTTGACGGTGATCGTGCTGTCCTCGTCGTTGCCGACGACTTCGCCGTTGAAGCGGCCGTGGACGGAGTCATACTTTACGCAGTATGCGACATGGCTGGCGGGATGGCCGGGAGCGCTGATGGCGACGACCTCGATGTCATCGGACTGGATCGCAGCGCGGAAAGCCAGGGAGCCAATACGGCCGAAACCATTGATACCAACTTTAATCATGAGTGTTCCTCCAAATAAAAAATTTTGTTTAAGCGAACATTAGCTGTTCGAGACGCTGTCTCTTACAGCGTCTAAATTTTAGCATAAAACCCGTCCAAAAATCAATATGCAAAGCTATGGAATTTAGACAAAATAGTGCCGAAATTTCGCCAAAAAACCGTCGTTTTTTCGATAAGAATTGTGAAAACTGTCAGTTTCGGGTTTTATCCCGCGCTCTCTCGCCTGCGGTGAGCGGGAGAAGATGCCCGCAGTCCGCGGAAACGGTCTGCCTGCTCAGTATTCGTAGATGCCGCCGCCGATGAACTCCCTCAGCATCGCGTCGTCCGCGACCAGGCTTTCCTCAATATTGCCGAACAGCAGCAGCGCTGGGAACACCTGCTTCAGCTCCTCAAAGCGCTCGATCCCCTCGGGGATTGTCTGGAACAGCTTGGTTGCCGTCTCGTTCATGACCGGCAGTTCATAGGGGAAGGAAGTATCGAACTGAAAATCCGCCTTATCCCGGAACGGAGAAATGTTATTGTGCTCTCCGCGGCGGACGTTGGCCCACATAGCGATGGTGTCCGACGGATCCGCTCCGCGGAACTTAAAGTCGCGCACGGTGCGCCTCACCAGCCGGAACCAGCTGTTCTTGAACACCACCGCATCCCCGAAGGTGACGTCGCTGCGGGCGGAGATATAGAGCTTGAACGCCTCCGGATGGACATCCGTGATCATATCGTTCAAAGCGTGAATCCCTTCGAAGACGACCATCTCGTCCTTTTTCAGCTTGATGGACTTGGACGGCTCCTGGATGCGCATCTGCCGGGAGAACTCATACTTCGGCACATAGATGCGCTTGCCCGCCGAGAGCTCTGAAAAATGCCGGTTCATCAGCTCCATATCCAGGCACAGCGGAGATTCCAGATCCATGTCCCCTTCCGGGGTTCTGGGGACGGTTTCCGGCCGCACGGTATTGAAGTAGTCATCCATACCGACGTAGTGCGTGTAGACGCCGCGGCGCTCCAGCGCCTCTGAGATCTTCATCGCGGTCGTGGTTTTTCCCGAGCCGGACGGCCCTGACAGCAGAATAATAGGGCTGTTCTGTTTGTTTTCGAGGATCTTTGCCGCCGCTTCCTCGACTTTTTCCTGATACCGGGCGTCTGCTTCCTCGATCATTCCCTTGGGATCCGCAACCGTGCGGTAATTGATCTCTTCCAGTCTGTATGCCATCGGGTCTCCTCCTTTATTCCTCTCTGTCTTCCGTTTTCTCTGTTCCTGTTTGGGCTGTTGTTTCATCCGGCTCCGCAGGCTTTCCAGCAAGGCCTCTGTAGAATGCGGAGATTTTCTCCTTGTCCCGGCACAGCCGCTCGACGGACTCGATATACTCTGTCGGATATTTCGGCGCGACAAGCCGGTCGTTCCGCCCGCCGTCCCGGCGGATCAGCTTGGTCGAGCCGCCTGCGCCGACGGCGAGAATGCTGCAGAGCTCCTCCATGATGCAAATATTGTACAGGTTCTCATGCCCGGGCTTTGTCCAGCCGACATTCTCGAAGCCACCTGACATGTTTTTCTGCCGATACAGGTAGTAGGGGCTGTAGCCCGCCTCCCGCAGTCTGGCGGAGGCATAGTCCAGCATCGCCGCGACGGTCTCATCGTCCGGCAGCGTGCCTTCGCCGAAGCGGAGTCTGGCGCCACGCTTGATGCTGAGGGTGTGGATGGTGATATTCTCCGGGTTCAGGTCAAGCACCGTGTCCACCGTCTGACGGAAGCTCTCCTCCGTGTCCGTGGGGAGCCCTGCGATCAGGTCCATGTTCACAGCGAAATCCCCCGCCTCTCTCACCAGCCGCAGCGCGTCGACAATATCCTGCGCGCTGTGCTTTCTGCCGATGGCTTCCAGCACCGTGTCCGACATTGTCTGCGGATTCACGCTGACGCGGTCCACACCGTGTTTTCGCAGCGTGAGCAGCTTGTCCCGGGTGATGGTATCCGGCCGTCCGGCTTCCACGGTGCACTCCCTCAGCCCGGAGAGGTCAAACTCCGCCTCCAGCTGCGTCAGCAGCGCGTCCAGCTGTCCGGCGCTCAGCGTGGTCGGGGTTCCGCCGCCCATATACACAGAGACGACCCGCAGCCCGGCGCTTCGTACCTGCTCGCTCACGGCATGCAGTTCCGGCGCCAGCGCCTCGAGGAAGGCCGGGATCTGCGCCATGCTCTTCTCCACCGACTGGCTGACAAAGCTGCAATAGGCGCAGCGCGTGGGGCAGAAGGGAATCCCGATGTACAGGCAGACGTCCCGGGGCTCCAGTTCCCCGTCCGCTCTCACGGTCGCCTTGGAGGTGTCCAGACAGAGAAGGGCCCTCTCATGGGACACATCATAGTCCTTCTCAAAGCATCTCAGCGCTTCCTTCTCCGAGAGTCCGTCCGCCAGCATCGGCGTCATGAGCTTCCCCGGCCGAACGCCGGTCAGGGCGCCCCATACCGGCTTCTTCCGTCCGGAGCGCAGCACGGCGCGGTAGATCGCAAGCTTCAGGATCTGCTGGCAGAGGCTGTCGGTCCGGACCGGATCGGTCAGGGCGTCATTGGCGACCGAAGCGCGCCCGCCGGTCACCCGGCTCCCGTCGCAGTAGCGGCAGCTTGCCGTCGTCCGCCTGGCGCCGCGGTGCAGGGCGGTCTCGATCCGTTCTCCCTCCGCGGGTTCTTCCGGGTACTCCGGTTTCTGTCCGGGGAACAGCGTCATCAGCATCTGCTCCACCGCATATTGATATCGATGTCCTTGTAAATACAGTTTCATATCTCAGATTATATCAAAGCTTCCCCCGAAACACAATGTGTAAAGCATCGGATTTGCCCCCTATTGTGTATAATTTTGGTCAAAAAGTCAGTAGAAATTTGACAGAAATTCATGTATAATAAATGGTGCGGTGAGTATGCGAGTTTTTTGGCTATTGTGTGAAAAGAGGGAATATGTTCGAGATTGGTGAAAAAATAATCTACGGAGAGAATGGAGTCTGCACAGTAGAAAAAGTTGCCCCGCTGGAAATGAGCGGTGCTTCGAAAGACAAATTGTATTACTATTTGACCCCTCTGGTTGGTTCCGGGACATATTTTGCCCCGGTGGATACGAATGCGTTCATGCGTCCGATCATCAGCAGGGCTGAGGCGGATGCGCTGATCGATGCAATGCCCGGGATCGCTCCCGCCATCTGCAACGACAGCCGCTTCAACCATGTGGAGGCGTTCTATCGCGAGCTCTTCAAGCTGCATTCCAACGAGGCTCTGGTCTCGGTGATCAAGGGCCTGCGCTGCCGCATGGCGGAGAAGAAGACCCGCAGCTCGCGTGCGGAAGCCACCATGAAGCGCGCCAAGGACATCCTGCACGGGGAGCTCTCCGTTGCGCTGGACATTGAGTTTGACCAGGTGGAGGGCTATATCCGCGACCGGATCGGCGAAGCCTGATCACAGAACCTCAGCCAGTATTGGGGAATACAGCATCCATCCGCTCTTCCGCAGCACAGAACGCTGCAGACGGGCGGATGGATGCTTTTTACTGCCTGAGCTTATATCTCCAGCCTCGCGGCCGGTCTGGCCACGCGGCAGAACCTGTGCTCCTTGCGGAGCTCCGCCGCGCAGCATTCCGCCGCTTCCTCCGCGTTGAAGATCCCGAACACCGCGGAACCGGTCCCGGTCATCACCGCGCCGAGGGCTCCGTAATCCAGAAGAACGTGCTTGATCTCCGCTTCGCTGCGCATCCTGCGGTCGTCGACCTCTTCGAAGACATTGAACATCCGCATGGAGATCCCGCGCAGGTCCCCCTCCCGGAGTGCGTTCAGCATTCCCGGCGTGTCCGGATGCGTCCGCAGCCCGATCTGGTCCAGCTTGCGGAAGAGCTCGGGCGTGGAGATCGAGAAGCCCGGCTTGCAGATCACGATCCGGCAGTCCGGCATGGGTTCCAGGTCCTCCAGCAGCTCTCCCCTGCCCCGCGCCAGCGCGGTCCCGCCCGAGACGCAGAATGCCACGTCCGAGCCCACATTGGCGGCCAGCTCTTCCAGTTCCCTGCGGCTCATACGGCGGTCATACAGGCGGTTCATCCCCCGAAGCACCGCGGCAGCGTCGGCGGACCCGCCGGCCATCCCGGCGCCGACCGGAATGTCCTTTTCCATCCGGATGGCGATGCCTCGCTTCTCTTCGCCGATGGCGTCCAGATACATCATGGCGGCGCGTACCGCAAGATTGCGTTCGTCCGTCGGGATATAGCGGAAGTTGCAGCTGACCTGGATTCTGTCTTCTCCCGTCTGCTCCAGAACAAGACTGTCCGTAACGGATACCGTCTGCATCACCATCAGCATGTCGTGATAGCCGTCCGGCCGCTTCGCGGTCACATCCAGGGTCAGATTCAGCTTTGCGTAAGCGGTTTCCTGTACTCTCATGGCTCTTTCCGCAGTCCTTTGTAATGGTCTTTGGGCTGCTCCGGATCGAAAAGGTAGACCCTCAGCTCATAGGGCCGCGCCGTAAAGCCGTTGGAGACGATCTGGTTCATCTCATAATTCCAGAACACCAGTGTTCCGTTTTTCAGGCTGACACCGCCGGGCGCTTCAAAGCGCTTCTGGTCCTTGGAGAACGAGCAGATCACCAGCAGCTTTTTGTTCAGGTAGTTCCTCTCATAGACGTAGAACTGCCGGTCCTTTTTGAAGTGCTCGTAATAATCGCCGTAGAGGGCAACCGCGTTCGCCTTCCGGAAGGCGATCAGCCTCCGGTAGAAGTTCAGCAGAGAATCGGGATCGTTCTCCTGATCGGCAACGTTGATTTCCCTGTAATTTTCGTTGACCGGGAACCAGGGCGTCCCTTCCGTGAAGCCGGCGTTTTTCTCCGCGCTCCACTGCACCGGCGTGCGGGAGTTCTCCCGGCTGGCCTTGTTCGCCAGCTTCAGGATCGTCGTCTGCGGAAGCAGCCCCTTTACCAGACGGATGCCGTTATGCGTCATGACATCCTGGAATTCATCCAGGCTCTTCAGCCGGATGTTGGTCATGCCGATCTCCTGTCCCTGATAGATAAACGGCGTGCCGCGCTGAAGCATGTACATGGCCGCCAGCATCTTCCCGCTCTCCACGCGGTACTGCTCGCTTCCGTAGCGGCTGATAATGCGGGGATGATCGTGGTTCTCGATATAAAGCGCGTTCCAGGCCTTGCCCTGCAGCTTTTCCTGCCAGTCGGAGAACGCGCGCTTCATCTTCCGCAGGTCGAAGGGGGTCTGGATCATGTCGGTTTTGAAGCAGTCCGCCTCCATATGAGAGAAGGCGATCATCTCGTCCAGTACCTGTTCCCGCCCCTCCGTCACATAGGTCAAAGCGATGTCCGCCGTGGTCATCGGGCTCTCGCCGACGGTGAAGCAGTCGTAGTGGTCCAGCACATCGTGTTTGAATTCCTTCAGATACTGGTGGGCCTCCGGCTGGTTGGAATAGTATTTGATGCCGTTTGCAATGGGGAGCTTCGGGAACGAATCCGGTAGACCCGGGGCTTTCCCGATGTAGGTGATGACGTCTTCCCGGAAGCCGTCCACTCCCATCTCCAGCCAGAAGCGCAGAATGTTCTTGACCTCTTCCCGCACCTTGGGATTGGCCATATTTAAATCCGGCTGCTTTTTTGCGAAAAGATGGAGATAGTACTCGTCCAGGTCCGGGTCATATTCCCAGGCGTCGCCCTCGAACATGCTGGTCCAGTTGTTGGGCGGATAGCGTTTGCCGCGGCTGACTCTGCCATGCCGCCAGATATAGTAGTCGTGGTAGGGATTGGTGTGCGCTCTGCGGCTCTCCCGGAACCAGGGGTGCTCATCCGAGGTGTGGTTAACGACCAGGTCCATGAACACCTTCAGGCCCATCCCGTGCGCTTTGTCCAGGACTTCCCGGAAGGTCTCCAGCGTACCGTAATCCGGATGGATATCCATATAATCGGAGATATCATAGCCGAAGTCCGCGTTCGGAGACGGATAGATCGGAGAAAACCAGATCGCGTCCACGCCGAGGCTCTTGATATAGTCCAGCTTCTTCAGGACCCCGTAGAGATCCCCGATCCCGTCGCCGTTCCCGTCGCAGAAGCTGCGCGTCCAGATCTGGTACACCACCATTTCCTTATACCAATGTGTCTTTGCCACTGAAACCGCCTCTCCTTTTTGTTTCTTGCTCACAGTGTAACACAAAAGACCGCTCTTCTGCAATGGACACGAGCGAAAAAAAGAAATAAAAAAATCATTGACACGACGCCCCTCTTTGTGGTATCATCTTCAAGCTGAAAAGCTTTGGCCGTGCGGGTGTAGTTCAATGGTAGAACACCAGCCTTCCAAGCTGGATACGTGGGTTCGATTCCCATCACCCGCTCCAATCGCCCGCTCCGTCCTCTTCTTTCTGTCGCTTATATGCGCCAATAGCTCAGCAGGATAGAGCAACTGCCTTCTAAGCAGTAGGTCGGGGGTTCGAATCCCTCTTGGCGTGCCAGAGACGGTGGGATTAGCTCAGTTGGTAGAGCACCGGATTGTGGTTCCGGGTGTCGTGGGTTCGAGCCCCATATCCCACCCCACAGAAAATGAGCCCGGCCTGGCCGGGCTCATTCACAAGTTCTTCCATACTGGGATGTAGTGTAATGGTAACACACCGGACTTTGACTCCGATATAGTGGGTTCGAGTCCCGCCATCCCAGCCAAAGTTTCATGCGGCAGCGCCGCATGAAACTGCAGGCAAAACTCCTCCCGCAGCAAAATCAAAGCCCGGAGAAGCGGGTTTGATTTTGAAAGGAAGAGCAGCGGAACAACTGAGCTTTCGTGAAATATCGCGGAAGCGAACGGATGTGAAGCTTGCTCTGACGCCTGCCCCAGTAGCTCAGGAGGTAGAGCACCTGCCTTTTAAGCAGGGTGTCCGGGGTTCGAGTCCCCGCTGGAGCACCAAAACCCTCGAAAACGCAATGTTTTCGGGGGTTTTCTCTATCTTGAAGTAAAAATATCAGACACCCTGCCTGTTTCGTGATTTTTAAGAGAGGCAGGGTGTCTGTAAAATGAAGAAAAGGGCTTAGAAAACAGGAAAAACCGTATTGAAATGAGTAGCGAATGCAGAAACTGATGAAAGGATCACACGGCCGGAAAAAGCTGGTTTTCCGTTGAAAAGAATCGGACTTTCTGGTATTCTGATACTGTGGTATTTGTTCAGCGCTGAAAGAGAGGAGGAACGAGCATGGGAGAATTTGTCTACGATGCCTTTATCAGCTACAGCCATCGGGACCTGAACTGGGCCCGCTGGGTACAGCGCCGGATCGAAACCTTTCGGATACCGAAGGATGTGCCAGACCAGACGTTGGTCGGGCGGCATCTGCGCGTCTTCCGTGACCAGACCGATCTTGCCGGTCTGGAGGTGCAGGAAGCTCTGCGGAAAGAACTGCGTGCTTCCCGAGACCTGATCGTGATCTGCTCACCGGCGAGCGCCGCCTCCCGCTGGGTAGACGACGAGGTGCGTTATTTTCGCTCGCAGGGAGAGGGACGTCGTGTTATTCCGTTTATCGTGGACGGCGAGCCGGAGAGCGACAAACCGGAACTGGAGTGCTATCCGGAAGCCCTAAGAAGTGACCCAGACTGGCATGCTCTCGGCGCAAACGTGAAGGAAATCGGCCGGAATAAGGCCTTCCTCAAGCTGATGGCGATAATCCTGGATTTGCGTTTCAACCGTCTGGTGGACCGGGAAAAACAGCGCCGGCGCCGGACTGCTCTGATTGCCGGGATAACGGCGGGTATTGTGGTCTCCTTTTCCACCGCGCTGATTTGGCGCAATGTGGTGGTCTCCAGACGAAATCAGGTGCTCTCCTATGACATCTACGGCGCAGCTCTTGTCGCCATCAGTCAGAAGGAAAACCCTGATGCAGAGGATGTGGAATTCCTTTGGGTTTCCGCAGAGGCAGGAAATACAGAGGCGATGATCTTTCTGGCCGACTGCCTTCTGAACGGCAAGGGGACAGAGATGGATCCGGACCAGGCCTATTACTGGTACTGCCGGGGCGCTGAAGCCGGAGATACCGTAGCCATGATAGCGGTGGCAAACTGTTATTTTAACGGAACCGGGACAGAGGTGAATCTGGAACAGAGCTTTTTCTGGAACATGCAGGCGGCGGAAGCAGGAAACCCGGCAGGCATGCTCAATGTGGCCATCTGCTATGCAGACGGGGCAGGCGTCGAACAGAATGCCGAAGAAGCCTTCCACTGGTACCGGAAAGCTGCGGAACAGGGATATGATTTGGCCATGTATAATGTGGCCCAATGCTATATGAGTGGAAGCGGGACGGATATCAGTCCGGAACTGGCCTTCCACTGGATGCGGAAGTTGGCGGAACTCGGCAATCATGAAGGGATGTACAATACCGGGCTCATGTATCAGTACGGCTATGGCACTGACCCGGATGCCCGGGAAGCATATCTCTGGTACCGAGAAGCGGCGGAGGCGGGAGATGCCGATGCCATGTATCAGCTGGCCATCTGCATCGAGAACCACTTCGGGACGGAAAACGAAGCCCTGGAGTGGTATCAGCGGGCTCTGGAAAACGGGAAAGCAGAAGCCGCGGCGGAAGTGGAGAGACTTTCGGAAGGACAGGGGTAAAAGACAGCCCTCTCCCGAAAAGCCGCGGACCAATCATGAAAACAGGTTATAATCACATTAAATCATTAATTGATGAGGCACGGAGAATCTTCTATTCCGCAGATCAATCTGCTCTCTCCCCGTGTCGCTGACCCGTTCGGTCCGGCGATAGGAAATAAAGGCGTTATATTTCTGTTCGCTCATCTGATCCCCGCCTCTGCTGTTTTCCCCGTGACAGGCGCTCTCAGCGCAGCTCTTCCTTTGCTTTGTTGAGCGCTGCGGCGATGACCTGGTCCATGTCATAATACTTGTACTCGCCGAGGCGTCCGCCAAAGACGATCTTCGTCTCCTTCTCTGCCAGCGCCCTGTATTGCTGATAAAGCGCTCCGTTTTTCTCGTCGTTCACGGGGTAATACGGCTCGTCGCCGGGCTTCCACTCAGCGGAGTATTCCCGTGAGATGACGGTCTTCGGCAGGTCGTTGCCCTGCTCGTCCTTCCCGAAGGTGAACCACTTATGCTCAATGATGCGCGTCCAGGGCGTCTCCCTGTCGGTGTAGTTCACCGCGGCATTGCCCTGGAAGTTGGGCTTATCCAGCAGTTCCGTCTCAAAGCGTACACTGCGGTATTCGAGCGTCCCCAGGCGGAAACCGAAAAACGCGTCGATGGGGCCGGTGTATACGACGCGGTCCGCCAATGCGTCAAGCGCTTCCCGGTTCTCCAGATAGTCGCAGTTGAGCCGCACTTCGATGCCGTCCAGAAGGTTCTCTACCAGCTTTGTATAGCCCGCAGTGGGGATCCCCTGATACAGCGCGTTAAAGTAATTGTTGTCGAAAGTCAGCCGCACCGGCAGCCGCCGGATGATGAAAGCCGGCAGGTCCTTGCAGTCCCGGCCCCACTGTTTTTCGGTATAGCCTTTGACAAGCTTCTCAAAGATGTCCCGGCCGACCAGAGAGATCGCCTGCTCTTCGAGATTCTTCGGTTCGCCGGTGATCTCTTTGCGCTGTTCGGCGATTTTTGCCTCCGCCTCTTCCGGAGTCACCACACCCCACATCTTGTTGAAGGTGTACATGTTGAACGGAAGGCTGTAGAGCTCGCCCCTGTAGTTGGCCACAGGGGAATTGGTGAAGCGGTTAAAGCTTGCATAGCGGTTCACATAGTCCCAGACTTCTTTGTTGTTGGTGTGGAAAATATGCGCGCCGTAGATATGGACCTTGATCCCTTCCACATCCTCGGTGTATACGTTCCCGGCGATGTTCGGCCGCTTGTCGATCACGAGGACCTTCTTCCCGGCATTGACCGCCTCCCTGGCAAAAACCGCGCCGTACAGGCCGGCGCCCACAATCAGATAATCGTACATTTTGGTTTCCTCCGTCAGTCATAATGAAGCCTGGATTCAGTATAATGCATCGGGTCAAAAATGGCAAGGATGAACCTCGCCGCATGTAAACACTTTATTAACCTTTTCGCCCCTCAAGGGGCTTTTGCTTGACAGCGCCGGCTTCGGGACGTATACTTTCCCCGCAGGTTTTCCCTGACAATGATCCATGTAATGGAGCAGTTCCAAATGGTTTTTGAAGACAAATCTCTTGCTCCCTACCGGGGCAAAGAGCCTTTTATCTTTATCAGTTATTCCCATCGCAATGCGGATCAGGCCGCTGAAATCATCAGCAATCTCAATCGTGCAGGCTTTCGCGTCTGGTATGATGAAGGCTTGATCCCAGGTCGCGAATGGGATGAGAATATCGCCCGGATTATCATGGGCTGCAGCTTTTTCGTTGCCCTGCTGACGAAGGAATACCTCGCTTCTTCCAACTGCAAAGACGAGCTGAACTATGCCCGCGACAAGGACAAGCCCATGGTGCTGGTCTATCTGGAAGAGGTCTCTCTCCCCGCCGGGATGGAGCTCCGTCTCGGCCGCCTGTTTGCCGTGCATAGAAAACAGTATGCACGCGACGAAGCGTTCTATGCAAAGATCTTTGCCGCCGACGGTATTGCCCGCTGCAACACCCGTTACACGGGAAACGCAGTCCCTCAGAATCCCCCGCCTGCAAGAACAGCACAGCCTGCGCCAAAGCACGTTGTCGCTGAATCGGAAGAATACGAGGACGAATTATCCTCCTCCGGCTCCGGTCTTCGCGTTTCCGGGATTATTCTTGTGCTTGTTCTTCTGCTCGGCGCAGCCTTCCTGTTGTACCGCCTTTCCGGCAGGGGGCAGAACCCTTCCAACTACACCTCTTCTTATAACCCTCCTGCCGCATCTTATTCTGAGCCGGCAAGCGATCCCACTGAGGAATCCAGCGAAGCAAATCTGGATATCGAATATACGCCGGAGCCGGACCCCGAGCCTTCCGTCGTGCTGGATGATTGGGAAGAGGACGGATATGATGTTTCCGGTCCTGCAGACGAAATCCCTGCCGATATGGAAGAAGAGATCTTTGTTACTCCGGACACCCCCGAAGAGATCTCTGTCCTCCCGGAACCGGACCCGACGCCGGAGCCGACACCTTCCCCGACACCGACACCGGAATCAACCGCGGTTTCCGAACCAGAAAACATCGTTATCACGGAACCCGTCTCCGATCCGTGAGACAGGCGATCGCCGGAAGAAACCACCCCGCAAAAGATATGAGCTGACAATATCGCGACCCCGGAGCGTTCTCAAATCGCTCCGGGGTCTGTCTTTACTTCTGTATCAGGGCTTCGTCCTTCTCGGAATCTCTTGTCACGAAGGTGTTCCCCAGCTTTGTCATATAATCGATGTGGATATTGCCCGGCTCGACGCCTTCATAGGCCGCATACATCCGTCCGAGCTCATAGAGCTGCGGGATCGATTTCTGTTCCGCCTTGCTGGTCCAAATGTCGATCACAACAACTGTGAAGATCCTGCAGTCCTCATTTGCCGTCATAGAGTCAAAGTGCAGGAAATAGGGGGATGCACACATGGTGTCCAGCTCTTCCTGAATGTAGGCGTGGACCTCCCGCAGCAGCTGTTCGTGTTCTTCTGCCGTCAGGCTGTAGGTCACGGAACCGTCCTGGTTCCACTCGACCTCGCCGATCCGGTAGCTCGGTTCCGCATATTCCGCAGGAATCACGAGCTTGAAGCGCTCTTCCTCCGGTTCCGGGATCTCTTCCGGCTCTTCCGCTGCAAGCTCCGTCGGTTCCGGCGTTTCTTCCGGCGCCTCAATGGCGGGCTCCTCCGGTTCTGCCGCTTCTTCCGCAGCCTCAATGACCGTTTCTTCCGGTTCCACGGTTTCTTCCGGGATCTCTTCCGGTTCTTCCACGATCTCCGGCTCCGCTGTCACAGCGGGTTCTTCTGTCTCTTCCGGCAGCTCTGTTTCTTCCGCCGGCGCCTCGTCCGGTTCCGGCTCCGCGGTCTCAGAGGGGATTTCCGCTTCCGCGGCTTCCTCCGTGGGTTCCGGTATCACCGTGGCGCTGTCCTCCTGGTTGGCCTGATTTCCGCAGGCGCAGAACAGCAACATGACAGACAGAAGAAGCAACACTGTCAGGATTCTCTTATCCTTCATCTCTCCAACCTCCTGTTCCTGTTGGATTCAACAGGCCGATTATATCAGCCTGCCGGGCAAAGGTCAACCATCCTTTTCCCCGCCGGTCCTTGCCGAATTCCTTAGACTGTGGTACAATTCCATCCGCATCCTGTGCGCAGAAAAGGAGCTTTGAACGCTATGCAGATCGTTGATACGCTGTTTACCGGCAGGCCGGAAGAATCCAGAAGCGAGCGGGAAGACCGCTGCTATGATCTTCTGGACTCGCTTTCGGTTGAATACTTCCGGGTGGACCATGAACACGCCGATACCATTGCCGACTGCGAGCTGGTGGAAGGCCTGCTCGGCTGCCATATCTGCAAAAACCTCTTTCTCACCAACCGCCAGCAGACCGACTTCTATCTTCTGATCATGCCGGGAGAAAAGCCGTTTAAGACCAAGCTGCTCTCCAGGCAGATCGGCTCTGCAAGGCTGAGTTTCGGTACTCCGGAGCAGATGGAGCAGTATCTGGATACCGCGCCCGGCTCCGCCAGCGTTCTCGGTCTGATGAACGACCGGGAGAACACCGTCCGCCTGCTTGTGGACAGGGATCTCCTGGAAGAGCCCTTCTTCGGCTGCCACCCCTGCCGCAACACCAGCAGCCTGCGCTTTCGTACCTCAGACCTGTTCGAGCGGATTCTTCCCGCAACGCATCACGAGCCGACCTTTGTCGAGCTCCCCTGGGAAGTGGAATGAGTCCTGCAGGCTGTCAGAAGCGTCTTCTGCCTCCCGGTTCAAAAGGGCTTCGCTGATAACAGTCGTCACAGATGTTATACTGGCTTCCGATCGGCAGTTCCCGCCCGCAGACTTTGCAGCGGCGGATATACTGTTCCTTGTTTTCCCTCATCAGTTCTGCAATCCGCTCACAGATGGCGGCTCGCTCTTCCGTACAGTCATCCGGTACTCCGATCCTGCGCAGAAGCTGGTGATGAATATCGTATGCCTTATACTGCAGCTCGCAGTCCAACAGGGTCTCGGTGCCGAAATACGGCAGCGGGATCTTTTTCTTTTTCAGGATGGCCCGTGCGCACTCCGCCCAGTAGATGACCAGCGCTTCGGTCCTGGTGTCCACCGGGCAGGTAATCAGGTCAAACACCAGTTCCCGCTCGGTCTCCAGCGCCCGCAGGCCTCGCAGGCACTTCAGCAGGATCTGGGCATCGTGCATGTCCTCCCGCATGAACGCGCTACTGCGCTCCATACTCTGCCAGGTCTTCAGAAGAAGTTCAAGGGAGTACTCGGTTGCCAGCACGTCCCGCGGGAAGGCGATACAGGCTGCGCGTATAGCCCTGACTTGTTTGCCCAGCTTCTCTTCGATAATCGGCTTGTTGCCCATCACCAGCACTTCACCGAACTCGTTCAGGCCGTAACGCCCTGCACGCCCGCCGATCTGATTGACTTCCGCCGTTGAAAGCGGCCGGAAGTCCCTGCCGTCAAACTTCTCTGTCTCGGCAAAAACCACCCGCTTGATGGGGAGCGAGATCCCCAGTCCGATGGCATCGGTTGCGACCACCACGTTGGTCTCTCCCTCCGTATACTTCCGGACCTCATTTCTTCTGGCTTCGGGCGGAAGCGCTCCGTAGATAACGCTCGCCCGGAACCCGTTCTTTTCCAGCAGCGCCGCAGTGGACAGGACGCTCTTCCTGGAAAAGCAGATCAGCGCGTCATCCGGTCTCAGGTCCCGGTATCCGTTGCAGATGCCGCCATAGCGGAGAGGCGCCAGTCTCTCATGGCGCACGATACTGCACTGGTCGGAAAAGCGGCGAATCAGCCCTTCCACATAGCTCAGGGCCTCCGGCGCCATACAGATGTGCACGACCTCCGCGTCCACCGTGCAGATCGCTTTCAGCCAGGATGCGCCGCGGCTTGGGTCGGCAATCAGCTGCGCTTCGTCGATCACGGCTGTTTTGAAATGAGTATGGTAATCGCAGAGTTCGATGGTCGAGGAGACAATCTGTGCGTTCTCCACCGGGATCGACTCCTCCCCGGTCAGCATGCTGCAGGGGATCCCGGCGGCGTTGATCTTATCGAACATCTCCAGCGCCAGAAGCCGCAGCGGGCCGAGATATGTGCCCGGTGTGTTCTTTTTGAGATCCTCGATTGCATCGTAGGTCTTGCCGCTGTTTGTCGGCCCCACATGCAGCACGAAGCTCCGTTTCATCCGTCTCGCACGCTCGATCAGAACCTCCGGGGAAACCTGACGGAAGATCTCGCGGATCTCTTCGATCTGTCTCTGCTCTTCCCGGGCTTTCTTCTGCTCCGCCAGAGCCTTCGCAATCTCAGGATGCTCCAGCATCTGCTCAACCTGTTCTCTGGGCCACACCCCGACGTGCCAGTAGGCGCCGCTCTTCATACGAACGGTTTTCAGCTGAGGCTTCGGAAAACATTGTCGGATCAGCTTTTTGGACAGGCCATACTGCTCGATTATCTGATGCTGAGACAGGAGATTCTTGTCTGCTTTGGATCGTTTTCTGCTCATCTGTTTTTCTTTTGACTCCTGTGTACAAAAAACTGTGCCGTTCACCCGGCTATCCGCTGTGAAATCGGCACAGTTTACTATTCTCTAATACTCTTTATCTGATGTCCGTAACAATCCAGTCCACATTGAAGCGAATGCCGTTCGCGGCATCGCCGGATATCAATGTAACCCGGTATTCCGTATTCTCCGGAATCTCGACAACCCTGGCTGTGTCCTGTCCCAGACACCGGGAGTTGTCCAGGTTATAAATATCCAGATAAAAATCCAGGCTGATGGAGTAGGGCGTATTGTTTTTGAACACATGCGACAGGGTACTGATCCCTTCGGAGGTCCAGTTTTCCACCTTATCGGTCTGGCTGAGAAGATCTGCGTTTACTTCCCGCAGCTCACTCAGAAACGCGTTCGCACTGTCAATACTTGCAATGTATGTCCGGAGGAAAAGATCGTTATCCGCCATGAACTGATAATCCTGATAGATACGATTCACCACTCCACAAGTCTGCACAATGGCTTCCTGCTGCTCCAGCTGACGATCGGAATGGCGTCTTGCGCCCAGGGCACTTCTTTGTGCCTGCAATGCATTCAGGTAGTCAATCGCATATCCCTTCAGCCTTGCATCCGAAAACTCCGCATCTCTGTATCGCTCCAGAAGTCCCAGCTCTCCGTTGATCTGCGCTGCTTCCGAGGCGGTTTTGTTTTCGATATCTTCCAGCCGTCCGATAATCGCCCGCTCCAGATCAGCAAGAAACGCCTTGTCGTTTTCCTGTTCCTTTTCCCGCTGCTCGTCTTCCTTTGCCTTTTGCTCTTCTGCGTCACACTGAGCCAGCAACCGGTTTACCGCCTCAGGGGAATAAGCCTTGATTTCGCCAAGATATTCCCTCGCGGCATCCCAATCTTGCTCTTCCATAGCCGCGGCAGCAAGATTATAGTTGCAGTAATCCGCCTTGGAGATGGCCTCTGATTCAAAGCGGAATGCATCCTTCAGCGAATTGTAGCGTGCGAGCGCTCCGCTGTAGTCGCCGGAATTATAATAGATATCCGCTTCCCGCATCAGGTCGTAATTCCGTGAATAAACCGATGCGACAAAGATTGCGACAATAATCACCATTGTCAGCAGTGCCAGCAAAATGGAATAGAATACCCCTGCGCCTTTTCTCATAACAGTCTCCCTCTTTTCTGGATGAAGCTGATGGCTTATTATACCCGCAATTTTATCATTTCACAAGTGCTATTTGCAGACATAAAAATTCACCCGCCCCATCAGGGGCGGGTGAACCGTTAGAGATACAACTTACTCGTTGATGCCGATGACAACACCGGAGCCAACGGTACGGCCGCCTTCACGGATAGCGAAGCGAAGGCCGTTCTCGATGGCGATCGGGGTGATCAGCTCGACGTCCATGTCGACGTTGTCGCCGGGCATGCACATCTCAACACCCTCGGGGAGGGAGATGACGCCGGTAACGTCGGTGGTACGGAAATAGAACTGCGGTCTGTAGTTGTTGAAGAACGGGGTGTGACGGCCGCCTTCTTCCTTGGACAGGACGTAGACCTGGCCCTTGAACTTGGTGTGGGGGTGGATGCTCTTCGGAGCAGCCAGAACCTGACCACGCTCAACGGACTTCTTGTCAATGCCGCGCAGCAGGCAGCCAACGTTGTCGCCGGCTTCTGCATACTCGAGAGTCTTGTGGAACATTTCAGTACCGGTGACGGTGGTCTCGGTGCTCTCGTCCTTCAGGCCGACGATCTCAACCTTGTCGCCGATCTTCACACGGCCACGCTCGACACGGCCGGTAACGACGGTGCCACGACCGGAGATGGTGAAGACGTCCTCAATGGGCATCAGGAACGGCTGGTCAGCCTTACGATCCGGGGTGGGGATCCAGCTGTCGACAGCGTCCATGAGCTCCTTGATGCAGGCATACTCGGGGGCGTTGGGATCGGTGGACTCGCTGACGAGGGCGTTCAGAGCGCTGCAGCGGATGATCGGGGTGTCATCGCCGGGGAAGCCGTAG
>JAFTGD010000076.1 GCA_017458065.1 Oscillospiraceae bacterium
AAGGTTCTTACGACTCACATTTTGCCCACGGGCATCTTTAATTCGTCTGTTGCTAACAAGCCGTAAATAATCCTTGCCATTGCTCTTATATTTTTCAATATGCATATCTACACACCTCCAAAAAGTAACGCCGCAACTACAAATAAATTATATCGTAAAAGTGCAAAAAAAGCAAGAGAAAGTTTTTGCTTTCTCCTGCTTCTTTGAAAAATACTGCGTTTTATTCTCGGTTTAGTTCAGATTTCTGCTTTTGCTATTCTTGCAAAGTGGCAAACTCGGGGAGCAGTACCGTGGTCTGTTATATGACAGGATTTTAACACTATTTACAGGAAAAATCAATTCTTCCTTCCTCTCTTGGAACAGACGATCCGATCTGGTATAATATCAACAGTTACCCGCTTTTTTCACCGGTGGCGGCACAGAACACCGCCGGCGCGAGCTTCTGAACGCCATGTTTGACGCATTGCCGGCGCCGAAAAAGAACTGCACATTTTACGGACGGCAACCGCATCGCCCTCGGCAACCCCTGCCGGGTGATTCGGAGCAACATCTGAGCAGCGAATAAAAAGGAGGAACGAGATGAACCCGCGTGAATTTCTGGATATCCTGCATGTGGCGGAAAGGCTGAAGGATACCCCGCGCCACTGCACCACGACAAAAGGCCGGACCGAGAGCGTCGCCGAGCACAGCTGGCGCATCGCCCTGATGGCCTTCCTGCTGAGAGATCAGTTTTCTGATCTGGATATGGACAAAGTGATACGGATGTGCCTGATCCACGATCTGGGCGAATGCTTCACCGGGGACATCCCCACCTTCCTGAAAACCGACGCCAACCGGCAGACCGAAGACTCCCTGCTCAGCCAGTGGGTACAGACCCTGCCTGCGGAGACTGCTTCCGCCATGACCGCCTTGTACGGCGAGATGGACGCTCAGGCGACGGAGGAGGCCAGACTTTACAAAGCCCTGGACAAGCTGGAAGCCCTGATCCAGCATAACGAGTCTCCCATTGAGACCTGGTCGGAGAACGAATATGATCTCAACAAGACCTACGCTTTTGACACAGTCCGCTTCTCTCCCTGGCTGACAGAACTGAGGAAGGCGATTCTTCAGGACACGCTCGACAAAATCGAACGGGAAGAATGTGCTTTTTCATGAAACGCAAGGAGGTTCAAAGCGCATGACACATAGTGAGCAAAGGAAGTATCTTATTGATCGGCTTATAGATGAGGATCGAAGATACAGAAATTTTGAAGTCCCCGAGGGTGAAAAAGAGCAAAAGGATCTACTCCGCAGTCTGATGAACGTTCGTTCTCCTAAGCCGATCAGCAAAGATTTTTTGGACATACAGGATGAGTACCTCGCTGCCGAGCGTGATACGCTCGGCGTAACAGACGGTGAGGCGCTTGCCCCAATTCCGTCCAATAATCGTATTGTCTTATGGCAAGGAGATATTACCACGCTAAAGGTAGATGCTATTGTCAATGCGGCAAATTGCGCGCTGCGCGGCTGTTTTTACCCTCTCCATTCCTGTATTGACAACATCGTTCACTCCCGGAGTGGTATCCAGTTAAGACTGCTCTGTGATGACATTATGAACAAGCAGGGCTATGACGAGCCTACGGGAAGAGCAAAAATCACTCCGGCCTTCAATCTGCCCAGCAAATCTGTTATTCATACTGTTGGTCCTATTATCACCGGGCCGCTGACGAAAAAGGATTGTGAATTGCTTGCCTCGTGCTATCATTCCTGCCTTGAGCTGGCGGCAGAAAGTGGATGCAAAAGCATTGCGTTTTGTTGCATCTCTACGGGAGAGTTTCATTTTCCCAAAGAGAAAGCCGCAGAGATTGCCGTTGCCACAGTAAAAGAATATCTCGCAACCGACGCAAGAATAGAACGTGTTATCTTCAATGTGTTCAGTTCGAACAGCTTGGAAATTTATCAGCGCGTTCTGGGACTGTAAGTAATCACACATGCCGATCATGACGGTATGGTGTGTGATGCTTCTCAAATAGGCTGACTCTGTTCAACGATCCGGCAGAAATTGGGTTGACTTTGATAGAAGAAAGCGGTCAAAATTGCCTTGACTTTGGTGATTGAGGTGTTGTGCTATGGATTTCTATCGGAATGCTGAGCGCGATCTTGACTTGTGAAGACATTCGTCTTATAGAAAACCAGGGTGCGCTGACACCGGAATTGAAATGACCGATCGTCTTTCTGCTGAAAGCGATCGGTTTTTTTCTTTCCTATTTTAATCGTGAGGCTCTAACAGAACGATGGGTGATCTTCTCGAAATGTTTTTCAGTCTATTGACTTTTTATCATCGCAATGCTATATTATGCAAAAGGTTAATGGCGATAACCTTACAAGGCGGTAAGGAGGTCGATCATGCCAGCAAGGAAAGGAAATACTCCCCAAAAAATATTAGGTGCGGCAAGGTCAGTCTTCTTGGCGCACGGCTTTCGGGACACCTCCATGCAGATGATCGCGAAAGAGGTTGGAATCTCAGCGCCGGGCCTCTATAAGCATTTTGAGAGCAAAGAGGCTATCTTCTCCGCGCTGGTCGATCCGCTGATTGAGGGAATCCGTGAGATCATGCACCTGACAGAGAAAGAGAAGGATGGTATGTTTCAGCGGAACCAAACGGACGAGGTGTGGGACAAAGAAAAGGCTTTCGCTGACACGCTTGATTTCATCTATGAGAACTTCGACGGTATGAAGCTGTTGCTATGCTGTGCCGAGGGGACAGCATACGAAAACATTGTGGATCGGATCGCAGATTATGAGACACAGATCATTCTGAGAACACTTCCAACACTCAGAGAGAAAGGTTTTTCTATTCCATTGGTCGAAGAAACAACAATTTCTCTCATGATAAGAAATCAATATCGTACCTATGTAGAATTTATCAAGAATGATTTTTCAAGAGAGGAAGCAGATGAATACATTAAGGCAGCCAGCACCTTTTTTACATCCGGCTGGAGAGCTTTATTCGGCTTCTGACAGGAGGGATACAATATGAACAAAAATGAGGTCGGATGGATACTTTGCCCCATCTGCGGAAATAAAACACGGACAAAGGTCCGCTGCGACACCGTGCTGGAAAACTTCCCGCTGTTCTGCCCAAAGTGCAAACAGGAGACGATCATCAGCTTAATAAAACAAAATATTTCCGTCATCAAAGAGCCAGACGCTACAGACGCAGAGCCGATGAACTTGTGAGCGATCACATGTCCATCGGTCTTTTTTATCATTCAAACGGAGGAAATATCATGCGTGAACTCATGTTAAACTGTTTACCGTTCGCAGCGATAGCGGTCTGCGCCGTTATTCTGACCTTTTCTGTCATCAGGCAAGCTGGACGACCGGGTGAGGGCTTTATGGCTGAGGGCATGGCGATCGGGATGTGCTTCGGCGTTTCCCTTGCTGCCGCTCTCCACGGCCGGATTGCAATCGGCGCGAGCTTTGGGCTGCTGCTTGGGGAAGCAATTGGCCTGCGCAGCCGAAAAGAGGAAAAAAAGTGACTATGAAGCAGCCGTCGTTCTTCCAAAGCGTCCTGCGCATAGCCATTCCCGTTGCGCTGCAATCCATGCTGCAATCGTCTTTTTCCATGATCGATCAGGTCATGGTCGGACAACTTGGCAGCATCAGCATCGCCGCCGTCGGCATCGCGGGGAAATTTGCGTTTTTATATTCCGTGGTGATCGGCGCAGTCACGGCCATTGCCGGAATCATGATCGCCCAGTACATCGGGCAACAAGATCAAAAAGCTGCAGATCGGAGCCTCTGCGTCAATTTGCTGGTGGCGGTCGGGATCGGCCTCATGTTTACCCTGCTCAGTCTACTGATCCCCACTCCGATCATGCGTCTTTACTCCAAGGATGCCGGCGCCGTTTCACTTGCCGCTGCCTATCTTCGCATCATCGCCGGGACCTATCTCCCAATCGGGTTGGCGTCCACGCTGTCCGTTATGTTGCGCTGCCAGGATCGGGCAAAAGCACCCCTTATCGCAGCGATAGCCTCCGCGCTGACCAATACAGGGTTGAATTATATTTTGATTTTCGGGAAGCTGGGAGCTCCGGCCCTCGGCGTCCAAGGCGCTGCAATCGCAAGCGTTGCCAGCCAATGGATAAATGCGCTGGTCATTGGGTTGTTTTTCCGCGTGCTTCTTTTCACGCGCAGAGAGCGCTTTGTCCTCTCTGTAAAATTGAACGAAGCAGATAGGAAGCAATATCTCGTCATGCTGTTTCCTGTTTTGGTCAATGAATTTCTATGGGGCCTGGGGCAAAATGTCTTTACCGTCATTTACAGCCACATCGGCACACAGGAGGTGGCGGCTGTCGCGCTGATCTCCCCGGTAGAGTCCTTGCTGATCGGTGCGCTCAGCGGCTTTGCACAGGCTGCAGGCATCTTGATCGGCAAGCGGCTGGGCGAGGAAGAATATGAAAAGGCATACGACGAATCCAAATTGCTGATGAAATACGGCTTTATCGGTTCCCTTGCCCTCTCGCTGCTGCTGATTTTGCTGAAAAGCTCTTATGTCCGTATCTACCATGTGGAGGACTATGTACGGCAAACCGCCCAATGGCTGCTTGTGGCATTTGCTGTTCTTGCCCCCTTCAAGGTGCAAAACATGATCCTCGGCGGCGGGATCATCCGCAGCGGCGGAAAAACGAAATATATCATGTGGATCGACCTGATGGGAACATGGCTGATCGGTATTCCGCTTGGTTTTCTGTGCGCCCGGCTTTTCAAGCTGCCGGTTGCATGGATCTATTTTGTGATCGGCCTTGAAGAAATTGTACGCTGGATCGTTTCTGTGTGGCTGTTCCGAAGCAGAAAATGGATTATTAAAATATGAAAACAGCACTTCTGGCAGCTGGCATTTTCCTGTTTTGATTAGCGTTGCGATTGCAAGGATGATAATACAAGAAGATGATACAAATTTATTATAGAGAAAAAGAATGGGGATATAGAGCTTCTGACCACTGTGCTGTTTACCCCGGACTGAGCCTGTCCGTTAAAAAACATCGTCTGCACTGTCGAATCCGGCGGTGCAGACGTTTTTTGATCTTGGGTCATTTTCGGGACAGGTTTTTTGGTATGCTAAGGTCGTGAAATTGCGGGAAATGAAGTTTCCTGGCGCCAAGGAGGTCTTTTTCATGACCGGTATTGCCGTCTCTGTTCTGTGTTTTCTGATCCTCAGTCTGGTTCCGAAGCAGCATCGCTGCCACAAACTGCCGTGGCTTTTTGCCCTGGGGCTGATCGCTGTCGGGTATGCGGTCTTTGACGTTGCCTTTCTCCACACCGGTTCCGCCGCTCTTGCCTGGAACCGGATCTGCCGGATCTGGACCCTGTATATGGTCCTGGACCTCGTTGGCCGGCCGCTCGATGCTCTGATCGGGCGGCTGCACCTGAGGCGCCGGGAGCGCCGGGAGGCCGCCGCCCGCTACCGCGCGGAGGAGTCCCGGGCGAGATACTATGCCAGCCATGGCTTTGACGAGATCGACGGGCTGGACGGCGCGGAGTTTGAGAAGTTCTGCGCCTATGTCCTCCGCAAGAACGGTTTTGAGAACGTGGAGATCACCCGCGGCAGCGGCGACCAGGGCGTGGACATCATCGCCTGGTACGGGGACGAGAAGTACGCCATCCAGTGCAAGCGCTTTCAGTCCCGGCTTAGCAACACTCCGGTTCAGGAGGTCCACGCCGGACGCACGATCTATGACTGCGACCGCGCTGCTGTCATGACCAACAGCTATTTCACAGCCGGGGCTATCGAAGCTGCGCAGTCCTGCGACGTGGAGCTCTGGGACCGGGATGATCTCTGCGCGATGATCGACGCGCTGAGCCCCTGACGGAGCGCCGCTGGTTCCGATTCAGAATAAGCGCCAAAAGGCAGAGCACGCCGGGAATCTTGCAAAGCAAAACTCTCGGCGTGCTTTTCTGTTTTCCAGCCGTCAGCGGATGTCACTCCGGCTTCTTCTCCCGGAGGAGTACGGAGAGGTCCGTGATGCTCTGCGCCATATCGGCGTTGATGCCGACGGCGCGGGCGCCGAGGCTGGCAGGTACGATGGCCTTGCTACGGCTGAGCCGGACAAGGCTCAGGTTCCGGTGCTCGCGGCAGAGCTTCTCAAAGGGGAAGCGGATGATGGTCGGGGTGTTAAAGCCGACGCCTACCTCCAGCAGCACCGTCTTCCGGTCGGCGCATTCATTGACAAAGGCGCTGAAGCGGTCCTCCGCCGCGTACCAGTCCGCGTCCTGGACAAAGTAGTTATCGCTGCGCAGGTTCATGGTCATGGGTCCGCCGCAGATCGGGCACCGCGGCACCAGCTCCGTCGGGATCCTGGCGTCCCTGCGCTCGCGCTCCATCTGCCGGAAGAGCTCCACCGCGTCATAAGTCACGGCATGGCAGCCTCGCCGGCACTGGATGCGCCGGTAGCTCCCCTGGGTGGCAAAGATCTGCTCCGCCGGAAGCCCGGCCTTCTCAAACTGGTGATCGACGTTGGTGGTCAGGAGAAAGAGCTTCTTCCCCGCCACCGCTTCCAGCAGCGTTCTGTGCAGCGGCGTCACATCCAGATCGACCCCCGCCAGCAGCGCCATATGGGACCAGTAGCCCCATTTGCTCTCCTCGTCGGGATAGGGATAAAAGCCCGCGGAGTACATATCCTGCATATAGGGGCCCTTGCCGTAGGCCTTCTGGAACTCGGCAAAGTTCTTCTCAAAATATTCTCCGCCGTACTGCGCGCCGGCTGCGGTGCTCATTCCGGCCCCCGCTCCCAGCAGCACACAGTCCGCCTCGCGGATCTTTTCCGCTGCCCGGCGGACCTGTTCCTCATAGGGCGTGTCCTGCGTGATATAGTCCCGCGCGTACTCGCCGGTGAGAAAGCGCTCGAATGTGATTTTCTTTTTGTTGTCTCGGTTGAACATCTCTGGTTCCTGCCTTTCCGGGTTTTGCTGAGGATATTATAATAGCCGGCAGCAGGGTGCGCAAGTACGCACCTTTTTTTCACCTGCCGTCTTTCTTCCGAGGCGCGAAGGCTTGCTTTTTTCCGCCGGATACAGTATGATCTGCATACTGTTTCCGATCCGATTCTGACAGGAGGGACGCCAGACGATATGAGCATTGAGAATACCGAACGCCTGCCGGAGGCGATTTCTCTTCTGCTGGAGTGGTACTCCGCAAGCCGCAGGCTTCTGCCCTGGCGGCAGGACCCCACTCCCTACCACACCTGGATCTCTGAGATCATGCTGCAGCAGACGCGCATCGAAGCGGTCATCCCCTATTACGAGCGTTTTCTGCAGGAAATCCCGGACATTCCTTCTCTGGCCGCGGTCCCGGAGGACCGGCTGATGAAGCTGTGGGAGGGACTCGGCTACTACAGCCGCGCCCGCAACCTCAAAAAGGCGGCGCAGATTCTGACGGAGCATTACGGCGGCGCGCTCCCCGCCTCCGCCGAGGAACTGAGAAAGCTCCCCGGCATCGGGGACTACACCGCGGGCGCCATCGCCTCCATCTCTTTTGGGCTGCCGGAGCCGGCCGTGGATGGAAATGTCCTGCGGGTCCTGACGAGGCTGTTCGCCTGCCCGGACGACATCGCTGCTCCGGCCGTCAAGTGCGGATTCACGGAGCTGCTCCGCGCCGATTACCCCTCCGGCGAAGCAGCGGCGATGCTCACCCAGGCCATCATGGAGCTGGGCGAGACCGTCTGCCTTCCGAACGGCGTTCCCCTCTGCCGGGTCTGCCCGCTCCGCAGGCTGTGCAGGGCCCACGAATCGGGCGCCGAGCTCGACTATCCGGTCAAGTCGTCCAAGAAGCCGCGCCGTTTGGCAGAAAAAACCGTTTTTCTTCTCTGTCACGAAGGCCGCTTTGCCATCCGCAAGCGTCCCGGCAAGGGGCTGCTGGCCGGCCTCTGGGAGTTCCCGAACACGGAGGGGAAGCTCTCGCCGGAGGAGGTCCGCGGCGCGGTTGCAGCATTGGGCCTCACTTCAGAGCACATCGAGCCTTTCGGAGAGGCGAAGCATATCTTCACCCATGTGGAGTGGCACATGACCGGGTACCGGATCGACTGCGCGCAGGAACCCCCCGATCTGCTCTGGAAGACACCGGAGGAGATCGCCCGGGACTACTCTCTCCCCACGGCCTTTCGCGCTTACCAGAAAAAGATCGGCGGAGTCGAATGACTCCGCCGGTTCGCTGTCAGAATTTGGGCTTCCAGAGATCCTCGTTCCATTTGGCCTCCAGCGCCGCGAGGGGGATCTGAAGGATCTTGTCCAGCAGCACGAGAAGCAGGTTCTTTTTGGGCTTCGTCGGCGCTTTCTGTCTCGCGGGCCGGGCCGGCTTTCTGCCGAAGAGCAGTTTCAGAAGCTTCATGCCTCGCCCTCCTCGAAGAAGAAGTCCCCGCTCTTGCCGCCGTGCTTCTCGACCAGATGGATCTCCTTCAGGACCATTCGCTTGTCGATGGCCTTGCACATGTCGTAGATCGTGAGCAGCGCAACCGAGACGCCCGTCAGCGCCTCCATCTCGACCCCGGTCTTGCCCTCGGTCTTCACGGTGCAGGTTGCCTTCACCTCGCAGGGCTCCGGCAGCAGCTCAAAGGTCAGCGTGGCGTTCGTAAGATTCAGCAGATGGCACATGGGGATCAGATCCGCGGTGCGCTTGCAGCCCAGGATCCCCGCCACCTGCGCGACCGTCAGGACGTCGCCCTTCTTCACCGTTTTCTGTTCGATGGCCCGGTAGACCTCGGGGCTCACCTGAATCGTGCCCTCCGCCACCGCCGTTCTGGCGGTGATCGCTTTTTCGGACACATCGACCATCCGCGCGTTCCCCTGCGCGTCAAAATGTGTAAACTCCACAGTCTTCCCATCCCTTCCGGTAGCTTGCCTCAGATTCTATCACATTTGAAAATAATTTGCCAGAGCGGCGGACCGAAACACCGGATCAGAAAATCCCTGTCAGGAAGATCTCCAGCCCGATGCCGATCAGGATCACGCCGCCGAGGATCGAGGCCTTCTCCGCAAGCTTCATGCCGAAGAACTTTCCGATGCGCAGACCTGCCATGCAGATCCCAAAGGTCACAGCGCCGATGATGAGGGATTCGACAAGCGCCGCCTGCCAGCTGTACTCCGCAATTGTGAAGCCCACTGACAGCGCGTCGATAGACGTGGCGACCCCCTGCAGGAAAAGCCCCCCTGCGCTGACCGCGACCGTCTCCCCCTCGGCTTCCCCGCCGCGCAGTCCCTCCAGCAGCATCTTACCGCCGATGTAGACCAGCAGGACCAGGGCGATCCACGGGACCAGCCGCTGGAAACCGGTAAAAATCTCCGCAATCGTATGGACACAGACCCAGCCCAGCAGCGGCATCAGGATCTGAAAGAAGCAGAAGGTCCCCGCGATGAGACACATGCGCCCGGCCTTCATCTCCGGCTCATGCAGGCCGTTGGCCATGGAGACGGAAAAGGCGTCCATCGCAAGCCCGACGCCAAACAGCACACTGTTCAGGAAAAACAGCAGATTCCACTCCACCCGCTTCAGCCTCTTCTCTCTTTGATCACGGGGAAACCTTATCACGCGCTTATAGCTCTGTCAAGGGAGAAAGCGCTGTTTTTCAGCCTCTCTTCCGAAAAACCGCACAAAAGGTTGAATTTGCCTAAGGCATTTGTTATAATAGTATATTCATAAACACAAGGAAAAAGCAAATGTCTGAGTCGATTTGGAAAATTCCATACACAAAGCCGGACGCCGGAGCGCTGGAGCAGGCCGGGATCTCAAGACTCCTTGCACAGCTTCTCGCCGCCCGCGGCGTCTCCTCTCCGGATCAGGCGCAGGCTCTGCTCGCCTCCGGTCCGGAGAGTCTCGTTGACCCGATGCGGATGCTTGGCATGCGGGAGGCCCGCGACCGGGTTCTCCGCGCCATTGAGCAAAAGGAGCACGTCACGGTCTACGGCGACTACGACGTGGACGGGATCACTTCCACCTGTCTCCTGACCGACTATCTGCGCAGCTGCGGTGTGGACTGCGGCTGGTACATCCCCGACCGCAACGACGAAGGCTACGGTCTGAATGCCGCCGCGCTGCAGAAGCTACGGGACGCGGGGAACACGCTTGTCATCTCTGTCGACTGCGGCATCACCGCCGCCGAAGAAGCGGTCTTTGCCCGGAGCATCGGCCTCGACCTCGTGATCACCGATCACCATGAGTGCAAGAAGGGCAGCATACCCGACGCCTGCGCGGTCATCGACCCCAAGCGGAAGGACGACCCCTATCCCAACCCGGAGCTCGCCGGCGTGGGCGTTGCCTTCAAGCTGGTCAGCGCCTGCAGCGGAGACCAGCTCGCCACCCTGGAGCGCTATGCCGATCTGGTGGCTGTCGGGACCATTGCCGACGTGATGCCGCTGACTGGGGAGAATCGCCATCTGGTCCGGCGCGGCCTGAAGAAGCTGGAAGAGAACCCGCGTCCGGGCTTCTACGCCATGATCAACGAGCCCGGAACTCTGCCGCGGAAGCCCAACGCCGGCTTCATTGGCTTTACCCTCGCCCCACGGCTGAATGCCGCGGGACGCCTCGGCCAGACCGGAAAGGCCGAGGACCTGATGCTGACCGAGGACCCGGAGGAAGCCGCCCGGCTCAACGCTGAGCTCGGCGATCTCAACCGCGAGCGCCAGAAGATCGAGAACGAGATCTGGCACGAGGCCCAGGCCCAGCTGCGGGCGCAGCCTCCGGACGGGCCCATCGTCCTGGCCGCGGAGGGCTGGCACCAGGGCGTCATCGGCATTGCCGCATCCCGCCTCTCGGAACAGTACGGCCTGCCGACGGTGATGATCAGCCTCAGCGGCGAAAACGGGAAAGGCTCGTGCCGCAGCTGCAAAGGCTTTAACCTCTATGATGCACTCTCGGCCTGCAGTGAGTATCTGGACGGCTTCGGCGGCCACGCGCTGGCAGCCGGCCTCACGATCCGCCGGGATCAGATTGAGAGCTTCCGCCGGGCCCTGCGCCGCTATTACGAGATACACCGTCCCGAGCCGCAGCCGGATGTCTGCTGCGACCTGCTGGTATGCGACAGCAGTCTTCTCAGCATTGCGGATGTAAAGTCCCTCGATCTGCTGGAGCCCTTCGGCAGCGCCAACCCCAAGCCCGTCCTGTGCATCTCTGACGCGCTGCTGGTCTCCGCCTACGGCGTCGGTCCGCAGAAGCAGCATCTGAAGTTTGCCATCGAGTTTGACGGGATGCGGTTTGACGGGATTTTCTTCTCTCACAGCAAGGAGGCCCTCGGCGTCCTGGCCGGCAGCTGCATCGACCTGGCCTTCACCCCGCAGATCAACGAATACATGGGCAGCGTCACGGTCCAGCTGACCGCCTGCGCCATGCGTCCCCACCGCCCCCACGGGCTCTGCGCCCGCATCCTGGAAAAGGACTGCTCCGCCCTCTGGGCAGCGGGCTCCTTCACACCCAGCCGCAGTGATTTTGTCTCCATCTGGAAGCGCTACGGCGCTGAGCTGCACGTGGCTTCCCAACTGGAAGACGTGCTGTCCCTCTGCCCGCCCGAAATGAGCCCCGAGCGCTTCTGCCTCTGTCTCGCCGTCTTCTCCGAGGCGGGGCTCCTGCAGAGCGAGGACGGCGGCGTCTATTGCAGCTGTTACACACACCTTGAGAAAAAAGCCGATCTCAACGCCACGGAAATCATGAGAATCCTCCGTGAGCTTTAAAGAGGAAATTCAACATGGCTGACAACATCGATAACCTTCCGACCAATCAGATCCTGGATCCGGATGAGATGTATGCCGCACTGGAGGAGAAGCTCCGCCAGCAGCAGCATTCCATTGATCTGGGGCGTGTTCACGCTGCTTACGAGGTGGCCAAAACCGCCCACTCCGGCCAGAAGCGCAAGGACGGCAGCCCCTACGTCACCCACTGCGTCGCAGCGGCGGATATCGCCGCCGACATGGGTCTGGATGAGGACAGCATCGTCGCGGCGCTGCTGCACGATGTCATCGAGGACACCAATCTGCAGCACGAGGATATCGCGCGGCAGTTCGGCACTTCGGTTGCGGACATCGTCGAGGGCGTCTCCAAGCTGACCCGTGTCCAGTACACCAGCAAGGAAGACGAGCAGATGGAGAACCTGCGCAAGATGCTTATGGCCATGGCCAAGGACATCCGCGTCATCCTCATCAAGATCGCCGACCGGCTCCACAACATGCGCACCATGGCTTACCAGTCCCCGGAGAAGCAGCGCAGCAAGTCCCTCGAGACCATGGAGATCTACGCCCCCATCGCCCACCGCCTCGGCATGCAGCGGGCCAAGTGGGAGCTGGAGGACCTCTCCCTGCAGTATCTGGACCCACAGGGCTACAAGGAGATCATGGACACGCTGGACCGGCGCATGCCGGAACTGGAAGCCTTCATGGACAGCATGAAGGAGAAGATCCGCACCCGTCTGGAGCAGGAGGGCGTCAACGCCTCCATCTTCTGCCGCATCAAGCACGTCTACAGCATCTACCGCAAGATGTACACCCAGAAGCTGGATCTCAACGGCATTTTCGACCTCTGCGCCTTCCGCGTCATTGTCGACTCGATCCCCGACTGCTACAACGTTCTGGGCATTATCCACGACATGTTCAAGCCCGTTCCCGGGCGCTTCAAGGACTATATCTCCACGCCGAAGCCCAACATGTACCAGAGCGTCCACACCACGGTTATCGGCTCGGAGGGCATCCCCTTTGAGGTGCAGATCCGCACCTGGGAGATGCACTACACTGCCGAGTACGGCATCGCCGCCCACTGGAAATATAAGATGGGCGACAGCGGAAGCTCGCTGCGCAGCGGCGACGAGGACCGTTTTGCCTGGGTCCGGCGCCTGCTGGAGAGCCAGCAGGAGTCCGACGCGACGGACTTTGTCCACGATCTGAAGATCGACATGTTCGCCGACGAGGTCTTTGTCTTCTCGCCCAAGGGCGATGTCATCAACCTCCCCGCCGGCGCGACGCCGGTGGACTTTGCCTACAGCATCCACTCGGATATCGGCAACCACATGGTTGGCGCCAAGGTCAACGGCCGCATCGTCCCCTATGACACGGTCCTGCAGAACGGCGATATCGTCGAGATCCGCACCTCCAAGTCCGCCCCCGGACCCAGCCGCGACTGGCTGAACTTTGTCAAGAGCGGGTCTGCCCGTACCAAGATCAAACAGTGGTACAAGAAGGAGCGGCGCGAAGAGAACATCATCCGCGGCCGCGCCATGCTGGAGGACGAGCTGCGGCACATGGGCGTCTCCCTCGACGAAGCGCTGAGCGACGATATTCTCCATCCCGTGATGAAGAAGCTCTCCTTCAACGAGTCGGACGACCTCTACGCCGCCATCGGCTACGGCGGCATCACCGCCATCCGCGTTGCAAACCGGCTCCGGGACGATGTCAAGAGCAGCAAGCCCGAACACCGCAGCGCCATTGAGAAGGTCAACGACGCGGCCGAGCGCCGCGAGCAGCAGGCCAAGCGCAACGCCAAGGCCGTCCACGGGATCCTCGTGGAGGGCCTGGACAACTGCCTCATCAAGTTCTCCCGCTGCTGCACGCCCGTCCCCGGCGACGACATCATCGGCTTCATCACCCGCGGTCAGGGCGTCTCCATCCACCGGACGGACTGCCAGAACTACCGCCGCCGCGATACCTCGCCCGAGAACGAAGGCCGCTGGATCAAGGTCGAGTGGGCCGGCACCATCTCCGATATCTATACCACCACCATCACCATCGCCTCCAAGGACCGCAACGGTCTGGTCATGGACATTGCGACCGTCCTCAACTCCATGAACGCCAAGGTCCGCAACCTGTCTTCCCGCAGCGTCGGCTATGGGCAGGCGGTGACGGTGATCACGCTGGAGGTCAAAAATGTGACCGAGCTCCGCTACATCATGAACCGCATCGCAGGTGTCGCGGGCGTCTCTAGCGTCATGCGCAACGGAAGCTGATACTGTATCGATCCTATACCGGAAGGAGAACTCCCCATGCTGATTAAGACGCTGCCCGTCGGGCAGCTGGAAACCAACTGCTATGTCGTCACCAATGAAGACACCCTTGGCTGTGTCGTCATCGACCCGGGCGACGAGAGCAACTATATCCTCAACTATCTGGAGGACAACCATCTCAAATGCGAGGCCATCTTCCTGACCCATGGGCACTATGACCACGTCGGCGCCGTGGAGGCCGTGATGGAGGAGACCGGCGCGCCGGTTTACCTCTGCGTGCGGGATGACGCCCACAGCACCGGCGACCGCCATTATTCCTATATGCTCCCGGAGGGCGGCAGATATTACGACGACGGCGACGTGCTCCGCTTTGCCGGGCTCAGCTTTGAGATCATCGCCACCCCGGGCCACACGCCCGGCGGCGTCACCATTCTCTGTGAGAACGCCCTCTTTACCGGCGATACGCTGTTTCGCGGCAGCTGCGGCCGCACCGATCTCCCCGGCGGTGACATGGAGGAGGAGCTGAAGAGCCTGAAGCGGCTCTGCGACCTCCCCGGCGACTACGAGGTCTATCCCGGCCACATGGATAGCAGCAGCCTCGAGCGCGAGCGCAACTTCAACTATTACTGCAGAGAAGCAAAAAGGAGATACTAAGCCATGGGTGAACCCTGTCTTGTGATTCTGGCTGCCGGCATGGGCAGCCGCTTCGGCGGTCTGAAGCAGATCACCGCTGTCGATAATCACGGCCACGCCATCATTGATTTTTCCCTCTACGACGCCTACCGGGCGGGCTTTCGCAAGGTGGTCTTCGTCATCAAACACGCCATCGAGGAAGACTTCCGCGCAGCGGTCGCCGACCGGATGGCAAAGTACTTTGACGTCCGCCTGGTATTTCAGGAACTGGACAAGCTGCCGGAAGGCTTCTCCGTCCCAGAGGGCCGCGTCAAGCCCTGGGGCACGGCCCACGCCACACTCTGCGCGGCGGATGAGGTGGACGGTCCCTTTGCCGTCATCAACGCGGACGACTTCTACGGTCCCGGCGCTTACCGGGCGCTCTATGACTTCATGACCGGGCCGCGGGATGCGCAGGAGCACGCCATGGTCGCCTACCGCCTGCGCAACACCGTCACCGAGAACGGCACTGTCGCCCGCGGCATCTGCAGCGTCAGAGACGGCCTTCTCACCGACGTTGTGGAGCGTACCAAAATCGAGAAGCGCGGAACCGACGCCGCTTTCACGGAGGACGGCGTCAACTGGGAGCCGCTCCGGGGCGACCTCCCCGTCAGCATGAACTGCTGGGCCTTCGGTCCCGAGATGATGGACGAGCTGCGCACCCGCTTCCCCGCCTGGCTGGAGGCGAACCTCCCCGTCAACCCGGAAAAATGCGAATATTTCCTCCCCTTTGTCGCCAACGCCCTCATCCAGGAAGGCCGCGGCAAAATCCGCGTGCTGGACTGTGACGAGACCTGGCACGGCATCACCTATCGCGAAGATCTGCAGAGCGTCATCGACGCCATCGCCGACATGCGCAAAGCCGGCGCCTATCCCGAGACCCTGCTCGACTGAATCAAAAAAGGAGAATCTGCCATGACTGTACTTGTTACCGGCGGCGCCGGCTATATCGGAAGTCACACCTGCGTGGAGCTTTTGGAAAAGGGTATCGACGTCGTCATCATCGACAATCTTGTCAACTCCTCCGCCAAGGCGGTGGAGCGCATCGAGGAGATCACCGGCAAATCCGTCACCTTCTACCAGGAGGACGTGCGCAACCGCGCCGCGCTGGACCGCATCTTCGAGAAGCACGACATCAACTGTGCCATCCACTTCGCCGGGCTGAAGGCCGTGGGCGAATCCGTCCAGATGCCGCTGGAGTACTATGACAACAACCTCTTCTCCACCGTGCGTCTCTGCGAGGCCATGCGGGATCACGGCGTCAAGAACATCGTCTTCTCCTCCTCCGCCACGGTCTATTCCGGCGACAACGATATGCCGCTGAGAGAGAGCTCGCGCACCGGCATGTGCACCAACCCCTATGGCTGGACCAAGTACATGTCCGAGCAGATCCTCCGCGACACGGCCAAGGCCGTTGAGGACTGGTCCGTTGTACTGCTGCGCTACTTCAACCCCATCGGCGCCCACAAAAGCGGCCGCATTGGCGAGGACCCTCGCGGCATCCCCAACAACCTCATGCCCTTCATCGCTCAGGTCGCGGTCGGCCGTCGGGACCATCTGAACGTCTTCGGCAACGACTACGACACCCCGGACGGCACCGGCGTGCGCGACTATATCCATGTGGTGGACCTGGCCCGCGGCCACGTCGCCGCCATCGACTACATGCAGAAGCACCGCGGTGAGAATGTCTTCAACCTCGGCACTGGCATGGGCTACAGCGTGCTGGACATGGTCAAGACCTTCGAGCGCGTCAACGGCGTTCCCATCCCCTATGAGATCGCGCCGCGCCGCGCCGGCGATCTGGCGACCGTCTACTCCAGTCCCGACAGGAGCGCCGAGCTTCTGGGCTGGAAGGCCGAATACGGTCTGGAAGACATGTGCCGCGACACCTGGAACTGGCAGTCCCACAACCCCATGGGCTATGGGGAATAATTGTTTGAACTTGACAGAATTAAAGGAGGAAACCCTATGGCGAAAAAAAAGATGACTGTTCTGAACTTTAAGAAGTTCAAGGAAGAAGGGCGCAAGTTCGCCTACGTCACCGCGTATGACTATACAATGGCCTCAATCGTGGATCAGAGCGATGTGGAAGTCATTCTCGTCGGCGACTCTCTCGGCATGATCATGCTCGGCTACCACACCACCGTCGGCGTCACGCTCGACGACATGATCCACCACATCCGCCCGGTTGTGAAGGGCGCTCCCAACACCTTCGTCGTCGGCGATATGCCCTTCGGCTCTTATCAGGAGAGCCCGGAGCAGGCAATCCGCAGCGCCTGCCGCATCCTGATGGAGACCAACTGCGACTGCGTCAAGCTCGAGGGCGGCGCCAAAATGGCGCCGACGATCCGCCGTATGGTGGATGCCGGTATCCCGGTCATGGGCCACATCGGCATGACCCCCCAATCCGCCACCAGTTTCGGCGGCTTCAAAGTCCAGGGCGGCACGCCCGAGGGCGCGAAACAGCTGATTCTTGACGCGAAAGCCCTGGAAGAGGCCGGCGCCTTCTCCATCGTGCTGGAATGCGTTCCCAGCGTGGTTGCCAAAGCGGTCACCGAAGCGGTCAGCATTCCGATTCTCGGTATCGGCGCCGGTCCCTATGTCGACTGCCAGGTTCTGGTCACCCAGGATCTGCTGGACATGTACGGTGACTTCAAGCCCAAGTTTGTCAAGCACTTTGCCCACATCCGCGAAGAGATGGTCAAAGGCCTCAACCTCTTCCACGAGGAGACCCTCTCCGGCGAATTCCCCAGCCCCGAATACAGCTTCAACAAGCAGGTGGAAATCCCCGAGCTTGATTAAAGCCCCCCAGCATCCATATTATTCATCCAGGAGGAACCAAATCATGAAAAAGCTTCTCGCACTGTGTCTCACCCTCGTCATGATCATGGCCCTGGCCACCTCGGCCACCGCCTCTGCCGCGGGTTCTGACGTCATCACGCTTCGCGCTTCCCACTCCTGCGCCGACACCCATCCCTATCATCTCGGTCTCCAGCGCTTTGCCGAACTGGTTGATGAAAAGACCGACGGCAAAGTCAAGATCGACATTTTCCCCTCTGCGCAGCTCGGTGACGAGCGTGCCAACATTGAAGACCTCCAGATGGGCACGCTGGACATCGCTGTCTCTTCCACCGGCCCTCTCGGCAACTTTGTGGAAGACTTCCTGATCCTCGACCTCCCCTTCCTGTTCTCCGGCTATGACCATGCGCACCGGGTCCTGGACGGCGAGATCGGTCAGGCGCTCATTGCAAAGCTCGACGACATCGGAGTGGTCGGCGGCGCGTTCTGGGAGAACGGCTTCCGCGAGATGACCAATTCCAGGCACCCCATCAAGTCTGCGGCTGACTGCGCCGGCCTGAAGCTCCGCTGCATGGAGAACCAGGTCCACATGGACGCTTTCGCAGCTCTCGGCATGGATCCGACCCCGATGGCCTGGTCCGAGGTCTTCACTGCGCTCCAGCAGGGCGTCATCGACGGTCAGGAAAACCCCATCGCCGTTATCTATTCCCAGAAAGTCTATGAGGCCCAGGACTACCTGGCCATCACCAACCACGTCTATTCTCCGTCCCTGATTCTCTTCAGCAAGCCTGTCTTTGACAAGCTGGATGCCGACATCCAGACCGCTCTCATGGAAGCCGCTCAGGAAGCCGCGGCCTATGAGCGCTCCTGCTGCGAGGATGGCGAATCCGCCCAGATCGCCGAGATGGAAGAGCTCGGACTCCAGGTCACCTATCCCGACGTCTCTGAGTTCCAGGCCGCCATGGGCCCCGTGTATGAGAAGTACGCCGCCCAGTTTGGTCAGGAGAACATCGACGCCATCGTCAACTACTGATAGATTCTCTGCTTCTTTCCAGAGCCGGGTTCCGGATTCCAGTGACCCGGCTCTCCTTTCTTATCCATGCCGGGATTTTGCCATTGCCTGTTTGTGAGGGAGTAAACTATGCGTGTATTAAAAAAAATAAGCGACATCGTCAACTTCCTGGTTGAACATGTCATCGCGATCCTGATGGGTCTCATGACGATTGTCGTGTTCCTTCAGGTCGTGTTTCGCCTGATCTCCGGATCTCTGCCCTGGTCGGAGGAACTGGCCCGCTATATGATGATCTTCATGGTCTATCTGGGCGCCAGTGTCGGCGTAAAGATGAAAAACCATATCGCTGTCGAGTTCGTGGTGAACAAGCTCCCCGGCAAGGGGCGCACCGTTATCGACATCATCGCCGACATTCTGATGCTGGTCTGTTTTGCGGTAATCATCCACTTCGGTCTCAGCGTCGTCAAGGTCACCATGATGCAGAAATCTCCCGTGCTGCGTGTCAAGATGGGATATGTGTACTTCTCCATCGTCCTGGGCGGCATCCTGATGTGCCTGCAGACCGTTGTGAACCTGGTACACTCTCTGCGCAATCTGTTCACCGGCCAGGCAGACCGGCTGGAGGGCCCCGCCGTGGTCGGAATTGACGTCGGCGATGTCCCCGAAGAGAAGGGAGGAATGTAAAATGTCACAGGGCCTGATTGCGCTGATTCTCTTTGGAACCCTGATCATCCTGTTCCTGCTGAAGGTTCCCATCGCCTTCTCCCTGATTCTCTCTTCGCTGTTCGTTATGGTCCTGACCGGGACCGGACTCCAAATGGTGCCGAAACGTCTCTTCACCGCCTGCGACTCTTTTTCCTTCATGGCGGTGCCGTTTTTTCTGCTTGCCGGCTCCCTGATGAGCCAGGGCGGCATTTCAGAGCGACTCTGCACCTTCATCAACAGCATCTTCGGCCGCTTTCCCGGCGGTCTCGGTATCGTCGCCATCATTGCCTGCGCCTTCTTTGCGGCGATCTCCGGCTCCGGCGCGGCAACCACCGCCGCCATCGGCGGTATGATGATTCCCGAGATGGTTAAGCATGGCTATGACCGCAACTTCTCCGCCGCCACCAGCGCCTCCGGCGGCTGCATCGGGACCATCATCCCCCCGAGCATCCCCTTCGTCACCTATGGTGTACTGACCGGGTGCAGCGTCAGCACGCTGTTTATGGCGGGCTTTGTACCGGGCATCCTGATGGCGCTCTGCCTCTGTGCCGCGGTTGTTTTCGTCTCCATGAAGGAGGGCTATCGCGACAGCTATAAGGCCTCCGGCAAAGAGATCTGGGCCAGCTTCAAGCGGGCATTTCTCGCCCTGCTGATGCCGGTGATTGTACTCGGCGGCATCTATGCCGGGCTCTTTACCCCGACCGAGGCCGCTGTCGTGGCCGTTGTCTACGGGTTTATCGTCGGTGTCTTTGTATATAAGAACATTAACTTCAAGCTGCTGATGAAGATTCTCAAGGACGGCGCGGTCAGCACCGCACAGATCATGATCCTAATCTGTGCCGCTTCGCTCTTCGGCTACGTCCTGACGGCAAACCGCATTCCCGACATGATCGCCAAATCCGTCCTTGGCCTCAGCAGCAACAAGATTGTCATTCTGCTGCTCATCAACGTCCTGCTGCTCGTGGTCGGGACCTTTATGGACACCACCGCCGCGCTGATCATCCTGGTGCCGATCTTCTTCCCGATCATCCAGGAGATCGGTGTGAATCCGATCCACTTCGGCATGATCATCTGCACCAACCTCGCCGTCGGCCAACTCACGCCGCCCTTCGGCTGTAACCTGTTTGTCGCCTGCGGCGTCGCCAATGTGGGGCTTGAGAGCATTTCAAAAAAGGTCGTTCCCTTCCTGGTCGCGCTCATCGTCTGCGTCCTGCTTGTTACCTACATTGAGCCGATCAGCCTCTTCCTCCCGAAGCTGCTCGGGGCAAAACTTTAACAGGACAAGGAGCTCAGGAACATTATGAAGATCGGAATAATCGGCGCCGGGGCCATGGGCTGTATCTACGGCATGTATCTTTCCCGCAAACACGAGGTCCTGCTGGTGGATGTTGTGAAGGCTCATGTGGACGCCATCAACGAACAGGGTCTGGAATTCACCCATCTGGACGGGACAGCCGAAACTGTCACCCGCCTGAAAGCCACCATGGACACCTCCGCCTGTACGGCTCAGGACATTGTGATCCTGCTGACCAAGGGCTATCAGAGCGCCCAGGCGCTGGAGGCAAACCGCGCCCTCATCGGACCGGAGACCATTGTCTGTTCTCTCCAGAACGGTTACGGCAACGCAGACGACATCGTAAAGTATGTCCCCGAGGCGCAGATCGTCCTTGGCACCAGCGGCGGTGGAGCAACCGTCGCGGGTCCCGGCCACATCCTGCATAAAGGTCAGGGTCCCACCCAGCTCGGCTGCCTCACCGCTGACCAGAGCAAGGCGGAAGTTGTCGCCCGCGCCATGGAGGAATGCGGTGTGCCCCAGGTGGAGCTTATCCCCGATGTGAAGGAACTGCTCTGGAGCAAACTCTTCGTGAACATTGGTATCAACCCCATTTGCGCCCTCACCGGCGAGCTCAACCGCTCCATCGCTGACAATCCCTTCTCTCGGAAGGTGTCGGAGATGCTGGTCCGGGAAGCCGTGGATGTGGCGAACGCCGCGGGCATGTACTTTGACTATGACGACGCCGTCGCCCACGTCATCGACATTGCCCTCGTCACCGGCGGGAACGTCTGCTCTATGCTGGCGGATGTGAAGAATGGGCGCCGTACCGAGATCGACCGCATCAACGGCGCGGCGGTCTCCGAAGCCGCGAAGCTCGGCATGAAAGCGCCCCTGAACGAGATGATCACCGCCCTCATCCACGCGAAGGAACAGACCTACTGACCGGCACAGGTCTACAAATCAACTTTTTGATCCAAAACGGAATCAGGCCAAAGCTGAATACAGCAGCCTCCAAAAAGCAGCACGGACAGTTTGTTCAATCCTTAGAATCAAAACTGTCCGTGTTGCTTATATTTTCTTGTATTCGGTTTTCTGTTGATCTCTGCCGCGTCACCCCGTCAGGACTTCGGCGTTCACAGCGCTGCCCTCTGAATCCGGCAGCAGTGTTTTTTCTCTCCGGCAGGTGCGTCTTTGTCATAGCTGATCCCCACAAGCAGGACCTCGCGCCCGTAGTTTTCCAGAACAGACGGATACTTCTTTTTCAGGATCTGTTCAATGGCGCCCTCGGCCGTTTTGTTCCACTTCAGTTCGATCACCAGCGCCGGCCAGTCGGAATCCGCCTTGGGCAGATATACAATGTCCGCATATCCTTCCCCGGCAGGGAGCTCCTCAAACTGGAGGTAATGATCCCTATATGAATAGTACGCCAGCTTGATCACACTACGCAGGCTGTCTTCTTTGTTATAGTGCAGCGCTACGGTCTCTTCCGTGTGGACCTTCTCAATCTGGGCTGCAACAGCCTCCTCATGCATTTGGATCGTGTCGGCAAAGAGCTGCTCGCTCTCCTCCAGGCGCTTGAGCGTCGCCTCATGCTTCACTTCGTGTATCGATCGCTGGAATTCCTGTCTGATCTCTTCATTGGGAATACGCACATTTTTTTGCCGGGAATCATACGCCAGATACCCAAGATGGATCATCAGCGTCAGCACGTCGTCTTTCCCGCGGAAGGTGGTCAGATCATTGGCAAAGCCGCTTGTGTTGACCTTTACCTCCACGCCGCCAATCAGCTCGGCAATCGTTTTGGGCAGCCCGTTATAGTCCTTGCTGATATAATCCAGCAGACCTTCGGCCGCTGATGTTTCTGTCCAGTAAGAGTCAAAGCGCTTACGGCGAACCGCTTTCATGACAGAATTGGGATTATAGACGGAAGCGGTTCCCGGGAACCGGTATCCGTCGTACCACCGTTTCACTTCTGCAAAATCTATTCCATGGGCTTCACACAGTTTAATCACTTCTGCCTCTGTGAAGCCGACATAATCGCCGTATTCCCACGGGTCGATCATGGAGTATTCTTCAAAGTCGGAGATTGCGGACTGGCTCCCGTCCTTCTTGATCGGAAGAATGCCCGTCATGTAGGCGGCCGCGACAGCCCGCGGCGTAAAGTTTGCGTTTTTAAACCAGCCGCGCAAAAGGTTCAGATAGGCCCGCTGGGCGATTTCATCATCTTTTGCCTCGCGGATCATCGCATCCCACTCGTCGATAATAAACACATATTTTCTTCCGTCCGGACGCTCGGCAAACCGGATCAGATTGTCATTGAGCGCTTTATCCGCTGCTGCTTCCGGAGCGACCGTCAGAAGATCCGCCTGAATCGCATCAACGATCCTGTCCGGAACCATTCTGAGCGATTCATTTTTTCTTCTGGCTTCAGAGATAAACCCGGTGATATCCAGGTAGATGACATTATACTGATTGAGATGCGTTTTATAGTCCTCTGCATCCGCAATTTTCCTGTTGTCAAACAGTTTGTGCGAATCACAGCTGTGGTCATAGTAAGCCGTCAGCATCCGGGCGGCGTACGACTTTCCAAATCTGCGGGGGCGGCTGATACATGTCAGCTTATTTTCCTGTCCGATCGTTTGATTGATCAGATGAATAAGCCCGGTCTTGTCCACATAATTTTTACCGCAAATTTCTGTAAAGCCGGCGTTTCCCGGATTGATATAAATTCCCACTTCTTTCGCCTCCCTTCCCGCATAATAAATATAAGCCCTGGGGCCGCGAAAAGCAAGTGCAATTTCGCGCCCAGGGCTTAACCATATGTGCCGCGTCAGCCCATGATGACTTCCACATTCACCGTGCTGCCGGCTGGGGCCGGAGCGAGGATGTTGCCCTCCCGCTCTGCGCCGTCCACCAGAACGCGCTTTACGCCGTGCTGCACGCCGTCGGGGTTCTTCACCGTGATGTGGGATTCCGCTCCGCGATTATAGCCTGTCACGGAAGCGCTCGCAGAGATCCTCTACCTGATTTTTGCAATGATTGTAATATAACCTGAATATCCAGCTGCTTGAAGAATTTGCTCAATTCCTTCAACAGAAGAAAGATTCCTCACACTGAAGAAAACCTTTGCTCTCACACGAAAAAGCGGACAGCTCGGCACTTATTGTCGCCGCTGTCCGCGTTCTTATTCTTTTTTATTGGTCCTGATATGGGCGAAGCGCTTAATCGAATGCTTCGTCCACTTCTTTTTGCAGATACTCCGCAAGGTACGGCATAGTGAAGCATACCTTCCCCTTTTTAGGCGCCTCAATAATGCCGGTGCTGATGAGTCTGGCACGATACGGCTGCAGATAGCTGTTGTTCTTTCCCGTTCGGGCACCAATATCTGCCATCTGGCTTCCCCTCCTTCCGTCTACCGCCATGGCTTTCAGGAACAGGAGGTCTGTATCCGAGAGTGGCGCTAGCAAGGGCGTAAATACATTTTCTTCCATATCATGCCGCGCTGCTTCAATTGCCCGTCTCACTGTAATTGGTTTGACTGTCTTTTCCGTCCCCGCAAATCGAAGCAAATAATACCCGATTAGCTGCATCAGATAGGGATACCCTTCTGTCGCGGCTACTGCTTCATTCAGCAGATCTTCTGAAATTTGAATTTCTTCCTTCCGGAATGCCAACACATAGTATGCCTTTATTTCCGCCAAGCTGATGGGACCAAGATTCACCTTTTCCGCCCTGTTCAAAAAAGTCAGGACCTTATCATTTAACACTGAGGAGACCGCCTGTGGCAATCCCGCCATCACAATCGCAATGTTTTTATTCTCGCCGATCATATGCTGGTAAGTTATCCCCAGCTGCCGCACTTCATCAGAGTTGGTAGTTTCATCTACCAGGAGGAGGATTCCTTTATTGTACTTCTCCATCTCATCACAGAGCAGCGCAAGTTTTGTGCGGAACCCAGCTTGCCCGGCGTTTGCTCCTGACAACGTCAGTCCAAACGAAAAGCCAAATGCTCCCACTTCAAATCCTTGCACCTGACGCCCATTTTTCGTCAGAATCTGTGCCGCGTTTCTCTGGATGGTTTCAATGATTTCTTCATTCATCCCTTTATACGCCGTCACAACAGCAGGAATCATATCGTTCTCCCGTGCCAGATCCGCCAGTTCAAGCAGAAGCGCTGTTTTCCCCATTCCCCTCTGCCCGATCAGAAACGTGCAGCGATTGCGTGATCCGATCGGTTCATACAGACCTTCAAGAAACTGCTCTATAATCTGATCCCGACCGACAATCTGGGCAGGCCTGCTCCCAAAAGTTGGATGGAAAAAAGGTTTTTGTTTTACTGTAGACACTTCTTTTTTCATATTCATCGTCTTCTCCCATTATTCTTTTTATTCTCATTATTCTTTTTTATCATTATTATTCTCTTTTATTATACAAATTCTGATATGAAAGTCAAGCGGCTTCTCAAGAGCAGATAATCGAAAGAAAGAGCAGGCTGACCGATGTATCGGTCTAACCTGCCCTGTAAGACAATTATTCAGCGAAAGATTCTGATGATCTCATATGCGCCTATTCGTTTATTTCAGTTTTTGACAGCATCCCTGTGGCCTTTTTATCCCATGATGACTTCGACGTTCACCGTGCTGCCGGCAGGGGCAGGAGCGAGGACATTGCCCGCCTGCTCTGTTCCGTCCACCAGAACGCGCTTGACGCCGTGCTGCACGCCGTCCGGGTTCTTCACCGTGATGCGGTATTCCGCTCCGCGATAGCGTCTTGTCACCGTGAAGCCTTTCCGCTCCGCCGGGATGCAGGGGTCGACCTGCAGGCCGTCCAGCGTCGGCTTCAGGCCGAGGATCGCCTGGCTGATACTCAGGAAGGTCCAGGCTGCCGTGCCGGTGAGCCAGCTGTTCTTGCCCTCGCCGAAGCTGGGTGCGTCCTTCCCCGCAATCATCTGGCTGTAGACATAGGGCTCGGTCCGGTGGATCTCGCTGATGTCCTCGATATAGGCGGGAGCGGTGCGCTGATAGACCTGGAAGGCGCGGTCGCCGTGGCCCAGTTCCGCCTCCGCGCAGACGATCCAGGGGTTGTTGTGGCAGAAGATGCCCGCGTTCTCCTTGTATCCGGGAGGATAGCTGGAGATCTCGCCCAGCTCCAGATGGTAGCGGGTATAGGCTGGCTGCAGCAGCACGATGCCGTACTTCGTGTCCAACCGCTCCTCGACGCTCTTCATCGCCGCGGCAGCCTCTCCGGTGTCCCTGCCGATCCCGGCCATGACGCACATGCCCTGCGGCTCGATGAAGATTTGTCCCTCTTCACATTCCTTCCCGCCGACCACGTTGCCGTAGGCGTCAAAGGCCCTGCGGAACCAGGCGCCGTCCCAGCCGGCGTCCAGCGTGGCCTTCTCTACCTCATTGATGGCCTGTTCGGCTTCCGCGGCCTCGTCCTCAAGGCCCAGGTGACGGCAGATGCGCACATAAGCGCCGCCGTACTTGACAAACATGCCGGCGATGAACACGCTCTCCGCCACAGGGCCTTCGCTGGGCCCGGTGATCTGGAAGCTCTCGCCCGGATGCTCGGAAAAGCAGTTGAGATTCAGGCAGTCGTTCCAGTCCGCTCTGCCGATGAGAGGCAGGCCGTGGGGTCCGAGGTGAGTCTTTGTGAAGTTGAAGCTGCGGCGCAGATGCTCCATCAGAGGCTGCGCGAGCGCCGGGTCGTTATCAAAGTCAACTGTCTCGTCCAGGATGCTCCAGTCGCCGGTCTCGCACAGGTAGGCGTCTGTCCCGGCAATCAGCCAAAGCGGATCGTCATTGAAGCCGCTTCCGACCGCGAGGTTCCCCTTCTTGGTCAGCGGCTGGTACTGGTGATAGGCGCTGCCGTCCGGGAACTGGGTCGCCGCGATGTCCAGGATGCGCTCTCTCGCGCGCTCCGGAATCATGTGCACGAAGCCCAGCAGATCCTGGCAGGAATCCCGGAAGCCCATCCCGCGGCCCATGCCGCTTTCAAAGTAGCTGGCACTACGGCTCATGTTGAAGGTCACCATGCACTGGTACTGGTTCCAGATATTGACCATGCGGTCCAGCTTTTCGTCCCCGCTCTGCACATTATAATTGGAAAGCAGCTCTGTCCAGAAGGCGCTCAGCTCTGCCATCGCCGCATCAAACGCGCCATCGTCGGCAAAGCGGGCGATCATTGCCTCCGCCTTCTTCTTGTTGATGACGCCGGCGCTCTCCCACTTCTCCTCCGCGGGGTTCTCGATGTAGCCGAGGCCGAAAATCAGGCTCGTCTGCTCGCCGGGCTGCAGCGTGATGTCAAACTGCTGCGCGGCAACAGGCTGCCAGCCGTGGGCGATGCTGCCTGTGCAGCCGGCGCCGAAAACCGCCTCCGGCCTTGCCGGGCTACCGTAAACGCCGATGAAGGCATCCCGTGAGGTGTCAAAGCCGTCGGCTTCACGGTTGGACCAGAACACGGCGTAATGGTCGCGCCGCTCCCGGTACTCGGTCTTGTGGTAGATTGCCGAACCGACCACCTCCACTTCGCCGGTGGAGAAATTGCGCTGGAAGTTGGACGCGTCGTCCATGGCATCCCAGAGGCAGAACTCCAGATACGGGAAGAGAGAAAGCTTCTTTGCCTCTGTTGCGGCATTGCTGACCGTAACGCGCATCAGCATACAGGTCTCGCCCTCCGGGACGACAAACTCCTGCTTTGCCGTGACGCTGTCCTTTGTCCCCTCGATCACCGTGTATCCGAGGCCGTGGCGGCAGCTGTAGGCGTCCAGCTCGGTCTGCACCGGCTGCCAGCCCGGATTCCAGACCGTGTCTCCGTCCTTTATATAAAGGTGGAAGCCTTCCTGGTCCAGAGGGCAGTTGTTATAACGGTAACGCGTGATCCTGCGCAGGCGCGCGTCCCGAAAAAAACTGTACCCGCCGGCTGTGTTGCTGAGCAGCGTAAAGAAATCCCGGTTCCCGAGATAATTGATCCAGGGCAGCGGCGTGCGGGGCGTCGTGATGACGTATTCCCGTCTGCTGTCGTCAAAATGGCCGTATTTCATAGTATTCTCCTTTGTTTTACGCATGATCGTAAACGTTTAAGCTCGAATATTATAAGAATAAACGATTTCGGTCGAAAAAGCAAGCTCTTTTTACGGAAAGTCGTTTCGTTATCCTGCACAAAAACAAGCTTATTGAATTGTGCAATAGTGCTAAAAATAAAAAATGGTCTTGCATTTCGCGAAAATCTGCGGTATTTTATGTATCGAAAACGATTAAGTTTCTTTTCGGTGATTCGCGGGGCAACCCGCAAAATATAAAATCACAGATCACATTTTGTAGGAGGAAAACCATGAAAAAGATCATCGCGCTCTTGCTTACTGTCGTTATGGTCGTTGCGCTGTTCGCCGTTGGCGGCGGCACCGCTTTCGCCGATGACGAGGGTAAAGTCTTCAACATCTACGCCTGGAACGAAGAGTTCAAGGGATTCTTCGAGAAGTATTACGAAGTTCCCGATGGCGTAACCGTCAACTGGATCATTGTCCCCAGCGACAACGGCGCCTATCAGGATGCCCTGGATGCTGCTCTGCTCAACCAGGCTGACGCCGCCGCTGACGACAAGGTCGACATGTTCCTGGCCGAGGCCGACTACATTCTGAAGTATGTTGATTCCGAAGCCACTCAGGACATCACCGCTCTTGGCGTGACTGACTTCTCCAACGCTTATACCTATACGGTTCAGGCCGCTTCCGACGCGGACGGCGTTGTGAAGGGTGTTTCCTTCCAGTGCTGCCCCTCCGCTCTGATCTATCGCCGCTCCATCGCCAAGGACGTTCTCGGCACCGATGATCCCACCGAGGTTCAGGCTCTGCTCGACAGCTGGGACAAGTTCAACGCTGTCGCCGCCGATGCCAAGGCCAAGGGCTATTATATGACCGCTTCTTTCGCCGAGACCTATCGCCCCTTCTCCAACAACTGCACCTCCCCCTGGGTTGACGAAGACAACAATCTCCAGTTTGATCCTCAGATCGAAGCCTGGATTGCCCAGACTGACGAATTCATTCAGAACGGCTATACTCTGACCGCCGGTGTCTGGGACGATGAGAAGAACGTCCAGATGTTTGCTGACGGCAAGACCATGTGCTTCTTCGGACCTGCCTGGTACTTCAACTTCTGCATGGGCAACGCCATGGATCCCGACAAGGGATGCTCCGGTGACTGGGCGATCTGCGAAGGCCCCGCTGCTCACTTCTGGGGCGGCACCTGGCTGCTGGCTCCTGCCGGCTCCGACAACCCGACCATGCTGGCCGACATCATGAACACCTTCATCAACGATGAGGAAGTCTGCACCGCTCTCGTCGCCAACGAGGCTCAGTTCTCCAACAACCAGGCTGTCAATGCCAAGTTTGCGGAAGATCCCGACTACGGCAACGAGTTCCTCGGCGGCCAGAATGACGTCGCTGTCTTCGCCGGCATGACCGACAACATCGTCTGGGAGAACCACACCATCTATGACCAGCTGCTGAACGAAGGTCTTCAGACCTCTCTGCAGGAGTACTATCGCGGCTCCGTCGATCAGGATACTGCCCTCAACAACTTCTATCTGTACGTAAACGAGAAGTATCCCACCATCGTTACTCCGTGATCCGGTAAAACAACCATTCAACATTGACTCTGAGGCAAGGCGAAAGCCTTGCCTCAGTGAGTAAAAGGGCAATTTTATTCTGCGGAGAGGACGCCATTATGAAGAAAAGCAAAGGCATCAGCTATGCAAAATGGGGCTATATCTTTATCACCCCGTTCTTCATAGCCTATGTGATCTTTACCCTGTACCCCCAGATCCTTACGATCTACAACAGCTTCTTTGAAAACTACCGTGAAGGCCTCAAACAGGTCGGACCGAACTTTGTGGGCTTCGGCAACTATGTCAAGCTCTTCACGCCGGACAAAACCGGCACCATAAACATTCTCAAATACACAGGCAACACCCTTGCCCTGTGGATTGGCGGTGCGATCCCTCAGATCGTCATCGCACTCCTTCTCGCCATCTTTTTTACCAGCTACCGGCTGAACATCAAAGGCCAGCAGTTTTTTAAAACCGTCATCTACATGCCGAACCTGATCATGGCTTCTGCATTTTCCATGTTATTTTTCACTTTGTTTTCCAACGTCGGCCCTGTCAATCAGCTGATCACCGCCGCCGGCTGGAGCGAAGTTCCGATTGACTTTTTTGCGTACAAAGGAACGGTACGCGGGCTCATCTGCCTGATGAATTTTCTGATGTGGTTTGGCAACACCACCATTCTTCTGATGGCCGGCATCATGGGTATTGATCAGAGTCTTTTTGAAGCTGCCAACCTGGACGGCGCTTCCTCGGTACAGACCTTCTTCAGGGTGACGCTCCCTCTGCTGATGCCGATCCTGGTCTATACCGTCATCACCGCTATGATCGGCGGTCTCCAGATGTTCGACGTCCCGCAGGTTCTCACCAACGGCAAGGGCATGCCCGATCGTACCTCCATGACTCTGATCATGTATCTCAACAACTATCTGGGCGGCAGCAAAAACTATGGCATGTCCGGAGCGATCTCTGTCATTATCTTCATCATCACCGGCATCCTCAGCATGTTTGTGTACCGCTCTCTGACCAAGAAAGACTGAAAGGAGGATCTGAACCATGGATTATAACAATTCCGCTGACAGCCGCAAGGCAAAGGCCCAGCTCACCGCACTGCGGGTTCTGGTATACGCGATTTTGATCTTCCTTTCAATCCTCTGCCTCTTTTCCTTCTACATGCTGATTATCAACGCCTCCCGCTCCAACGGTCAGCTTCAGGCCGGATTTACTCTGATTCCGGGCGGCCATATGATGGATAATCTTAAAAACGCCTGGACGGACGCCTCCATCAACATTCCCCGCGGCCTTCTGAACAGCTTTATGATCGCCGCTCTGACCGCAGTCCTGACTACCTATTTTTCAGCCCTTACCGCCTATGGCATTCACGCCTATGATTTCAAGCTGAAAAACATTGCGTTTACTTTCATCATGGCCATCATGGTGATCCCGAGCCAGGTCTCCGCTGCAGGCTTTGTTCAGATCTGCTACAAGTATAATCTCACAAATAATTTCCTGATGCTGATTCTCCCCGGTATTGCGGCGCCTGTCGTTTTCTTCTACATGAAGCAGTATATGGAGAGCACGCTTCCTATGGAGATTGTTGAAGCGGCGCGTGTGGATGGCTCCAATGAGTTCCGCACCTTCAACACCATCATTCTTCCGATGATGAAGCCTGCCATTGCTGTCCAGCTGATTTTCTCTTTTGTTCAGTCATGGAACAACTACTTTCTCCCCTCTCTGCTGCTCACCAAGGCAGAGATGAAGACGGTGCCAATCATGATCGCGCAGCTGCGTTCTGCCGATTACTCCAAGTTTGACATGGGCAAGGTATATATGTTCATCCTCCTCGCGATCCTGCCGGTCCTGGTTGTATATATTTTCCTCTCCCGTTCGATCATCAAGGGTGTCACCGCAGGTTCTGTAAAGGGATAATCCTCCTGCCCGACACAACGGAAAGCACACTGACCTCCTGTTACAGCCCAACAGGCCTGCGCAGGAGGTCATATTAAAAGTGTTTTTGAAAACGTTTGCGCGGAAATCTGTTGTTATGTCAAGCTTTTTTAAAGCCTCTTTAGGGAAGCAACCGGATTTCCTCTTTTCATTTTCGTGATGTCGCACAAAAACAGAGATCTTTTATTGTGTATCTTTACTAAAGTTTTATTGCTATCTTGATTTTTCTCCGTAAATACTGTATTTTTATTATTGAAATCGGTTAAGTTCTCTTGCCGATGTGAAAGGATGCTGTGCGAGGTGGTTTCTCTCAAAGACATTGCAAGTCGATGCGGTGTATCAATTGCTACCGTGAGCAAAGCCCTGAACGGCCAGCAGGATATCAGCCCGGAGACGCGGGCCCGTATCCGGCAGGCTGCCGACGAGATGGGCTATATGGCCAACGCGGCGGCCCGTGCGCTGAAGACCAACCGCAGTTACAATATCGGCGTCCTTTTTGTCGACCAGCGCAGCAGCGGTCTGGCGCATGAGTATTTCTCCTCCGTTCTGGACAGCCTCCGCGTGGAGGCGGAGCTGCACAACTACGACATCACCTTCATCAGCGGCAGTGTCGGTTCAAGCGCCTCAAGGTCTTACCTGCAGCACTGCCTTTACCGCGGGATCGACGGCGTTGTCATTGCATCGGTAGATTTCACCGATCCCATGGTGATTGAACTGGTGAATTCCGGTCTCCCGGTTGTGACCATCGACCATGTCTTTAATAACCGCGTCGCCATTGTCTCCGACAACATCCAGGGTATGCAGACGCTGACCGAATATGTGATCGGGAAAGGCCACCGCAAAATCGCTATCATCCACGGCGAAAGCACCACTGTTACGGAAAACCGCCTGGTCGGCTTCCACCGTGCCTGCCGGGAAGCGGGCATCAGGCTTCCGGAAAACTGGATCCGGCACAGTCCCTTTCATGACTCCGAGAGCTGTTACCGTGTGACCAAAGACCTGCTCTCCTCCCCCGAACGTCCGACCTGCATCTTCTTTCCGGATGACTACTCCTATATCGGTGCGATGAACGCCATCCACGAGCTGGGACTCCGGATCCCGGATGACATCTCGGCTGTCGGGTACGACGGGATCCAGCTGTCCCGGATGGTGAGCCCGAGGCTCACGACCTGGAAGCAGGACACCAAAGAACTCGGGCGCTGCGCCGCCGCAAGACTGATCGAACTGATTGAGCACCCCAAAACCGCGATCCTTGACCGTCACATCGTGCACGGCTCCCTGCTGGAGGGCGAATCCGTCCGTCAGCTGTAACATTGGTGATAGGCAGGGCAACCTGCTGAATATAAATCACAAAACAAACATTTATTTCAAGGAGGAACCAAAATGAAGAAACGTCTCGCACTGCTCATGGCTCTCGTCATGATGTTCTCTCTGTGCTGCTTCAGCGCCCCCGCGGCGTTCGCAGACGACGAGGTCACCCTGACTCTGTGGTCTATCGCCACCGAGAGCGACTCCAGCCACCAGGCTTTCGTTGACGGCATTGCCGCTTTTGAAGCCGAACATCCCGGCGTCAAGATCGAGCATGTCACCACCGAAAATGAAGCCTACAAGACCAAGATCAAGGCCGCCATGTCTTCCGGCGAAGGCCTGCCCGACATCTTCTTCACCTGGGGCATGGGCTTCCTGGGCGAATTTGTCAATGCCGGCCGCGTTTACTGCGTCGATGACGACTATGCAAACTATGCGGATGAGCTTCCCGAGGCCATGACTGTGAACGTCCGCTATGACGGCAAAATGTACGGCGTACCGTACACCATGTCTCTGGTCACCCTGTATGCCAACATGGATCTGCTGGCTCAGGTCGGCTATGATGACATCCCCGCAACCTATGAAGACATGATCGACTGCTGCGAAGCCCTCAAGGCTGCCGGCATCATCCCCTTCGGCGTCTCCGGCAAGGAACTCTGGTGCCTGTCCGAGTATGTTGAGCCCCTGGTCATCAAGTCCGTCGGCGGTCAGGCCCTGCGCGACATGTACAACGGCGAAGCTTCCTGGAATAACGAAGGCGTTGTCAAGGCCATTGAGGCTTTCGAAGGCATGGTCGAGAACGAGTACTTTGATCCCAGCGCCGCTGCTCTCGGCAACGACGAAGTGAAGAACAACTTCATCGCCGGCAAGTATGCTTTCTATCAGAACGGCTCCTGGAACAACAAGGACATCGGCGAGCAGGCACAGTTCAACGTGAAGGCCGGTACCTTCCCGGTGCTCGATGACTCCATTCCTCTGTACAGCATGATCGGCGGACCGAACAACACCCTGGCTGTCACTGAGAGCTCTCAGAACAAGGAACTGGCTGTTGAAGCCGCATTCTTCCTTGCAAAGTTCATGTCCGACGCCGACTACAAGAGCGGTGCTAACCTGCCCTGCTGGGCCGCGGATCCCGATGCGGAAGTCAATGATCTGATCCAGGCTGCCGCTGACATGGCCTCCAAGGCGGAGGATATGGTGCTCTTCGGCGACAACTTCCTGAGCGCTGACGCTGCGAACACCTATCTGGATTACATCGGTCTGGCATACGCCGGCGATGTCACCCCAACCGAGTATGTCGAAGGTCTGGATGCTGATCTGGGCTGATCACAAGTCGCGGAATCTTTTCAACTGATTAAAGCATGAAGGGGACGGTTCCTTGCGGGTATATTCCCCGGGGAACCGTCCCTGTACGTTTTGAAGGGAAACAGACGATGAATAAACCGTTTCGCTACAAAGTGAATATTTTTCTGTTCCTTCTGCCCGCGCTGCTTCTGTTCGTCGGCGTGCTGATCGCCCCGATCATCATGTCCACGGTCTACAGCTTCACGGAATGGAACGGATTCACGACCCCGGAGTTTATCGGCTTTAAAAACTATGTCGAGCTCTTTACCAGCAGATCCATCAATATCCAGCGCGCGCTGAAGAACGCTTTCCTTCTGGCGATTCTCTCCTGCTGCATTCAGCTGCCTTTTGCTCTCTGGCTGGCGCTTCGTCTGTCCAGGCCAATCAAGGGAAAAACCGCTTTTCTCTCGATTTTCTTTTTGCCGGTGCTGATTTCCACAGTTGTTATCGGTCAGCTGTGGCTGAAAATATACAACCCGGATTACGGCGTCCTGAACGTTTTTCTCCGATCGATAGGCTTGGACAACCTGACGCGCATTTGGCTGGGAGATAAAAAGACCGCGCTGGGCGCCGCCTTTGTCCCGATTCTGTGGCAGTATGTCGGCTATCATATGCTGCTTATGTACGCCGGGATCAAAGGCGTCCCGGTCGAGCTGACGGAAGCGGCCATGCTGGACGGCTGTACGCAGGCCCAGGTCAGCCGCTATATCATCATCCCCTATATCCGCCCGATTCTTCGCGTCAGCGTGATTTTCGCGATTACGGGCTCGCTCAAATCCTTCGACCTGATTTACGTGCTGACAAACGGCGGTCCTAACCACGCGACCGAGGTGCCGAGCACATTGATGATAAGCATGCTGTTCCTGCGAAACCGGTACGGCATGGGTTCCACCATCGCTGTGATGCTGATTATCCTGTGCTTTGCCTTTGCGCTGCTGATCAACATGCTCTTTAAGGAGGAAAAGTAAGATGAACAACAGTCTCTCCGGAACCCGCAATTGGAGAAAAATTGTCGTTTATGTGATTCTGATCCTCTGGGCTCTGATCAGTCTTTTCCCCGTCTACTGGATGCTGACCTTCTCGCTGAAGACCAACTCGGAAATCTTCGGTGAAAACGTCGTCGGCCTCCCCCGCGAGTGGGTCTGGGAAAACTACAAACGCGCTCTGCACACGGGCAACATGCCCAGGTACTTCCTGAACAGCCTGATTGTAGCCATCACCACAATTGTCATTACACTGGCTGCTTCCGTTATGGCCACCTACGCCATGACCCGTCTTCATTGGAAGGGCCGGAAGCGGATGAACAGCTTCTTTATGCTTGGTTTGACCATCCCCATTCATGCTTCCATCGTTCCTCTTTATACGACGCTTGCCAAACTGAAGCTGCTTGACACGCTGTGGGCTCTGATCATCCCCTATTCTGCCTTCTCCCTTGCCATGGGCATCCTGGTTTGCACCGGCTTCATGGGTGATATTCCCTATGACCTGGACGAGGCCGCCTTCCTGGACGGCTGCGGCGTGTGGGGCACCTTCTTCCGGGTCATCGCCCCCCTGATGACACCGGCTGTCGCCACCGTTGGGATTTACACGTTCCTGCAATGCTGGAATGAGCTGATGTTCGCCAACGTCTTTGTCAACTCCGACAAATGGAGAACCCTGCCTGTCGGCGTGCAGTCCCTGTCCGGGCAGTATACGACGGACTGGGGACCCATCGGTGCAGCGCTGTCCATCGCAACGATCCCGACTTTGATCGTCTACATCTTCCTGAGCAAGAAGATTCAGGACAGCTTCATTGCCGGCGCAGTGAAGGGTTAAGCATCCGGATTACATTTTACTGAAGCTGCGGAAAGGATTCATTTCCGGATCGCAGCTTCTTTTCTTACTGATCTGTACAGGAGGAACAGTTATGACAAGGGAACGCGCAAGAGAGCTTGCAAAAGCGCTGGTCGCGCAGATGACCCTGCGGGAAAAAGCGAGCCAGCTTCGCTTTGACTCCCCCGCCATTGAGCGGCTGGGCATCCCGGCCTACAACTGGTGGAACGAAGCGCTGCACGGCGTCGCACGCGGCGGCACCGCCACCAGCTTTCCCCAGGCCATCGGCCTCGCCGCCATGTTTGACATCATGCTGGTTGAAAAGCTCGGCGACGCGGCCGCAACCGAAGGCCGGGCCAAGTTCAATCAGTTTTCCAAAAAAGGCGACCGGGACATCTATCACGGTCTGAGCTTCTGGTCCCCGAATATCAACATCTTCCGCGATCCCCGCTGGGGGCGCGGCCATGAGACCTATGGCGAGGACCCATACCTCACTTCTCGCCTCGGTCAGGCTTATGTCCGCGGGCTGCAAGGTGACGGTGAGCATCTGAAAAGCGCTGCCTGCGCCAAGCATTTTGCCGTACACAGCGGTCCGGAGGCTCTGCGCCATCAGTTCAACGCTATTGCGAGCCCCAGGGATATGGAGGAGACCTATCTCCCCGTCTTCGAGGACCTGGTAAAGGAAGCGCATGTAGAAGCCGTCATGGGCGCCTACAACCGCACCAACGGCGAGCCCTGCTGCGGCAGCAAGACGCTGCTGGTGGACACCCTGCGGGGAAAGTGGCAGTTTGAGGGGCACATCGTCTCTGACTGCTGGGCGATCCGCGACTTCCACACCGGGCATCATGTCACCGGCACCTCTGCCGAGTCCGCGGCGCTCGCGCTCAAAATGGGCTGCGACCTCAACTGCGGCAATTCTTACCAGTGCCTGATGAGCGCCTATGATCAGGAGCTGATCACTGAGGACGATATCACCGAAGCCGCCGTTCACCTCTTTACCACCCGTTACCTGCTCGGGATCATGGGCGACGGTTCAGAATACGACGACATCCCCTACTCCGCCGTGGAATGCGACGAGCATCTTGCACTCGCACACGAAGCCGCGCTCAAGTCCTGTGTCCTGCTGAAGAACAACGGACTGCTCCCTCTGAAAGCGGAGGGCACGGTCGGTGTCATCGGTCCCAACGCCAACAGCCGCGGCGCCCTGATCGGCAACTACTACGGCACCTCCTCCCGTTATGTGACCGTACTGGAGGGGATCCAAGACCGCATGGACGGCCACGGCCGGGTCCTGTATTCGGAGGGCTGCCACCTCTTCAAAGACCGCATTGAACCGCTCGCGCAGTCTGACGACCGCATTGCCGAGGCAGTCGCCGTCGCAGAGAACAGCGATGTGGTCATTCTGGCGCTTGGCTATGACGAGCGTATTGAGGGCGAGGAGCCTGACGACGGCAACGCCTACGGCTCCGGCGACAAGAACGACCTGCTGCTTCCCGCGCCGCAGCGGAAGCTTCTGGACGCAGTCCTCGCCGTCGAGAAGCCGACCGTCGTCCTCCTGATGGCTGGAAGCTCCGTAGACATATCCGATGCCCAGCAGAAGGCCGACGCGATCCTGCTGACCTGGTATCCGGGCGCCCGCGGCGGCAAAGCCGTCGCGGAACTGCTCTTCGGCGATGCGTCGCCCTCCGGCAAGCTCCCCGTCACCTTCTACCGCAACGAGGCGCTGCAGGAGATGCCCGACTTCACGGACTACAGCATGGCCGGGCGCACCTATCGCTACTACGGTGGAAAGCCCCTCTATCCCTTCGGCTACGGTCTGAGCTATGCGAAGATGGAGCTCTCCGAACTCTCGGCAGATCGGGACGTCGCCTGTGTGGCCATCAAAAACCGTTCTGAAATTGCCGCAGACGAGGTGATCGAGCTCTATATGAAGGACAATCGCTCTAAGGATGCTCCTGCAAACCCAGTGCTCTGCGGGTTTGCCCGCGTCCACCTCGAACCGGGAGGGGAAAAACTGCTCACCATCCCCATTGACCCGAGAGCCTTCACTGTTGTGACCAAGACCGGCGAGCGCGTTCCGGGCAGCGGAAGCTGGACCCTGTACGCCGGCTTCGGCCAGCCGGATCCGCGTACGGAGGAACTCACCGGGCAAAAATGCCTCTCCTATATCATCCGATCATCTTCCTGATAAAACGGCGAAACCGCTGAGTTTTCAAACGTGCTCAGCGGTTTCGCTCTTTTTATCTCGTTTTTCAGCTTCCGGGAGCCCGGCCTACACCACCAGGATCTCTTCATTGGCCAAATGCTCCTTGGTGTAGAGGATCACCTCGTCCCCCTCCCGCAGGACCAGCTTGCCGTTCGGGATCAGCGCCTTGCCGTCCCGGCGGACCATCACAATATAGGTCTGGCGGGAGATGTCCAGATCCTTGATGGCGGTGTTGTTCCAGTCGTGATCCTTCATCAGTGTGATCTCCTTCAGGTTGACCGGGTGATCCCCCTTCAGGGCTTCTGCGCCGAGTACCAGCTTGTCTCCCGTCCGCAGCGTGACATCCCCGCGGGGAACGATAACCTCTCCCCCGCGCTGAATGGCCGCGACAATGATCCCGTGGGGCAGATGCAGATCCTTGATCATCTGCCCGCTCCAGGAGTCACCGGGTGACAGTTCGATTTTTACAAAGTGCAGGTTTTCTTCCTTTGCATAATCCGAAATCCGCTTCACATGAGAATACTGTTCCACGAATCCGGCGCTGATGATACCGGTGGGGATCGCGACCATACCAACGCCCAGGAAGGTGATCAGGATGCCGAAGGCCTTCCCCAGCGGGGTGATCGGATAGATATCGCCGTAGCCCACCGTCAGCAGGGTCGACACCGCCCACCAGAGTCCGGAGAAGGCATTTTTAAACACCTGCGGCTGGGCTTCATGCTCGATGGAATACATGGCGAGGCTGGAGGCCAGCATCAGCACGAAGATGATGAACACCGAGGAAAGCAACTGGTTCCCTTTGCTGACAATAACCTCAGAGATGACATTCAGAGAGTCGTAGTAGGCATTGATGCGGAACAGTCTCAGGATCCTCGCAACGCGAATCAGGCGGAAGGCCACCGCTCCTGCGGGGAAGAACACGGGCAGATAGTAGGGCAGGAAGGACAGCAGATCGATGATGCCGGAGCCGGAGAGCGTATACTTGAGATAAGGCCGGCAGCCGCTTTGATCCGGGTACAGGCAGGGCGCCGTATACATCCGCAGGACATAGTCGAAAGCAAAAAACGCCACTGTGACAGCCTCCACCTGCTTCAGCAGCTCGCCATAGCGCAGTTCGATGCCGTCAAAGGTCACCGCAAAGGCGCCTGCCAGGTTGATCAACAGCATTAAAATGCTGATGACGTCATATCCCTGGTTGATCCTGTCGTCGACAACGCCGACCGAAACCATCTTGAAGACACGCTGGCGCAGATCTGTCAGTTTTTGCCCGTTTCCTGCCATGGTATCGGGTCCCTCCGAATGCAGAGAATGTACAAAGATTTCTTTACGGTATCATAACACAGAGGGGCTCTCCCCGGCAAGGGGAGAGCCCCGTTAAGATGCTGTAAAAACTCTGCCCCCGGCTCCGGCTCAGTCCTCGCCCGTCTCGAAGTACCATTCGCCGTCCAGATAACCCTGGGTGCCGGAGTACCCCGCTCCGTCGCAGTAGACAAGATTCATGTTCCACATGCCGAGCTCCGTCTCAAAGGGGTTGAGGCTGGTGTTGACCATGTCGATCCACTCCCAGAGCCGCGGCACCGCATAGCTGTAGCCCTGCAGCAGCCGTCCCTCCGAGGGCATGGTGAAGAACTGGATGTCCCGGCTCTTACACTGCAGAAGCTGGCGCATAAACCAGGCGATGTTGGCGGTGGAGAGGTTGGTGACCAGATTCTCCCCCAGGACCTCGGCAATCGCCCGGGCATGCGGAATATTGCCCAGGGTGATAAACTGGTCCGCACAGGCCTTCAGGAAAGCGTGCTGCACGTCGATCCTGCCGTAGTCGCCCGTGATATACCCGACCCGGTAACGGCATAGTGCCATGGCATGGGCCCCGTCCAGATGCTGGAGGCCGGGCGAGAGATGGATGTATCCCCCGTTCGGGAGGATGTCCTGATACATGTATTCCATCTCTTCCGGCACGTCAAAGTCCACGCCGCCCAGCTCGTCGATGATCCGGATAAAGGTCTCCAGATTCAGCACCGCGTAGCAGTCCGGCACAAAGCCCGTCAGCCAGTCGATCTGATTCATCAGCGAGTCGATGCCGTTGCCGCCCCAATTGAGGGACCCGGCGTAAACCGAGTTGATCTTCCGGACCTCCGCGTCGACGTTGATGATGGTATCCCGCGGGATGCTGACCAGGTTCAGCTTGTGATTCACGGTATCAAAGCGGCCGACCAGAATGGTGTCCGTGCTGCCGCTCATCTGGTCCAGGCCCACCAGCAGCACCGTGTACACGCCGTCCTGTCTGGTGTTGTCAAACCGCGTCCCCTCGGGCATGGGCTCAGGTGTCGGTTCCGGTGTTGCTTCCGGTTCGTTCTCGATCACCGCTTCCGTCTCCTCCGGCTCTTCGATGATTACGGGCGGCCGTTCCCAGGCAAAATAGAGCCCGATATCGAGCGCGACCAGCAGAACGGCTGCCGCTGCCAGAATGATCCAGAGACGGTTTTTTTTCTTTTTTTTGTGTTGCTTATGCTGCTCCATTCTCTCTCTCCGATCCGATGATACTCTCATTATACACTGAATGACGCCGAAATGGAACAGAAAACCTGTGAATACTTGTATTTGTTTCCGGTTTGTAATTGTAAAAATGCGCAACCGGTGGTAAAATTAACGGGAATTTGAAGTAAATTCGAGAGGAGAAGTGGACCTTGTGAAAAAGAACACCTTATGCCTCATTGCCTGCCTGCTCTGCACGGTGATGCTGCTCAGCGCCTGCAGCATTCCCTTCCTTCCGAAGAAGGGCGGAGATACCTCCGGCACGGTCACGGTGGAAGAGGCCGTGAACATGATGGACCTTGAGGGCGTCTATACCGAGCAGCTTGCTCATCGAGGCACCCTCACCTTGACGGCAACCGATTCCCAGAATGTCAAAGTCACCATCGACTGGCCCAGCAGCGCCTCGGAGAGCGCGCACTGGGAGATGACCGGCACCTACGACCCGTCCAAGCAGGCCATCCTCTACAGCGATTCTGTGCTGACGGAACAGACTTTCGATGAGACCGGCGCTCAGAGCGACCGGATCGTTTCCTCCAGTGGGACCGGCAAGTTCACCGTCTCGGGGAAGAATCTGGTCTGGACGGATGATCTTGCCTACATCGGCAGCGATCCCTCCACCTTTACCTATTCCTCCGCGCTGAATGCCGCTGGTTCCGAGAGCGGTTCGTCCCTCGTTGTCTCCGGTTCAGACAGTACAACTCAGCCTGCGGCAACGCCGACACCGACCCCGGCATCGACGCCTGCCCCGACCCCGACCCCGGCGCCGACACCCACGCCCGCTCCGACCCCGACGCCCACGCCCGCCCCCGGTTCGCCTGTTATCACGAAGGACCCGACGGACGAAACGGTCAAGGTCGGCGGCTCCTGCTGGTTTGTCGCCAACCACAAGGGTGCACAGCTTGCCCGCTGGCACTTTGTGGCTCCGGACGGCACCGACCTCCAGTATGACGAGGCCGCGAACAAGTTCCCGACGCTGACCATTAAGAACGGCGAGTTCGATTCCATGAAGCTCTCCAACATCCCTGCGGAGCTGAACGGCTATCGCTTCTACTGCCGTTTCTCCAACAAGAACGGCACGGTCGACACCAAGGCCGCGACGCTCACCGTCGAGGGCAGCGAAGCCGGCGCCGCAGCACCCACCGCAGCCAGCAACGGGCCAAAGGTCACTAAGGATCCCACCGACGAGACTGTGAAGCCCGGCGGTTCCGCCTGGTTTGTTGCCAAGCACACCGGCGCCATCCTAGCCCGCTGGCACTTTGTGAGCTCGGACGGTCAGGATTATCTGTTTTCTGACGAGACCATTGCAAAGCAGTTCCCGACACTGACCATCAAGAACGGCGAGTATGACTCCATGCAGCTCTCCAACATCCCCGCGGAGCTGAACGGCTGGAAGGTCTACTGCCGTTTCTCCAACAACAACGGCACCGCCGACACCAAGCCCGCCACCATCACGGTAACGACCGGCACCGCTGCGGCGAACAATACCGATGGAACCCAGACTCAGAACGCCGCCAATCTGCCAAAGGTGGTCAAGGATCCCACCGATGAGACCGTAAAGCCCGGCGAGACCGCCTGGTTCGTCGCGAGACACACCGGCGCCATCAATGCCCGCTGGCACTTTGTGAGCCCGGACGGTCAGGATTATGAATACACCGACGCCGCCGTCTCCAAGGAGTTCCCGCAGATGAAGATCGTCGATGGCGACAAGGGCACCATGCAGCTGCAGAACATCCCGATGAACGCCAACGGCTGGAAGGTCTACTGCCGCTATTCCAATAACAGCGGCTCTGTTGATACCAAGTCCGCTACCATTAACGTCAAGGCCGGCAATACCACTGCAACCCCGACGCCGACAGCCGGAACCACAGTCACAGCCTCCAGCCCGGATCAGCAGGGTGATATGAATACCGCATCCGCTGCGTCCAACCTGGTTGTCAGCGACTGGACCGATACCGCGGATCTTGATACCGCAATCTCGATCTCCGGCGTTAGCTTCACTCCGCCTGTGGAACAAACTCTGCCCAGCGGGCTCATCTTCTTCGGTTACCGCGCCAAAAGCGACATGATTGAAGCGGATTACTCTGATGAGAATACCCTGACCATCCGCAAGTCCACCGGTACCGGTGGAAATGACCTGATCGGCGACTACACCAACTATTCCAGTTCCTGGCCCGTTGAGGTTGGCGCCCTTACGGTCCTCTGCCGCGGTGACGGCACAACGATCAACGCGGCGACCTACAGTCTTCCCGGCGGTAATGTTTCGATCTCCTACAACATGGGCGATGAGGGCAACGGTCTGACCGCCAATCAGCTCATCGCTCTTGTGGACGGCATCCAATAAATCTATCCTCACAAACTACTCTTCCTCTCTTCCCGGGAACGCACCGTTCCCGGGATTCTTTTTATCCCGCGCTTGATTTCTCGCCCTGCTCATGGTACGATTCCCCTGAACACAAGTTCTCTGACAAATGCGCAGTTCAAGCATGCATTCAAAGCGAATCGGAAGGAGGCCCGGCCATGAAGAAGCTGCATCTCAAACTGGCGCTCCTTCTCTGTATCTGCCTGCTTCTCTCCGGCTGCGCCTTTCCTCTGCAGCGGGTATCTCCGGACCCGGTCGCGATACCAACCGCAACGGAAGAGCCTGCCGCCCCGACCTTTCGCCCGGGCGACTTTGCCATCCCCGCCCCTCCCGCCGACGCAGGGGGAGCGCTGGCGGAGCCTGCGGAAACGCCGGTAACCGTGCCCGCTCTCCGTCCGATTGCCGAGCCGAAGCTGGCCCTCTTCTGGTACGCCATGGCGGATGCCCGGGTCTTCGAGCTGCGTGAAGCCTTTGCTCCGGTGCTGGCAGACTCCGGCATGGTCTATCGGGAATATGATGCGGAGAACGACCGCTACCGCCAGCTGGACCAGATCCGGGACGCCGTCTCCGGCGGCTGGGACATTCTCGCGGTACAGCTGGTTGCGGAGTCCGATTCCTCCGCCGCAGAGGAGATCCTCCAGGCGGCGGGCGGAAATCCGGTGCTCTTCTTCGACCGGGTTCCGGACCCGGATCGCCTCCCTGCCGATGCTGCATCCGGCTCCGTCGCCCTGATCGGCTCTGACCCCGCGGAGGCGGGGCGGCTCCAGGGCAAAATGGCCGGGGACTATCTGGTGCAGCACTTCAGCACCGCGGACCTCAACCAGGACGGTCAGATCCGCTACACCTATCTGCTCAGCAGCGCCGACAGCGCCATGGCCCTTCTCCGTTGCAGCACTGCTGTCGAGGCGGCAAACGCCGTCCTGATCGAGAACGGCTACCGCCCTCTCGCCTACTGCGACGAGGAAACCACGATCTGCTACCAGGCGGACCCGACAGGCGCCGGCTCCTCCGACGCCGGCACCGACATTCTCCGGAACGACCTCTCTTATTACAATTATACCAACTCCAACATGATCGAGCTGATCCTCGCCGACACCGACGACATGGCTCTCGGTGCGCTCACCGCGCTGCAGGCCTCCTGGTGCAACCTCGGCGACGGCAGTACCGTGACCATTCCCCTCTTCGGGATAGGTGGGGCCGTTGCTGCCCGCAGCGCCGTGAGCCTCGGCCAGATGACCGGCACCGTCGGCGTCAACGCGGGCGGATATGCCGATGCTGTCCTCTCAGCTGCGCAGGGTCTCGCATCCGGTCAGACGGCGGAAGCCGCCATTACCGCTGTCGCCGTCAGTTCCGCGGACTATGTGCAGGACAACTCCCGTCCCTGGGCCCTGTTCATTGCTCCGAGTCCTGTCCACTCCGACCATGGCTGATCCCGACAGACTGTCTGTGCTTCGCAGTCTCCGTTTGCGCAGGGGCAGTCTTTTGTTTCCCGCTGTCCCATTTCTTTGGAATTCTGAATTTCACCTGTATCTGATTGACAACGGCGGCCCGTTGTGTTAGAGATAGACCGACGGGGAAATCACCCTGCCGCAGCAGGTACTGTCCCCATAGTAAGTGTATCCAACATGCAATAATGGAAAGAGAGGACATGACAGATCATGAATAAAAGAAGATATTCTCGTGCAGGTCTTGCCCTGATCCTGGCGCTGCTTCTCCTGCCGGTGGCCTGCGTCTTTGCCGCCGGTCCCAACCCGGCGGCTGCTGTCGGCGCCGCCAATCCCGTCGTGCTCTCGGCGTCCATCCCCTCCGGTCTCCCGTCTGGGAATGCCGTCTCTATTTCTGACGAGGCAGGTCTTTCCGACGCGGCGCTGCCGGAGACGGTGATCGAGGTCAGCACAGTTGATGAGCTTTTGAACGCTATCGGTCCAGACCGGGTGATCTGTCTGGCGGACGGCGAATACAACCTGACAAAAGCCCGCTCCTACGGCCAGTCCGTAAACAGCAGCTGCTGGTACTGGGAAGGCGGTTACGAAGGCTATCAGCTGAGGATCTTCGGCGTCAGCAACCTGTACCTTCTCGGCAGCGGATCCGCCCGCTGCAGCATTGTCACCGAGCCCCGCTATTCCAACGTCCTGTGCTTTGCAGACTGCGACAGTCTGGGTCTGCGCGGTCTGAGCGTCGGGCATACACCGGAGCAGGGCTACTGCAGCGGCGGAGTGCTGGATCTTGCAGGCTGCATGGACGTGATAATCGACGCCTGCGATCTCTACGGCTGCGGCACCGTCGGCATCTCCGCTACCAACTGCCGCGGTCTCACGGCTGTCGGCACCGTCATTCACGACTGTACCTACGGCGCTCTCGAAGCCTACTCCTGCCGCAACTTCCGCTTCCTGGGCGGCAGCATCATAAACTGCGGCATCAGCAAGGACCCGGAAAACAGCGACGGCTGGACCGGCTTTGAGCTCATCCATGCGGACAACTGCTCCTTTGTCGCCATAGTCAACACCGTAATAACCGGCAACGTGGTCCAGACCCTCTTCAGCAGCTCCGCCAGCGTCGGCTTCCACGTACTGGGCTGCGAGATCTGCGACAACACCGTTGGCCTTTTTGAGGAAGGCAGAGATGATGCCGGCGGGTACTACAGCTATTCCTACGGCTCTGTGTTCTCCGTCAGAGGCGCGGAAATCTGGTATGGCGGCAATTCCTTCTTCGGGAATCGTGTGAAGGCCGATTTCATTTATGCCGAGGGCGCGTCTGCCGCCGCTCCGGTGGTCAGCCTTGACGGCATTGTGCTGGACCGCCCTGCCATAGAGGCCATGCAGCGGGAAGCTTATCCGACAGATCGGCTCGATGAGCTTGACCCCTCCTTCCCGGATACCGGCGCAGACGCCTTCTTCGGCAGCCCTGACGCCGCTCCCGCCGTCTTCAACGAGATCCATGTGACGACGGCGGATGAATTTCTTGCTGCCATCAGCGACTACACCGTCATCCATCTAGACACGGATCTGCTTGATCTCAGCACTGCCTCCGATTACGGCGGCTTCGGCGGAAGCCGGTATTACTGGGCGGACAACTATGACGGTCCCGGCCTTGTGATCTCCGGCGTATCCGGCCTCAGCATCGTGGGACAGGGCAAAGACAGGACCGTGATCCAGGCCGTCCCCCGCTATTCCGACGTGCTGTATTTTGACTCCTGCCATGACGTCAGCATCAGCGACCTCACCGCCGGTCACGAGAAGCAGGAACCCGGCTCCTGCTCCGGCGACGTGCTGGAATTCCTCTCCTGCGATCAGGTGACGGTCGCAAACTGCGGTCTCTTCGGCTGCGGGGTCAACGGCATCGTCGCCGACAGCTGCTCCGATTTCGCCGTCTTCAATACCGAGATCTATGACTGCAGCTGGCACGGCGCGCAGCTCTATTCCTGCTCCGATTTCCGCTTTGAGCGCTGCAGCATCCACGACTGCGCGAGCAACGACATTTATCTCTCCGACTGCCGTGACACGCTCTGGAACGGAGCAAACCTCTATAACGGCAGCAACCCCGTATGACACGCGAAAAGAGAGGCTTCTCCATGCCGGGCTCCGTTTCATCCCGTCTCCGCGCGGCGGGGACGCTGCGCCTGGCCATCACCTTTACCCTGCTGCTGTCGCTCGTGCTGAGTGCCGCGGCCTATGCGGAGTCTGCCGCTGAGAACACGGCAGACATCACCGCCCCTTCGCCGGACCCCGCCTGTTACGGCAGCGTCCGCATGGACGACGCTGTTCAGGTTCTGGATGTCATCCAAAAGGCGCGGGATTCCGGCCTGCTGGGAGAAGACGAGGTCGTGGCCTTTGACCCGAACGCAAGCTTCTACCGCGGTCTCTACGCCCGGGATATTGAGTACTACCTGGACGATTCGATCCTGGTCATTCTCTGGAAGGAAGAGATCGACGGCAAGAGCTGCAGCTTTGCGGAGGTCAAGGTCGCCGACGCCTCCCAGTTCCGCCGGAAGCTGGCGGGTGATACATACGGCTCGGACGATGAAACCTTTGCCACAGTCCTCGCCGCCGAGTCCAACGCCGTCGTCGCCATGAACGCTGACTACTACCGCCACAGGGATTTTGGCATGCTGGTGTATAACGGAGAGCTGTGCCGCTTCAATACCGGCTACTACGCCGAGGGCTATTCCCTCTATAACTGCGTGGACACCCTGTTTGTCACCGCGGGCGGGGACTTTCTCTATAAGCGTCTGGGCGAGGAGAACAGCCCGGAAAGTATCCGGGATTACATCCGGGAGAACGATATTCTCTTCTCCGTGGCTTTCGGCCCGGTGCTGGTCGAAAACGGCGAGCCGATCCCCTGCGGCTGGTACCCGGTGGGCGAGGTCGGTCTGGGCTATTCCCGCGCGGGCATCGGTCAGATGGGGCCGCTGCACTACCTGTACATGTCCCTCAACCACGGCAGTCACGAGGCCCGCTGGAACGTCACCCAGTTTGCTGAGCACTTTGCCGAGAAGCCGGTCCTGACCGCTTACTGTCTGGACGGCGGCCAGACCGGAGAGGTCGTCTTCCAGGGCCAGCCCTATAACTACATCGACTTCGGCGTCGAGCGGACGGTCAGCGACATTCTCTGCTTCACCACTGCTGTCCCATCCGGCTGAGCTCCGGGTCCGGTCAGCAGCCCCCTGGCGCCTGCCCGTGCCCCGATCCCCCATCAAGCGAAAACAGGAACCTCCGCACCGATTACGGTGTCTGCGGAAGTTCCTGTTTTTCTGTTTTGTTCTGCCGGTTTCCTGGTAACGGAGTCAGCGCTCTACTCTCCCACCAGGTTCACCACCCAGCGCCGCTGCCGGACCATCACAAAACCGACAAGGCATTTGATGAGATTCAGGCCTTCGATGATGGCGAAGAAGGGCACGATGGGGATGCCGGTATAGTGCCCGATGATAAAGGCGGCCGGGATGCTGATCAGCCAGAGCGAGCCGCTGTCGAAGATGAATGTAATGACCGTCTTGCCTCCCGAGCGCAGGGTGAAGTAGCAGGAATTGGCAAAGGCGTGTAGCGGCATCAGCAGCGCGCCGATCAGCAGAATCTGCGTCGCCAGCTGCTTGACCCGCGGGATCGTGTTGTAGATCTGCGGGAAGAAGGGCGCCGTCGCCGCCATCATGGCGCTGAGCACAAGGCTCAGGCCAAAGGCGAAGGCGATGAGCTTCCGGTCCTCGTCCACAGCGCGCTCCAGCTCGCCCGCCCCCAGCAGCTGCCCTACCATAATAGCAGTAGCGTTGCCTGTCGCGATAAAGGCGCTGAAGAACAGGTTGGAGATCGTGGTGAAGATGTTCATCGCCGAGACGACCTCGAGCCCGCGCAGCGAGTAGCACTGGTTCAGCACCGTCATGCCGCCGGACCAGAGCAGCTCGTTCACCAGAAGGGGCAGACCCAGCAGCGCCACCTGCCGCAGCACCTGTCCGGGAACCCGGAGGCTCCGATAGACCCCGACGATAAAGGGGTTGCGCTCAACATGGCGATGGGTCCAGACGATCACGATCGTCATCTCCACGAGGCGGGCCAGCACCGTCGCAATGGCCGCGCCGACAACGCCGAGCGCCGGCGCGCCGAACTTGCCGAAGATGAGGATGTAGTTGAACACCAGGTTCACGAACACCGCGATCAGCCCCGCCGCCATCGGCACTACCGTCTCCCCGGTCTCGCGGAGCGTGCTGGAATACAGCATCGACACCATAAAGGGCAGCAGCTGCAGCAGCATCACATCCAGATAGTCCTGCGCATACCGCATCGTGGCCTCCAGATCCAGGCCGCTCTCGCCCTCATGCAGAAAAAGCCTGACAAAGGCGTCCCCGTGTAGCCCCAGCACCGTACCGAAGATCAGAAAGATGCCGAGCCCGATCATCAGCTTGACCCGGATGGTCTGGCGGATGCCCTCATGGTCTCCCTTGCCGAAAAACTGCGCGGTCAGGATTCCCGCGCCGGAGAGCCCGCCGATGGCGCAGAGGTTGAAAACAAAAATCAGCTGGTTCACGATGGCGACGCCGCTCATGGGCTCCGTACCCACCTGGCCTACCATGATGTTGTCCAGCATCGAGACAAAGTTTGTGATCACATTCTGGATCAGAATCGGCAGCAGGATTTGAAACACCCTGCGGTAGAAATCCCGATCCCCGATATACCGCTGCATAGATTTTATTCTCCTTGAAAACAGGGCGGGATACGCGATCCCGCCCTGCGCACTGCTTCGAGATGCGCCGTCAGTTCAGATGTTCCTCAATGAGCGCGAGGTCGCCGTAGAGGATGGAGTCGTCGCCGAGCGCGGCGGTCTTCAGCTCTACCGTGGGCCGGATCGCCGTCATGCAGTAGCGGTCCACCTCGGCGAGGATCTTCTTGAGGAACAGGTCGCCCAGCGCCTCGATCACGCCGCCGCCATAGAGGATCAGGTCCGGGCTGAAGGTGTTGATCATATTGCCGGTGGCGATGGCAAGGTAGTGGCAGGCGCGGTCCACGGCCTCCTCCGCCACCGCGTCGCCGGCGGCCAGAGCCTTCTTCAGCTTCTTGCTGCGGAAGACGCCGTCCGCTACCGCCTCAGCCATAAGGGTGTCTCTGCCGCGGGAAGCCTGCTGCCGGATATAGGCGCTCATGCCCTGCTTGCTGGAGAAGGTCTCCAGGCAGCCGCGCTGGCCGCAGTTGCAGAGAGGCCCCTCTGGATCCATGATCATGTGGCCGTATTCCGCCGCCTTGAACATGTGCCCGGTGTAGAGCTCGCCGTTGAGGATCAGGCCGCCGCCCATACCGGTTCCGACGAAGAAGCCGACGATGTTCCGATAGCCCTGTCCGGCGCCGTATTTATACTCGCCCAGCACGCCCAGGTTCACGTCGTTGCCCACAAAGAAGGGGATGCCGAAGTGTTTTTCCATAGCGCCCTTCATGTCGTAATTGCGCATCGGGAGGTTCGGCGTGAAGAGCACGATGCCCGTGTCCTGGTCGATGACGCCCGGGGCGCAGGATGCGATGGCACGGATCTCCTTCTTGTCGACGCCGGACTCCTTGATCATCTCCTCCACTACGCTGATGATGACCTGTTCAATGTCGCTCTGTTTGTTCTCGCCCGCCTTGGAGCGCTTCTTCAGGCGATTGATGATTTCCTTGTTCTCGTTGAAGATGGCGCCGAGGACCTTGGTCCCGCCCACATCCAGGCAAATATCGTATTTCTTCATGTCCTTCTCCCCTTTTTTATGTGATCGTCCGGCACGCTGCGCCTGCGAGCTTACTGAAACAGTTTTTTGAATTTTGCCCACGCGCTTTCCGGTTTTCTCTCCGCCGTCTGCCCCCGGACCTGCACGTCTGCCCCGGCTTCTGCGGCCGACGCGCGTTCCGGCTCGTCAAGCAGCGAGACCTTCCTCCGGCTGAAGTACTGATACAGCCGCTCCTGCGAGGATGTGCCCTCGCCGTTTGGTTCGCGCAGATAGCTGCCGTCGGGCTGCATGGTGCGGGACTTCTCCCGGTCGTCCCGCAGGGCGTTCAGGATCTCGTGGATCTGTTCCCTGGTCTCGGGGGTCCGGATCTCCACAAAAGCCTCGACGCGCCGCTCGAGGTTGCGGTTCAGCAGGTCGCCGGAACCGATGAACAGCCGCTCGTCCTCGCCCTCGCCGAAGCAGTAGACACGGGAGTGCTCCAGCCAGCGGCCCACCACGCTCCGCACCGTGATGTTCTCTGTCTTGCCGGGGATCCCGGGACGGAGGCAGCAGATGCCGCGGATGAACAGCTCGACCTTTACGCCGGCCTGCGAGCATTCGATCAGCTTCTCCATGATATCCAGGTTGTTCATGGCGTTACACTTGATGCTGACGCGGCCTCTCTCCCCTTTTGCGATCTCGCGGTCCAGATACTCGATCACCCGGCTCTTGAAGCTGCGCGGGGCGATCCAGAGGCTGTGGGCCTCGGGCGGAAGCTCGCTCTGCTCCAGGGCCCGGAAGGTGGCCTCGGCGTCCTTCCCCGCCTCGGGGTCTGAGGTGATGAGGGAGAGGTCGGTGTACTGCTCGCCGGTGATCTCGTTGTAGTTTCCGGTCCCCACCTGGGTGACGGTCTCAATGTTGCCGCCGTGCTGGCGGGTAATGAGGCAGAGCTTGGAATGGACCTTGTGGTCCGGCAGGCCGTAGATGATGCGGCAGCCCGCGTCCTCCAGCATCTCGGAGTAGTCGATGTTATTCTGCTCGTCAAAGCGGGCGCGCAGCTCCAGCAGACAGAGGACGTCCTTGCCCCGGTCCGCGGCATAGGCGAGAGCCGCGGCGATCTTGCTGCTGGCGGACATGCGGTAGAGCGTGATCTTGATGGAGAGGACCTCCGGGTCGTCCGCCGCCTCGTAGATCAGGTCCACAAAGGGCATCATGCTCTGGAAGGGGAAACTCATCAGCAGATCGTGCTTCTCGATATAGCGGAAATATTCCCCCTTCTTCAGGCCGACGTCTCTGGCGGGCTTCCGGTCCTCGTAGCGGAAATTGTCATGATAGCCGATGCAGGATCGGAAGGAGAGGTCAAAGGGGATCGACACCGAGAAAACCCTCTGCTCCGGCACGCGCAGCTTCTTCACCAGCATGGCTCTGGCCGGGTCGGTCAGTTTGCCGTAGATCTGGGCGCGGACCGGCGTCTCGCGCTTGCGCTTGGAGAGCATGTTGGAGGTCTTCTCCCTCAGGTCCTCCTTGCCCGCCATCTGAGAGAGGAACACATCGGCGTTCCGGGTCACCTTGACGACGGCTGACTGCAGGATATTCTCCTTCTTCAGCAGCAGCGGCAGGAAGCGCCGCACCAGCTGGTCGGTCAGGACGATCTTCTGCACCCCGTCGATCTCAAAGCTCAGATACGCCGGCACCCGGTGCATCGGGATGATGGCCAGCTTCTGGATCGCGGTTTTCCCCAGGAAGGCCACCACATAGCTCTCCTCGCCCCAGAAGAAGGGCAGGGCCTGATCCGGGTCGATGATCTTGGGAAACAGCAGGTTTTTGATGTCGCCGAACAGTTTCTTGGCCATGAGCTCGTCGACCTTGCCGATCTTGTTGAAGTTCAGCACCTCGACGCCGCTGCGTTTGAGCTCGGTGCGGATCGCCTTCCAGACGCTCTCTGCCAGACTCTGCTGCTCCCGGGTGATCCGAAGCACCTCCTGGATGGTCTCCTCCGCCAACATCCCGGAGACGGGGTCCCGCTTGTCCGGGGTCAGCAGCGTCCTGTGGGTCAGGATGCCGATGCGCACCCGGTAGAACTCCTCCAGGTTCGACTGATAGATCATCAGGAACTTAAGCCGCTCCAGCAGGGGCACGGTGGTGTCCGCCGCCTCCAGCAGGACGCGCTCGTTGAAGCTCAGCCAGCTGAGCTCACGGTTGATGTAAAGGCTCTCTTCCTTTGCGGGAAGGTCGGCTGCTTTCTCTTTCGATGGCATGTTTTTCTCTTCCTTCTTCGATCAGGCTTTCCGGCATGTCAGAGGGACTCGCCGCAGGCTTTCTCCAGCGCCTTGATCACGATCTTCAGCGTCTTGATGCGGGCGTATTTCTTGTCGTTGGACTCGATGATGTACCAGGGGGCGTTCTCGGTGCTGGTCTTCTGCAGCATCTCGTCGATGGCCTCTTCATACTGGGGCCACTTCTCGCGGTTGCGCCAGTCCTCCTCGGTGAGCTTCCACTGCTTCTCAGGGGTGTTCTGCCGGTCGGTAAACCTGGCCAGCTGCGTCTCCTGGTCGATATGGATCCAGAACTTGATCACCACGGCGCCCCAGTCGGTGAGCTGCCGCTCAAACTCGTTCATCTCGTTGTAGGCGCGCTTCCAGTCGTCCTCGGTGCAGAAGCCCTCCAGCCGCTCCACCATCACGCGGCCGTACCAGGTCCGGTCGAAGATGCAGACATGGCCGCTGCGCGGCAGTCTGGTCCAGAAGCGCCAGAGATACTGGCGGTTGATCTCGTGGGGTTCCGGCGAGGCGATGGGCATCACGTCAAAGCCCCTCGGGTCCAGCGGCCGGGCGATGCGGCGGATATTGCCGCCCTTGCCGGCGGCGTCCCAGCCCTCGTAGCAGAGGATGACGGGGATCTTCTTGCGGTAGATGGTGTTGTGCAGCTCGCCGAGGCGCTTTTGCAGCTTTTTGAGCTCCTTCTTGTACTCTTCGTCATCCAGCGCCGGGGAGAGGTCCACATCCGCGAGCTTCTGCATCTTGACAAGGGGGAACTTCTCGTTAAAAGGCTTGCCGACGTATCTGCCCTCTTCGAGGCCCTTGTCGATCATCTCGACCAGCAGCTTCAGTGCGTCCCGCACGGCGGCTCTCTTCTTGCCGCCGTCCAGCACATGCCACTTCACAGGCTTGTCGGTCTGGTCCATGAACTCGTCGTAGGTATCCCGGAACAGCTTGTACTCCCGGTGCTGCCACAGGTCGTCCTCGGTGACGCGCCACTCGGTCTCATAGTTCTCCCGCAGGGCGTTGAGGCGCTTGCGCTGCTCGTCCTGGTCGATGTGCAGGAAGAGCTTGAGGATCAGATAGCCGCCGTCCCGCAGCTGGCGCTCAAACTCGTTGACCGCGCGCACGCGCTCCTTGTACTGCTTTTTGGTGATATCGCGGCGGAGGTACTTGCGCACCGCGCCCTCCATCCAGCCGGAGTCGTAGAACATGATCTTCCCGTTCTCGGGGATCGCCTTGGCGTACTGATAGAGGAAGGGATAGCGCTCGTCCTTCTCGGGCAGCACCATCGGCGATGTCACGTTATAGAAGCGGGGATCAATCTCGCTGATCAGCTCATTGATGAGGCCGCCCTTGCCCGCGGCGGCCCAGCCCTCCACAAGAACAATAATGGGGAGCTTCTGGTCGCGGACCAGCTGCTGCTGACTGAGCAGCCGCTCCCGCAGGGCCTTGATCTCGGCCTTCAGCGCGGCACTGTCTTCGTCCTTGGAACCTTTGAACTCTTTTAGCATATAAGGTCAGCCTCCTGTTTGTATTTTTGAGAGAAAATATCAGTTTCTATTTTACGGCAGGACATGGTTGAAGTCAATGCAAATATGACTGAAAAAAGGCAAAGGCAGCCTCGTTTCTATCCGCGGCTGCCTTTCGAGATTTTCAATATCGGTAGTATTATTGTCGGCCAAGTTCAGAGGCCGGCTTTGCTTCTTCGGATCAGTTCCTCCGTCGAGCCTTTGCGCAGCATGTTCAGGCGTCGCATATCCGCCAGCAGGTCCTCCCGCATTCCGTTGCTGATCCAGTCGATGGTCAGTCCGAAGCACTCGCACTTGTGGTAGCGGATGATCAGCTCCCGGTCCCGCTGGGAGAGGTCCTCGTCCGGGAAAACCGTGTTCACATAGGTCCTGACCGACTGCTCGCACATCCGCCAGAGCGCGTTGATGTAGGACGCCCTGTTGTCCGAATAATAGATGTGCATGATGGCGCGTTTGTTCTCCAGTGCAAACTTGATGACCACATCCAGGCAGTCTGTGAAAGAACTGATGGACGGGTGATCCGCAACGATCCTTTCGACCTGGATCGAGCAGATTTCTTCCAGCAGCGCCGGCATATCCTGATAATGATAGTAGAACGTGTTGCGGTTAATCCCACAGCGGTCGGTAATATCCCTGACCGTGATCTTACTCAGAGATCGCTCGTTCAGCAGTTCAAGAAACGCTTTTCGGATCGCCTGCTTTGTGAAATTCTGATTGGACATGTCTCCGCGCACCTTTCTTTCTAAGATCACTGTCGGGTTTTTCGTCCCTCTCAGGCCCTGTCTTCCCGACCGGGAGCCGGCAGAGGGTGTTATATCATGATTCCGGTCGCCTGCTTGCTCTTCTCCAGAATGTCGTTCAGCAGCTTTGTGGGGTAATAGAGGATCACACCTGCGATCAGACAGCCGGCTGCGATCATCAGCATGGCCCTGATATTATCCCGGTAATATGTCCCATAGAAGCCGGAAACCGCTTCCCGCATCGCGTTCATGGCAAATCGGAAGGGCATATAGGGATAGAGGATCTGAAAGATCTTCGGCAGAACCTCGACCGGGTAGGTGCCCCCGGAACCTGCCACCTGTACCACCATGATGATGACCGAAGCGGCAAGCCCCGCGCTCCCCAGCGTAAAGGAAAGCACATAATTGATCGTGATAAAGCAGATGCCGGACGCAATCCCCGCAAAGGCAAAGGCCCAGGGATGAGCGCAATCGATCCCCACATAGAGAAGGACGCCCGACACGGTGATGACCGCCTGCAGCAGGGCGCAGCACAGGAACAGGACATACCTGCCGATATAATGCTGCGTCATGCGAAGCTTCTTCGGGCGGTCTTCTTCCCGGATCCGGACCTTCAGCAGCGCGCCGCAGAACAGGGCTCCGACCCAAAGCGCCAGGACAGTGTAAAACGGCGCCATCTGAGTGCCGTAGGGTTCCGCCGGATAGAGCACCTCGTCGCTCACCTTCAGCGGGGATGCCAGGTGGTTGTCCAGCATGTCGCCCCCGGAGGAGAGGACCTCCATCACTTCCTGCAGGAACTCGCTCGTAGCCAGCACATCGAGGAAGTCCGCCAGCTCCAGCAGCTCTTCCTGTGCCTTCTGGATCTCCGCCTTGGTATCAAGCACACCGGAACGGACATTCATCATTGAGCTTGACAGGGCGCTCAGCTTGTAGGTCAGACCCTTCATCGTATCGCCGAAGGCTTCGAGAAGCTCGGTGATGTTTCCGGCCGCCGCTTCGATCCGGGTCAGGGCCTGGTTGATCCACTCTCCCAGCAGGACAGAGGCCTCTGTGACCGAGTCCGTCAGGTTCCCGAGGGCTCCGCTTGCCACGTGGACACCCGTCCGGATCCCGTTGAGGTTGGAATAGTCCGCGGTCTCCACGGCGGTCTTCAGATCCTGATTCAGGCTGCCCAGATCGTTGCCGAGTTCCCGCATCTGCCGGCTTAAGAGGTCGAGATTCAGTTCCTCCAACCGGTCGGCGAGATCGTTCGCCCCCTTCTGCAGCTCCGTCAGATTTTTTCTTACAGATTCATTATACTCCTCTTCCAGGAACTTTTTCAAGCTTTCTTCGCTCTCCGTCGCATCGGACACTTTTTTCAGGAAGTCCGAGAGATTCCCGTTCACCAGCAGCACGGCTTCTTCCAGCGTGTCGACCGCACCCTTTGTCCCCTCCACGGTCTCGTTTACGTTCTCTCCGATGTCCTTGCTGATATCCGCCGTGAGATAGATCGTATCCGCCATGCTGGAGGTCAGTCTGGCAGATGCATCCATCAGATGACTGGCGGAATCGGCCAGTGCGGCAACCGAGTCCAGCATTGCGTTGGCGTTGTCCAGTTCCATGCTCAGATCGATCAGCTTCTTGCTCAGGTCCTGCAAGGTCGTCTCCGCGTCCAGTCCGTTGGCGTCCAGCACCTGCACTACGCTGGATGCGCCGTCCGCCAGAGTCTGCAGAAAGGTCGTGTTCACGGTTTGCTGTACCGCCGTCTTGGCCTTACCGGTGATTTTGGGCGCGATGGCGTTTTTCTTGCCGTTTTCATAATAGCCCAGCGCCGGATGTTCAAACTTCAGCGTCATGAAACTCACGATGTTTTTGGAAAAATCCGCCGGCACGATCAGCGCTGCGTAACAGTCGCCGCTGTACACCCTTTGGAGCGCGTCCTCCGGACTGTCGCAGAAGACCCAGCCGATCTGGTCGTTGGCCTCCAGCCCCTCCACGACCTGCTCTCCGACCTCCAGCTTGAGTCCGAAGAGATCGGCGCCGCGGTCGACATTGGCAACCGCGACACGGATCCGGGACGTGGCTGACGGGCCATAGGGATCCCAGTTGGAGAACACATTGAACCAGGCATACAGGCAGGGCACCACGCAGAGGCCCATCAGGATCACCAGCACCACCACGCTGCTGAAGATCCGGTGAGCATCGGTATTGATGATTTTCCAGATATTGCGCATGCCTCTACTTCTCTCTCTTCAGGTGTTTCCCGCCTGCCAGATTCGGCAGCGGAATCGGCAGTTCCTCCGGTGGGATCAGCCAGCCCTCGCCTTCGGCGTCCACCGGCAGCAGATTGCCGACGGTGATCTCCTCCTCCGGCGGAAGGATCGCCTCCCACTCCTCCAGAGTCTTCTTCAGGTCATGATCCGCATAGGCGGTGAAGATCAGCGCCGTCGCAATCGCGAACATGCCGAAAATCCAGATCATCAGGAAGGCAATCTTGGAGGCGTCGGTGAGATAGCGGATGATCACCAGCACCACGGGCAGCAGGAACAGAAGCCACACGCCTGCCTTCAGGCTGCGCAGGTTGCGGCTGTGCGAGGCCTCGATATAAGGCATCACGTGCTGATAAAGCTCTCTGCTGCTGACGGTGCGCGCGGACAAGGCATCCCGCGACTTCCGGACGGGTCTTGCCGGGCGCCGTCCTGCGGCGCTGTCCGGCCGTCTTGCGGCTTCTTTCCGTCCGGCTGCGCCGGGCCTCTGCGCAGCACGGCGCTCTCCGCCGGTCTCCGCACGGTTTGCCCGCCGCCTCCCGGGAGCGGTATCCGCGGGCTGTATTCTCCTGTCGGTTCTGTTCTTTCCTGTTTCGGCCGAGCCCGCTTTCGGCTGTTCCGGCGCGAGATGCTTCCCGTCATAGGGCTTTGTTCCCGTGAGGGCTTTTTTCTGTTCTCCCGCCATCACAGCACCCCGCTTTCATGCATCTCTTCTTCCACGAACTCGTTGACGCCATGCAGCGGCCGCCGCAGGCAGCGCCCGATAAACAGGCCCAGCAGGCCGAAGATCATCAGCTGGCCAAGATACTTCCAGTAGTCGTACCGATACAGCCCGCAGATGGTCTCGCGCATGGCGTTGATGGCATAGGGATAGGGGAAAAAGACATAGATTTTGCTGAAGATTTCCGGCAGGATCTCGATGGGATAGGAGCCGCTGCTGCCGGCGATCTGGACGATCATCACGACCACCACAACCGCCTTTCCCACATCCCCGATCACCAGTACCAGCGAATAGATCAGGCAGACAAAGACAAAGCTTGTCACCGAGCCTGCAAAGTAAAACAGGCCCGGGTGCAGGCACTGACAGCCCAGAATGTGGAGATCGCCCCAGACGATGACCGCGGACTGAATCTGGCCGAAGAAATAATAGGTCAGGAACCGTCCCCAGTAAAGCTGGGCTTCCGTCGCACGCTTCAGCTTCACTTGTTTCGGGTCCGCTTCGACCCTGATCACCGCGGCGAGCACCACACACCCGACCCAGAGCGCCAGCGTGGTATAGAACGGCGCCATCGCGGTGCCGTAGCTGTTGACGGGATAGATGGTCTGGGTCTCCACGAGCACCGGATTGGAGAAGAAATCCGCAAACTCGTCCGGATCCCCGTGGAGCATTTCGATGATGGTCCCGATTGTGTCGTTGTCTTCCAGCTCCTGAAGACGGTCTGTGAGATCAAAGACCGATTCGCGCAGCGCTTTCAGCAGCTTTTCCACCTGCTGGAGGGTCCCGTTCATGGCGTAGAGCGTCCCGTCGGCCGCATACAGGACAGGCGGGACCTCCAGCACCGTTCCCTCGATGCTGTTAAGCAGGACCGTCAGCATGTCCAGATCCGACATCATGTTCTCAAACAGGTTCTTCACCGACTGTTCCAGGTTTTCATGGGCAAATTCTCTCGCATAGCCCAGCATGTTGACAATGGTGCCGCGCAGGATTGTCCGATCCTCCTCGGACATCCCCTTGGATTTGAGATTTTCGAGTTGCTCATTCACTTTTTTGAGCTGATTGACGACGCGCTCGATGGACGTGTACACCGCGCCGGAAGAGGCAATGGCGCTTCCGCTCGGCAGGTTCGACTTCATGCGCTCGAGGTCCTCGATCAGCTTGTTGTTCTGCCCGATCAGCACGTTGATGGCGTCGAGACTCAGGTCGCTCTCCGCCACAGCGCTCTGCAGCTGGGCAAGTCTCTTCTGGAAGTCCCACACATCCTCGAGGATCAGTTCCTCCGTGTAGGCAATGGCATCCTTCGCCGTCTGCACATTCTCGACCTTGTCGTCCAGGCTGAATCCGGAGAGATTGTCCCCCGCCGCATGGAGCCTGCCGCCAAGGACAATGTTGTTGGTTTGCAGCTTCTCCATCAGTTCGCAGTAATCGGTCAGCTTGTTCCCGGTCTTGTTCAGGAGCCTGATCATGTCCTCCAGACTCTCGTGCGAATCCAGGTCTTCGAGGAATTCATCGATCCGGGCAAACAGATGCTCGATCAAGATGCCGAGATAGCGCGTCTGGATGTTGTGTTCCGCCGTGGACGCGGCGGTCTCGGTGATCTTATTGGCGATGGCATTGGTCTTGGCGTTCTGATAGAAGGTGATCGACGGCATCCTGTCGTAGAGCGCATCCGTGATCCGATACATATTTCGGGAGAGATTCTCTCCCAGCACCAGCGCCCCATAGTATTTTCCCGAGCGCACGCCCGCCATCGCCTCGTCATAATCCGTCGGCACCCAGTCAATGCTGGTTCCGGCGGCCATTTCTTCGACGATCTCTGCGCCTTCGTTGCGGTATTCGCCGCTCTCCAGCGTGTAACCCCTGTCTCTTGACACCAGAGCAATGGAGATATTGCCCGTCCCGCCGTAGGGATCCCAGTTGGAGAAGATATTGAACCATGCGTAGAGAGCCGGAATCACGCATAAAGCAATCGCGATCACAAAAGCAAAAAAATGCTTTGCGATCGAGATCAGATCATGTATAAAAATGTTCAGAACATTTTTCATTCCGTTCCATCCATTCGGCCGCGCAGATACTGAGCACAACCCTATCATACTCCATGGTTTTTCAGCTTATTTCATTTTAAATAAAAAGAGTATGTGCAAATCACCGGTTTAACCAAAAATCGGGAAAGTCTGGCCGTTTGCACAAATTTTAGGCATTGGGGCGAAATTGCCTAAAAAACAGGGCGCCTCGATACTGCAATTTCGATACATTGCCCAGAAATTTGGCAGGTACTGAAAAATACACGTTTCCCACGCTCCTCTGTCGCTCTACAATGCCGAGGAAACCGGCATGAAGGGGGCAAAGTCCGTGAAAAAATGGCGCAGGTTCCCCGGGTTCCTGCTTCTGTTTCTCTTCGTTCTGACGCTGACCGGCTGCAGTCCGTTTCAGACAGAGATGGCAAAAACGACCTCTCGAATGGCTAACCTGAAAAGCTTTCATACCGATGTGGAGATGACAGCTGACGTCATCCTGCACATCGGCGGACAGACCATCCGCGAAGAGGCCGCCGTGACAGGCGGCTTTGACACCGTAACGGATCCGTTTCTGATCCGGACGGATCTTCAGCTGGAGATGCTGGGCGTCGAAAGGGATCTGCGCTTTTATATTCAGAAAGAAGCCGCCGCCTGGACCGTCGTTCCCTGGAACGAGGACCGCAGCATCAACGAAGTGGATATCGCGCCGACAAACGTCAAACGCCCCAAAACGGTGCGGGCGCTGAAACTGCTCGTCAAATGCGGCGACTATTTTGACGATCCTGTGGACGACGCGGTAAACGGCGCTCCCGCCAAACGCTATGACGGCGTTCTGCCAGAGGAGCTTGTCAGAGAAGCGCTTGTGCTGCTCGATCTGCAGGAGAAGGAGAGCTCTGATCCACCGGAGGACGACGCGGATTCTGACGGGATCCCGGACGGCATTCTCCCCGGCAGCATCTGGGTCAACGACGAAGATCAGATCGTCCGGGTAGAGATGGATCTCGCGATGTTTCTACAGGAGCTTTTTGATGAGGGGCTCACAAAGCTGCTGAACGAATATGATCTCGGCGGGCTGAAGCTGGACGCAGAGCTCCGCTCGGTTCCGGCACGGCTGACTTTTTCGGGTTTTGATGAGTACAATTTGCTCAGGCTGCCCGAATACTGATCCTGGCGCAAAAGAGGTGTCGAAAATGAAAAAAGGAACACGCCGAACCGTCCTGGTTTTTCTGGCGGATTTCGCGCTCCTCGCCGTCGTTGCGCTGGCCTTTCTCTTCGTCTGGAAGAAGCCTCTGGCAAAACCGGACCGGGAGTATCTCCGAGTTCTGGACGCCGCTGTCACCGAGACCCTGCTGAACAGCCGGGGGGAGAACATCCTCGACCGCCTCGATGCGGAGCTGGAACAGGTTTCCCAGTTCCCTGTCGAAACGCTGCGCAATCGAAAGCTGAGAGAGCTTGACGAAGCGTACCGGTCAAACCTCCTGATCCTGCAGTCGCTGCTGGTTCCCGATCCGCAGACCGGCGAACCCGCCTATACCGACGCTCTGGCCTGGTATGAGTCGCTCGCCGACCGCGGCAGGCTTCTCCAGACGCTCTGCAGCGACTACGCCCTGCTTGTGCAGCATCCGGACCTCACAGACGATATTGCAAAAGAGACCCTCCGGCAGGAAGCGCTCGCCCAAGTGGAAAGCGATCTGCGCGAGCAGCTGCTGGGCGCTTCGCCCCAGCGCCTCCGTAAAAACGGCGTGCCCTATCTGGAATACCGCAACAAAACCGACTACACGGTGGATCTTTCGTTCGTCAATCTGTACCAGGCCTCCGACGGCCGGCGTCTCTGTGATATTCAGGCTGCGGTCCTCGCTCCGAAGGAACATCTGAAAATCCAGCTTGAGAATATGCCTGATGACTGCGGCGCCTGGGTGACCGACTGGGAAATCGAAGATATTATCGCGGATCAGGGCTCCCTTCTCTGATCCCGTCAAACAAAAAGGAGAGTTCTTGTTATGAACATGCACCGCACATTCCGGCAGCCCCGGTCTGCGCTGTCCCTGATGCTGACCGTTTCCGTGCTGCTCGCATCCGGCGCTTCCGCCTCCGCCGATCTGAGCGATCTTCACAAGGCCGTGCAGGAGAAGCTGCCCGAGGTCGCAGACAATGTACAGAACGCCATACACGACCGCATTGAGAACAGTGATTTTGACGTGGCTGCTCTACAGGAAGGCATTTCCTCCTTCAGCAGCGCACTGGAGGAGAGCATCGCTCAGGCCGCTGCGGAGAAGTCCGCTTCCGGGTCTGCTGCCTCTTCCGGTTCCGACGCTTCCGGCGCCTCCGATGCGGCCGGAACAGCACAGTCCGCACAGAATGACGCTGCCGCGGCAGACACGGGTAACGGCGAGAGCGATCCTCAAACCTCGGAGGAATCCCTTCCGTCCAAGATCTCGGGCATTGCCATCGCGGTCCACGACGCCCTCGCGGAGAACCACTACCGGCACGAGACCAATGTCGATGTCCAAAGCGGCATAACGCGCGAATTCGACTTCGGAGCAGACAACTCCAAGGGAATCGCCATCGCAAGAGGCGGCGCATCATCGGCCTCGTCGTCCAGCTCCTCCGGCGGTGCGGAAGCTCCGGCCGCGGCGGAGCCCGCCGCCGGTACCTCCGACAGCTCCGGCAGCAGCTCTGACGACCACAGCATCAACGATACCATCTCCATCTCGCTTCAGGACCAGGATGGCAACACCCGCATTGTCAATCTCTCGCTGAACGTCGATCATTTGCTCTCCGGGAACACGCTGGACAAGGTGGAGAACATCACCGTCCTCAGCAACAACACCCATACGATTAAGCTTTTCTCCGGGAACTCCAAGAGCATCGCCATCGCCAGAGGCGGGCTGCTCGGCGGTGGCGCTTCCGCCGCCGCGGCGGCATCCTCTTCCTCCTCCGGGTCTTCCGCCGCCGCAGCCGCCGCTTCATCCGGACGCACCGTGACCGTGATCCGGAGCGTGGAGGACCCCGCCCCCGCGGAGAAAGGGCCCGTCGTCACAGCAGCGGCGTCAACAGAAAAGACCATCACACAGGCGACACCTGTGGACACCGGCGACACCTCGGATCCGGGCCGCTGGACCGCGCTCGCCCTGATCGGGCTCTGCGGCACAGCCGGATGCATCCTGACCCTCCGGAGAAAACGCGGGTAAAGAGGAGAACGGAACGAGGAAAAAGATTGACGCCGTGTTCCGGATTGCTTATAATGTTCCCATCAACAGAATGAGCAAGGGAGCGATGCACCATGGATCCCCGTACCAGCAAGCAGAATTACTATCTCGATATTGCCGATTCCGTTCTGGAGCGTTCCACCTGCCTGCGGCGGAAGTACGGCGCCATCATCGTGCGCAACGACGAGATCATCTCCACCGGTTACAACGGCGCGCCCCGCGGCAGACGCAACTGCAGCGATCTGGGCGTCTGCACCCGGGAGACGCTGCACATCCCCTCCGGCGAGCGCTATGAGCTCTGCCGCAGCGTCCACGCGGAGGCCAACGCCATCATCTCCGCCTCCCGGCGCGATATGATCGGCGCGACGATCTATCTGGTCGGCCGGGACGCCCGGACCAACGAGCTGCTGAGCGACGCGATGAGCTGTTCAATGTGCAAGCGGCAGATCATCAACGCTGGCATCGACAAGATCGTCATCCGCATCTCCCCCACCGAATACCGCACCATCCCCGTCAGCGACTGGATCGAAAACGACGACTCCATCTTCATGCTCTGACGGCAGAACAGAAACAAAAGGTTCCCCGGGTTCTGACGCCCGGGCAGAGCAAAACGGCAAAGAAGGAATTGCTTTCTTCTTTGCTGTTTTGCTGTTTTGATATTGTCTCTTTTTTCTGCGCTGATAGCTCTCAGCCAGAGTCTCCTCCCGGGAGAATCACCACTCGAGAGAAAAGCCCTTCAGCAGCGGGGTGGCCTTCTCGATCAGGTCCTTCAGCCACCAGCCGTAGGCGTAGCCCTCGGCGCAGCGGAAGAAGGGCTCATAACCCGGCATGGCCTCTACGGCCTTGCGCTGTTCATACAAGGTCCCACTCCAGAAGGCGTTCATCACTGTATAGAAGAAGCCGACGGCGTCCCCCTTCTCCTCCTCGGTGAGGGGGTTGCGCTCGGACATATAGGCAACGTTGTTCACTGCGTAATGATAAAGGCCCTCCTGCTGCCAGTCCGCAAAGTGCAGCAGAACCGGGTCGCTCTGTCCCGTCCGGGCTGCCCAGGCGTCCACATCGATCCGGCGCGGGGCATACTGCAGGGTGTTTTGCCCCAGGTCCAGCATGCTGTAAGCGGTGGGATACCCCAGCAGAAACTCCGTCAGCAGCTCGGTGAGGCTGTCCTCCTGGTAAACGCCGCGCACGTGCATATGTCCGCTCAGGTACAGCGGCGCCCCGTAGGTCTTCAGCAGTTCGGTAAAGCGGTCCCCGTTCTCGATGCAGTAGCCGCTTCCCGGCTGTTTGCTGATCTCCGGGAGCAGGTTATAGTGCCCTGCCGCTATCAGCGTCCAGCCCTCCCGCTGCGCCTCCTGCATCAGCGCCTCCGCCCAGCGGAGCGTCGCCTCGGTGAAGAAAGGCTCGTTGTCGCTGCGCGCCGGCGCCTCGGGCAGATCGATGGCCCCGGCGCTGTAGCCCGCGGTGTCCATCATCAGGAGCATCAGCCCGTCCCGCACGATGCAATAGCTGAGGGAGCTCTGATCCCGGCTGTAGGCTTCGTCATAGCCAAACTCCGCGTAATACTCCGCAAACTGCGTCTGGGTGATGGGCGAGAGGTCGTGGTTTCCCGGCAGGACATAGACCGGGAGGCCCTCCGCCTCGGCCCGGCGCAGCTTGTCCGCCAGGGCCTCGTGCCGGTGGGGCTTGCCGCCGTTTACCAGATCGCCGGTGAGCAGGATCATCTCCGCCCCCTGCGCCTTTGCGTCCAAGAGCAGCGCGTCCACCAGCTCCAGACTGTAGACAACCTCGCTGCCGAGGCTCTTGTCCGTGTTATCCGGGTCCAGATGCAGATCCGACCCGACGGCAATGCGCAGGCTGTTCTCCCTGCCGGACGCGGCCTTCTCCGCTACGGCGGCGGTACCGCCGATGGAAAGGGCCAGACATAGGGCCAGCAATGTGGATATCAGTCTGCGCATTGGGGTTCCTCCGTGTTGTTCGTATCCGGGTCTCAGCCTGGATAGGTCGGGATCGGGCGGCGCTTATGCTCGCTCCGTGTGTGATAGCGCTCGATCACGGCGAGGTCCTCCTCGCTGGCGGCGCCTTCTGTCAGATAGGTGTCGATGGCGCGGTAGCTCACGCCCATCTCCTGCTCGTCGGTCTGCCCGTCAAAGAGCCCCGCGGACGGCGCCTTCTCCACGATGCTGAGGGGCGCTTTGAGGTAGCGCAGAAAAGCCAGCACCTCGGTAGCGGTGAGATCCGCGATGGGGTTAAAATCGTTCGCCCCGTCCCCCCACTTGGTGAAATAGCCCATGTAGCTCTCGCTCCGGTTCCCCGTTCCGGCGACCAGCCTGCCCTCGGCGGCGGCAATGGTATAGAGCGTCGTCATCCGCAGGCGGGGTGCGATGTTCGCGACGGCGAGATCACTGAGCTCCGAGATCCCCTCCAGGGCTGCGAGCTCCGCCTCGCGCACCGCGGTGAGATCCACCGTGCGGGTCTCGATCCCGTACTGCTCCGCCAGCGCCCTGCCGTCGTCGGCGTCCTGGCCGTAGTTGCGTCTGGAGGCGCAGGGCATGATCACGCCCACGGTGTTCTCGCAGGCGGCCTTGCACAAGATCCCGACGAGAGCGCTGTCCTTCCCGCCGGAGTTGCCGAAGATAATCCCCTTGACGCCGCTGCTCTCCACCAGTCCGCGGATCCAGGCGACGCGCCCTTCGTATTCTCTCTCCCAGTCTCTGTCGATCATAAACGGTCCCTCTTTGATAAACGGTTTTTGGTCTTTCTATTTAACAACAGAAGCGGGGATTTTGTCAAGATTCGGCGTCGTTTGCCATATCTTTTTCAGGCCTTTTTGAGACGAAAAAAGAATGTGTTTCAATTGTTAAAACTATACAAAAAACTGAAGTAAAAAATGTATAAAACGCTCAATTTTTGGCTTGACTTTCGGCTTAGGACCTGATATCATACACACATCCGGACGAAACGTCCGTTCTGAATATATGGTTTCGATATAAACAAATGATATGGATTTGAAGTTTCTACCCGGACGCCGTAAATGACCGGACTATCGAACGAATCAGGAAGCAGTGTAAGAGGTTTTTGATGTACTGCCGCTTCCGGATTAATTCTTTTTTCCACCGGGAACATTTGTCCGTTCCACGGTGTTTTTTGTTTTTGTATCTCGGAGCCGGTGCATTTCTTCTCCATATTTTTCTTTTGAAAAATATCTTTCATTACATACAGCTCGGAAGTCTGTGCATTCCCTTCCCCATATTGTCTTTTGAAAAATCTTTCTTCCCACGCAACTTGGAAGTCTGTGCATTCCTTCCCCATATTTTGCTTTGAAAAATCTTTCTTCCCGCGCATTATGGAGGCCGGTGCATTTCTTCTCCATATATTTTCTTTGAAAATATGTTTTCTTCCCTTGTATCTCGGAGGCCGGTGCCTCTACAGATAGACCGGAAGTGCCGCTCCCACAACGGCACTTCCACATAAAAATAATTTTATAAGGAGAACAAAGAATGAAAAAGATCATCGCGCTCGCGCTTACCCTGGTCATGATCTTCGCCCTTGCCGTCCCCGTTGCTTCCGCAGACGACGCCAAGGAAGTCAAAGTCGGTTTCATTTTCCTGCATGATGAGCAGTCCACCTACGACCTCAACTTCATGAAGGCCGCTCAGGAAGCCTGCGAGAAGCTCGGCATTGAGTATGTCAACAAAGTCGGCATTCCCGAAGGTCAGGAGTGCTACGAGGCCGCCATGGACCTGGTTGACGAGGGCTGCAACATTGTCTTCGCTGACTCCTTCGGCCATGAGGACTACATGATTCAGGCCGCCATGGAGTGCCCGGATGTGGAATTCTGCCACGCCACCGGTACCCGTGCTCACACCGAGAATCTTGCCAACTACCACAACGCTTTCGCCTCCATCTATGAAGGCCGTTACCTCGCCGGCATCGCCGCCGGTCTGAAGGTCAAGGAAATGATCGACAATGGCGACATCACCGCTGATCAGGCCAAGATCGGTTACGTCGGCGCCTTCACCTATGCCGAGGTTATTTCCGGTTACACCTCCTTCTTCCTGGGCCTCCGCTCTGTCGTTCCCGAAGCCACCATGGAAGTCACCTTCACCGGTTCCTGGTACGATCTGTCCCTGGAAGCCGAAGGCGCACAGAAGCTGATCGATGACGGCTGTGTCCTCATCAGCCAGCACGCCGACTCCCTCGGCGCCCCCTCCACCTGCGAAGCCGCCGGCATCCCCAACGTCTCCTACAACGGCTCCACCATCGACGCCGGCCCCAACACCTTCATCGTTTCCTCCCGCATCAACTGGGAGCCCTACTTTGAGTACATTATCGGTCAGGTTCAGAACGGCGAAGCCATTGACGCTGACTGGACCGGCACCATCGAGACCGGCTCTGTCGAGCTCACCGATGTGAACGCCGCTGTTGCCGCTGAGGGTACTGTTGAAGCCATCGAGGCCGCCAAGGCCGCTTTCGCCGCCGGCGAGCTGCATGTCTTCGACACCGCCGCCTTCACCGTGGATGGCGCTGCTCTTGAGAGCTACATGGCCGATGTCGATACCGATCCCGCCTATGAAGGCGACACCGAAGTCGTCGCTGACGGTTACTTCCACGAGTCCGAGTTCCGCTCCGCTCCGTACTTTGACATCCAGATCGACGGCATCACTCTGCTTGACACCGCATTCTAATTGATCTCCTTGTGGGTAACCCCGATTCTCTCGGGGTTACCCATTGATGCTGCAAAGGGCAGCGCAGTGACTTTCGCCGCCGCGCTGCCCTTTGCGGCATTATTGCCCTTTTCCGCACATTCCGCTGTTTTCGCTTTTACACTATGAATGAAGGAGGGTGATGTCCTTGGACAACAAAACCGCCGCAGTCAAGATGCGAAACATCACCAAAAGCTTCGGCCCCGTCCTTGCCAACGACAAGGTCTGGCTGGATATTTACCGCGGGGAGATTCTCGCCCTGCTGGGGGAAAACGGCAGCGGCAAGACCACGCTGATGAACATGCTCTCCGGGATCTATTTCCCCGATGAGGGCACCATCAGCATCGACGGCAGAGACGTGGTCATCCGCTCGCCGAAGGACGCCTTTGACCTCGGCATCGGCATGATCCACCAGCACTTCAAGCTGGTCGACGTGCTGACCGCCGCCGAGAACATCGTCCTCGGGCTCCCCGGCAAGCTGGATCTGAAGGCCGCTTCCGAGAAGATCCGCGGGATCTGCAGTGCCTACGGCTTTGAGGTCGACCCCGACCAGAAGATCTACGACATGTCCGTCTCCCAGAAACAGACCGTCGAGATCGTCAAGGTGCTCTACCGCGGCGCGGACATCCTGATCCTCGACGAGCCCACCGCCGTTCTGACCCCGCAGGAGACCGACAAGCTTTTTGCCGTTCTGCGCAACATGCGTGACGACGGAAAGGCCATCGTCATCATCACCCACAAGATGCACGAGGTGGAAGCGCTCTCCGACCGGGTCGCCATCCTCCGCCACGGTCAGTTCATCGGCGACATGCCCACAAAGCAGACCAACGCCCAGGAAATGACCAATATGATGGTCGGCCATGCGGTCACGCTGAACATCGACCGCCCCGAGCCGGTCAACCCGAAGCCCCGCATCGAAGTCAAGGGCCTCACGGTCCGCAGCATCGACGGGATCCTGAAGCTGGAGGACGTCAGCTTTACGGCCAACTCCGGCGAGATCCTCGGCATCGCGGGCATCTCCGGCTGCGGGCAGAAAGAGCTGCTGGAATCCATCGCCGGTCTGCAGCCGGTGGAGGCGGGCAGCATATCTTACATTGAGGACGACGGCACCCGGGAAGAGCTGATCGGCAAGGATCCCCTCAGCATTGCCGAGATGGGCGTCAGCCTCTCCTTCGTCCCGGAGGACCGCCTCGGCATGGGCCTTGTCGCCAACATGGACCTGGCGGACAACATGATGCTGCGCTCCTTCCGCAAGGGCCACTCCCTTTTCACCGACCGCCGCACGCCGAAGGAACTGGCGCAGGCGGTGGTGCAGAACCTGGAGGTCAGCACCCCCGGCATCTCGACCCCGGTGCGCCGGCTCTCCGGCGGCAACGTGCAGAAGGTCCTTGTCGGCCGTGAGATTTCGTCCGCACCGACGGTGCTGCTCACCGCCTATGCGGTCCGCGGCCTGGATATCAACTCGTCCTATACGATCTATGACCTGATCAACAAGCAGAAGGCCGAAGGCGTCGCCATTATCTATGTTGGCGAAGACCTGGACGTCCTTCTGGAACTGGCGGACCGGATCCTGGTTCTCTGCGGCGGCAAGGTCAGCGGGATCATTCCCGGCCGCGGCGCCAACAAGCGCGACGTCGGCCTGATGATGACAAAACTGGGAGGAAAAGCCGATGAATAACAAAGCACACAATCCGCTTTTCCACGTCTCCAGACGCGCTGCGCTCCCCTGGTACCGCGCCTGGGGCATCCGGGCGGCAGCTCTGCTTATTGCGCTGCTCGCCTGCGCCCTGATCACGAACCTCATCACCGGGCTCAATCCTCTGGCAGTTTACGCCACGATCTGGCAGGGCTCCTTCGGCAGCGCAAGGCGCGCCTGGGTCCTGTTCCAGAACATTGCCATGCTGCTGTGCGTGTCCCTTGCTATCACCCCCGCCTTCCGCATGCGCTGCTGGAATCTGGGCGGAGACGGCCAGATGCTGATCGGCTGCCTTGCAACCACCGCCTGCATGATCCTGCTCGGGGGCAAGCTGCCGAACTGGGTCGTCATCCTCTGCATGCTGGTCTCCAGCATCCTGGCAGGCGCCATCTGGGCCGCCATCCCGGCCATTTTCAAGGCCAAGTGGAACACCAACGAGACGCTTTTCACCCTGATGATGAACTATGTGGCCACACAGCTGGTCGCCTACTACATCATCATCTGGGAGGTCCCCAAAGGCGCCGGCAAAATCGGCATCATCAACCAGAGCACGCAGGCCGGCTGGCTTCCGCAGATCGGCAGCTACAAGTACCTGCTGAACATCATTGTCGTCGCGCTGGTCTGCGTTGCGATGTATGTCTACCTCAACTATTCCAAGCACGGCTATGAGATTGCCGTTGTCGGCGAAAGCGAGCGCACCGCCCGTTACGTCGGCATCAAGGTGGAGCGCGTTATTGTCCGGACGATGCTGCTCTCCGGCGCGGTCTGCGGTCTTGCAGGCATGCTGCTGGTCGGCGGTACGGAGCACACCCTGACGACGACCATCACATCAGGCCGCGGCTTTACTGCCGTCATGGTCTCATGGCTGGCCAAGTTCAACCCCATCTGGATGGTGCTGACAAGCTTCCTGCTGGTCTTCCTGGAGAGGGGTGCAGGCCAGATTGCCACCAGCTTTGGGCTGAGCTCCTCTTATGCCGATATCCTGACCGGTCTGATCCTGTTCTTCATCATCGGCAGCGAGTTCTTCATCAATTACCAGATCAACTTCCGCCACGCCGCGGGGAAGGAGGACTAAACCATGTTTGATTTTGTTTCCTTCATTCCCAGGGCCATCATGCAGGGGATCCCGCTGCTTTGCGGCAGCACCGGTGAAACGCTGACCGAAAAATCCGGCAACCTGAACCTCGGTATTCCCGGCATCATGTATGTGGGCGCCATCAGCGGCGTCATGGGCGCGTTCTTCTATGAGCAGGCCGTCGGTCCTGCCAACATCAGTCCCTTCCTGGCCATCGCCATTCCTCTGCTCTGCTGCATGCTGGGCTCCTTCCTGATGGGCCTGCTCTACTGCTTCCTGACGGTCTCGCTCCGGGCAAACCAGAACGTCACCGGTCTTGCGCTGACCACCTTCGGCGTCGGCTTCGGCAACTTCTTCGGCGGTTCCCTCATCAAGCTCTCGGGCAGCGATGTCCCGGCCATCGTTCTCTCGGCTACCAGCAGCTACTTCCGCAGGACGCTGCCCTTCGCCTCCACCACCGGCTGGTTCGGAAAAATCTTTCTGAGCTATGGCTTCCTAGCGTATCTCGCCGTGATTCTCTCTCTGGTTGCAGCCTATATTCTCAAGCGCACCCGGGTCGGCCTGCATCTGCGGGCTGTCGGCGAGAGCCCCAACACCGCCGATGCCGCCGGCATCAATGTCGGCCGCTACAAATACGTCGCCACCTGCACCGGCTCGATGATCGCGGGTCTCGGCGGCCTGTATTACATCATGGACTACACCTCCGGCATCTGGTCCAGCGACGCCTTCGGCGACCGCGGCTGGCTTGCCATCGCGCTGGTCATCTTCACGGTCTGGCGGCCCAATGTGGGCGTGCTCGCCTCCTTCCTCTTCGGCGGCCTGTACATCCTGCACATGTATATCCCCTCCGGCATGAACCTTGCCATCAAAGAGCTCTACAAGATGATCCCCTATGTGGTCACGATCGTGGTGCTGGTCATCTCCAGCCTGCGCAACAAGCGCGAGAACCAGCCGCCCGCCTCGCTCGGCCTCGCCTTCTTCCGCGAAGAGCGCTGACGCGGCGCCCTGCGCGGGCATCCTGTAAGCAGACAATCTGACTGTAACCTTGGGACAGAGGTTCTTCCCTCTGTCCCGCTTCATTAGGGAGCTGACTCTTATGACCCGAAACCGAACCAAAACGCTGTCTGTCCTTCTCACGCTGCTGGCGCTATGCCTTCTCAGCGCCTGCGGGAAGCAGAAGGAGGCCCCCGATGCCCCGGAGGAGACTCCTTCCGGCCCCCAGATCATGGAGGTCAAGATCAGCGGCGCCAACTTCTATGACTACTTCGACTACAAGGACTATCCGAGCTACGCCACCGACGAGGACGGGAACATCACCTCCTGCAACCTCAGCTGCGGCTTCTCCCTGAAGGAGGGTCTGGTTGCCGCCAACGATCCGGAACACAAGGACACCCTGAAGGTGAGCTTCACGGCCGAGGCCGTGTCCCAGCACGGCGAGTTCAACATCGACTTCCAGAACCTCTCCGCCACCGGGACACCCCGCTACGAGGTGCTCTGGATCAACCCCGACGACACCGAATCCGCCATCGTCTCAGAGACCCTCAGCTTCTGGCCCCAGGGTAACCGGACCATGAGCTGGCAGTACGGTTTTCTCAGCAGCAGCTATGTCACGGTCTTTCAGAGCTTCACCGTCTCTTCTGTCAGCGGCAGCATTTTCCTGCGCATCGGCTGACCGCCCTGCGCTTTTTCCGGCCGGTTTCAAAAAGACCGGCCGGTACTTTTTAGAAGCTTCATAATTGTTAAGGGGCGCCGCGGTTGTAATGCGCCCCCGAATTTGGTATAATATTTTGATTTTATCTGTGCGGACGCGCACAGAGCTTCCCGGGAAGGAGGTGCTTTTCGTGCAGGGAGATTTCTACAGCTACACCATCACCGCGAGCAAGGCCATTCTGGTCCTGCTGTCCGTCGCCATTCTGATCCGCTGTCTGCGCTCCATGCTGCGCGAGAAGTACGACCTTGAGACCTGGGCCTATATCCGCTATGGCAAAGAGCGTCTGCCCGTGCAGCACTGGGAGGTCATCATCGGCCGCGCGCCGGACTCCGACGTCTGCATCCCCGAGCGCGAGGTCGCCCGCACCCACGCGGTCCTGCGCCGCGACGATCTTGGCACCTGGCGCATCAACGACGTCTTCTCCCGCGGCGGCGTCTGGGTCAACAACATTTTTGTCGACGACGACGGGGCGGAGGTCAAGGACGGGGACACACTCAACCTCAACGGGATCTGCGTCCGCTTCACCGACCTCAGCATGGAGAAGCGCGAGCGGCTGGAATCCAAACGCAGCGGCGTCGGCCGGCGCTATTCCCCGGCCCTGACGCTCCTGATGCTGACGGTCTTCCAGCTCTTCCTGCTGCTGCAGCACTCCTTCTATGCCGATCCGGAGTACCTCCCGGATATCGCGCTGGCCTTCGGCAGCCTGATCGTGATGGAGTGGAGCTGCTTCAACGCCATGCGCATCATCAACCGCTCCGGCTTCGAGATCGAGACCCTCGCCTTCTATCTCTGCTCGCTGGGCATGTCGGTCGCGGCATCGTCCACGCCGGAGGATCTGTATAAGCAGATCCTGCTCACGCTTGCGGGGCTGGTTCTCTTCCTGCTCTGCGGCTGGTGGCAGCGCTCGCTCCACCGCACGGCCTCCGCCCGGATCCTCGTGGCGCTCAGCGCGCTGCTGCTGCTCGGCATCAACGTCGTGGCCAGCGACGTCGTCCTCGGCGCCAGGAACTGGCTGGAGTTCTGGGGCTTCTCCTTCCAGCCGTCGGAGCTGGTCAAGGTCGCCTATGTCTATGTCGGCGCCGCGACGCTCGACCGCCTCTTTCGCCGGAACAACCTGTATGTCTTCATCGCCTTCTCGGCCATCTGCGTGATGGCGCTGGCGCTGATCGGGGACTTCGGCACGGCGCTGGTCTTCTTCGTGTGCTTCCTGGTCATCTCCTTCATGCGCTCCGGCTCCATCGCCACCATCATGCTCGCCGTCACAGGCGCCGGTCTCGCCGGCTTCCTCGCGGTCAGCGCCCGCCCGTATATCGCCCAGCGTTTTGCCTCCTGGGGCCACGTCTGGGAGGACATCTACGACAAGGGCTTCCAGCAGACCCGCGCCATGAGCGCCGCCGCGGCCGGCGGGCTCTTCGGCAAGGGCGCCGGCAACGGCTGGCTGAAGAACATCTTCGCCGCCAACACCGACCTGGTCTTCGGCGTGGTCTGCGAGGAACAGGGCCTGCTCATCGCCTGCCTGATGGTGGCCGCGGTGATCCTGCTGGCCTGCTTTGCCGTCCGCAGCGCCCGCACCGGGCGCAGCGCCTACTACGGTATCGCCGCCTGTGCCGCCATGAGCATTCTCCTCACCCAGGTCGCACTGAACGTCTTCGGTTCGATGGACATTCTCCCCTTCACCGGCGTCACCTTCCCCTTTGTGTCCCGAGGCGGCTCCTCGCTGCTCTCCTGCTGGATGATGATGGCCTTTCTGAAGAGCGCGGACAACCGGCGCGAAGCCAGCTTCGCCGTGCGCCCCGGCGAGAAGATCCGCTCGATCGGGGACCGCGAGGCTATCCGTGAGGAGCGCGAAGAGCGCAAAGCCCAGAAGAAACAGGAAAAGAAACGGAGAAAGGGGGCCGCAAAGTGAAAAAACTGAACCGGCGCGCCTTTTCCGTGCTGCTGATTGCCTTCTTCATCACGGTCGGGCTCTTCGTCTATGTCCAGCGTTTCCTGGAGGACGGCGAGAGCTGGGCCAGCTACTTCTCGCGCCTCAACTCCCTCTCCGAGGGGACGGTCACCGACCGCAACGGCGTCCTGCTGGCCTCCTTTACCGCCAACGACAACCATTATAACGAGGACCGTGCCACCCGCATCGCCAACTACCACGTGACCGGCGACTTCTGGAACCGCACCGGCACCGGGATCCTGACCAACTTCTCCCGGCAGCTGCACGGCTACAACCCTGTCACCGGCATGACCCAGACCAAGCGCATCTCGCTGAAGCTGAACGTCGATTCGGTTCTGGACAACAAGGCCTATGCCGCCCTCGCCGAGCGCAAGGGCGCCGTCGGCATCGTAAACTACAAGACCGGCGAGCTCATCTGTATGGTCTCGTCCCCCGCCATCGACCCGGTGGAGAGCGACCCCGTAGTCCCGGAGGGCGCTTATATCAACCGCCTGCTCTCCGCGTCCTTCACCCCCGGCTCGATCTTCAAGCTGGTGACGGCGGCCGCCGCCATCGAGTGCGTCCCCACCATCTGGCAGCGCAGCTTCTTCTGTGAGGGTGAGGCCGAGATCGCGGGCGTCCTCTTCCACTGCCCCTTTGAGCACTACACCAACGACTTCCGCGGTGCGCTGGCCAACTCCTGCAACATTGCCTTTGCCCAGATTGCGATCTCCGTCGGTCAGACGGAGATGGTGAACCACGTCCGCAGCTATGGCTTCCTCGACTCGCACAGCCTCGACGGCATCCCCACCGCGGCGGGCTCGTACCCGCTGGACTTCGTCGGCGATCCGGAGACCGCCTGGTCCGGCATCGGCCAGTCCACGGACCTGATCTGCCCCTATTCGATGCTGCGCTATGTCGCCGCCATCGCAAACGACGGCATTCTAGTCGAGCCCAAGCTCATCGACGACGGAAAGCCCTCGGAGCAGTCGCTCCTGGTCAATCCCGAGACGGCCAAAACCATGCAGGAGCTCATGCGCAACAACGTCATTCAGACCTACGGCGACAACCGCTTTCCCGGTCTGGAGGTCTGCGGCAAGACCGGCACCGCCGAGGTCGGCGACGGCACCGACCACGCGTGGTTTACCGGCTTCCTGAAAGACCCGGACCATCCCTATGCCTTCATCGTCTTTGTGGAGTCGGGCGGCGGCGGTCTCTCGGTCGCCACCCCGATCGCCAACACGGTGCTGCAGGCCGCCATGCGCCGCGGCACCGATATGGAGTACTGAGCATGATCGACATTACCGTAAGCTCCCTTGTAAAATCCTTTGAGATAGGAAACAACATCCTCGACGGGCTCAGCTTCCAGGTGGAGGCGGGAGAGCGCGTCGGCATCCTCGGCCCCAACGGCTGCGGCAAGACCACCCTCTTCCGTATTCTGACCGGCGCGCTGGACTATGACGAGGGCCAGGTCAGCATCGCCCCGTCCAAGCGCATCGGCCTCATCTCCCAGTTCCCCGTCTATCCGGAGGGCTGGACCGCCGAGGATGTGCTGCAGAACGCCTTCCGCCACGTCGACGCCATTCGCAGGAAGATGGAGCGCCTCACCGAGCGCATGGAGCACGACAGCTCCCCCGCCCTGCTCGCGGAGTACGACCGGCTGGCGGCAGACTTTGAGCGTCTCGGCGGCTATGAGACCGACGTTGCCGTGAACCGTGTCGCAAACGGCCTTCAGATCGGCCCGGACATGCGTGCTCAGAGCTTCGAGAGTCTCTCCGGCGGGGAAAAGACCCGCCTGAACCTTGCCCGCCTCATTCTCGAGGACACCGAGATCCTCCTTCTGGACGAGCCCACCAACCACCTGGACCTGCACGCCGTGGAATGGCTGGAGAACTATCTCCTGCACTTTAAGGGGACCGTCCTCGCCATCAGCCACGACCGCTACTTCCTCGACGTGGTAGCGCAGCGCTGCATCGAGCTCAATGACGGCAAGGCCGAGTTCTACAGCGGCAACTACAGCTTCTTCCTGGAGGAGCGGCAGCGCCGCTTCGAGGAAAAGCGCAAACAGTATGAGAAGGACCAGGCCAAGATCGAGCAGCTTACCCGCGCGGCGGAGCAGATGCACCTCTGGGCCTTCATGGGCAACGACAAGCTGCATAAGCGGGCCTTCTCCATGGAAAAGCGCATTGAAAAACTCTCCCGCAGCGAGAAGCCCCACGAGCAGAAAAAGCTCTCCGTCAAGTTCAAAGAGCGGGCCTTCTCCGGGGATGAGGTGCTCGCCGCCGACAGCCTGAAGAAGGGCTACGGCGGCCGTGTGCTCTTCTCCGATCTCTCGTTTCTTGTGGAGGGGCAGGAGCGTATCGCCGTCATCGGCGACAACGGCAGCGGCAAGTCCACCCTTGTGAAGCTCATCACCGGTGAAGAGACCCCCGACGCGGGATGGATCTCGCTCGGCCCCTCGGTGCGCAGCGCCTGTCTGCCGCAGCTGGTGCGCTTTCAGGATGACAGCCGCAGCATGGTCGACACCATGCTCTGGGAGTGCCGCTGCAGTCCCCAGGAGGCCCGCGACCGGCTCGCCGCCTTCGGCTTTCGCGGAGAGGACGTCTTCAAGCCCGTGGCCACGCTCTCCGGCGGCGAACGCAGCCGCCTGAAGCTATGCATGCTCATGGGCAGCGACATCAACCTCCTGATTCTGGACGAGCCCACCAACCACCTGGACATCGTCAGCCGCGAGTGGATGGAGGACGCGCTCTCCGACTACGGCGAGACGCTGCTCTTCGTCTCCCACGACCGTTATTTTATTGAGAAGTTCGCCACCCGCATCTGGGCCTTCGATAACGGGACCCTGACCGACTACCGCGGCGGTTACCGGGACTATGCCGCCTGGAAAGAGCGGCAGCTCGTCTACGCCGCGGCGGAGAAAAAGAACGCCCCCAGAGCCGCCGGGAAAAAGGCCACCGAGCCGGCCGCTCAGACGACGGCGCAGGACACCCCCGCCAAGGCCCGCGGCGGGAACCAGGCCCGGCAGATGCAGCGGGTCGAGAAGGAGATCGCCCGGCTGGAGGCGCAGCTTGCGGCGCTCGAGGAGGAGTGCGGCGTCTACGCCACCGATTACCAGAAGCTCATGGAGCTGGAGGAGCAGAAGGAAGCTCTGAACACCGCTCTCATGGAGCAGTACGAACGCTGGGAGGCATTAAGCGATGGATAATCAAGTGAAAAAGAAAAAAAGCCCGCTCTGGGCTTTCCTCTCCCCTGTTCTGATCGCGCTGGGGCTGTTCTTTCGCTTCGCGCTGCGGGGCTATGTCTATTGGGGATATCTCTGCTTCTTCCTCGTGGCGCTGCTCCTGGCGCAGCGCTTTCTGCCGGTTTTGCTCTGGCGCGTCGTCCTCGTGCTGACCTGTCTGGGACTGGTGTATTTCTGTATTGTGGAAGTGCCGATCGTCAAAAACGCCCGAACCGATCCGGACCCGGAGCGCCCCTATCTGGTCGTGCTTGGCGCCGCTGTCTACGGCGAACGCCCCTCCCTCACGCTGGTGCGCCGGCTGGAGGGCGCGCTGGATTATCTGGACCGCTATCCCGACAGCGTCGCCATCGTCTCCGGCGGCATGGGCAAGGGGGAAGCAATCACCGAGGCCAAGGCCATGCACGACTGGCTTCTGCAACACGGTATCCCGGAGGAGCGCATTATCCAAGAGCCCCGCGCCACCTCGACCCAGGAAAACCTGAAATACTCCTTTGCGCTCATCCGTGAGCGCGGCGACGAGCCGGATGGAAATGTCGCCGTCATCTCCAGCGCCTACCACCTCTTCCGCGCCAAGTCCATGGCCCGTCTGCAGGGGGTGGAGGCTGCCGGGGTAGCCGCGCCCTGGGGCTACAAAATGGTCATGCTGAACTACTTCATCCGCGAAGCCTTCGGCGTCACCCACCTCTGGGTCTTCGGCTGGTAAGAATTCGTATCCAGCAAAACCCTCATAAACCCAGCCGTTCCCTTCTGACTGCATCCAGGTCAAGAGGCCTGCCTGCAATTCCTTTCAGGCTCTTGAACGCAATTTCATCCGCTTCTTCTTCAGAAATCGGGGTTATTGTCACCTTAAAGATATTCCCCTGAAGACTGTCGGTATCAAAAAGGCCCTTTAGTTTATCTTTTTTCACAGCGGTTGTATTTGTCATGACCGTCGCCTCCTCTGCAGAAATTACACTACATCCTTTGGATCGACAAAACCTCGAGCTCACCTTATACGCAAAAGTTCTGTTGAAAGTATAACAAAAATCCTGTATGTGTTCAACAGGTTTTGTGAAAACTCTCTGTGAACATCAAATTGATGAAGCCATAGATATTCTTCTTTGGAATGTTGTACGGTTCCAGAGCCGCAAGCTGCCTGTCGATGTTTTGCTCTTTGGTTGAAACCCGTACATAAGCATATTCTGCCATTGTCTTACCTCCTACTGTATGGTGTCAACCATTATCTACAGCAGACAATACACTCAGATTGCGGTGACCTTTAATATGACGCTGAGCGAGTTTCTGGATTTCCCCGATCTTAACGAATACCCGATTGATGATGAAGAATAGAGGCAGGGACTCGGCCGTGTAAGGCTGAATCCCTGTCTCTTCTTTACACTATTTTCCAAATATCATTTTTGGGGAACGCTTTGATCCCTATCTTGACAACTTCCACGTTCTCGTTTATATCTTTTACATGTTTAAAGTTCAATGGAGGTATTGTCATGATAACTGATAGCACTTTTCAGAGCGGAAATAACCAAGCATCTCGAATTCCAAACGAGAAGCAGACCAGCGAAAATGGTTTCTGGGCTCTTCTTCGCCAGAGCATCAATCAGGCAGATGAAGATTTTTCTTTTGATCGCAATCAGCCTTCTCTGAATGATCTTCCTGCTCGGGAAGCGTTGTGACCTATCTGCCTGAAACAAACATCGGCAGGCTGAACTCGGCTGCAAAGTGCGTCTCATCCCGGAGCGTCGTGAACTCGCCGCCCAGGGCGTCGAGGATCTTCTCGCAGGTACGCAGGCCGATCTTGGTGCTCTCGGTACCGCTGCCTCTGGTGGAGAGCCCGTTGGAGGCCGTCACCGAGACCTTTCCGTTCTTCATATCCGTGAGAAGTACCACCGGCCGCTCGCGGTCGGCGTATTTCTTGATATTGGAGACAAGGTTGTCGATGACGCGCTTGAGCATCGCAGCATCGGTGTTCAGAAGATAGCCGTCTTCGAGGCGGTCGATACTCTGGACGTTGAAGCCCGAATCCCTCAGGTCGAACTCTGCCTCGCCCAGCAGCTGCATCAGCAGCATGTGGATGTCAAAGTCCTCCCGGTGAAGCTCCAGCTCCGACCGGCCGAAGACCAGAAAGTATTTGAACAGCTCGTCCGTCAGTTCCTTCAGCGCCAGCGACTTGCCGTAGGCCGCCTCCAGATAGCGCTTCCGCTCCTCCTCAGAGATGGAATCGGCGTTGTTCAGGAGGCCGAGATAGCCGATCAGCGAAGTCATGGGGGTGCGGATATCGTGGCTCATGGCCGTGATGAGCTCGCTGTTGGCCTCCCATGCCCGTTTCTCGTTGCCCATGCGCTCGATGATGGCGTCGCGCATGCCGTCGATGTCCGAGGCCAGGGTTGCGATCTCATCCACGCCGTCCACGGTGATGACGCCGTCCAGATCCCCCGCGCCGATGGTGGCCGTCTCCTGTGAAAGACGGATGATTTTCCAGGTCAGGCGGTTGGTATACCAGAAGAGCACGCTCACCAGCACCAGGACCGCCACCACCGTGCCCATGGCCCGGTTCAGCAGATCCTCCCGCACGCGGGTGTTGTCCGTGATGGCGACGTAATAGATCCCGTCGGCAAAACGCATCGGGTAGAGCCTGCCGCTGATACCGCTGCGCCTCGGCGCCTCATAGCTCTGCATCACCGGCCGCTGGGCCAGCGTCTCGGGGGCGGGTGGGATGTCCAGATCCTCCGCGGAATACACCGCGATTGAGATGTTGTCCCGGTCCGCGAGGAAACGCTGCAGCGCTTCGCTGTCGCTGCCGGAAATCTGCCAGGCCTGGACATAGCGATTCAGCTCCGTATAGATCTCCGCCTTTCGGGCGGCTACGGAGCTGGTACTCATATAATAGCGGTTGACGAACAGCGTCCCGATCCCGAAGACTGCGAGATAGGCCGCCACCGCGCACAGCAGGCTGAGCAGGGCCGCCAGCAGCAGCTTGGTGCTCAGCGACCGCAGCATCGGGAGCCTTGGCTCAGTCAACCTGATATCCCCTGCCCCAGACCGTCCGGATGATCTTGGGCGACGAGGGGACCTCCTCGATCTTACGGCGCAGATTCAGCACGTGCACCATGATGGTATTGCCCGAGCCGGGGAGGAACTTTTCGTTCCAGACCGTCTCATAGAGCTCCTGCGTGGTGACGGTACGGCCGCGGTTCTTGACCAGGCACTCGAGGATCGAATACTCCGTGTCGGTCAGCGGCACGGTCTCGCCCGCGTTGCGCACCATGCGCGTCCCCAGGTCGACCTCCAGATTGCCGGAGTTCCAGACCGAGGAGGCGGGCTTGCCGCGGTATTCCTGATAGCGCCGCAGGAGCGACTTGACCTTGGCAAGCAGCTCCGGCTGGGAGAAGGGCTTGGAGAGGAAGTCGTCCCCGCCGCTCTGATAAGCGGCGAGCCGGTCACGCTCCGCGCTCTTGGCCGTCAGGAAGAGAATCGGCACATTGGAAAACTCCCGGATCTTCTCACAGGTCGCAATGCCGTCCAGACCCGGCATCATCACATCCAGGATGATGAGGTCCGTGTCGCGGTGCTCCTGCATATAGGCCACTGCGTCCATGCCGTTTGCCGCCTCGGCGGTCTCGTATTCCCTGCGCAGCAGGAGATTCAGTATATTCCGAATATCCGGATCGTCGTCCACGATCAGGATCTTTGTCGCTGTCACGTCGTTCATGGCTGTCCTCCGGGAGATGAATTGACGGTCACAGTATACCACAAGTCTCTTTCGATTTTCCACGCAAAGTGTGAACTTTAAGAAATCTAAAGAAATGCCCTTCTCCTCCCGAGTTTGCCACTTGGGTAAAGCGAAACTCTAAGCTATGCTTGGGCTTAGGGCGCTTTTTCGCATAATTTTTTGCACCTACAGATCAGAAGATTTTCACGGAAGATTTCAGGGTGCGAAGCTCGCCTCTGGTATACAGC
>JAFTGD010000007.1 GCA_017458065.1 Oscillospiraceae bacterium
CGGCTGTGGGAGGACTGCTTGGCAATATACCCCTGCTTGAAAAGCTCCTGTTTCTCCAGGTTCGGATAGAAATAAGGCTTCATCCGCAGATCGAGATCCTCAATGCCCCACAGCATGAAGTGCCGTACAGCCGCTGCAGGACGATAGGCGTCAAACACCTTCAGGCGGTAACCTTGGGCGTTTACCTCGCCCGCCACCGCTTTCAGCGCCCGGGCCGCCTCTTTTGTCAGCAGTGCCACAGGCTCCTCATAACCGTCGACGCGATCCCCAATGAAGTTATAGGTGGAATAATAACGGATCTCCTGCACGATGCCCGGTACAAAATCCGCCAGAACCACAAACCCGGAGGGATCCATCGTTATCGTGTGCTTGTAATCCATCTCAACCGTCCTTCGCTGTTGTCTTGATTCCGCGATGCGGAAAAATTTACGCTGCCTGCTCTAAAGTATTTGCCGCTTCGAAGCTTGCAAGCCTTTCCGACACATTCTGCTGCAGATTGCGGAAAAAGAACTGATAATCATACACATGGTACGCGCCGTCGGGAAGCCCCGGTACGATCGGGGCGTAGTCGGAAGCGGAAATGTCAGGTACCTTCACCACGCCGCGTTCCGTGCCAAGATACGCGCCGCACAGTTCCGTTTCTTCTCTTGTGATCTCGCCGCTGTAGTCGGTAAAGCAGGCGCCCAGGTTTTCACTCTTGTCCGCCGGGGTCTCGTCCGTCCGCCAGTTGAGGGGATTGATCCCGAATGCCCGCTGCCCGGCGGGGCTGATGAAGGTCTCCGTGACCTCCGGCGCCTCGCAGTCGAAGCTGATGACGACGCCGATATCATCCGCCGACTGCGCAGGTATGATCTGCGGATAGCTTGCCGTCAGTTACTCTGAGCAGGGCCAGCCAATGGCGTAGACCGCCACCAGCTGATCGTAGAGTTCTTCATTGCCGAAGTATTCCTCCAGCAGCCGGTAGCACATATCCGCGCCCTGGGAGAAGCCGGCCAGGAGGATCGGTCTGCCCTGGTTTTCATGTTCCAGATAGTAGGCAAATGCGGCGGATACGTCGCTGTAGGCGAGTTCCATATAGGGTTCCCACTCCTCCCGATCCAGGCTGTAGACCTTCATGGCCGCCTGCCGGTAGTAGGGGGCGTACATCCGGGCGCTGTCCTCATAAATCCCGCGCTCCATATTCAGCGCGCCGAGGAAGCTGGCCTTGGTGTCCTCATCGTCCATGGACATATTGAATTCATCGTTCATGTCCACTGTGGGGCAGATCAGGAACAGATCGGCATCCTTATCCTCGCCGATGCTGAAGTAAGCCCAATTTTCCGCGTCGGCATAGTCCAAAGCGTCCTGTGCGGGGGCCTGCGCTTCCGAAAGCGGAATGTCGGCGGGAACATACTGTTCGGCCGCTTTCGTGATGCCGTCCGGGTAGATCTGCGCAAAGTCGGTTTTCATCGAGATCGGGATAAAGCCTTTGGCAAGATAGTCGGCGGATTTTGCTTCCCAATCCTGTGTGCCCCATTCGCGCTCGCTGTCATCGGCCACGACCATATAAGCCTGCGCCGGATGTGGATTCCGGCTGTCGATAGTATAGTTCATCATGCTGGTGTCGCTGCCGCTGTTGCCGAAGGCGAGCACCGGGCGCTTGCCGATCTCGCGCTCGACGTAGATCGACTTGTTGCCGTTTAAGTTTTTCTGGATGAAGCCGCCGGTCAGGACGAGATCGTCACCGTTTTCATACTTGAAGTCCATATTGGACGGCTCGTCCTCGTGGCCTCTTTGCTTAATCTCAAAATCAGTGCCGATCACATGCTCCGGTTCCACATAGTCTTTGATCGGAGAGTTCGCCACGATGGCGCGGGTAGTGGTGCGCTCGGTACCGCTGACGACCCAGATCTCAAAGCCGTTGTCATAGAGGTATTTCACAAGCTCCGCCATCGGCAGATAAAAACCGTCTATATAGCGCATGTTGTTGAAGCTGGCGGTCTTCTTCTGCCCGAAAGCAACTGCGTAGTTGTAAAATTCTTCAACGGTCATGCCCGCGTAGGCTTTTGCAAAGTTCCTCGCAAGCGTCTCGTCGGCGACATATCCGGGTTTTATCGACGCGGCAACCGCTTTCAGCTCATCCGAGACGCGTTCCGGGTGGTCATGGAGGCAGTATTCGATGAACATCATCGTGTCATAGTAGGTATAGAAGGTCTCGCATGTAAGCGTACCGTCCATATCGAATACAGCGATGCGGTCCTCAATGGGGATATAATCTGCTCCGCCCTCTTCCGTGACGGCGCTGACGTAGTCGATCAGGCTTTTCTTCGCGCCGGTCCCTTCGTTCCAGAGAGAAAGCGCTTTGGCGCCGTCAGCGGCAGGTAAGGGATTCTCGTGACCGACGCTGAAAGCATACAGCATGCCTGCAATCAGCAGCGCGCAAAGGGCTATGACAGCGATCATGCGCCAAATCTTCAGTTGTTTTGTTGTTTTTTCCATTTTCTGACTCTTCCTTCCTGCTTTCAGATCTTTATTGTGATGTGCTTCCTGCCGGAGGATATTGCCATATCCGGCTATTGTCCGGCAAGCAGAATGATTCTTAATTATTTATTATCTCACAGAATGTCCAACAAATGTCCGGTATCATGTTGTGGCCCACAGTATGATATCGGAGGATGAACATGTTTTGTTTTCTTGTTTTTGTGACGTGAAAGGAAAAAGCCCGCAGCTTTTTGAGAGCCGCTGGCTTTTTTGTTGACCTACTCATAATGCCCTTTGCACGCAATGATTCGAATGTTCCCAAGTTCGTCGATGTCATAAACAAGTCGATTGGCTTCATCAATTCTTCTGGAGAACCCTTGACGATATTTCAGCTTTTCCGGCTTGCCGATCCCTTTCATAACGCCATTTCTTTTGATATCTTCAAGCAGATCGTTGATCCTTCTCAGAGTTTTTCTGTCCTCACGCTGCCATTCAATATACTGAGAAAACGCTTCCTGAGAAAAAGTGAATTCATTCACTCCATCGCCCTCAGCTCTTCAATTGACTTTGTCACTGTCTGCCCAGATGCAAGCTGCTCCATGCTCCGGTCAATCATCATCAAATAATCCGCATTTCTTTTGGCTTGCTGCAGAGATTCGTATTGTTCCTGAGAAATAATATAGACGTTTCTGTTTTCCTTTCTGGGCACAAATACGGTTTCACCATTATAAGCTCTGTCAAAATACTCACGTATATTCGCGCGAATATCCATTTGCCTTGCAACGGTCACGAAAACACCTCCAGTACTGATATCCGTACGTTTTTCCGTAATCATTTTACTGCATCATGCAGATTCTGTCAACGGGCATTTCCATCAATTCAGCTAAATTCATCTTCCGTGCCATCAAAGCCTCCATCACGAAATCGCAAGTTTAGCAAGTCTGTTCCTTCACAAAATCGTCATTTTATTGACCGGGCATTGTCGCAGTCACTTCCGGAATTGCATCGGATACCGCTTCGCTGAGCAGCGCGAAGTCCGAAGCATCATCCGAGCGTGTCACTTCATCCTCAGCATTTTCTGCCTGGGCAAAGCCCCACGCTTCCCATACATCCGGGCAGATGTTTTCCATCAGATCAATGATCACGACGCAGTCCGGTTTTACCCGCTGCATCACCTGCTTCATGATGTTCTCAGGGATCGCCACACAGCCTCCTGTATACGGCTTTTCAGGGCCAAGACAGTGCAGAAAGATTGCAGAGCCTCTCCCGGGTGTTCCGTCCTCATTGAAGCTGATGTTCATGCAGTACTGATACTGGTACTCATAGTCAACGATATGCTCGCTGTCGTCTTTGCTGAGTTCCGGAACGTCACGGATATCGACCATCTCGTTGTAATGCATACCTTTTCCGGTATCTCCGGACCACCAGATGTTATCCGTAACCTGTATGTACGGCAGAGCGCAGCCAGGATCAGGTGCAATACCAAAGGCCTTATTGAAGTGGTATACGCCGATTGGTGTCTGTCCGCAGCCCTCCACATGGTTTTCATCCAGACATAGTCCATATTTCCCGACATAGCCCGGCGTCGACAGGAGCTGCTTCCATTGCCCGTCCGCATCAAGCTCGTGCATGGAGACCGAAGCTGTGGTCCTGTCCATTCCCATTCCGGCGACAACGAAGAGCTGGGTTACCGCACCATCCTGCTTAGAAGCCAACTCTTCCACCCATTCAGGAGATTTTATTTCATGCTGGATGGATGCATGGAGTCTGTCCTCGACCTGCTCCGCAAGAGGATTTGTTCCCTCCGCTGCAGCATAGATCAAAGTTCCGGTGAGAAGCATTGCCGCTACAAGGAGCAGCGCTATTCTTTTTTTCATTTTGTTTCCTCCAGGTCTTTCACTGATATTCGGGAGAGCGCTTGACTCCCTCGGTCAAAACGTTTTGGGTTTTGTTTCCTCTCTCACGGTCAGCCCTGCCTGATCTTCAAATTCAGGCTGTTGGGCAGTTCCTCTCCATCCTGTCGGGTATAGGCAATGCTTTCTGTAATGCCCTTGAGCACCGCAAGGGCCAGCTCGTCCTTTGCATTGGTTAAATCCGCACGCGGGCCGGCATAGTGAAAGGCCCACTCTGCGCTATCTGAAGCTTCGGAATATTCACAGACAGCCTGGACCCGCGGCATTTCCAGCACAGGTACCAGCAGGCGGGTTGTCTCTTCGAAGACCAGCCGGATCCGTCCGGCGAGCTTCGGCGAGATCTGGTTCCTACTGCAGTAGGACTCAATCTGCGATGTCATGCCCAAAAAGTCGTAATCACGGCTTTCAATGTTTAACTCCAATACTTTAAGACGGCGTATGAAGCGGCGTGTATTCTCTCTCTTTGGATGATCGAAAACCTGCTCCGGAGTTCCATCTTCATAGATGACGCCCGCGTCCATGTAAAAGACGCGGTTGGAGATTGCCCTGGCGAAATTCATTTCATGGGTAACGATCAGCATCGTTTTGCCGGTTTGGGCAAGCTCCCGTATGACCGCCTGGACTTCACCGACCATCGTGGGGTCGAGAGCGCTGGTAGGCTCATCCAGCAGAATCACGTCCGGGTCCATGGCCAGCGTCCGGGCGATGGCGATACGTTGTTTCTGACCGCCGGAAAGCTCGTCAGGGTAGTTCAGCGCTTTTTCCGCAAGACCGACTGTGCGCAAAAGCCGCATACCGGTTTCGTAAGCCTCCTGTTTTGATTTGCCCTGCAGATCCATCGGGGCCAGCATGATGTTTTCAATGGCTGTTTTGTGGCCAAACAGATTAAAGCTCTGGAACACCATTCCCATTCTCTGGCGTACCCTGTTGATATTGCACCTGGGATCCGTGATCTCCAGATCGTCCAGCCAGATCCTGCCAGAAGTGGGCTTCTCCAGCCGATTGATACACCGGAGCAGCGTGCTCTTGCCGGTGCCGGAGGAGCCTATGACAGAGATCACGTCGCCGTCGCGGATCTCGGCGCTCACATCTTCCAGAGGCGTGACGTTCGGATACTGCTTCCTTAAATGCTCAATTCTGATCATCGGTCATCACCCCCTTCAGGATTTTCGCAGGCTTGCGGCGCCTGGGATTCAGACTGAGGCTGATTCGGCCGACAAGGAAACCGATCAGCCCTTCCAGCATGAAATAGATGACCGTCACTGCGATCAGCGGGAAAAATGCCTCATAGGTGCGGCTGCGCACAATATCGCCCATTTTCGTCAGGTCCTGAACGGCGATGTAGCCGACGATGGCCGTTGCCTTGATGAGGCCTGTGATCTCGCCTTTATAGGCGGGAATCACGAGCGGCAGCGCCTGCGGGAGGATGATCCTGAAAAAAGTGCGGCGATTGGAGTAGCCGAGCGCGTAAGCGGCTTCATACTGGCCGCCGTCTACCGCGCCCACGCCCATCTTCAGCAGTCCGAACACGGCTGCGCCGAAGGTCAGCGTAAAGCCGATCACCGCCACGGCGACCCCGCTGATGGCAACCGAGCCGAAAACGACGTAATAGAGTACCATCAGCAGAACCACCATCGGCATCCCCTGCACCAGCCACAGACAGCAGCGGGTGATCCGGTTTGCTGTGGGATTGCCGTTCCTGCATAGCATAAACACCGCGAAGCCCAGAAGTGTGCCGAAAAGAATGGCCGACAGTGTAATTAGCAGCGTGGTCCGCACGCCATCCGTGAACAGCCGCCAGCGTCCTTCCCGAATGAAGGTCTTATTGAAGCTGGCTTTTATTCGATCTCGGAAGGATTGTGTGCGTGCGGTTTCCAGACCAGGCTGCTGTACCTGCTCCTCCCGGATGAGATCGCGGCTCAGCACACCCAGCACAATACCGCCGTAGCTCGTCGGGTCGGAGAAAAGCACCTGCTCCTCTCGCTCCGGCGTTACGTTCATGTCGGTCGAAAAGTCGTACTTGCCGGACTCAACGGCCGGGATCCGGCCTGCGAAGTCCACGTCCCCAAGCTCCAGGGCATAGCCTCTGTCCCGGCAGAAGCGTACCACAAGATCGATGTCATAACCGACATTTTTACCGTCCTTGATATAGGAAAACGGCATGTCCGTCGAAGTGGTCACGACCCTGACCGTCCCGTTTTCCCCGGTCAGATCGGACTGATCTACAACTTTTCGTGCTTCCTCCGTGCCAAACCAGATCGCATCCAGTTCCTGCATGGTGCCGTCCTCCCAGCTTCTTGCAAGGAAATCGTTCAGCGCTGCACACAGCGCGGCGCTCTTAGGATCGTTTTTCCGAAACGCAAAGCTGTAATTGTTCTGGGTGATCCGATCATGGATGTAATCAATTTCCGGCTGTTCCGCATGAACGGACTTCAGCCCCGGTTCATCCCCGAGATAGGCGTCGATTTTTCCTGCCAGCAGCGCCGCAATGCAATCCGGATAGCTGTTGAACAACAGGTACTCGCTGTCGGGGAAATACTCTTTGGCGGCATCCTCCATCAGCGGTCCGGTCAGAACGCCGATTCGCTTTCCGTTATAATCCTGCCAGCGCACGCCCTCTGTGGCCTGAATAACATCTGTGACACCATCCGCGTTTGTCTGGGCAGCCTGCCCTTCATCCCGGACCATGGCCGTGACCTCGACCTCAAACAGCACATTAGAGAACGGAATGGATTCCTCCTTCTCCTTCGTATAGAACAGATTCGACATGATGCAGTCAATGCTGCCTGCCTCGGCGGCAGGGACGATCCCGCCGAAATCATAGGTCTTGAGCTCCAGCCTTGCGCCGAGCCAGGCAGCAAATCGGTAAGCAAGCTCAATGTCGTATCCCGCCAGCTCGGTTCCAATGTAATAGGAGTAGGGCATTACCGTACCCGTCGTACCAACGCGCAGCGTGAACAGAGGGTTTTCCGCCTGGGGGATATCGGGCATATTCTCTTCGCCGCGTGTTACCCAGCGATCATACATATCATCCAATGTTCCGTCCGACCTGAGTTCCGCGATGAAGGCGTTCAGCTTACCCTTCAGATCGGGAATCGACGATGCCGGAGAGATGCCGACGGCAATCTTGTTTATAGCATAGTTCTCATCCAGCAGGCGAACACCGGCGAAACCGTGCTGAATGGCAAACTCCATCTCTCGCCGGGCATTGACGCAGGCGTCAACACGGCCGTTGGCAACATCCAGATACGCCAGGTAAATATCGCTGTAGGGGATCAGCCCCGCCTCCGGATAGTCTTGCCTCAGAGAAGTTTCCGCCGGCGTATTCAGCCCCACAGCGATGCTGATTCCCGGCTGGGCAAGTCGAGCCAGGGACGTGACAGGCAGTTTTTCCTGTGCTGCATAACCTGGCTGAGACAATGCCAATATTCCAATCAGCAGCATGCTCGCAACGATAGAACCAAATCGCTTCATATTTTCTCCTCCATTGCCCCGTTTTGCGCAATTGGTATGAGTCGGCTTCAAGTTTTTCTCTTTTATGACAGGGGATCGAAACATTGCCGGAAACAGTCATCCGGGCTGTGCTGTCAGGCGCAGCGCCTTAATCCGTCAGAAAATCCGCTGCTGTCTGACGAAAATAAAAGATGTCCGGCTGCAGGCACTGGGCAATGGTTCCGATCGCATCAATGTCCATTGGGTTTTCCAGATAAACCTGGATTTTCACTGCGCCAAAATCGGAATACGCAAAGCTGCCAACCTCTGCCCACTCACCCCCGGATCTCACATAGACCTTTCTCGGCCCGAGGATGTTGTCCCAGTTCGGCGTTCTTGCGTCGATGATCTGGTACTCCATGGTGAAACCGCGGCAGTTATTAATTTCCTCAGAGAGCACGGAATAATTCTGCTGGGTCGTGAGCCAGCTGCGTTTGGACCATGAGACCGTAATATCGTCACGAACGGCACAGGGTTCTTCCGGCTTCTGCCCGATGACAAACTGCTCTCCCGGGAACTCCTCCAGCAGCCGAATGCTCTGGATCCATCCCGCATAGAGCTTATTGTCGTTGCCGCGGTAGAGAATGCACGACATATCGTTCTCTTCCGCAACAACCGTCACTTCCACACCTTCATAGAGATAAGGCATCACCTGGCGGCCGGTATGAAGTTCAGCAATCCGATCCACCCGAAGGCACGGCGCTTTGAAGGCTTTGCGGGCATAAAGCGTTTTCCATTCATCAAGATAGCTCTCCTCTTCAGGCAGCACCAGGGCGTCCGCCCATCCGCTTGCCCGGATGGCCGCGAAACCTTTCTCCGCAGGAGAGACAAGCTGCCCGCTTTCCGATGCCATACCGGTCATGCCCTGACTTTCTGCTTTTGCAGAGGGAGCACCGTATGCGAGCAGCAGGCATACGGCAGCAAGCAGGATGCTGATGGTTCGTTTCATTGAAGTCAATTCCTGTTCCTCATTCTTTCGGCAGGCTTACCAGACCAGTTCCGCCGCCCTGGCAGGATGCGGGTTTTTCTTGATGCTGAAAACCAGACCGCTCCTGAGTTTGATCACACGGTCTGCCATTCGGGCGATCTCCGGATTGTGGGTAATCATTACGACGGTCGACGCCTGGGTTTTTACGATCTCTTCAAACACGGTGAGCACTTCAATGCTGGTCTGATAGTCCAGCGCAGCGGTCGGTTCATCGGCAAAAATGACCTTTGGGTTCTTCACAATGGCGCGGGCGATCGAAACGCGCTGCTGCTGTCCGCCGGAGAGCATCGAGGGATAGTTGTTTGCCCTGTCGGACAGCCCGACTTTTGCAATCGCATCCGCTGCCTTCATCGGACGCCGGGCAATGTCGGCGATAAACTGCACGTTTTCGAGCGCAGTCAGATTCGGCATCAGGTTATAGTTCTGAAACACGAAGCCCAGATACTCCCGGCGAAACGTTGTCAGTTCATGATCGGACGGGTGGGAAAAATTCTTACCCTCCACATACAGCTCCCCGTCGGTCATGACATCCATGCCGGCAATGATATTCACCAGCGTGGATTTTCCGCAGCCGGATTCCCCCAGAATTACAACAAATTCGCCCTGATAGATATCGAGATTGACCCCTTTCAGCACCCGGAGTACCGAGTCGCCGGAAGGATATTCCTTGACAACGCCTTTCAGCCGGATGAGGACTTCCTTCTTCTCTTCAGCGTTGACGATAAGGCCCTTTTCATCAACGGTGATGGCCGCCAGAGAGGCCATGCGCTCACAGAGCTGCAGCTCTTCCCCGTCGTAGCTGCTGCCGTCCTTCTTGTTGATCACCTGGACACATCCGATGATGTCGTGCAGGTTGTTCAGCGGCACACAGAGCATCGTCCTTGTGGTCAGGCCGCTGTCGTCGAACACAGAACTGTCAAAGCGGGGATCCGCAGCTGCGTCCTCAATCCGGATGGACTTTCCCGTCTTGGTGACAAGGCCCTCGATCCCGCTCCCGTTCTCTATGCTGATATTGGAGATATCCACCGGTCCGATATGGAACACCGGGAAAAGACGGTCTGTCTTCCTGTCCAAAAACCAGATTGCGCCGGCTTCGCTGTTCAGTTCCCGCACAATGATTTCCAGGCTCCCTGAGAGTGCCTCTACGAGGTCATTGACCTCCAAAAGCTGTTCCATGATCTGCCAGGTCGCACGGGCAAAACGTTTTTCTTCCATGTTCTTCTCCTTCCAGAAACCGCACCGTTCTATTGTGCCGGCACGATACCCGGTTTATGCAAGATCGGTAAGCTTCAGGCGGCGGATACGGCGCAAAGCAAGGCTGTTTGTAATCGCGGAAAAGACAAAGGTGATCAATGCCGCATAGAGAAAGGACTCCGCTCTTGGCTCACGGATCATCTGGATGTATGGCGCTTCGGTGACACTTAGAATATGCGCGCCCATAAAACCGCCTGCCGCCAAGCCGACCGCTGTCCCGAGGACGGTGGTGACAATAAGATCCACTGCCACATAACGGACGCATTCGCCGGATGTAAATCCGTTGATGCGCATAATGGTAAGTTCTCCTGTCTTTCGCTGGATAAACGTCACCGTGAAGTTTGCCACGATAAAACAGGCCATCATGCCTGCGAGGAACAGCATGAAATAGACCACAAAATTGAGCGATGAGCTGAACTGTTCGATCATGGCGCGCTCCGCCGCGGCGTCGTTGACGCTCACCAGTCCGACCACTCCGGCCAGCAATTCCTGCAGCCGGTTTAGCGATACGCCTTCTGTTCTGACCAGAAAACAGTTGTTCTCCGGGATCGCGCCAAAGAATTCTTCATACCCTTGCGGAGTCAGGAAAAAGAGCTGGCCGTAGTAGTTTTCGAATACGCCGGAAACTTCCAGATGACGGGGATTCAGATCGGTGTCGTAAACGGAGACAGATTCACCGACATCAATGCCGTAAGATTCCCAGAACCGTCTGGGGACCAGCGCCCCGCTTTCCGGCAGATCGAGCTCATTGCTATCGTCAACGCTGCGCAGTGAGTAAAAACCGCGCAGAGACCCCGTTTCAGCGGTGATCAGCGTCAGTGCGTTCATGGTCTCGTTGATTTCAAAAACAGCGGATTCCTTTCGTACTGCCACATGCTGCAGGTCATTCCGATCCAGAAGCGTCTCGATTTCCGATCCGGCAGCCGGATTTTCAGAATCGCTGAAAAAGATCTCGGCTTCATACGTCATTATCCCACCGAACTGCCGGTCCGGGACCCCGCTGATGCCGAAGCGGAGCGTAAACCCGACCACCATCAGTACACAGCCGCCAGCAATGCTGACAATGGTGACAAGCACCCGGGCCCAGTCTGTCTGCATGTTCCGGAAGATCAGGCGAAGATACAGGCTGCGTCTGGCGGAGGAGCGGGATTTTTTTCGGCGGGATGACACGGAATTTGTTCCCTGCATGAGCGCGAGCGCGGACAGACGGAGCAGTCTGGAACAGCCCATATAGACCGCAAGCGCAGAAATTCCAAAGGCGCCCGCAGCAACCAGGCCTGTCTCACACAGCAGGAAGGATCGCGTGCCGGTCCCATAGTTCAGGTGAGCTTCATAAGATTTCAGCACAGCCCGCTGCATCGGGAGCCACGACAGCAGAACGCCCAGCCCGACGCCCAGCAAAACTGCGCCACAGGCAAAAACCAGATATTTAGCAAAAATCTCACGGTTGAACAGACCCATGGCTTTGTTCACACCGATCTGCCTGCGCTGCTGTTCCACCATGCGTGAGATGGTGGCATAGATCACGAGCACTCCGACAACCAGAAAAATCGTGGAAAACGACATGCTCAGTGACGAAAGCTTATCGGCGTTGGCGGCGGCATAAATGAAGCCGGGATTGGAGTTGTTGTTGAGTAAGATCCACCGGCAGACGCCGAAGGCATCGCGATCTGACCGGGCTTTCTCCAATTCTTTTTCGGCATCACGGAGCTTTGCCTCGCCTTCAGCCAGTTCTCGCTCGCCGACCTCCAGCTGCTTCAGGCCCTTCTCATAGCGCGTGAGACCGTCCAAATACTCCTCGCCGGAGTAATACCAGTTGTTCCGCAGGGTCTCGTAGGCTTCTTCTGCTTTGCGCAGCATCTTCCGGAGCTCATCCCGGCTGTACTGCTCAAACAGCGAAGAGTCCGAATTCTCGTTCTCCAGCGCCTCATGGGCATCGTCTATCTTTTCACGCCCTGCTTTAATCAGGGGCTCCGCGGCATCTATCTGTTTCTTTATGCTGTCAAGCTGCTCTCTGGCCTTCTCCAGCTCCTGCCGTCCTTCTTCCATCTTCTGCTGCGCCTGGAGCTGTTGCTCCCGGGCGGCCTTGATTTGCTCCTCTCCGGCTCGGATCTGTTCGTCAAAGTCTTTCAGCAGCGCTTCTGTTCTCATGGAGGTGCGAGTTCCTGCCAACTCCTCCAGCGCAGCGGCCACAGGCTTTATGACATTCCAATAGTCATCGCCGTAGCGGTTCTCCGGGGTGTCCTCGACGCGAACGCGGGCATTCATAAAGGCTCCGTCCAAACCCTCTCTATTGAAGCATTCCTTCGTCACAAGGACATACGGCGTCACCGGAACCATATAGCTGAAATGATCCGGCGTATGGAAAATCCCGGTGATGACGAAGGAGCTTTCCACAAGCGGATCTGTTTCCATGATCCTGTCACACTCCAGACGGAGGGATTGGCCGACCGTGAGAGCCAGGTCATCTGCCAGGTTTTTCTCAATGGCACATTCCTGCGGGTTCACCGGAAGACGCCCTTCCCGCAGCACCGGCAGAGAAACCGCTTCCGGCAGGCTGGTGACGGTGACGGCGGTATTGCCGTCATGGTACAGTTTTGCGTCGATTTGCCAAACCGGCTCAGCCTCACGGACTCCGGGAAGCGACAGGATCGCTTCCAGATCGTCATCGGTCATCAACATGGTAGAGGTGACTTCCAGATCCCAGAGGCTGTTCTCATTAAAAAAGCGCAACGCATCCTTCCTGAGTGTCGCAGCCGAGTATGCAATGCCAAGGAATGCCATCGCAGCCAAAAGCCCAATGATCACAATAGAAATGAATGCGACAATCTCCTTGCGGATATTCCGGAGGGCATCCAGTAACTGAGTTGCTTTCATATCATCATCTTATCCTCTGCAGGTCAGACGGCTTTACCGCGGCTCGCGGAAGTATCATACAAAGGTATTCTCAATTATTTATCATCTCATATACTGTCCAACAAATGTCCGACATTCCGATCGCGAAGAAGCAAAAACAGCCCGCAGTGAGATCATTGCTCACTGCGGGCCTGCTCGTTCTGCACATATTTTGTTTTACAGACATCTCACATGAGATCTCCGGCTGCGGGAAGGCCATACGCGCCTTCTGCAATCAATGCAGAAAATTGGCGACGATTCCCTGAATGTCGTTATAATTGTAGCCTGCTGCTTCCAGACGGGCTTTCCGATCCGAGCCGTTGCCCCACTGCCCTGCAAGCACCTGTCTTGCAACATCCATGTATTCAGGCGTGGCTACCGATCTCAGGTGATCGAGATAGACGATGTTGTCCACCGCCTGCTGAACCGCGCCCGCATCATACCCGGCAGCGGTCAGACGGTTGATCCGTTCCTGGCCGTTGCCCCATTGACCGGCGAGAACCTGCCTTGCAAGCGTATCTACACTGACTCCGCCTGCAACAGTCCCCAACACCTCATCCGTGAGCTTGCTTGTTTCGTAGTTTGCCATTACAGTACCTCCCAATAAGATTGTATATTAATTGTATATCATTAGTTTCTCATACGTTGTCCAACAGATGTCCACATCACGGTTCATATCCGTTCTTACCGCTGCTCATTGACGTAGATGGATGCGCGGCTCTGGATCTGCCTGACCGTGTCTTCCACGCTGCGCTGATCGGCAAAATAGGGAGCGGCGCCGCTGACCAGGATCTCTTTCAGGCTTTCGTCGTTGCTGAGGACATGAGTGGTGGAAGCGGTGATTTTTTCGACCAGGTCAATCTCCTCAGGCGTTGCGGCACGGAGTCTGACCTTCATCCCCGCTGCATCGACGCTGCCACGGTCGGCCTCGATCCGGTTTCCGTCCGCATCCAGGGCATAGCTGCCGTCCGGGTTGCGCCTGTAGGACGTGTTCTGCGCGTCCTGTTTCATTTCCTCATAGACACTGAGGTTTGTCGGGAAAACGCTGCCGCTGAGCTGTTCCTGATAGACCGGCAGGAAGAACAGCCGCACAAACTCCCAGGCGGCATCCTTCTCGGCACAGGACGAAGAGATGGCAAAGGCGTTTCCGACCTGGGCGAACATACTCCCGGAGCCATATGCCGTCGGATAGCCGACAAAGGTGCAGGGAGCCCCTCCGAGACCGGCTGTGTGAACCTGTACGTCTTCAAAGCGAGTCAGATTGCACTGCTTCATCAGCTGCTGTCCGGACAGCAGGCGCATATCGGAATCCAGTTCCATCTGCGTTGTATCTCCGGTCCAGTCATAAGCGGTCGGGAAGCTGCGGACAAAGGTCAGGAGCTGTTTGAACGGCTCGGAATCGAAGGAGCATGCTCCGGTGCTCCAGTCCACATAGTCCTCCAGCTGCAGATACAGAAGAAAGGTCAGCGCGTCGTCCCGGGTCGTGTAGACGTCGAACACCGTGCTGTTCGGATTCTCCGCCTGCAGACGCTGCATAGCGGCTGAAAAGTCTTCCATGGTCCAACCCGGCTGCCCGCCCACCGCGCTGCTGAGACCGAGCGTCGTAAGCACATAATAGTTGCTCACCGTCTGGTACAGCTTTCCGTTTTCTTCAAAGGTCTCCAGCACGTGCATGTTCAATTGATCCCGACTCAGTTCCGGGTCCGAGTCGATGTAGGGCAGCAGATCCTCAAGCAGGCCCTTCTCACCCAGACGGCTGACCGGGAGCAGGCTGATGTCGATCAGATCGGGGACGTTTCCGGCAATCAGCTCCGTCTGCAGGCGTGTCAGTCCCGCGTTCCAGTCCTCCGGGTTTCCGGTGCTGTAGTCGTTGTATTGGGAATAATCCGTTACCTCGATCCGGTATTCCGACTGGGATCGGTTAAAGCGGCTGACCATCTCACCGGTGAAGGGATACAGGTTCATGACCGCCATGCGCAGCGTTTTCCGCTCCGGCGCTTCGGCCGCATCGACGGGGGAGAGGAGGATCAGCTCACTCTGCACGCCGTCGTCGCGCTCTCTGCTTGAGACGACTGCGATAAGCCGGTCATTCAGGACGCAGACGCTGTCGCCGTCGGTGTGCGCCACATCGCAGGCGGACCAGTCGAAGAGCTTTTCGGTCTCTGCCGTGTCCACATGCAGACAGTAAAAGCTGTCCCCGGCGCTGTAGTACAGCATGTCATCCGGTCCTCCGGCCACATCGCTTACAAAATCGTCCGCTGTGGCGATTTCAGAGAGGCCGCCCTTTTCCGCGTCCACCAGGGCGATCACCGGAGTTGCGCCGCGGTAACTGACGACGGCAATCCGGCCGTCCCCAAGACGGACCAGGGAGATGATTTCGCCGTCGGGCGTGATGGAGTTCCTGACAGAACCGCTCTCCTCATCCAGAATACAGATCCGGTTGTTCTGCACATAGCCTCCGCTGCCTGCAAACCATTCGTCTACGGCAACGCAGAGATTTCCATTCCGGTCGCTGGCGATGCCGGGCACAGAGAAAGAATAGCTCCCCTCGCTTTCCCCGGCTTCGGCGGCAAAGGCTGCCAGAGCCTGAGTCGGGAGGTTTGTGATCACGCTTCCGTCTTCGCGGAGATGAATCAACGATTTCTCCTCCATGCTGGTTCCGTCTTCTTCATGGATCCGGTACCGGTTCTCCAGTACCCAAAGGCTGCCGTCCGCTTCGGCATAGAGCTGTTCAAACAGCAGGCCGCTGTTTGTCCCGGGCTGGCTGTCAGGGCGCTCCGGCGTGTAGGGGAGGGGCTGTAACCCGCCGGCCGGGCTCGTCTTCACGATGACGGGACCGTACACCCAGTACTGCTCCGGCCACTCCGGGGTGACGCCCTCGGGCGTCTCATCGGAGACCACGCCGGAACTGATGTAATACAGATTTTCTCCAACCGCGGCTCCGCTTTGAAGCTTTGCCCGGATGGAGTCGGATTCCAGAGGCACAAACTGTGCCTGCCAGACGGTCTGCCCCGGGGTTTGGACTGTTTCCGCCTCCCCGCCGCTTTGCTGTCCCGGCACGGCAGATTCGGATGCGCCTGCTGTTCCGCAGGCTGCCAGCAGGACTGCACAGAGCAGGAGGCACGCCACAGTCAAGGTTTTTTTCATAATTGCTTTCTCCTTCGTCAGGCTCATTGCTTTTTGCCTTCCCGCGCATCATAGCACCCAGAATATCACAGAACCGTCACAGAAAACGAGCATGATATACCGTATATGTGGATTGACCGGCATTTTTCCCCGCGGCGCACTGCCGGAGCCCCCGAATCATGTCCTCGACGGTGCCCGATCTTTTTATGATGCTTTTGTGATACGCTTCCGGCCGGAGGAGATTGCCCGCTCCGGGCAGACCAGTACGCAAAGGTGGCAGCCCACGCATTTTTTCCCGTCCAGGATCGGCCGTCTGTCTTCACTCAGCCGGATGGCCTGATGGCCGCCGTCCGCGCAGGAAATCACGCAGCGACCGCAGCCGACGCACTTCTCCCGATGAAATTTCGGGAATACGACCGTGTCACGCTCCAGCACATCGGTGGTATCGCTGACGGAATCCAGGGCAAGGCCTCGCGCTTCCTCCACGCTGGAAAAGCCTTTTTCAGCCAGATAATAGTTGAGCCCGGCTTTGAGATCGTCGATGATGCGGTAGCCATACTGCATCACCGCCGTCGTGACCTGAACGCTTCCGGCGCCCAGCAGAATGAATTCCAGCGCGTCAGACCAGTTCTCCACGCCGCCCATGGCGCTCAGATGCATGCCCTGCAGCGCAGGGTTCTGCCCCAGCTCGGCAATGAAGCGCAGCGCGATTGGTTTGACCGCATTGCCGCTGTAGCCGCCCACCGCGGACATGCCGTGTACCGCGGGGGCAGAGACATAGGTATGGGGATTGACCCCGATGATACTCTTGATCGTATTGATGGCGGCGATCCCGTCCGCACCGCCGCGTTTGGCCGCCTCGGCCGCGGGGCTCATGACCGCCACATTGGGTGTGAGCTTGGCAAGGATCGGGAGCTTTGTACCCCGTCTCGCTGCGGCGGTGAAGCGCTCCACCAGCTCCGGCGCCTGGCCGATATCCGAGCCCAGGCCGCCGTCCGCCATGTTGGGGCAGGAGAAGTTCAGCTCGATGGCGTCTGCGCCGTTTTCCTCGCAGAGCCGGGAGAGCTCCTCCCACTCCGCATCATTTTGGCCCATAATGGAGGCCAGAATGAATTTGGTCGGATATTTCACTTTCAGGCGGCGGAAGATCTCCATGTTTTCCGCCACACTGTGGTCGGAGAGCTGCTCAATGTTTTTGAAGCCGATGATACTGCCGCTATCTCCCGTGATGGCGGAGAAGCGGGGCGATGCTTCGTGAATATCAAAGGAACAGATGGTCTTGAAGGCCGCGCCTGCCCAGCCCGCTTCAAAGGCGCGGGCGCACATGTCATAGGTGCTGGCCACTACGGAGGAGGAGAGCAGAAACGGGTTTTCCAGCGGCACGCCGCAGAGCTCCGTGCGAAGTCTGCTTTCGTCCTCCGGCAGGGGAATCTCCAGCCCGGGCTTTACCTCGTCGTGCAGCCGCGTCATCAGGGCGCGGATTGGCACTTCACCTGCGCGGACACACGCTGATTCGCAGGGGGCAGGGCAATCCAGGCAGGGATCGACAGCCGGGAAGCGGGAGGCCGCTGCCTTCTCATCGTCAAACCAGATGCTGCGCAGCAGTCCGGCAGGGTCCATTCTGCCGCAGGTTTTTGTACATGGCGCGTCCTGACAGAGCGCGCATTTCAGCATATCTGTGCGAAACAGTTTTTTCTCAATCATGAGTTCCCCTCCCTTTATAAGCTCAGCCCACCGAGAAGAATCAGCCTTCCTCAACCGGGAGCCATTCAAACACCATATCGGCCCCATATTCGGACTGGTCCTCGTTTCGGAAAAAGGCCCGTCGTCGTGGACGGTGTCCCACTCAGTCCTTTTTGCTTTCATGTATATCACACGTTTCCGTGTTGTTGTGTTTCGAGACTTTTTCTCTCAGAATGCTGCGACTCCGGATGCTGTGATGGTATTCATTGCCACGCCGCTGTAGGTTCCGTTAAAGTGCCAGACTGCCGTGATGGATGCAGGTCCTGTCACATTGGGAATGGAGAAGCCTGCCAGCACATTCGTTGCGAGGCTGTTCCCACCATAATTGACGGCATTGGGTGTTGCAAGATACATCATGCCGTTCACAGTCAGCTCCACCGCGTTGACCAAAGCGCCGGTGTAAAGACTGTAGGATGTTGTCGCCACGGTCACATTCAGGGTCTTCTGTCCGATCCCGTCGCTCGTGACATTCCAGGAGACAAGCAGGTTCAGACTGGTCCCCGTCTGGGAAGCGAAGCTTCCGGAACTCACGACTTCACCGCCATAGCCTCCGGCTACGTGCTCCAGAGCCTGATCGTTCAGAGCCTGAACAGAATTCTTGATTTCTTTCATTGTGTTACTCCTCTCTCGTGTTTACGGAAAACACAGGGAGCACGGTACCGCCTGGCACCGGACTCCCTGTGTTTTGCACTTTCGTTTATGCGATTGTTCTCAGGCGTCCGGAGCTGCCTCAGAACTTGACCTTGAGCTGCTGGCCGACGGTCAGGATGTTGGGATCCTGAATGTTGTTCCACTTCACCAGCTGTTCCACCGTGACGTTATACTTCTTTGCGATGGCGCCAAGGCTGTCCCCCGGCTGAACGCTGTAGGGAAGAATCGAGCCTCCGGTAACCTCATCCAGAAGGTCGTCGTTCATTGCCACTTTATCCATTGCCATTTGGTGATCCTCCATTTCTTTTTTTGATTGCACCTGTATGATAGCGCATCTTCTATCACAAAAGTGTCACACTGTCTCAATCCCAAATCGGGAAGCCGCAGTATGGGCAGTCATCGTAGGCCATGGAGACTTCGCGGCCGCAGTTCGGGCATGTCACAGTATCGTAGGTGCTGCCATCGGGATTGCTCTCCTCGTGTATCTCGTAGATGAAAGTATCGCCATAAGTATAGCCGTTATCCGCCAGACTATCATCTTGGTAGTTGGAACCTGACCAGCCGCCCTGGTCGACAATATAGACTTCCGCGCCGTAGATATCCGCCGCATAGACTGTGCTGTTGCTGGGATGATCGGTGTAGTAGACAACGCAGGGGCAGCCCTCATAGAAGTCCCCATACACATTGCAGTTCCAGGCATCCACAAAAACCTGAGTGCCGTTCGGCAGATCAATGGCATATCCGCCGCCGCCGGAGTAGGCATATCCGCCCATGGAGCCATATGTAGGCTGTGCGGGCGCCGGAGCGGGCTGATTGGCGGTGACATAGATGTAGGCCGTGCTGGTGCGCGCGGTCTGCCCCTGATAGTAGAAGGTGCAGAAGGCGCCCCAACCGTTCATCCAGTCTTCCACGTTGTTGACTGTGATGGTCGTGCTGTACTCCCCGGTGACGGATGCGCCGCTTCCCGCGAGGAAGTTTGCCGGAGAATACTCGCCGCCATTGGGGGAGACAAAGGTCCAGCTCAGAGACTCATAGGCGTTGGCGCAGGCCACAAAGATCGCGTTCCCGCCGACTTTGCGGTTCTCGTTCGTCGGGTTTTTGGTGATGCTGAGATAGATCGGCTGGCTGTTCTGCGCCGGCACCGGTGTTGCGGCCGGGGCGGGAGTCGGCGTCGCTTCCGGATGCTC
>JAFTGD010000077.1 GCA_017458065.1 Oscillospiraceae bacterium
GCCACAATGGGCAAGAATAAATGGAAGGAGATCAATGCGTAATGAAGAAGTGGGATTGGGATTATTTTCTGGTGTTGTTTTTCGTGCTGATGTTCTTTTTCTTCAGCTTTACTCTCGGGTATTCCGCTGGCAAGGACACAACGTCCTTCAGCTTTGAGGGACTGCCGGAAGATGCGGTGATCCATTTTGAGGTAGATAAAGGGGGAGAATAATGGAGGTGTAGGGATGCGTTTTGCCCACATAGATATTGAGACTTTTTCGTCAGTGGATCTGGCGAAATGTGGTGTTTACAAGTATGCCGGAGCGGAGGATTTTGAGGTCCTTCTCTTCGGCGTTTCTGTTGATGGCGGCCCGGTCGTTGTATATGACTTTGCACAGGGAGAAGAACTACCTGATGAAATCAGGAAGGCGCTGATGGACGAAAAAGTAATAAAGGTGGCGCACAATGCAAATTTTGAGCGGGTGTGCCTTTCTCGCTTTTTGGGTCTTCCCGCCCATACCTATCTTCCGCCGCAACAGTGGCGCTGCACCATGACCTGGGCTGCGTACATGGGGCTGCCGCTTTCGTTGAAAGGCGTCGGTGCGGTGCTGGGGCTGGACAAGCAGAAGATGGAAGAGGGCAAGGAGCTGATCAAGTTCTTTTGCTCCCCTTGCGCGCCGACAAAGGCGAATAAGGGAAGAAATAGGAATAGACCGGAAGACGCCCCGGACAAGTGGGAACTGTTTGTCTCCTACAACAAAAGGGACGTTGAGGTCGAGATGCAGATCGAAGAGAAATTGAAAAGATTCCCCGTGCCAGACCAGGTATGGAAAGAGTACTTCATTGACCAGGAGATCAACGACCGAGGGATCGGTGTGGATAGAGAGCTGGTGGAAAATGCCATTCGGATTGATGGTGAAGTAAGAGAAGAACTGAAGAAAAAGATGCAGGGGCTGACAGCCCTCGAAAACCCTAACTCCGTCCAACAGCTCATGGGCTGGCTCGGGGAGAACGGTGTCGAGGCTGACAGCCTGGGGAAAAAGGATGTCAAGAAGATGATCGATGGGGTTGAAGACCCCACAGTAAAAGAAGCACTGCTGCTCCGGCAGCAACTGGCCAAATCCAGCGTAAAGAAATACGAGGCGATGAGGAACTCCGCCTGTGCAGATAACCGCATTCGTGGGTGTTTTCAGTTTTACGGCGCGAACCGTACCGGACGCTTCAGCGGACGCCTCGTCCAACTCCAAAACCTCCCGCAGAATCATCTGGATGATTTGGCTGAAGCGCGGGAGTTGGTAAAAAGGGGTGACCTGGAGGCGCTGCGCCTTCTGTATTCCGACATTCCTGACACCCTCTCACAGCTCATCCGTACTGCCTTTGTTGCTTCTCCAGGCAACCTTCTCTATGTTGCCGACTTCTCCGCCATCGAAGCGCGCGTGATCGCGTGGATGGCAGGTGAAGCGTGGCGGATAGAAGCCTTCGCCTCCGGCAAGGACATCTACTGCGCCTCTGCCAGCCAGATGTTTGGTGTACCGGTGGAGAAACATGGGGTGAATGGTGAACTCCGGCAAAAAGGTAAGATCGCAGAACTCGCCCTCGGATATGGCGGAGGCGTTGGCGCTTTGTCGGCGATGGGCGCTTTGGAGATGGGACTGGAAGAAGAGGAGCTTGCTCCCCTGGTGCAGGCATGGCGGGCGGCTTCGCCTAACATCGTCCGCTTCTGGTGGGACATCGACCGGGCTGCGAAGAAGGCGGTGTTTGAAAAAACACGCTCAAAAGTTAAAAATATCGGATTCCGATATCAGTCCGGCTTCCTTTTCATCACGCTTCCTTCCGGTCGGGAACTCGCCTATGTGAAGCCCAGGGAGGGGCTGAACAAGTTCGGTGAGCCGAGCATTACCTATGAGGGAGTAGGCGGCACCAAGAAGTGGGAGCGGCTCGAAACCTACGGTCCGAAGATCGTGGAGAACATTATCCAAGCCACAGCGCGGGACATTCTGTGCTACGCAATGCGGAGTTTGAAAGAAAAAAGGATCTGTATGCACATCCATGATGAACTGGTGATTGAGGCACCGGAAGGGACGAGCCTGGAAGAGATATGTGAAGTGATGGGCCGGACGCCTCCGTGGGCGGAGGGCTTGGTTTTGAGGGCTGATGGCTACGTCACCCCTTGGTACAAAAAAGATTAAAAAGAACAGAACAACCGCCAAAACTATGCATCAAAACTCTTGAAAAATCTGTAATAGTAGAGGGCAAGAACCCCAACAAAGGAGGAACTGATGAGAGAACTGAATATCGCTTACGGCAACAGCTGTACAGCAAAGAAGTGGTCGAACAAGACGATCACCTGGGAGGCGCTTGGCGAGCGTCTCAAAACCACGATACGGACCAGCGAGTCCGTGGAAGAGTATCAGAAGATGAAGCGCGCTGAACGAGAGAGCGCAAAGGACAAGGGCGGCTTCGTCGGGGGGCAATTGAGTGGAGGCAGGAGAAAAAGGGAGTGTGTGGCATCCCGTTCCATGTTGACCATGGACGCAGATGCGGCTTCCCCGGATTTCATCGATACCTTCTCGATGCTCTCCCCTTATGCCTCGTACCTCTACACGACCCACGGACACACTCCGGAAGCTCCCCGTGTCCGCATCATTGTCCCCTTCACAAGGGATGCGAGTCCCGACGAGTATCAGGCTATTGGACGCTACTTCGCGGCAGAGTGGGGTATCGACCAGTTTGATGAGTGCAGCTACCGCCCGCATCAGCTGATGTACTGGCCGACTACACCGGCGAACGGGGAGTATGTATTCAAGGAGATGGAGGGCGAAGCCCTTGACCCGGATGCTTTTCTTGACGGAAAGCCCTGGCGCGATTGTAGTTTGTTACCTACAAGTAGTAGGGAGAGCGTGGTCAGGGAAAAGAGCGGTAAGAAAGCGGAAGACCCTCTGGGAAAGAGCGGAGCAGTAGGCGCGTTCTGCCGCGCTTACCCGATCAGCCGGGTAATGGCTGAAATGCTCAGTGATGTGTATGAGGAAGCGGCGATACCGGGAAGGTATCAATACAGGGAAGCGGACTCCTCGTCCGGCGTCATCGTGTACGATGACAAATTCTCCTATTCCTTCCACGCCTCCGATCCCGCCTGTGGGCTTCTCCTGAACGCTTTTGATCTGGTGAGGGTGCACAGGTACCCCGATGAAGACGAGAAGAAGAGCTTCCAGAAGATGGCGGAATACGCGGTCACGCTGGATGACGTGAAGGTGGAACTGGCGAAGGAAAAGGAAGCTGAGGCGAATGAAGATTTCGCCGAGGGTGAAGACTGGAGAACCAGGCTGACCTATCAGCCCCGTTCCTCTGTACTGGAAAACTCGGCGGGTAATCTGATTTTGATCTTGGAGAACGACCCGGACTACTCCGGCTTTGCCTTTAACCAGATGGCGGGCAGAGTTGAAGTGGTTGGTAAAGTGCCATGGGAGCGGCCAGACAGTAATACTTTCTGGCGCGATGCGGATACAGCGCAGCTCAAGGCTTCCCTTGACAGGAAGTACCTGGCTTTCACAACGAGGAATCACGATGTTGCATTTGCCAAGGTCGCCGATGACCGCTCCTTCCATCCCATCCGTGAATATCTGCAATCCCTTCCTCCCTGGGACGGGAAGAAGAGAGTGGAGAGAATCTTGATTGATTGTCTGGAAGCGGAGGATACGGAGTATGTGCGGGTGGTTACCCGCAAAACTTTTGCGGCTGCTGTGGCAAGAATAATGAGACCGGGGATAAAGTTTGATAGTGTATTGGTTCTGGACGGCGTCCAGGGAATAGGGAAATCCTCCCTCTTCAAGGATCTCATCGGTGATGAGTATTACTGCGAGACCCTGACGCTGAAGGATATGAACGAGAAGGCCGGCGCTGAGAAGCTGCAGGGCTACTGGATCGTAGAAGTCGCAGAGCTGGCAGGCATGAAGAAAGCGGATATTGAATCCGTGAAAGCCTTCCTGACTGCCACGGACGATAAATACCGTCCGTCCTACGGCCGTGTAGTCGAGTCCCATCCTCGCCAGTGTATCATTATTGCCTCCGTGAACGGAGAGCGCGGGTATCTCCGCGACATCACGGGGAATAGAAGGTACTGGGTCGTGAAGGTAAAGCAGACGGAGCAGCGGAAGCGGTGGAACTTTTCACAGGACGAAAAGGACCAGATCTGGGCGGAAGCAAAGAAATATTATGAAGAAGGGGAGAAACTGTATTTGGAGGGCGAGATGATCGCCCAGGCTGAAGGCGCCCAGATGCAGGCCATGGAGGAAGATGAGCGGAAGGGCTTAGTTGAGGAGTACCTCAACACGCCGCTGCCGGCGAATTGGGACAAGATGGATCTGTATGAAAGGCGGAACTGGCTGAGCGAGAAGGACGGCCCGACGGCGGTGAAGGGCGAAAGAGTGAGGAACGAGGTGAGCAACGTGGAGATCTGGTCTGAGTGCTTCGGTAATCCCACCTCGTCGCTCCGCCCCCAGGACTCCTACTCCATTGCTGCGCTGATGACCCAGATCCCCGGCTGGGAACGCACCACTCGCTCCATAAAGCTCCCCATTTACGGGAAGCAGCGGTTGTATGTGAGGACTGAGGGGAAGGCCGAAGGCGGGAACGAGGGAACAAAGGAACAGAAGAATTAAAAAACGGAAATGAGAACAAGGAACAGGTGAACGAAGAAATCGGAAAATGAAAATAGGAAAATGCGGTAGCTTCCCATCCAAGTCCTGTTCTTGTCTGCCTGTTCCTTGTTCCTGCCCTGTTCTTTCCCCTTGTTCTTCTTCAAACCCTTTATTTATCAATATTCTTCTTTAAGAAGAACAAGTAGAACAAGAGATAGACAGATAGAGGGAATGGAGAATAGAGCATAAGAATAATAGAAATAAAGGGTATATAGGGGTTATAGGAATGGGCGTTGTATCCGTTCTTTGTTCTTTCCGCCGTCTGCTGACGGTGGTTTTGTTTTATGGGATGGTTTCCGCCATCTTTTTTTGATGGCTTGGATTTGGAGGTGATGGATTGGAGAGAGAACGGGATATAGAGCGGAAGTTGAAGAAGAGGGTGGAGAGCACAGGAGGATGGTGCTTGAAGTTTTTATCTTCGGTTTCTGGTGTTCCTGATAGGTTATGTTTGTTTGAGGGTGGGGTTATTGTTTTTGTGGAAACAAAAAGATGGGGCGGAAAGCCGCGACCACTCCAGGAGAGGGTAATAAGAAAAATAAGGCAATTGGGCTTTAGGGTCGAGGTGATCGACTCTGAAGAAGGCATTGAGGAATTGATCAACTCAGTGGGAGCTGGAAAAAAAGAGGGCGAAGCCCGAAATCAAATGAAAAGCGCAGAAGCGCAGGAGGAGAAAAACAATGTTTGAAGATACTTTTATGACCGCGAGAACCGTTCTGGGGCGCGTGAAGGAACTGACGAATCAGCTGGAGGTTTCCAAGAGACGGGCGCAGTACAAGGCGGAGCTTGGCGAGGATACCAGCGAGATCGAATCAGGACAGAAGAATCTGGAGCAGTCGATCCTGGAATGGAAGAGCTCTATTTTAGAGACCCTCACTAACCTGCCAACCGCTATGCAGGCTACTGTCATGATGAAGCGGTATGTGGATCTGATGTCCTGGGAGGACATCGCTGAGGACATGGATGTTGGGGTTCGTGAAGTGCAGAAGCTCCACGGCAAGGCTCTGCCGATTCTGGACGAAATGCTGAGGGCGAAGGATGAAGTTCATTCCGCATGACTATCAGCGGTATGCGATTGAGTTTATCAAGACCCATGAGGAGGCTGCCGTCCTCCTCGATATGGGTCTTGGGAAGACTGTAATCACGCTGACAGCCGTTGCGGACCTGCTTTGGGACTCCTTTTCCGTCAGGAAAATCCTTGTCATTGCGCCTCTTCGGGTCGCCAGAGATACATGGCCCGCCGAAGTGAAAAAGTGGGATCATTTATCCGGATTGCGGATAAGCGTAGCTGTCGGCACGGAAACGGAGAGACGAGTGGCGCTTCAGCGGCAGGCTGATGTCTACGTAATCAACCGTGAGAACGTGCAATGGCTGATCGAGAAGAGCGGGGTGAAATGGGACTGGGATATGGTCGTTATCGACGAGCTGTCCTCTTTCAAAAATCCGCAGGCAAAACGATTCAAGGCACTCATGAAAATGAGGTCAAAGGTGAAACGGATCGTAGGGCTGACCGGTACGCCGGCATCCAACGGTCTGATGGATCTCTTTGCCGAGTATCGCTTGATAGACAAGGGCGTCCGGCTGGGAAGATTCATTTCCCGCTATAGGGAGGAGTTCTTCCGCCCGGACAAGACCAACGGTCTCGTGGTTTATTCTTATAAACCTCTCCCGTTCGCTGAGGAAGAGATCTATCGAAGGATCTCCGACATCACGATTTCCATGAAATCAGTTGACTTCCTGCCGATGCCTGAGAAGGTGCTGAGCGAAGTGACTGTGTATATGGACGAGCGGGAAAAACGGGAGTATGACCGCCTAAAAAACGATCTGGTATTGGAACTGGATGGTGAGGAGGTCACTGCTGCCAATGCCGCTGCGCTGTGCAACAAGCTCTCTCAAATGGCAAATGGCGCAGTGTACACGGATGACGGGAAGACGAAGGTTTTTCATTCCAGAAAGCTCGATGCGCTGGAGGATATGATCGAAGCAGCCAATGGACACCCTGTGATGGTGGTGTACTGGTTTAAGAGCGACCTGGCGAGGATCGAGGAACGGCTGAGGGAGAAAGGCATAACCTTTGAGAGGCTGGATGACAGCGAGAGCATAGAGAGGTGGAACCGTGGAGAAATCCCGGTTCTTTTGTTATCTCCGGCTTCCGCTGCGCATGGGCTGAACCTTCAGTCCGGAGGCAGCCACATCATCTGGTTTGGGCTTACCTGGTCTTTGGAACTCTACCAGCAGACCAATGGGCGGCTGTGGCGGCAAGGTCAGAAAGCAGAAACCGTGGTCATCAACCATATCATCACAAAAGGCACCATAGACGAAAGGATTCTCGCCGTCCTGAAAAACAAGGATGCCACACAGGAGGAACTGATCGCAGCGGTGAAAGCGGAGGTGTGAGATGAAGATTGTCAGTGAACAGGAGGCGTACGAGAATCTGGCAAATGCCATTGTGCTGTCGGCGGTTGACGATTATAAATCGGCGCTGATCCGGCAGAAGCGAAATCCGGACAGCACCTCCGCAGCAGAAGATGTGAAGCGGCTGGAAAAGTTCTTCTATTCGGACTGGTATGAGGTGCTTACCGACCTTGATCCCGGTTACCTGATCCGTAAGATGAAGGAAATGATAGACGAGACAGATGGAAAGCCCGGAAGAATTAGAGCCAAAAAATGACAACCTGAGCAAATCCGAGGGAGTTCATAGAGAAGGAGGATTTGCCTATGCATATCAGTTGGACGTTTCTGGACAAGCAGAAAGCGGCGATCAGTGCGTTGGAGGCTTACACCAGCATGGAGTACATTCTTCGGCACAGCGCCGAGGAGGAAAACAGAATACGGGTAAAAATGGAGGGCGTCGGATCTCCTAACTTGGACGGGATGCCCCATGCCCACAATCCGCAGGCGGCCGAGGATCGTATGCTGAACTGCATCGAGGAAATCGATGTGATCAAGGAAAGATACCGCCAGGCAGTCGAATACATGGCATGGTTCAAGCCTGCCTGGAATCAGCTGCCGGAAGATGAGCGGTATGTCCTCGAAGTTTTCTACATGGATGACTGTGAAGGTGCCGCAGACCGGATCGCTGATCACTTTGGCATTGAGCGGAAGTCAGCCTATAACCGGAAATACCGCGCCATTGAGCATCTGAGCATTTTGTTGTATGGGAAGTATTGAGGAAAAAACGGAACGACATACCTTGCGGTTTCTGTTATAGTGATAGCGTCAAAAAGTGACGAAGCCTCGTGGGGAAACCTGCGGGGCTTTTTCATGCCCAGATTGGAGGTGAGCGGATGGGCAGAAAGAACAACAGGAAAAACGAACATATCCCGAATGTGAGACACCTTGAACGGCAGCTGATCCATCCGAAGCGGATGGAAATCTGGTACGCCAAACTCCCTCTGGACAGGAACACAAGCGTCCAGGGCGGCAGCAGGCCGGTGGTCATCATCAGCAACGATATCTGCAATCAGAGATCCAATACCGTGACGGTGGCTCCGATCACAAGCCGGATGAAGCATCTCGAAATGCCTACCCATGTGATGATCGGCAATCTCCGGGATGAGAATTCCATGGTTTTGGCGGAGCAGATTATGACCATCGACAAGAGTCGCCTTGACAGAAAGATCGGTTCCTGTGCCGGGATGGAGGATCAGATTGAAGCGGCCGTTCTGGAACAGGTCGGAATAAAACAAGCTGCTGAAGCAGCGGAAAGGAATAGAGAATGAAAATCATTACCTGCGAACAGGTGAGTAACGGCCATCCGGACAAAATCTGCGATCAGATTGCGGATGCCATTGTGACGGATTGCCTGCGGCATGACCGCAACAGCCGTGTGGCGATTGAGGTTCTGATCAAGAACAACCACATCGTCATTGCGGGAGAATTGACCAGCTCCCATGAGCCGGATTATGCTGCTCTGGTGAACTCCGTCTTTGAACGGATTGGAAAAGAGCAACTCGGCTATAGCCCCGATTTCAACATTGAAATTCTGGTTGGTCGTCAGAGCGGCGATATTGCCCAGGGCGTGGATATTGGCGGAGCTGGAGACCAAGGCATGATGTTCGGATATGCGACGGACGAAACGCCGGAGCTTCTGCCGATGCCCTTTGTGCTGGCAACCCGACTTCTGGAAAAGCTGAAAAGCCCGGAAGGAAAGCGCCGTCTGAAAGCGGATGCCAAAGCCCAGGTGACCTTCGATTATGACGAGTGGAAAATCAGGACTTTTCTCTGCTCGGTGCAGCATTCCGAGGATGCGGATATGAGAATTATCCGTGAGCGGATCGGCGGGCTGATGAAAGAGGTCGCTGCGGAAGCAGGGCTGAATACCGATTTTGAAATCCTAGTCAATCCGACCGGGCGTTTTGTGATTGGCGGCCCGTATGCGGATTCCGGTGTGACAGGACGGAAACTGGCCTGTGATACCTACGGTGGTGTGGGGCATATCGGCGGAGGCGCTATGAGCGGGAAGGACCCGACCAAGGTGGATCGGAGCGGAGCGTATATGGCCCGCAAGATTGCGAGGGATATTATCCGCGCCGGGTTTGCCGACCGCTGTGAAGTCCAGATCGCCTACGCCATCGGTGTGGCGGAGCCCGTGTCCGTGGACGTAGAAACCTTCGGTACGGAGCGCCAGGAGCTTGGCTTTATCCGCGACTACATCCGCGGTAACTACGACCTCACACCGAGGGGCATCATTGAGGGGCTTGGTCTGCTGGACGTGGACTACAACACAGTGAGCGCATACGGACACTTCGGGAAGGACAACCTTCCTTGGGAGCAGTGATGCCGTCGCGCCCCAACACACCCTGCCGACACCCTGGTTGCCCTGCGCTTGTCCCCTACGGACAGAAGTACTGCGACAAGCACAAGCTCCTCCACCCGGAAGAGGTGCGAAGCGCCAGCGCCAGAGGCTACGGCAGAGCATGGCAGAAGGCAAGGCAGAGGTACCTTGCGGCGCATCCCTTGTGCGTAGAGTGCATGAAGGAAGGCAAGTACGTCAAGGCAACAGACGTTGACCATATCATCCCACACAGAGGAGACAAGAGACTCTTCTGGGATGAAGGCAATTGGCAGGCCCTTTGCCATTCACATCACAGTATCAAAACCCGAAATGAAGATGAAAATCCGGAATATCGGTTTTGACTTCCAGCAAATTTTTGCTTGAAGTGCTGCAAAACAGAGAATCAGGGCACCCCCGGGGGCCTGGGTCACTTCTCTGTGGCGAAGTGCCACGAAGACCGCCGCCCCCTCTTTTAGGCTTTTTCGCAAAATGCCGGGGCCGGGGCCCTTTTGAGGACTGTTTCGACGCAATTTGAAGGAGCAGAGCAGCCGAGAAACCTTGAAAAATAAGGAGATTTCGGCAGTTCTGCTCCTTTCTGCGGAACAGAATGGGCGTGAGAAACTTCTGTGGAATCAGAAAAAACCTCATCGAATTTCGGGTATTTTTTGAGTTTTTCCACCAGTTGCTTTTTCAATTCGACGCAACATGAACATAGGAAGGAGGCAGATGCCGTGCAGGAAGAGATCATCAGGGAAGACGAGTACGTGGACATCTGCCCCAACTGCGGCGGGCTGTTTTCGCAAAATGCCAGGGGCAGGCGAAAGAAGTTCTGCTCGGAGAAATGCAGGACGGCATGGAACCATCGGCATCCGAATCCGGAGAATTGGAAGAACACCAGCCGGACGGTGATCTGTCCTCAATGCGGGAAAGAGTTCACTGCCGCCAGGGAATATGGACATCTGAGAAAGTATTGCAGCCGTGCCTGCGCAAATAAAGGACGGGCTGCGGAAAGGAGAGCACATGAAGAAAACGCTTGAAGAGAAGATGGACGCAGTGCTGGATGATCCGGTTTCGCATCCTGCCCACTACTGCGACGGCGGTATCGAAACGCTGGATTTCATCGTTGCGAAGAAGCTGGACTTCTTCCTCGGGCAGGTCTGCAAATACATCAGCCGCGCCGGGAAGAAAGACCCTGCCAAGGAACTGGAGGATTTGAAGAAGGCGCAGTTCTATCTGAACCGCAAGATCGAGCTCATGGAGGAGACACAGCATGAGAGTTGAGATCCCCGGACAGAGCGGTGTCATCGGACGGTATGGTCCAGACGCCCAGGCAATGGTCCACATGGAGGAATGCGCCGAGTTGATCCAGGCCGTCAGCAAGATGCGCCGGGTCAGAAATAAAGGTGCGGACGACAGCGAGGCCTATTACAACCTCGTGGAGGAGATTGCTGACGTTCTGATATGCATAGAGCAGATGAAGATCATGTATGAGATCCCTGCCCATGAGATCCAGAGCATGGTGTACAAGAAATGCGCGAGACAGGAGGCGAGACAGTATGACGCTGACTGAAGGGTTTGTGAAGGAGCAGGTCTTCATCGACATTGGCTCTGAGGTCATGTACGGTGATGACCAATGCTACATCAATTACCCCTGCCGGTTTCCGACCGTGGGCTTCCAGCTCATGGCGACCAACGGGCTGACCGAGATTGCGGACCGCATCCGGAAGGATCAGGGCATGAGGCCTATGCATCCCATGGACGAGTACACCGATGATACCTGCGACAACGAAGGCTGGTACGATTTCTATGTGGGCTTGAATGGGTTTTCTGAAAACCACATGGACAGCTGCATTGATTTCGTCGTGGTTAATTCCGACAGCGAGGACAACGAACAGCTCTATTCCATCGACCTGACGGCGGAGGAACAGGTAGTGGTTTATGCCCGGCTCGATGAGCAGTGCCGGAAGTATCTGGACAAGGGCTGCGAGGAACTGCTGGCAGAGGCGCGGAAGCAGATGGAGGAGGACATCGAATACGAGAAGACGCATCCCAGGCGGTTTGCGCCGGAAGAGGAGGACACAGAGTGAAGATCATCAAGAGGGACGGCAGTGAAGTCCCATACGATTTCAGAAAAATAAAAAACGCAATCGAAGCGGCAAACGGCGAGGTGGCAGAAGCAGACCGGCTCTCTGATACAGAGGTCGGTTTTATTGTTGGCCGGATCGAGAAACGGTGCGATGCCCTGGGACGGAGCGTGAACGTAGAGGAGATTCAGGACATGGTGATTGAGGAGCTTGCCTCTTCGGATCATTTCCGCCTTGCTCTCCATTACAGCGACTACCGGCTGCGGCATGAGCTTCTCCGAAAGCAGAACAGCACCGATGCCAAAATCCTGTCGCTCCTGCGGCACGACAACGAGCTGGCAAAGCAGGAGAATGCCAACAAGGACCCCATCATCAACAGCACCATGCGGGACTACCTGGCATCAGAGGTATCCGAAGACATCTGCCGGAGATATATCTTCCCGGAGGATGTGATCAAGGCCCACGACGAGGGCATCATCCACATTCACGACATGGGCTATGTGTCCGGGCCAATCTCCAACTGTGAACTGGTCAACCTGGAAGATATGCTGCAGAACGGAACGGTCATCACCGACACCCTGATTGAGAAGCCGCACAGCTTTTCGACTGCCTGCAATATAGCCACGCAGATCATTGCCCAGGTCGCCAGCAACACCTACGGCGGGCAGACGATCTCCCTGGCACATCTCGCTCCATTCGTAGATGTATCACGGCAGAAGTATAAAAGCGAGATTAAGGATGAGTTCATGGCAATAGGTCGGGACTACAACGAGGATGAGGTCAACCGCATCGCAGAGATGCGTGTGCGCAAGGAAGTGCAGCGCGGCATCCAGACCATCCAGTATCAGATCCAGACTCTCCTGACCACCAACGGCCAGACGCCTTTCGTTTCTGTGTTCATGTATCTGGATGAGGTGGAGCCCGGACAGACCAGGGACGACCTGGCGTTGATCATTGCTGAAACGCTGAAGCAGCGATACGAGGGCATCAAGAACGAAGTTGGGGTATGGGTCAGCCCTGCGTTTCCCAAGCTGATCTACGTTCTCGACGAGGACAACATCACCGAGGATGCTCCGTACTGGTATCTCACCGAGCTGGCGGCGAAGTGTACTGCCAAGCGGATGGTGCCTGATTACATCAGCGCCAAGGTCATGAAGCAGCTGAAGAATGGCGATGTGTACACCTGCATGGGCTGCCGCGCATTCCTGACTCCGGACACAGCAGGCATGAACCCGGATAGCAGCCATAAATACTACGGGCGTTTCAATCAGGGCGCCGTGACCATCAACCTGGTGGATGTGGCGTGTTCAGCGGAAGGCGACGAGACGAAGTTCTGGCAACTGCTGAACGAGCGGTGTGAGCTGTGCTTCAAGGCGCTCATGATTCGCCACGACACGCTGAAGGGGACGCCAAGCGATGTCGCCCCGATCCTCTGGCAGTACGGCGCAATCAGCCGCCTTGCTAAGGGAGAGAAAATCGATAAGCTCCTATATGATAACTACAGCACGATCTCCCTCGGCTATGCCGGCCTTTCCGAGTGTGTCTATCGGATGAAGGGCTGTTCCCACACCGACCCCAAGGGGCACGACTTTGCCATTGCGGTGATGCAGTTCCTGAACGATAAGTGCCTGACCTGGCGGGGGCTGACGAATATCAGCTTCTCCCTGTATGGCACACCGATGGAGAGCACGACCTACAAGTTTGCCAAGTCCCTGCAGCGTCGGTTTGGGAAGATCGAGCATGTGACGGATAAGAACTACATCACGAATTCCTATCACGTCCATGTGACGGAGCCAATCGATGCATTCTCAAAGCTCGCCTTTGAGGCGGAGTTCCAGGCGCTTTCTCCGGGTGGGGCGATCTCCTATGTTGAAGTCCCCAACATGCAGAACAACATCCCGGCTGTCCTTGCGGTGATGCGCTTCATCTACGACAACATCATGTATGCCGAGCTGAACACCAAGAGCGATTACTGCCAGGTCTGCGGCTATGACGGCGAGATCAAAATCGTGGAGGAAGACGGCAAGCTCATCTGGGAATGCCCCAACTGCGGCAACCGGGATGAGAAGCGGATGAACGTGTGTCGGCGCGTTTGCGGCTACCTGGGGACGAACTTCTTCAACCAGGGCAGGACACAGGAGATCGCAGAAAGGGTGCTGCATCTATGAACTATGCCGGGATCAAAAAGGTGGACATCGCCAACGGCTCCGGAGTAAGGGTGAGCCTGTTCGTCTCCGGCTGCCGAAACCACTGTCCCGGCTGCTTCAACCCGGAGACTTGGGATTTCGGATACGGCGAGCTGTTCACCAGGAAAACCGAAAAGGAAATCATCAAGGCCCTGCGTCCCTCGTGGATTCAGGGTCTTTCTATACTCGGCGGCGACCCGATGGAGCCGGAGAACCAGAGAGCCCTTCTCCCACTCCTCAAGCGGATTCGGGTGACGCTCCCGGAAAAGGATGTGTGGCTTTATACCGGATACCGTCTCGAAGATATCCGATTATCTCCGATACTTGGGTATGTGGACGTGGTGGTGGACGGACCGTTTATTGAAGCTGAGAAGGATGCCGGGCTTGCCTTCCGGGGCAGCAGGAACCAGAGAATCATTGAGGTGGGAGGTAGAGGCCGATGGAAAGCGCAGTGATCGATCTGAAAACGGTCATCGGCGTGTACCCGATCTGCAATACCGGCTCGGT
>JAFTGD010000078.1 GCA_017458065.1 Oscillospiraceae bacterium
GGTTCCATATGGAAGTGGTTGAAGCGGTCAGAGACGCTGTCGGCAGGGAAACGCCCATTTCTGTACGTCTCGGCGGATGCGACTATCGGGAAGGCGGCAACACTTTTGAGGACAGCGCCCGCGCCGGCGCATTGCTGGAGGAAGCGGGAGTTGATATGATCGACGTCTCCGGCGGCATGTGCCGCTACCTGCTCCCGGGACATACCGAAGCGGGGTACTTCCGCGAGACTTCCTCCGCAATCAAAAAAGCGGTGTCTATCCCGGTTATGCTCACCGGCGGCGTGAAAACGCTTGCCGAGGCGGAAGCGCTGCTTGAAGCCGGCGCAGCCGACCTGATCGGCGTCGGCAGGGAACTGCTGAAGGACGCCCACTGGGCAGACAAAGCCTTTGCATAAAAACCGAAAAAATATGAAAAAGAGGGCAATTCCAAGAAAAGGAATGGCTCTCTTTTTCAACGAAAATGGAAAAGATAATAACAGAATCTGCGGAAAAGGTTTTGAAGGTTTTATTACGAGAGCCAAGACCTGATGAGACGTTTTTGAGCGTTTGAGCCTTTACAATAACAAAACATTTCCATGTTGTCAGATAGAGTGCACAGAGGCAGCGCTGCAGAGAGCAATACCGCCTGTCTTTACATGAAAACCTATTGTTTTATTTTCCTTTTTTAAGCGAAAAAACAAGAATAGCGTGGAGCAAACCAAGATGGAAGAATTCCTTTTAAATTCAAACATCGGCATTGCAGGACTGATCATCAGTGCTTTAGGGCTGATGCAGGTGCTGATCAGTCCGCATTTTGAGCAATGGGCAAAAAAGCTTTTTATTGCTTTTTTCAGTATCATGGTTGCCATTGCCGTTTTCAATCTGACCGGCCAGGTTATGTCGATATATTCCGACCTGACGCATGCAAGGGGTTTCCGCTTTAGTCTGTTTTGGGAATCGCTTCTGCCATCATTACTCATGCTGCTTCTCACAGTTTTTTTTGCTCCGGTCAAGCGGCGAGACGGATTGGAAAGGAAGCCGACTTTTTCACACTGTTGCAGTGCTCTGGATTATATATGTCGGGTTGTTGATCTATACGCAGTTTTCCACCGTGATCTACAGCATCGACGACAGCAATGTGTATCGGCGCGGACCTTTGTATCCTCTGCTGCTTGCTCCTCCGGTACTTATTATGGCGGTCAATGTCATCGCTCTTTGGCGCAGGAGAAAGAAATTGTCCTCAAAACAGCGTCTCGCATTTGGTATTTACATCATCATCCCCATGATTTCCATGCTGCTCCAGATGTTCTTCTATGGGATTTACATGATTTTGCTCGGTTCCTCTGTAGCAGCGGTATTCATGTTCAACTACATTTGGCTTGACCAGTCTGAGCGGTACTACCAACAGGTTCGAGAGAATGAGCAGCTTCGAATTGATATTATGCTCAGCCTGATTCAGCCGCATTTTCTGTATAATACTCTTGGGGCGATCCAGAGCCTTTGTAAAACCGATTCCGTTGCTGCCGAAAAAGCAGTAGCTCAATTTTCAAGATACCTTCGGGGGAACATGGATTCGATCACAAAGGACAGAACCGTTTCATTCACACAGGAGTTGGAACATACAAAACTCTATCTGGAGCTGGAGCAGCTGAGATATGAGGATGCCCTCCAGGTGAGTTATGATCTGAATTGTACCGAGTTTCGGATCCCGACGCTCACTCTGCAGCCGCTGGCTGAAAATGCGGTACGCCACGGTGTCAGGGGAAAACCGAGCGGACGCGGGACGGTTGCGATCTCATCTCAGGAGTATGAGGATCATTATGAGATCACAGTTGAGGATGACGGGCCGGGTTTCGACCCCAATCAGGAGAAGTGCGACGGGCAATCCCATATAGGGCTTGCAAATGTCAGGGAGAGATTACAGCGTGTTGCCGGAGGCAGCCTGCGTATTGATTCTGCGCCCGGAGTAGGAACGAAAGCGGTAATCATGATACCGAAGGAGGGCGTCTGAAATGTGTATTTTTGCCATAGATGATGAACCCAAAATGCTGCGGATGCTGCAGGAAGCGATTCAGGAAGCGGAACCCGAGGCGGAAATCTATGGTTTCTCCACTGCGGCAGATGTAACGGAGGCACTGCAAAACTTGGGAAAGCAGCCCGATGTGGTGTTCTCGGATATTGAGCTGCCGGGGATGAGCGGACTTACACTCGCAGCGAAATTGAAAGAAGCTGTGCCGAACGTACGGATCATTTTTGTGACGGGCTATGACCAGTACGCCCTGGAGGCCTATCGAGTGCACGCGCATGGTTATATTATGAAGCCGGTTGATGCCGCGGCAATTCGGGAAGAACTGGATCAGATTCCACATACCCTGAGACCGAATCCGCAGACGCTGTATGTCCAATGTTTTGGCTTTTTTGAGGTGTTCTGGCGAGGAGAACCGCTTTTGTTTCAACGACGCAGAACGAAGGAACTGCTGGCCTTTCTTGTAGATCGAAAAGGCAAATCCTGTACGGCGGAGGAGATCGCAACGGCTCTTTGGGAAGACAAAGATGATTTGGAGAAAGCAAAACATAATATTCGCAACCTTGTCAACGACTTGCGAAAGACCCTGAGAA
>JAFTGD010000008.1 GCA_017458065.1 Oscillospiraceae bacterium
GGAATTGATAACGGGAACACAGCCGATAGACAGACCGGAATTGATAACGGGAACACAGCCGATAGACAGACCGGAATTGATAACGGGAACACAGCCGATAGTCAAACCGAAATTGATAACGGAAGTACAACCGATAGTGAAACTGAAATTAATAGAGTTAGCTTAATTGATAATGAAACCAGAACAGATATTGAAAGTTCAATTGGCAGTGGAAATGGAATAGATAGCGGTAATGTAACAGATAGTGCAAATGTTACAAATGATGTTTTTGTTGATAATTCTCTTGGCACGGAGAATAAAACCGACACAATTGATCAATATGAGGATACAAATGATATTACAGAGGAGACTGGTAAGGCTCAAAGGGGAGCAACTAATAATAATCCAGAAATAAATCCAGAGGAGCCAACGCCTACTTCTCCGAACACTGGCCAAGCAGAAATGGCAAATATTTCTACAAGTGCCAAGGATCTTAGTAAAGCTTTAGGTGAATTGAAGGATGATATCAGCAACTTGATTGATGACTTAAATAGTTTAACTGTTACAATGGATGAACTAAAAGAGCAAACTGTGATTCTGGAATCGGCAATTAATGAAGCTGACATACAGATTCCATCCAGTTTAGTTCCTAATGTGGATGATTTGTTGACGCAATTTGAAAACATTGAGTTAGATGAGAATCTAATAGACAGTTTATATCGAATAATCGGGTCAGAGAACATAGAAATTAACGACATAGAGGGGCTTATAGAACAACTCAGAAAAGCGATTATAGCGATCGATGAATTACAAAGTGAATTAGATAGTGTTGCGAGTTCAAGTTATCATACAGATGATATGAGCCGGGAAGAGCAGAATGCTTTGATCGACTATTACAATGAGTTCCTTTCGCGTTATATTGTATATAACTTGGAAATACAAGCAGCTGAAACAGCGATTGAAAGCGCTCAACCGGCGATAGAAGAATCTATTAACAATGTCTATTCGCTGAGTGATGCATTAGACAATTATCTTTCTAATGCTCAAAATCAAATGAATAATAATCTTGGATATATTTCTCAAGACTCTCTAGATGAAATTGCAGCTCAGATCGAAGAAGGCGAGGCGGCGCTTGCCGACGGCGAAGCGCAGCTTTTGGCCGAAAAGGAGAAGCAGCAGAAAAAGGCTGAAGAACTGGATCGGGAGAAACGCAGCCTCGACCGGCAGGAAAAGGAACTCCAGCTCTCCGCAAAACAGGCGGAAACACAGAAGGAGCGGGAAGACCGGGAAAAAAGCATCCGGCTTGCACTGCTCTCCCGTCCAGAGATCAAGGAGGGAACCGAGTCCGGCGCAGATCTGCTGACGGCCTCCGGATCATGGCTCTCCGCGCTCACAAAACAGACGGAGGAAAACTACAGAGACCGTTTTGACGCGAGCATGCTGATGTTCCTCTGTGCGATCCTTGCGCTGATCGGGGCGCTGGCAAGCTTTGGGACAGGCCCGAACCGGGTGCTGGTAGTGCTTGCGACGCTGCTTTGCCAGGCCTTTGCGATCTCGGCGGCAGTGCTGCTGTACCGCATGGGCCGCGGAATCAGCTGGTCTTCGGCCGTGACCGCTGCGATTGCGACGGCTGAACTCGCCTGCGTGCTGCCGGAGTTTACACCGAAGCCGGCATCAAAGCCGGCTCGAGGACCGGGACAGACAGATGCGGCAAAACTGACGCCGAAACCCGGACAAAAAGCCATGGTAAGGCCGGTCTGGAGATCCAAACCAAAGACGGTCACGAAGCCCGTCCAGGAGCCGGCGCAGAAGCAGGCGACGGAACCGAAGCAGTAAAAAAGTCTTTTCATTTTTGCCCCGGTGTGATATGATACACCGCGAAAGAAGGGGAGCGTTTTGCCAAAGCAGCTGGGGATCAAAAAAATCGCGGATAACCGCAAGGCTTTTCATGAATATTTTGTCCTCGAACGCTTTGAAGCGGGGATTGAACTGGCCGGGACGGAAGTGAAGTCGATCCGGGCAGGACAGGTAAACCTGAAGGATTGTTTCTGCACCGTAAAGGACGGAGAGCTTTTCGTGCGGGGGATGCACATCAGCCCCTATGAACACGGGAATATCTTCAACCGCGACCCGGTGCGGCCGAGACGGCTGCTCATGCATAAGCGTGAGATCATGAAGCTGCAGAGCCGTGTGATGCAGGACGGCGTTGCGCTGATTCCGCTCTCGCTGTATTTTAAAGACAGCAGGGTGAAGGTCGAGCTTGGTCTGTGCAAGGGCAAAAAGCTGCATGACAAGCGGGAGAGCGATGCGGAAAGAGAATCCAAACGAGAAATCGATCGAGTAATGAAAGAAAGGAATCGTTAGACTATGCCAAATCCGATTGTTACCATTGAAATGGAAAACGGCGATATCATCAAGGCCGAACTGTATCCGGAGATTGCTCCCAATACCGTGAACAACTTTATCTCCCTGGTGAAGAAGGGCTTCTATGACGGCGTGATCTTCCACCGCGTCATCCCCGGATTCATGATCCAGGGCGGCGACCCGAAGGGCGTCGGTGTCGGCGGCCCCGGCTACAGCATCAAGGGCGAGTTCACAGCGAACGGCTTCCGGAATGACCTGAAGCACGACCGCGGCGTCCTCTCCATGGCGAGAACCATGGCGCCCAATTCCGCCGGGAGCCAGTTTTTCATCATGCATGAGAATTCTCCGCATCTGGACGGGCAGTATGCCGCGTTCGGCTGCGTGACCGAAGGCATCGAGGCGGTGGACACCATTGCCAATGTCCGCACGGATTACAACGACAAGCCGCGCACGCCCCAGGTGATGAAGAAGGTCACGGTCGAGACCTTCGGCGTCGAGTATCCCGAACCGGAGAAAGTATAAGCGGTTTCGACGGGGAAAACCGTATATAATATCCCAATATTATATCCTTTTACCGTCTAAAGGGATGTACCGGTTTCGACGGGGAAACTGGATATAATATTCTCAATATTATATCCTTTTACCGTCTAAAAGGATGGAGCGGTTTCGACGGGGAATCTGTATATAATATTCTTAATATTATATCCTTTTACCTTCTAAAAGGATGCAGCGGCTTCGACGGGGAATCTGTATATAATATTCTTAATTATATCATTTCCCCCTTCTATGGGGATGTACCGGTTTCGACGGGGGTATAGAGGCAGAAATAGCGGGCAGATGCGCCTACCATCTTTAAAATGGGCACTCTTATAAATTAAAGAACGACGATAACGCTGTTCTCCTCGCTGCCTAAGCAGTGAGCGTCTCACCCGGGAGGACCACGGCCTGGGATGAGGCGTCGACAAGTGGTGAACGTGCATATGCTAAGCTTTGCGCATATCATGAATCATGAAGCTACCAAGTCCCTGAGCATGACGGCATGCGCTGGGGCGAGGGAATGCAAATTACCGTCTGCGCCCGGAGAAGTTTCTGTTGAAGTGCTTTCGGACAGGGGTTCAACTCCCCTCATCTCCACCACTGAGCCCCTCGGAGTTCCATGGACTCCGGGGGGACTTTCGTCGCTTGGTGAGCAGTTCTGCTGACTCACGGAAAGGACCAGCATGCAGAAAAAATGGTACCGGCTTGACACGGCGGCCCTGATCTTCCCGGCAACTGCGCGCCGTGACTGGTGCAACGTGTTTCGCGTCTCGGCAACCCTGAAGGAACCGGTCGACACCGAGGTCCTGCAGCATGCTGTGGACGACCTGAGGCACCGCTTCCCATCATACTTTGTGACGCTGCGGAAAGGCATCTTCTGGTATTATCTGGAGGAGAGCGCCAGACGAGTGCTGGTGCAGAACGACTATGCCTACCCGCTGACCTTCATGAGCAGCAGGGAACTGAAGCAAAACTGCATGAGAGTGCTCGTATATAAAAACAGGATTGCGGTCGAGTTCTTCCACTCCCTGACTGATGGGCACGGAGGCAGCGTTTTCCTGAGCAATCTGGTTGCCCGCTATCTGGAGCTCAAACACGGGCTGCTGATCCCGCGGAACGAGCTGATCAAGGATCTGCTCCAGGACCCGCCGGGGGAGGAGCTGGAGGACAGCTTCCTGAAAAACGCGGCCGAAGTTGCCTCCGGCCGAAAAGAAGAAGCGTCTTATCGCCTCCACGGTATCAGGGAGCAGGACGGATTCAAGCATCTGACCACCGGCATCGTCGAAACGCAGGCGCTGCTGGATGCGGTGCATCGCTGCGGCGTATCCGCCACGGCGTTTCTCGCAGCGGTCATGGCGGAGAGCATCATCGGAATACAGAATGCAGAGCGGCAGCGAAAACGGCAGCGACCGGTCAAAATTACCATCCCGGTGGATCTGCGCCGCCTGTACGGAAGCAAAACGCTGCGGAACTTCTCTCTTGTCCTGAACATCGGTGCGGATCCCCGTTACGGCGATTACAGCCTTGAAGAGCTGTGCCGGACCATTTATCATCAGCTCCGCGCCTTTGCGACCCCGCAGAACATGGCAGGGATGATTGCCGCCAATGTCCAGCCCCAGGAGCTGACCATATTACGGCTGGCCCCGGTCTCGCTCAAGAACCTTGTGATGGACGGGGTGTACCGCCGGAGCGGAGAGAGCGGCGGCAGCATCAACATATCCAATATTACGGGGCTCAGCCTCCCGGCTGAGATGCTCCCGTATATCGAGCGAATGGAGTTTATCATCGGGCCGCAGCGCAGTTATCCGAACAACTGCTCGGTGATGAGCTTCGGAGGGAAGACGTATATCAATATGATCCGCAACATCCGGGAGTCGGAACTGGAACGGCGCTTCTTCTCCCGCCTGGTGGAGCTGGGGATTGCGGTGGATATCGAGAGCAACAGGAGATAAAGAATGTATTGTGTAAAATGCGGGGTCAGACTGCAGGACGGCGTGGAGAACTGCCCGCTCTGTCAGACACCCGTCTGGAATCCCGGGAAAATAGAACAGGACCACGCCTTTCCCGACAGCTTTCCGAAGCATTACCGGGAGTCAAATCTGGCCGGCGCGGTCGCGATGACCTTACTCTGCGCAGTAGTCATCATCGTGACGCTGATCGTCTGTCTGCAGCTTTACGGAGCGCTTCGCTGGGGCGGTTATGTGATCCTCGGCCTCCTGCTCTTCTATGTGGTTGCGGTTTTGCCGCTCTGGTTTCATGTGCCGAGGGGGGAAGTCTTTGTCCCGATTGACCACGCCGTGGCTGCTCTCTATGTGCTGTATATCTGTGTCAAAACCGGCGGGCACTGGTTTCTGAGCTTTGCCATGCCGTTGATCCTCATCAGCTGCCTCATCTCCACGGCGATGATCTGCCTGCTGAAGTATGTCAGGGGCGGACGGCTTTTCATCTTCGGCGGATTTCTGATCGTCATGGGCGTGTTTACCGTGCTGGTGGAATTCTTCGAGCATCTGAGCTTTGGCGTCACGATGTTCCGCTGGAGCCTCTATTCGTTCGCGGGCTTCGCTTCGGCAGGTCTGTTCCTGCTGATCGCGGGGATGATCCCCTCCCTGCGGAACGAGCTGCAGCGGCGCTTTTTCTTCTGAGGACACCAAATGCCAAGACACCTGTTTACAACCGAAAAGCGTGTCATCCCGGTAGGACAGCATAAAATCAAGCTTCTGATCCTGCGCCCGCTGGAACACCGCACCGAAAAAGTCCCCGGTGTGCTCTGGATCCACGGAGGCGGCTATCAGTCCGGATCCGCCAAGGACATATTCGCCACAAGAGCGCTGTCACTGGTGGTGAAGTACGGCGCTGTGCTTGTGGCCCCGAATTACCGCCTCTCAAAGAAACACCCCTACCCGGCGGCGCTCCACGACTGCTATGCCGCGCTGCTGTACCTCAAGGAGCACGCGGAAGAACTCGGAGTACGTTCAGACCAGATCATGGTCGGGGGAGAGAGCGCGGGCGGGGGAATGGCAGCTGCCCTCTGCATGCTCGCCCGCGACCGCGGAGAGGTGAGCATCGCGTTCCAGATGCCGCTATACCCCATGCTGGATGACCGGGACACGCCCTCATCGGCGGATAATCACGCGCCGAACTGGAACACCAAGCGCAACCGCAAGGCATGGAAACGCTACCTGCGGGATGCCTACGGAACGGAACTCGTCTCCTGCTATGCGGCTCCGGCACGCTGCACAGACTATCGCGGCCTGCCGCCCTGTTACACCTATGTGGGGGATCTGGAACCCTTCTATTGCGAGACGACAGATTATGTTAACCATCTAAAAGATGCCGGCGTTGAAGCCGAGGTCGATGTCTATCCGGACTGGTTTCACGCTTACGATCTGTTTTTCCCGACAAAAAAGGTGGTCCGCGAGGCAATCAGCAGGTTTGAAGAACACTATCAGTATGCAGCGGAACACTATTTTGCCTCGCAGGATAAATAAGGAAAGATGATAACAGGAATCGGGAGGTCCGCACCAAAGCGAAGCTCCCGATTCCTGGTTTTGATCATTGGAAAAATATCATCTGATCCCCGGGCTCAGGCAATCTGCGTCAGGATCAATACAAATACGGTGTTCTCCCGCTCGTGCACCCGGGCATTGAAGGTGTTCGCCGACAGCGGAACATCGCCGTCACGGGGTTCCGGGGAATAGGCGCCCTGCTGGTAATAGTAACCGTCTTTTGCACTGCCGGTAAAGCAGCTCATATAGCCTTCGACAGGAGACAGACGGTTGTTGGCAAAGCGGTAGACGAAGCAGTGGGTGAGTCCGGAGCCGCGGGAGCCCTGGTTGAGCAGAGCGCTGTCTGTGCAGAGGTAGAAGCGATCCTGCTCGGACGAGACGGCGAGGCGGGTGGGGGTTCCGTCAATCAGCGTATAGACGTCATAGACCATGGTGCGGGCCGTATCGTCTGTGTTGAGTCCGCCGATGAAGAGCTCGGGTGTTCCATCCTTGTTCAGATCCTTGAAAGCGTAGCCCACATGAGCGCTGTGAGAGATCATCGGGCTCAGACCGTTGCTCGCGGCGTACTGTGCCGTGTGACCGCCCGCCTGATAGGCCGCCCGGTAGGCAGCCAGGACACTCTGGTACGAGGCAACAAAATCGCCCACATAGATATAGGCCGCGGAGCTGACGGCCACCCCGCCTGTCCCCTCGAAACGGGCCTGGAAGCCCCAGCCGTTGAGAGAGAGCGGAACATTGCGCACGGCCAGCGTGTCATTGGCCTGGTTTTCCAGAATGAGACCGGGATGGATCGAGAGGGCTTCCGACATGGTATAGACTAACCCCTCGGGACTCACCGCCTGCCACGTGAGGCGGCTGGCATTCTGGGCGTGAGCAATAAACCAGGTGGTCCCGCCGGTGGAAAGAGATTCGCTGGTGGGATTCTTGGTGATCACCGGCGCAGGACCGCTGTAATTCCCCGGCGTGGGGACCGGAGTCGGGGCAGGCGTGGGGATCGGGGTCGGGGTCGGAGCTGCCGGTGTCGACGGAACTGCCGTGATCGATCCGCTGTCCAGAGAGAGCGTCACCTTGGTATAGTTGGCGAAGGTCCGGTCGGCATAATTGGCATAATCCGTATCGGTGATGGAATTGCCCGCATAATCCCGGCAGCTGGTGAAGGCCTGTCCGGCGCTGTTGTAGAGCACGGTGCGGGTGGCGAGAGTCCGGGTCCGGGCAACGCCGTTCTGAAAATAGAAAACGCGCAGGGTATAAGCATACTCGGTGGGACTGACCTTGTTGAGGTCCTCGCAGACGTAGTAGTAGATCCCGGTGGCGGTGTCATAGTAGCAGGGGAGTGAGGCGCCTGCGGTGTCGGTCTGGACCTGAGCGGAGTTGGTGAAGATGGAGACCGCTGTGGGGCCAAGCGAGGCTGCAAGCAGATTTCGCCCTGTCAGGGGGACGGTGCAGCCGGTCAGCAGACAGACCATCAGGACGATGCTCAGAAGCAGGGCGAAGAGCCTTGATGCGCGGGGGAGAGGAGAGCGCTTCATAATTGGTCACCTCGTATCAGTTTGGTTTTTCGTTTGTATAATTGAGTTATACCCAATTCCTTGTGCCATGTCAAGTATTCGGTTACGAAGCTATTTCAACCGGATAGGGGACAGGCATAGGGTTTTTATGCTTCATAGATCTTCTGCGCCACTTCTACAGGAAGGGAAGATGGAACCTTTGGCTCATATAGCAATTTGGCGAACTCTGTTGTATCCCTTTTTTCTCCTGTTCTGACCGGACGCTATTTGCTGTGTCTCCTCTGTCATATAAAAAGTTAAAACTCCGACCCGGCTTTCATAAAGTCCATCAGATTGACGTGTCGTATCCCACTACGCTTTTGTAGTAGATAGTCCGTCGTCAACAGATACTTGGGGTAATTATCACCGACCTTCTCCAAAGGCCTGTATTCCCGATCCTCGGTTTCCTTGCTCTGCGCGATCGTATAAGCCACCTGCAGGTAAGCATAATCGGCATCCCGATTGCGGAGGATGAAATCACATTCCAGTGTTCCGATCCTGCCGACGCTGACGCTATATCCGCGACTTCTGGCGTAGAAGAAACTGACATTTTCCAGTACAGGGCCGTAATTGATCCTATTGTCCGTGTTATCGCAGAAATAAAAACTCAAATCCGACAGATAGTATTTTTTCTCTCCCTTTAACGCGCGTTTGGACTTCATATCAAATCGGTCGCACTCATAGAGAATCTTTGCATTGACAAGAACAGAGATATACTTACTTACCGTTGCCCGCGTAATGTTCAACCCGTTTTTTACAAGAGCCTCCTGCAGACTACTGATGCTGGTCGTCGCGCCGAAGTTATTGATAATGAAATGGCGCACGGCCTCAAAAGCCTCTTTGTCTTTGATTTTTACGCGTTTACGGATATCCTTCTCAAAGATCTCATTGACGACGCTCTCCGTGTAGCTTCGCTTGTCTGCTAAATTATCCAGAAGGATCGTTCGTGGAAATCCGCCTTCCAAAATAAACCGGTTCAGTTCTATAGACAGGTTGGCGTCAACACTCTGCCCATAAAAGGCTTTCATCTCTAGGTATTCGTCAAAGGTCAGGGGGAATAACTCTGTCTCAACATAGCGGCCGGTCAGCTTGGTGGCCAGCTCACCGCTGAGGAGATAGGAGTTGGATCCGGTGATAAAGATCGAATAGTCGCCTTCTTCCCGATAGGCGTTAATGACCTCCTCAAAGCCCTTCACGTTTTGGATCTCATCAATAAACAGATAGGTGATGCCTGTGCTCTTTGGAAAGGATGCGATCACCTCATCAAGTTGGTCGGCGGTCTTGATTTTACGATATCTGCGCTTGTCAAGATTGAGGAAGACGATTTGCTCTTTCTTCACGCCGCCTTCCCACAGTTCTTCTGCTATCATTTGCATGAGACTGGATTTTCCACAGCGGCGTACGCCAGTGATGACCTTGATGATGTCGGTAGCATGGTAAAAGCCGCGAACCTTTTTCAGATAATTCTCCCGTCGAAAGAGTTGCATAAAAATGACCTCCGCAAGATTCGTTGCCTATATAATACCATTCTTCTCAAGAAAAAATCAAGTTATCAAAGCAGAAATTAAAATATTTGTGAAATCTGATTTGATAACTTGCTGTTTTGCGAGCGGTATATAAGGCTGTCCGCTTTCTTCCGTGCTTATATTGCAGGGGGAGGGACTTGCCATATGTCTCCGTATGTCGTCATAAGTCGCCATATGTCTCCGTTTGTCTCAATCTGGTTGCGGGGAAGGATTCGAATTTCCCCAGCTACTTCTACGGTAATATTTCCGATTTCTTCTCTGGTCCTTTCTTCAGAACAGTATGCGATCAGGGATTCTTCTTTTTCATCATGCGTGGCATCATGCATGGTATCATGCGTGGTATCTTGATCACTGCCATAACTAGCAACGCTTTGATAAGTTCAGCAATTATTTGCCTTTGCAAGCAAACGAGACTGCATTACGAAGTAGCTTAAGAGAGTTCAAAAGATATTCAAAAGATAAGTCGCAAGATAAAAAGCCTTGAAAACGCGTGATTATTGGGCTTCTTAGAAAAGCTTGCGAGGATTTCAAAAGATAATCAAAACTTGTCTTTCTACCAATACCTTCCTAAAGTATACATCAAATCTGTTAATCATGTATTCGCAATTTGATACCATCTGCTATACGCCACGAATGAATCCAATGACACAGTAAACGATAATAGCGGCGCCGACACCAAACAGGGCAACCGCGATTTCTTTTGCCGTCTTTTGCGCGTCTTCCCGGTTTTGTTTTTCCCGAACCCTTGCAAAGAAGACAGAACGACGAGGATCTTTGGAGAAGTAGAGGGAACAGCCGGCGAAAATGATCAGAACGCCGAAAATCAGAAAAAAGATAAATGCATATTCCATGGGCAGTCTCCCTCAAGAAAGATACCGATAAGGTTGGAAACCTTGAATCTGTCGGCGAAAAGGTCCCACTTGCATAGCAGAGTACAGAAAAAGCGCCGCTCTCATCAGCTGACAGGGCAATCTAAGGTCTCAGAATCAACACAGCCAAACAGGACAGCAGAAGAAGCAAAGCGATGTTTGCGAAAAGAAATTCGGTCAGAAAGCGGCCTGTGCTTGCATGCTCTGAATGAGAATAGAGTTTCAGGCTGATGAGACTGGCAAGGCTTGCAATCGGGGTGCCGAGACCGCCGATGTTTACGCCAAGCAGGATTGCATGGGATCGCTTTGTGAACCCGGACAGGAGCAGGGCTGCGGGAACGTTGCTGATGACCTGACTGGTCAACAGCGACATCCAATACTCCCGGCCGTCCATCAGTCTCCGGATTGCGGAAGAAACCGACTCGATCCGGGCAAGATTCCCAGAGAAGACAAAAAACGCCACGAAGGTCAGAAGCAGCATGAAGTCGGCTTTGAGAAGGAGTTTGCGGTCACAGAACAGCAATACGCCAAGGACGGTCAGTAGCATCACATACCAGGGAATGAGCCGAAGAACAACCAAGAGACAGACAAGAAAAAGAACCGCATGGATCAAAATCGGCGTCCGCTCCATTCCCGGTTCCTCCCCGAGAAACAGATCCAGATGATCTTTTCGGAAGATCAGGCACAGGGCGAGAAGAAGCGCCAGAGACAGAGCCCATACAGGAAACGTGACTTTCAGGAATTCGCCAAACCCCATGTCATAAAAGGAATAGAGATACAGATTCTGCGGGTTTCCGACAGGGGTCAGCATGCTTCCGAGATTGGCTGCGACTGTCTGCAGCACGACCACATGAACAAGCTCGCGCTGATGATGCGCCATCCCCATGACAACGACTGCGAAGGGGACGAAGGTCAGCAAGGCGACGTCGTTCGTGATCAGCATGGAGGTAAAAAAACAGAGTAAAACCAGAAGAATGGCAATCGCGCGAAGATTGGCGGCGTGCTCACAGAGCGTATGCGCCAGATGAGAGAATAAACCCGCCTGGCGCAGTCCGTTTACCACCGTCATCAGACAGTACAGGAGCGACAGTGTACGGAAATCCAGATAGGTGAGGTAACTGGCGTCAGGAGGAACGAGAAAACAGGTAATGATTGCTGCGAGAGCTGCAATAAACAAAACAGGTTCGCGGCGTACAAATGAACGAATGGCAGACATGTCAGCCCTCCGGTGATTTCTTGCTTTAGAGTATCAGCGAAACAAACGCTTTCGCAAATCGCACTTTGACGGTTGCGTTTGTCCGTGTTTTTCGGGATTGGGTTATCTGTACAGTGTGATGTTCTCCAGAAGCCGGTCTACCTCGTCCGCGGAACCCGACAGCGAGCCGGCTCTCTCACGCGCCTGCTCCATCTGCCGCTCAAGGCGAACGGCCATCTCGTCGTCGCCGGCCGCTTCGAAAAGCTGGTGCCGAAATGCAGCGTCGGTATACGCGGCAAGCATATACTCCTCCTCGTCCTGCGTGGGGAAAGGCTCCACGTCATAGTGCCAGCGATAGTAAATGTTCACCATCTCGCCATAGTCGCCGTCGCGTATCGTGTACTCCATGCTGTGATAGCGGTCGCGGATAAAGGCGCTGCGCATCTCGCCGACCAGGTGGATGACGGAAACAAGCAGGACGAAAGACATCACGATCATGAGCACATTCAGAAGCCCGATCCCCAGGGGGTTCCCCGTCTTCGCTCTTTTTTCACGCACCGAGAAGCACCTCCTCCACCCAGGCGGCCTTCCGGGTTTCCGAAAGCGTCAGAAAATTTTCCATTTCATCCTCGCCCAAGCCCAGATAAAGCCGCAGGACGTTATCAACATCGGAACGCATGTCTTTCACGCAGGCGAGATGGGTTTCATTCTCGCATTCTTTTTCGGCGCGGTCAGCATATTCGAGAAATTCATTCAGTTCCCGGCACAGGCGCTGGATGTCGCTGGAAGCGCTGTATCGAACCCATTTTTCCCGGTCTGTGTGCAGAAACAGGCTTTCCGTCTCAACCATGAAGGCCTGATAACAGTCCGCGCACCAGCGCAGATCGGAATAAGCCTCAAAGGGTGTATCATATGTGCGCAGGTCGTAGTAGTCGAAGTAAGAGGCGAACGACATGTAATTCCGTTCCGCCAGGTAGCCTTCCAGCGTCTCGATGACGGGCTGCGGATTTTTCTCCGCCGCGCGGCGGCGCGTGTTCTCGGGATACGAATAGAGGTTTGCCGCAATCACCCACATCGCGATGGAAGCAATCAGCATCAGCACGATTGCCACGATGCGCGGCACGGCCCTGGCATAGCTCTCCGCCTTTCCGGCGACATCGGCTTCGGTCGCGGCATAACGCATCTTGTAGTGCGCCATATCCTGATGATGGCGCTGTGCCTGTTCATTCGGCCTTCCGCAGTAGGGACAGAGACGTTCTTCCAGACCGACTTCTCCGCCACAGTATGGGCATTTCATTCAATCATTCCCTTCTCTCTGAGGAATTCTCTTGCTTCCTTATACGGCATGAAGCCGTTTTTGTTCAGGATTTTGCGCAGCCCATCGAACTCTTCGTCCGTCATGGGGAAGCGGGCTCTGAAATCCTCCAACAGCGGCGCGCGCCGCTCTTCCAGCAGTTTGCGCTCTTCTTTGCTGAGATCGGGCTGGCGCTCCAGCGTATAGAGTTCCATCTCGTCTACGAAGAGGATCTCGAGATCGCCGTCGCCGTTCTCCAGCAGCCGCAAAGAAAGCTCCGCATCGTTCAGCGTGACCAGATACTCGCAGAAAGCACGGTGCTTATACTGCCAGACATCGTGTCCCTCCAGGGAAGCTTCCTGATACAGCGTGCAGAGCGTGTCAAAGTCGCCAGCATCATAACAGGCATCCAGTCGCGTGAAGTACTCCCGCTGCCACAGGTATTCCTCTTTTTCCCTTTCGGCCTGATCCCGTGCCCGTTTTATATACACGGCGTATCCCGCGGTAAACGCGAGGGCGAAGATCACTGCGATGATCAGCAGCCGCTTGAAGGCTTTTTTCATACGTGCCCTGCTTTTCAGCCGGGCCAGCCTGCCCAGGTCCTCCAGATCGCCGCGTATGGATTCCAACCCGCTCATGTATTCCTCTTCCGCGGCGGGGAGGTTCATCGTCCCGCAGTAGGGACAGTTCGGAATGTCCGCGGCGTAATCCGCACCGCAGCTTTTGCATGTAACCGTGCCGCCCGTCTTGCGGGATAACCGGCTGTTTTCAGAGCTCACGCGTCATCCATCCTCTCCGTCCCGAGCTTGATGTTTCGCCAGAATTATAGCAGGGGGTAGAATCAAATGCAAGAAAACTGAAATAATTGCTGAAACTATGCTAAAGAGTTTCGGCGTTCAGCGTGTAAGAGTTTTCTTCTGGTCCTTTTGCCTCGTCAAGATTGTTCGGCACACTCTATCACCAATGTACCCACGATCACGCTGTGCGTAATAGCTCAGCGGTTTTTCCAGCTCATGGTGAAGCTCTTCTTCCGTGAATTTAGGCATGGCCCAGAACAATCGGATTAACACCTGTACTACCCAATATAAATCCCCTGATCGTTGCTTTTGATCAGGGGATTTAACATCGTATTCAGTTCGCGGGGTGCAGAGAATTTGCTCTTCGGAAATTTCTGGCCCGTTCCGGCGTCACAGGAGGGCAGTCCCCGTCGTATGTGATCGGCATCATACGAGCTTTTCTAAGCTGTTCCCGTTCTTCATCGGTGAATGCCAACTCTGCAATTTGTGCAGGTGTAAGTTTAGAGATATTGACCAAAGTAAAGCCCCTTGGTTTGATCCGTTGAGGCTGCGGATGTTTGACGATACTCTGGTTCTACACTTCCGTAAGGAGTGCGACGGATTCCGCAACTGTGCGGGGCAGGACGGCCGTTACCATGGGCGGCCGCCCTGCTGATCGGTCATTTCTCATATGATCGGTACTGGTCAGCCAACTTCTGGATCCGTTCCATCCGGTTCTCCAATTCCGCCGATACGATGGCGCATTCATAGAGTTCTTTTTCCACTTCCTCAATGACGGGAAGCTCTTTTTTATAGCGAATCTTGTGCTCGAGACTGGCCCAGAAGTCCATGGAGATGGTACGAAACTGCACCTCCACTTTCATCATCCGCTTTTCATCGTGTAGGAAAATGGGGATTTCCACGATCAGATGGAGACTCCGATAGCCATTGGGCTTCGGATCTTCAATATAATCCTTCCGCGATAGGAGCGTAATATCATCCTGACGGATAAAAGCATCGGCCAACATGTAAATATCTGAAGTATAAGAGCAGATTACCCGGACGCCTGCTACGTCGTTGAGGTTGTTCTCAATGCTTTCCACGGTCAGAGGATAGCCACGGCGCTGCAGCTTTTCCACAATGCTCTCTGGTGATTTCAGCCGGGTCTTGATGGTTTCGATGGGATTGCGGTCGTATTGGAGAGACAGTTCCTCATTGAGCACGTTGAACTTAGCGGATACCTCCATCATTGCACAGCGATAGTAGGCCATGAGTTCTTTATAGGGCTTAGCGTATTTGTGTACGATATCGGTTACCTCGCGTTTGGCAAGACGGGAGAGCAAAAACTGTTCCAACTGTTTGGGTTCCCCAAATTCGCGCAGGGCCACGGTACCACCTCTTTCTTCGTGATGATATTTTAGCAGCATTACGCAAACAAGAGAACGGACAATCAGAAACAAATGCTTAACTTTCCTATCGTCCAAAACATGAATCTTGACAAGAACAGCAGTAGGGGGAAATCACCATGCATACCGGTAAATATTCTCTGCCTCGTATTTGTGATTCTGTCATTCTTCAAAGCGCCATACAGAAGCATCTTGGCGCTGATCGGCAGCAGCACGAACATCGTGATAATTGTAGTCGTGCTGGGGCTGGGTTTCATTGTCCGCTCTATCATCTCCAGAAGATTTCAGTAATATATTGAGGAGAATGCCCATGAGAGCCTTCGGGCAGTTCCCCAATCCTTCTATGGTCTGTTTCTTGTTATATTCTCGCTGTCTGGAGAAAGTGCCGGAATTCCTGAATCCACGCGGGCAGCTTGTTCCCCTTTACAATCAGTTCCCCGTTGACATACTCGGCGACCTCGACAAAGCCGTTATAGTTATCGAAGAAGTGTGCCTCGTCACAATAGGGCAGAACCTTCGTCACAGCCTCCCAGCGGCCCGCAAAGCGCCGCAGCACGTCTTCCTCGCGTATATCATGCCCGCCGTGCGCGACGCGGTTCTCTATGCGCTGCAAGCACTCCTCAGCGCTGTCAAGGCCCACATAGAAGAGCCGGACGGAATACCCCCGCTCCCGCGCTTCCTGCGCTGTCAGCTCCGTCTTACGGCCTGAGAGGGTCGTCTCCTGCGTGAAGCTGATTCCCTTGTCCAGACATGCCCGGATGCGCTCCAACGCAATCTTGCCGCCCTGAATGGCGCTGCCGCCGTTCTCGGCGGTTATTTTATCCACGTCGATAATCTGGCCC